>JAYSSS010000053.1:0-38807 GCA_043720415.1 Ideonella sp.
CGGTCAGCTCTCGGTGATCGAAAACCTTGAGCTCGGCGGCATCACCCTGGGCATGAAGACCACGCGCGAGCGCATCCCCGAGGTGCTCACACTCTTCCCGCGCCTGGGCCAGCGCCTGCACAGCAAGGCCTCGTCGCTCTCAGGGGGCGAGCAAAAGCAATTAGAGGTGGGTCGCGCGCTGCTGCTGCGGCCCAAGGTGCTGCTGATTGATGAGCCATCGATTGGCCTGTCCCCGCTGGTGGTGACTGACGTCTTCAAGCTGCTGCGCGCGCTGGCAGAGCAAGGCACGACGATTTTGATGGTGGAGCAAAACGTCAAGAGCGCCTTGAAGATGGCCGATGAGGCCATCGCTCTGGAGTCGGGCCGGCTGGTGTTGCACAAGCCCGCCGATGAGCTGCTGAACGACCCCGATATCGAGCGCTTGTTTTTGGGCGGGGCGCCCGCCCCGGCTCACCCCGACGCGCTCACGGCGCAATGAAGGCGTTCTCGAAGGCCCACTTCACTGCCGTGCACTGGTAGCTGTTGTTGCCCAGGTAATTGCCGCCGGCCGAGTTGATGTTCAGCGCGACCTGCACGCCGTTGAAGAACTCCATGTAGCAGGCACCCAGGGGGCCGCTGACGGTCAGGTCGCCGCCATGGCTTCGATAGTTGCCGTACAGGCCTTTGCTAAAGCCGTAGTTGTCGGGGTCCATCCAGCCGAGGTAGTTGAAGTCCATCAACTGGCGTGTGGCCGGCGACAGGATCAGATTGCTGTAGCGGCGAAACGCCATCACGCCCAGCAACTCGACGCTCGACAGGTACCAGCCGCCGCTGCCGCAGCGGTTGATCCAGTCGCCGGGCTGGATGCCGGCCTGGCCGTTGGACGGGAAGGGGTAGGACATCGTCGGCGTCGGGTCGCTGGCCACGCAGCCACCCTGCACGAAGCCCGTGGGCGCGAAGGCGAGCTCGCGCACGGTCTCGATGTACAGGCCGGCGATCACCTCGTCAAAGGGCGCGTTGGGCACGAGTGCGGCGATCTGGTTCACGCCATTGGCGCCGAAGCGCAGGTAGGGAATGGCGACGCGGAACATCGCAAAGTTGGCGTTCTGGTAGACCATGAACAGCTTGTCATTGGCGACGATGCCGGCCGCCGCATAGGTCTGCAGATCGGCGTAGCGGTAGGCGGTGTTGAGATTGGCGTTCAGGCCACTGCGGTGGGTCAGCAGTTCACGGAAGCTCAACTGCGGGGCGGCACCCGGCCCGATGCCCACGCCCAACACCCAATTCGCCGGCAACCAGGGCGCGATCGGGCTGTCCACCGAGACATTGCGATCCTCCAGCAGCCGCAGCAGCACCGTGGCGGTGATGGTCTTGCTGATGCTGGCAATGTTCATCTCCTTGGTGGCCACCTGCCCGGTGTTGGGTGGGTCGGCATTGGTGCGTGCCAGTCCGCCCTGCCCAAGTTCGCTGGAGCGCACGAGGACGCCCTCGCGGGCAATTGCGTACTGGTAGCCCACCGTCTGCGAGTCGAAGACCGTGTTGATGTTCGACTCAAAGCGGTCCATGTCAAACACCGGTATGGCGCCCACCGTGATGCCCAGCCCGAATTGGCCAAAGGCCGGCACGAAGTTGCCACCCAGTTGCAGCGCCAGCCCGGCCTGCAGCGCCTGGGCAGCGGCATTCAGGCGCAGGCTGTCGACGCCACCGTTGCGTGCGCGTTGCAGGCCGTCCGCGGCCAGGCGCGCGCCGACGCTGGTGAATTCGTTCAGCACCTGGGTCGCCCAAATGGCCTGCGGGCTGCCGCGCCGCAGCATGCCGCGCGCGCTGTGCATCAGGCGCGTGGCCTTTTCGAGATGGCGCATGGCCAGGGCGAAATCGGTCTGTACCTGCACCATGCTCTCGTGCGCCTCACCCGCCGCCCGCCGAGAGGCGCGGGCAAGGCCGGTGAAGGCCGGCTCGCGGGGTGGCTTGCTGTCGTCGGCGGCCAGCCACCGATCCAGCTGGGCCAGCGTGCGCCGTAGATCGTCCCAGGCCATGGGTGTGGCAAGGGGCAGGCTTGGCGGGTCCGCCAGCTCGACGGTTTCGTTGCGTGAGCGGCCGGTTTGCAGCGTTTGCGTCACGCGCCTGGCCATCTCCTCCAGCGAGACGGGCTTGCGGGCGTGCGGCAGGTGGCCAGCGTCTGCGGCGCCGGTGGCGGTGGCGCTGGGCGCGAGCATGAGCAAGGCGGACGCGAGCAGACACCAGGTGGCGCATCCCAGCCATCGGGGTGCGTGTGCGCTGCGCTTGGATCGATGGCTCATGTTCAGGCTGGTCATGGCATTTCTCCTTGCGCCGGCAGGGCTCAAAGCGGCCCATGCTTGCGCTTGGCCCAGACCGTACGCACACCCCCGCTTCGGGTCTTGACCGAATGCTGACAAGTTCCTGATATTTAAGGTGCAGCCCAAGGCCGCCACTGTGGCTGCCTTGGCTTGGCCCCGGGGCCGACCCTTGGCGCGCTCAGATGGCCTGCGTGCGCCCGACGTACAGGATCGGGCCGGTGGGGCGCGCGATCGGCGAGCCGCCTTCGGGCTCGAGGGTCACCTCGAACAGCTGCTGCGGGCCGATCCCAGGCAAGGCCGACAGTGGCAGCTCAAGGCTTTGCGCGGCGCGCACCAGGCCCAGCGAGGTCGGCGCCGCCGCGCCTTGCGGCTTGGTCCAGAACTGCAAGGAATGCCCGGCCGGCACCGGTGCCATGTCGGCCACCGGCACCAGGCGCAGCTTGCGGCCAGCCTGCAGTTCCACGATCCAGCCGGTGCTGCGGTCCTGCGGGCTTTGCAGCAGGGCCAGATAGCGCGGGCCGGTGGGCACGGGGGCAGCCATTTGTTGGCCCAGCAACACCGCCATGAACACCGATGCCGCAAGCGCCAGGCCACTGAGGCCCTGCCACAGCCGCAAGCGTTGCCACCAGGGCAGGGCAGGCCTTCGGTTCGTGTTCGGGCTGGGGATGCTGGGCTGCGGGTGACCAGCGGCGCCGGGCAGGGCCTGTACCGCCGCGTCAATGCGTGACCACAGCTGTGCTGAAGGCGTGAGCGCAGCGCAGCGCGCGCTGAGCGCCAAGAGTCGGTCCTGCCAGGCAAACACGGCCGCGCCGAGCAACGCGTCCTGGCCCAGCGCGGCGGCCACCGCGGCGTGGTCCAGGGCGTTGAGGGTGCCGAGCACGTACTCACCGGCCGTGGTGTCGCGCTCCTCGGCGCTGCGCACTTCGATCACGCCATGCACTCCTTCAGGCTGGCCAGACTGCGGCGAATCCACGACTTCACCGTACCCAAGGGTGTGCACAGGCGTTCGGCGATCTGCTCATGCGTATAGCCATCGACAAAGGCATGCAAGACACAGGCCCGCCGCGGCTCATCCAGGCCCTGCAAGCAGCGTTCCAGTGCCTCGCCGTCGAGCTCGCGCTCATGTGCATCCGAATCGGCCGACTGTCGCTCATCGGACAGCACTGCCAACTCAATCGGGTCCAGCGTCTGCACCCGCTCGGGCCGGCGCACTTCGTTCAGTGCGCGGTGGCGCACCACGGTATAGATCCAGCCGCGCGCCGAACCCAGTGCAGGCTGGTAGGTCGATGCGTGTTGCCAGATCTGCAGGAAGGCCTCTTGCAACACATCTTCGGCGCGCTCGCGCTCGCGCACGATGCGCATCGCCACCCCCAACAACCAGCGGCCTTCACGTTCGTAAAGCGCGCGCAGCGCGAAGCGCTCGCCGCGGGCGCAGGCCAGCACGGCGGCTTCATAGTCAAACGGCGGCGAGGTCGTGTTCAAGTACAGCGGGCCGGGTCGAGTGTCTGTGCAGGCGCGGGCACTTTAGCAGCGCGTCGGGACTCAGGCCGTGCACGGGCCGGGCCCACAAAGGGGCCTCAGACAGCCCGGGCCGAGGGTCGTGCGGGCCCCTTAAGCGGCCTTCCAGAAGATGTAGTCGGCCTGGTACTTGACAATTTCCTTGCGACCCTGGTCGGCACCTTCGCAACGGCTGGCCGGTGCCACACCACCACGTGTGGCCACGCGCTGGATGTAGGTGACGCCAGCCATCGCGCCGCTGCCCACCGCCGGATTGGCCTTCACCAACTGCAAGGGGATGCTGCCGGCGGCGGCGGGGGCCACGGCCAGTTGGGCACCGGTGATCTTCGAGCCATCGTTTGCCGCCCAGGTGGCGGGCGGGCCGTAGTAGCTGCCGAGCTTGCTGCCGGTGCGGGCATTGAGGTCGGCCTGAGGGCCGACAAAAACCCACTCGTGTGCGCCTGGCGCATTGGCCTTGGCGCGGCACTCATAGGTGATCTCGCCGACGCCCACGGTCTCCAGCGCGACGCGGTGGCCGGCCGGGACTTTGACCGCGTCGGGCAGGCCGTCCTGGCTGAACGTCTTGGCCATTGGTGGGCTGGTTGCAGGGGTGCCGGCGCAGGCGCAAAGCAATGCTGCGATGGCCAAGGCCAGGGTGGTGACGAGAGGCTTGTTCATGGATGTGCTCCTTGGGCGATGTGGATGGGGGCGGTGTGGCCGTGGCTCACATCAGGCACTACCCGTGGGCGAGTCCAATGGATGCAGGGCTTGCGAAAATATTTCCCGGTGCCCACTGCCCGGCCAGGGTCAAGGCCGCACGCTGAGATCGGTGATGGCGGCAATATGCACCTCGCTGTGGCGCAGGCCGTGCTCGACATGCCTGCGGCCTACGGCACCAGCGCCGATCGGTGTTGCCGGCGCCGCGCCATCCGGGAACCATGGCTCAGCCCTTCACACACTTTGGCTTGTTGTCGACGCCACTGGCCGTCACGGGGCTAAGCTACTTGTAGTGCCGAGGGCAGTAAAGCATGTCGCAGCCTGGGCCAGCGTGGCGCGGCGCTGTCCGATGTGCAACGCTGAAACAGCGTAAACCCGGGTGGGCGGCGGCCCATCGGCGACAGATGCGCCTGGGGCGCGCATCGACAATGCAGTGATGCCTTTCGTCACCCTGTTGAAGTCCGCCAGGCAGGCCCTGATCGCCCTGGCCGCGCTGCTCGTGGCCGCGGCACCGGCGTTGGCCGGCACCTTGAAGCGCGAGCAAGTCCAGGCCATGTTCCCGCCGCACATGGTGGTGGGCGAGCGCCTGGGCCACCTGCCGGCCTGGCCGATTTTCAAGCGCAGCAACGCCACACCCGAGCTCATGCACTATGCCTTCGAGACCATCGATCTCGAACCCGTGGCCGGCTATGGCGGCAAGCCGCTGAATGTGTTTGTGGTGCTGGACAAAGACGGCACTTTTTTGACCTCGCGTCTGCTGTCGCACTTCGAGCCCATCTTCCGGTCGGAAAAGGGCACGGCTGTACTCACCGAGTTTGGCGAGCAGTACCAGTCGCTCACCGTGCAGCACGAGATTCAGGTGCTCACCGCGCGGGCCCAGCGCGTCGTCACCCCCACCAAGGCGACGCTGCACGGCGTTGTTGCCGGCACGGTGACGACCACAGCGATTGACCGCAGCATCATGGAATCGTCCGCGCAGGTGGCGCAGGAAGCGGCACGTGCGCAATCCGACAAGTCGGCCGCCCCCGGCACTGCCCGCAAGCCCGAACCCAGCGGCCCCGATGACCGCTATTTGCGCACCGGCTGGAACGGCCTGTCCGCGGCCGGCCTGGTGCAGGCCTGGACCATCAGCCAGGCCGAGCTGGAGGCCAAATTCAAGGGCAGCGAGGGCGCGGGCCGCGACGCCGAAGGCCTGATCCGGCCGCAGGTCGCGGCGCTGGACCTGTGGGTCGCCTGGGTGGGCCTGCCGCAGGCCGGGCGCAATGTGCTGGAGACACCGCGCTGGCGCGAGGTGCGCGCGCTGCGCGAGCAGGGCGAGCAGGTGCTGCTGGTGCTCGATGGCGGCCGCCATCCGCTGGTGGCGCCGCAGGCCGATGCCGGGCGCACCCGCGGCGCCGGCCTGATGCTGGCGCAAGGCAGCAAGAGCTTTGCGCTGCGCGAGCTGCCTTGGCAGCAAGGCCTGCGCCTGTCGGGCCAGCGCTCGGGGGTGTCGGCCACGTCGATAGCGCGCTACTACACCGTGTTGCCGGCGGCCGATGGCAGCAAGCTGCAGATCGAACAGCCGACCATCTTGCAGCTGAGCGCCTGGCGCCGCACCGGCGATGCGCCCGAGGCCGTGGCCCGCGCCGAGTTCAGCATGGCCTTTGCCATCAAGGACATCGAGGCCTACCGGCCCGAGCGCGAGACCCCGCGCTGGCTTGAGCCCTGGGGCAAGCGCGCCACCGATCTGGCCATCCTGGGCGTGGCCCTGGCGCTGCTGGTGGCGGTGCTGCTGGCGCAGCGCAAGCTGGTCGCGCAGGCCGGGCGGCTCACCAAGTTCCGCATCGCCTACCTGTTGTTCACGCTGGTGTTTGTGGGCTGGTATGCGCAGGGCCAGCTCACCATCGTCAGCCTCACCGCTTTGATCGAGGCGCTGGCCGCGGGCCGCAGCACTGAGTTCTTGCTGGCCGACCCCATGGCCGTGCTGCTGTGGGCCTTCACGGGGGTGACGCTGCTGGTCTGGGGCCGCGGCACCTTCTGCGGCTGGCTGTGCCCCTTTGGTGCGCTGCAAGAGCTGATCGCCCTGGCCGCCAAGCCGCTGGGCCTGGCGCAAAAGCGCCTGAAGCTGCGCACCGATGTGCTGCTCAAGCGCGTGAAGTACGCCGTGCTGGCGCTGCTGTGCACCTCGGCCGTGGCCTCGGCGGCGTGGACCGAACAACTGGTCGAGATCGAGCCCTTCAAAACCTCGATCAGCATGCACTTCCAGCGTGAGTGGCCCTACCTGGTGTTTGCCATCGCCTGCCTGGTTTTGGGCATGGTGGTGTACCGCGGCTATTGCCGTTATGTCTGCCCGCTGGGCGCGGTGTTTGCAGTGCTGGGCAAGCTGCGCCAGTGGCAATGGATCCCGCGCAAGGCCGAGTGCGGCACGCCCTGCCAGACCTGCCGCCACGGCTGTGGCTACCAGGCCATCGCACCCAGCGGCAAGATCGATTACGACGAATGCTTCCAGTGCCTGGACTGCGTGGAAATCCACGACGACGACAAACACTGTCTGCCCCTGGTGATGGAGCGCAAGGGGCGATTGATTCCGATTCGGGCGCTGCCTGTGGTCGCGCCGATGGCGCAGGAAGAAAGGATCGTCGCATGAGCCTGCGCGGCCGCCCGAAAGGCGACCACCCAATTAGACAGTTGGGTGGCACAGCAGTGCACACCGGCAGAAGGCAGGCACTGCGCTTTGCATTGGGCGCGGGGGCGGCGATGGCCGGCGCCGCGGTGTCGCCTGCAGCCTTGTGTTATGCCGGCGCCTCGCTGCAATGGCGCGACCGGGCACTCATCGCCTTTGGCACCACGGTGTGGCTGCAGGCCGGCCACGCCGATGCCGCCGTGGCCGAGGCCGGCATTGCCGCCGCGGCCGCCGCGGTGCAGCGCGTCGATCAAGAGATGAGCCTGTTCCGGCCGGACAGCCAGGTGTGCCGGCTCAACCGCGAGGGGCTGCTGTTGCGGCCCGATGCCGAGCTGGTTTCATTGCTGCGCCTGGCCAGGAAAATAGCGGCCGAAAGCAGTGGCCAGTTTGATCCCACGGTGCAGCCCCTGTGGGCGCTGTGGGCCCGGTCGCATGGCCAGGGCCGCCGCCCCGATGCGGCCGAGCTGGCGGCGGCGCGTGCCCTGGTCGATTGGCGCGGCTTGCAGGTCAGCGACACCGCCATCCGCCTGGCCCGCCCCGGCATGGCCATCACCTTGAACGGCATCGCCCAGGGCCACGCCGCCGACATGGCGCGCGCCGCCCTGCTGCGCCACGGCGTGCGCGATGCGCTGCTCGACACGGGGGAGTGGTGGCCTATGGGTGCATCCAGGCAAGGCGGCGCCTGGCAGCTTGGCGTGGCCGATCCGCGTGGCGCCAAGCTGCTCGGCGCCCTGCTCGGCACCCTGCCCGGCACCCTGCCAGCAGACGGCCGCGCCCTGGCCTGCTCGTCCGACGACAAACTGGCCTTCAGCACCGACCGCCGCGACCACCACATCCTCGATCCGCGCAGTGGTTATTCACCCACCGAACTGGCCACCGTCGTCGTCGCCGCCCACAGCGCGGCCTTGGCCGATGGCCTGACCAAGCCGATGTTCATGGGCGGCTTGAACGATGCGTTAGCCCTGGCCCGGCGCTGGGGTGTGGATGTGCTGGCGGTGGACAAGGCCGGGCGTGTGGTGGTGAGCAAGGGCTTGGCGCTGCGGCGGGTGTGACAGGGCCGGCATCGCATCGACGTGCGAATCCTGCGCCTTGCACGCGGCAACATGGGCCAACACCGGGTTCTCACGGACGGTGTCGTCGAGCTGAAGATTGACTACGGCCCTGGATATCGCGTGTACTTCGCGCAGCGTGGCAAGGTCGTGGCGTTGCTGCTGATCGGTGGCGACAAGTCCACGCAGCAGCATGACATCGAAACCGCCATCAAGTTGGCCAAGGAGTGGCAATCATGAGCATCGAGACAACCCGCTGGGATGTGCAGGACGGTTTGCAGACGCCTGAGGACTGCGCTGCCTTCATTCAGGCGGCGCTTGAAGAAGCCGCTGACGATCCGGCGTTCATTGCCATCGTGTTGGGCGAAGTGGCCCGCTCGCGTGGCATGGCGCAGACCGCCCGAGATGCGGGCATGAGCCTGCCCGGCCGCCCGAAAGGCGAATACCGAAGTGCGAAGCACGGAGGTTGCCTGATGAGCCGGGAAGGGCTTTACAAATCCTTGTCGGTGGATGGAAACCCGAGCTTTGCCACGGTGCTGAAGGTGCTGGCGGCACTGGGGCTGCGGATGCAGGTGGCGACGGCCAGGGTGGGGTGAGGGGAGTCGGGGTCAGTGGCCGACCGCGGGCGCATGGAACTGCCGGCTGTTTGATTCCGTGGTCATGGAAACAGGTGAGCCTCTCGTGTCCTGCGGAAATGGGTGTAATTGGGTGAGTAAATGGTTTAGCATGCTGACAAATGATCCAGTCATCCACGGTTCAGATCACGCCTGAAGTCCTCACCCTGGTGGCCAGCATTGACGAGTTCAAGGGTGCCTGGCGAGCCATGGGCACGCTGGCACCGGATCGCCTCACCGCCCTGCTGCGCGTGGCAACGATCGAGAGCATTGGCTCGTCCACACGCATCGAAGGCAGCAAGCTCTCGGACCGCGACGTCGAGCGCTTGCTCTCGAACCTGCAGATCCAGAAATTCGGCACCCGCGACGAGCAAGAAGTGGCGGGCTACGCCAAGCTCATGGAGCTGGTGTTCCTGTCATGGCAGGACATCGCGCTCACCGAGAACCACATCAAACAGCTACACCGCGACCTGCTGGTCCACAGCGAGAAAGACGCCTGGCATCGCGGCCAGTACAAAAAGTCGAGCAACAGTGTTGCCGCGTTTGACGAGAACGGCCGGCCGTTGGGCGTGGTCTTCGAGCCAGCGTCGCCGTTCGACACACCGCGCCTCATGACCGAGTTGGTGACCTGGTACGTCGCCGAGCGGCGTGCCGCAGTGATGCACCCGCTGCTGCTGATTGGGCTGTGGGTGGTGGTGTTTCTGGAGATTCATCCCTTTCAAGATGGCAATGGCCGCCTGAGCCGCGTGCTCACCACCCTGCTACTGCTGCAATCGGGGTACGCCTATGTGCCCTACAGCTCATTGGAGAGCGTCGTGGAGCACAGCAAGGAGGCCTACTACCTGGCCCTGCGGCAGACCCAGGGCACGATCCGCAGCCCGGCCCCGAACTGGCAGCCGTGGCTGCTGTTCTTCCTGCGCTCGCTGGCCGAACAGGTGCGGCGCTTGAGCCGAAAGGTCGAGCGCGAGCGGTTGATCTTGGCTGCGCTGCCCGATCTTTCGATGCGCATCGTCGAGTTCGCCCGCGAGCATGGGCGCATCACCATGAACGACGCGATCTTGCTCACCGGCAGCAGTCGCAACACCTTGAAGCAGCACCTTCGCGCCCTTGTTGAGCGCGGCCAACTCACCTTGCGCGGTGCTGGGCGAGGCGTTTGGTACGAATTGAGTTAGGCCTGGCGTTCTGACCGATGACCGTTGTCGTCGTATGAACACTGCCCCCGCCCACTGACCCACTGGGCTAAGCTACGCCCAAATGAACAAGCCAGTACAAAAGCCCGCCACTGCCGGGAAGGTCACTCAGCGTGCCAAGCTGGGCAGGGCATTGCCCACAGCCAAGCCGGCCACGGCAATGCCTGCGGCCAAGGCAGCCAAGGCAGCCAAACCCAGCCACGACACCGGCCGCACCAACGACCCCGAGCGCACCCGCGCCAACATCATTGAGGTGGCCACGCACGAGTTCTCGGAGAAGGGCCTGGCGGGTGGCCGCATCGATGCCATTGCCGAGGCCACGCGCACCAGCAAGCGCATGATTTATTACTACTTCGGCAGCAAAGAGGGGCTGTATGTGGCGGTGCTGGAAGAAGCCTACCGGCGCATCCGCCAGATCGAGGCCGAGTTGAATCTGGACGATCTGGCGCCCGAAGATGCGCTGCGCCGGCTGGTGGGTTTCACCGTCGATTACCAGTGGGCCAACCCCGATTTCGTGCGCCTGGTGCAGACCGAAAACATCCACCGTGGCGAGTACCTGGCGCAGAGCAAGCTGATCCATCAACTCAACATCCCGGCCATCGAGGGCCTGAAGCGCGTCTACGAGCGCGGCCTCAAGGCCAAAGTGTTTCGCACCGGCATCGATGCCGTTGATCTGCACATGTCCATCAGCGCCCTGAGTGTTTTCAACATTGCCAACCGTCACACCTTCTCGCTGATCTTTGACCGCGATCTGGGCCAGGCGGCGACGCTGATCGCGCGGCGCGACAGCATCGTGGAGATGATCGTGCGTTTTGTGCGGCGCTGAGGTTCGCGCACTTCCCCTGCGCACCTCCCCTGCGCGCGCACCGGCCGCGCCCCAAACCATGCGCCACCCAGGGTTTTCACCTGGACAATAACGTACTAGTTCGTACATTATTCGGTTCGCGTGATCGGGGACCGCCTGGGGTGGGCTGTGGCGCGCAGTGGAGTGCCCATGACCGACATCACCAAGCTGATCGACAGGACCATCAACGGCTATTGCAAGTTGCTTGAGCTGCTGCTCGTCGCCTTGCTGGCCGCCATGGTGGTGATGGTCTTTGGCAACGTCGTGTTGCGCTATGTCTTCAACTCTGGCATCACGGTGTCCGAAGAGCTGTCGCGCTGGGCCTTCATCTGGTTGACCTTTCTGGGCGCCATCGTTGCCGTCAAGGAAAACGGCCACCTCGGCACCGACATGCTCATCAGCCGCCTGGGCCCGCTGGGCAAGAAGGTCTGCCTGGGTCTGGCCGAGAGCCTGATGATTTATTGCTGCTGGTTGATCTTCTGGGGCAGCCTGCAGCAGACGCGCATCAACCTGGGTGTTGAAGCCCCCGTGTCGGGCTGGTCCATGGGCTGGGTGTACGGCGTGGGCCTGGTGTTTGCCGTGTCGGCGGCGTTGTTCCATGCGCTCAAGCTGGGGCGTTTGCTGACGGGCCGGTTGCGCGATGACGAGCTGGTCACGGTGCAGGAATCGGAAGACCTGGCGCACCTGAAGCTGGGCGCCGAGGCCGAGGGCGAGGCCAATGCCAGCGGCAAGGGCGGCACTGGAGCCAAGGCATGACCATCGCCGTGTTCCTCATCTCACTGCTCGCCGCCATGGCGCTGGGCGTGCCCATTGCCTACTCCTTGCTGCTGTGCGGCGTCGCCTTGATGCTTCAGTTAGGCACGTTTGACGCCCAAATCCTGGCGCAAAACCTGATCGAAGGCGCCAACAACTTCCCGCTGCTGGCCGTGCCATTTTTCATGCTGGCCGGCGAGATCATGAATGTCGGCGGCCTGTCCAAGCGCATCGTCAACCTGGCCCTGGCCTTGGTCGGCCACTGGCGCGGCGGTCTGGGCTATGTGGTCATCCTGGCCGCGGTGATGATGGCCGCGCTGTCGGGCTCGGCGGTGGCCGATACGGCCGCTTTGGCGGCCTTGTTGCTGCCCATGATGGTGGCCGCGGGGCACGACAAGGCCAAGGCCGGCGGCCTGATCGCCAGCGCCGGCATCATCGCGCCGGTCATCCCGCCCTCCATCGGCTTCGTCATCTTTGGCGTGGCGGCCAATGTCTCGATCACCAAGCTGTTTCTGGCCGGCATCGTGCCGGGTTTGCTGATGGGCGTGGCCATCGCCATCGCCTGGTTTCTGGTGGCCAAGAAAGAGAACGTCAAGCCGCCGCCCAAGGCCAGCGCTGCCGACCGCTGGGCGGCACTGCGCCAGTCCACCTGGGCCCTGGTGCTGCCGCTGATCGTGCTGGTGGGCCTCAAATTCGGCGTCTTCACGCCCACCGAAGCGGCGGTGGTGGCGGCGGTCTACGCCTTGTTTGTGGCCACGGTGATCTATGGCGAGCTGAAGCTGCGCGATCTCTACGGCGTCTTCGTCAATGCCGCCAAGACCACGGCGGTGATCATGTTCCTGGTGGCCGCGGCCATGGTCTCGGCCTGGCTGATCACCATCGCCAACCTGCCGCAGGAGCTGATCGCGCTGCTGCAGCCGCTGCTCGATCGGCCGATGCTGTTGATGGCCGTGATCATGCTCATCGTCATGGTGGTCGGCACGGCGATGGACATGACGCCCACCATCTTGATCCTCACCCCGGTGCTGATGCCCCTGGTCAAGGCCGCGGGCATCGATCCGGTGTACTTCGGCGTGCTCTTCATCATGAACAACGCCATCGGCCTGGTCACGCCGCCTGTGGGCACGGTGCTCAACGTCGTGGCCGGCGTGGGCAAGATGAGGATGGACGAGGTCACGCGTGGCGTGATTCCTTTCATGATTGCGCAGTTCCTGGTGATGTTTCTGATGGTGCTCTTTCCGGCGCTGGTGATGGTGCCAGCGCGCTGGTTTGCCAATTGAGGCGGCCGCGCAAGCCTGCCTGCTGCCCATCGATCACCCTGCCCAAACCTGTCTAGACAACCCCGCTGGCGGTGCGACCGGGTGCGCCGCACCGCCAGCCCCTTGATTGCAGCGTCCCGAAGCTTTTCCCATCCATTCAGGAGATTTCCATGAAGCGTATGTTCATCAAGACCGTGTTGGCCAGCGTGGCCCTGGTGGCCTGTGGCGGCACCTTCGCCCAGGACATCAAGGAGCGCACCATCAAGTTCGCCGCCAATGCGCCCGAAGGCCATCCGGCCGTGGCCGGCATGCGCAAATTTGTTGAGCTGGTGGCGGCCAAGTCCGGTGGCAAGATCAAGGTCAACCTGTTCCTGGCCGGCGTGCTGGGCAGCGACCAGGCCAACGTCTCGGCGGTGCAGGGCGGCACGCTGGAGATGGCGGTGATGAACACCGGCATCCTGGCCAGCGTGGCCAAGGAGCTGGCAATCTTTGACTTCCCCTTCCTCTTCGCCAACGAGAAGGAATCGGACGCCCTGGTCGATGGCCCGGTGGGGAAGAAGCTGCACGCCAAGCTCGAAGAAAAAGGCATCGTCGGCCTGTCCTACTGGGAGCTGGGCTACCGCCAGATGACCAACAGCAAGCGCGCGCTGAACAAGGTGGAAGACATTGACGGCCTGAAGCTGCGCGTCATCCCCAACCCGATCAACGTCGCCTGGGTCAAAGCGTTAGGGGCCAACCCGACGCCGCTGCCCTTCCCCGAGGTCTTTGGCGCGATGGAGCAAAAAGCCATCGATGGCCAGGAGAACCCGATCTCGGTGATCGCCGCCAACAAGTTCTGGGAAGTGCAGAAGCACATCGCCATCACCAACCACCAGTACAACCCGCAGACCGTGCTGTTCAGCAAGAAGGTCTGGGACACGCTCAGCCCGGCCGAGCAAAAAATCCTCGACGACTCGGCCGACGAAGCCGCCAAGACGCAGCGCCAACTGGGCCGCGCCGCGGTGGCCGCCAATCTTGAGCTGCTGAAGAAGAACGGCATGCTGGTGAGCGAGTTCTCGCCTGCCGAAGTGGCCAAGCTGCGCGAGAAGATGAAGCCAGTGATTGCCCAGTTCAGCGCCAATGTGGGCGAGGCCACGGTCAATGAGGTGATGGCCGAGCTGGCGAAGATGCGCAAGTGATGCGCGACGCGCTGCCGGCGCAGGCCGGCCCCGGCGCTGCAGGCAAAGCCTTGGTCGGCTTGATCGGCAGCGGCATCGGGCAATCGCTGACCCCGGCGATGCACGAGGCCGAGGCCGCTCACCATGGCCTGCGCCTGCACTACCAGCTGATCGATCTGGACCGCAGCGGCGCAGGCGCGCAAGCCTTGCCCGGGCTGTTGCAGTCGGCTAGAGCCATGGGTTATGCCGGCTTGAACATCACCTACCCCTGCAAGCAGGCGGTGATCGCGCTGCTGGATGATCTGTCCGATGAGGCGCGGGCCATGGGCGCGGTCAACACCGTGGTCTTCGGTGAAGGCGGGCGCATGACCGGCCACAACACCGATGGCCCGGGCTGGGCCTGGGCCTTTGAGCGCGCACTGCCGGGCGCCGATGCCTCGGCCGTGCTGCTGTTGGGCACGGGCGGCGCGGGCTCGGCCATTGCGCATGCGGCGCTGCGGCTGGGGGTGAAGCAATTGCGGCTGTTTGATCGCGAGATCGGGCGGGTGCAGGCGCTGGCCGATGAGCTCGGTGAACGCTACGGCGTCGCCCGCGTCATCGCCTGCAGCGACATCGCCGCCGCCCTGCGCGGCGCCACGGGATTGATCCACGCCACGCCCACCGGCATGGCCAAGCTGCCCGGCCTGCCGCTGCCGGCCGAGCTGCTGCACGCCGGCCTGTGGGTGTCGGAGATCGTTTACTTCCCGCTGGAGACGGCCCTGCTCAAAGCAGCGCGCGGCGCCGGCTGCCAGGTGATGGACGGCGGCGGCATGGCCGTGGGCCAGGCGGTGCGGGCGTTTGAGCTGTTCACAGGCTTGAAGCCCGACGCCGAACGCATGCGGGCACACTTTGGGCAGTTGTTGCTGGCGCGCGATGCCGTGCCGTGAACATGCAGTGGCAACTGGCGCTGCAAGGCTGACAGGTGGCTCCTGACAGGTGGCTCTATCGCGTGGCCTAAACTGCCGCCCTGCAAACCGGGCTGAAGCCTCGATCCTCTTGACTGGCTCGAAAAGTGGCGACAAGTGGACGCAACACGGCTGAGCAAAGCAGCTTCGCATGGACACCTTGATTGCGCTCAGTGAAAGCACTTTGGAGTCGCCGGCTTGCCCCTTGTGCGCAGGGCAGCAAGCGCGGTCGCTGTTGGCGGGCGGCAGCTTTGGGCCCTATGGCATCCGGCGCTGTCTGTCATGTGGCCTGGATTTCCTCTCACCGCGCCCAAGCGAGGCTGAGATGCGCAAGCTCTATGCCGACGACCGTTACTTCACCGAGGCGACCCGCAGCGACACCGGCGGCTACACCGATTACGCCGCGCAAGAGGCGCCGCTGCGTGCGACCTTCAGGCGCCTGTTGCGGGTGCTGCATCAGCGTGGCCGCCTTGGCGGTGAGCTGCTTGAGGTGGGTTGCGGATTCGGCTACCTGCTCGACGAGGCGCAGCCCTATTTCACGCGCCGCACAGGCACCGACTATTCGGCCCGTGCTTTGCAGGTGGCCCGCGGTCACGCCGATGCGCTTTACTGCGGTGGGGTCGACGCCGTGCCTCAGGGTCAGACCTTTGACTGCGTGATGTCGGTGCATGTCATCGAGCACGTGCACAGGCCGCAGCTGTTCCTTGCCCAGTTGCTCGAACGCTTGCGTCCGGGTGGGCTGTTGCTGATCGCCACGCCTGACGCGGGCAGCCTTTGGCGCAGCTTGATGGGTCGGCGTTGGCCATCGTACAAGCTGCCCGAACACCTGCTCTACCTGGATCGCCACACGCTGCCGCGGCTGCTGCTGCAGTGCGGGGTGGTGAACCTGGAGCCCGTGCCCTATCCGCACGCCTTCCCGCTGCCGCTGGTCGCCGCCAAGCTGGGCCTGCGCTGGCCGCTGCGCTGGGCCGGTGCCAGCCTGTGGCTGCCGGGCACCACACTCGCCATCTCGGGCAGCCGAAGCCATGACAGCAACTGACGCCATCGCCGAGCGCCTGGCTGTGGTGGTGCCGCTGTACAACGAGGCTGCGCATCTCGCGGGCACGCTGGAGTTGATCGTACAAACACTGGACAGCCTGGGCCTGCCCTACCGGCTGCTGCTCGTCGATGACGGCTCGACCGACGGCACCTGGGAGCTGGTCAAGGCGCGGTGTCTGGCCTCACAGGATGTGCGCGGCATTCGCCTGAGCCGCAACTTTGGCAAAGAGGCGGCCCTGGCCGCCGGGCTCGAAAGCGCCGAAGGTGCAGCCGTGATCGTCATGGACGGCGATCTGCAGCACCCGCCGGCACTGATTCCGGCCATGGTCGAGGCCTGGCGCGCCGGCGCCGAGGTGGTTGAGGCGGTGAAGGTCGAGCCGCACGGGTCGAACTGGTCACGGCCCGCAGCGAGCGCCTTCAACCGCCTGTTCAGTGCGCTCAGCGGACACGGCCTGCAGGGTGCTTCAGACTTCAAACTGATGGACCGCCGCGTGCTGGCGGCCTGGCGCGCCATGGGTGAGCGCAGCCTGTTCTTTCGTGGCATGAACGCCTGGCTGGGTTTCAGGCGCGTTCAACTGCCGTTCGAGGTGCCCACGCGCGCGGGTGGCGCCTCTGGCTGGTCGCACTGGCAGCTGGCTCGGCTGGCGACGACGGCGATCACGTCCTTTTCTTCGGCGCCGCTTTACCTGGTGACGCTGGCCGGGCTGGCCTTCAGCGTATTCGCCGTGCTGCTGGGCGCGCAGACCCTGGTGCTGAAATTCACCGGGCGGGCTGTTGACGGCTTCACCACGGTGATCCTGCTGTTGCTCACCATTGGCGCCGTGGTGATGCTGGCCTTGGGCGTGATCGGCGCCTACATCGCGCGCATCTATGAGGAGGTGAAAGGCAGGCCGCGCTACGTGATCGCAGAGACGACGCGATGAGCCCGCCCGGCCGCCCGAAGGGCGAATGCCGCAGTGCGCAGCACGAAGGCGCTGCAGTGAGCTTGCCGGTCTCCGGGCTGCGCTATGCCGCGGTGGGTGCACTGGGCGCGGCAGTGCACATCGCACTGCTGGTCGGCGCGGTCGAAGGGCTGGGTCTGCATCCGGTGGCCGGCAGCGTGTTGGGCTTCCTCGGCGCGCTGGCGGTGTCGTATCGATTCAATCGCCACTGGACCTTCCGCTCCGACGCCGCGTTAGCGGGCAGCCTGGCGCGCTACACAGCGGTCAGCCTCCTCGGCTTGCTGCTCAACACAGGGCTGATGGTCGCCCTGATGGGCTGGGCGCGCTGGCCCTATCTGCCGGCGCAGGCCGTGGCTGCGGTGCTGGTGCCGATTTGCAACTTCCTGCTCAACCGCCATTGGTCCTTCGCGCTGGCGCGTCGCCCGGCATGACACAGGCACTGCACACCACCAGCGTGCCGATGAAGGCATCCAGCGATGCCTGGGCCGTTTTCGGCTTGGGGCTGGCGGTCCTTGGGATCTTTCACCCGATTTTGCGGGCCTACTGGTGGGGCGACGACCCGGCAATCCTGTTGCATGCGCTTGGCGCGCGATGGTTCTCGGCTTTCTGGGACCCGGCGGTCTGGAGGCGGCTGTCGCCATCGAACCTGACGCCGTGGGTGACCCTGTCCTTCCAGGCCGACCTGGCCTTGGCGGGCCTTTCGACGCGCTTCTTCCATGCCCATCAGTTGGCCGCGATCTTTGTGCTGGCCGGTGCGCTGTACCTGCTGATGCGGCGCTGGTGGGCGCCGGCAAGCGCGATGGTGGCGGTGCTGCTCTTTCTCGTCGGCGCGCCCACGGCCTCGGTGGTGGAGGCGCTGGCCACCCGCCACTACCTGGAGGGCGCCACCTTCAGCGTCATGGCGCTGATGGCCTACCTGCAGGCGGCGCAAACCGGGCGTGTGGCCTGGGCCCTGGGCGGTGCTGCCGTCTACGCCTTGTCGGTCACCGCCAAGGAGGTGTACGTGCCCTTGGTGGTGCTGCTGCCCTTTTTGCCGGTGGGTTTGGCGTGGCCACTGCGCATGCAATTGCTGGCGCCGTATGTTGCCGTTGCCGCGCTGTACGTGGTCTGGCGCGGGTGGATGCTGGGCGCGCTTGTCGGTGGCTATGTTGATCCTGCGGCCGCACTGGATGTGGCGGCACTGGCGCACAGCTTGCAAGTCTTCGGTCGTTTCCCTGAATTTCTCTTCGGACGCTGGTGGCCGCTGCCCACGGCGTTGATCGTGCTGGCCGCGGGCCTGCGCTTGGCACTGCGGCGACGCACAGCGCCGGCGGCATGGGTGTTGGCGGCATGCGTGCTGTTGCCGCTGCTGCCGCTGCTGCGCTTTCCCGGCATCACGGGGCCCGACCGCTACCTCTTCGTGCTGTGGCTGGTCGTTTCTCTGGCCGGCGCCGCCTGCTTGCTGGACATCGTCGGCAGCTGGGCCGCCCGCCGGGGCTGGCCGCGCAGCATGGCGCCCGCGGTCTGCCTCGTGCCGCTGGCTCTGGCCGCCTGGCACAGCCACGGCCTGCGCGTCAGTCAGGCGCCGCTTCGTCAGGAAATCGCTGCCCAGGGCCGGTTCATCCTGGCCGACCCGGCCGAGCGCGCACTGATCGTGTCTGATGCCCTGCTCTCAAGCCACTGGTATGCCACATCGCTGTGCGAGATCAGGCGCCGCACGGCCACGGCATGCCCGTCGCTGCTGGTGCGCGGCGCTCCCCTCACGGGCCACGACAGGCCCTTGTACCGCTACGACGCCGCTGCCAGGGCGGTGATCGAGGTGGGTGCCGAGCACGCCGCACAAGAGCTGGCCCGACTGCAACAGCAAGACCTGGTACGGCCGCTGCAGGCACAGATCAGCCTGGAGAAGGGCGTGGTGCGTTGGCAGCTTGGCCCCCATGACAGGGGCCGCTACTTCGCCGTGTCGCAGGCGCTGGGGCGCTATCCCCTGGCGCGCAGCGGCGAGTTGCGAGTCGACGCAGCCGAGCTGCGTCTGTCGATCCAGTTCGAGGCCGACGAAGGCTGGTCCACAGCCTCGCCCGAGCTCACCGCTGCGCCCGGCAGGCCGGTGAACTGGGCACGGAGCATGACACGCTGAGCCAGCCCCGTTGATCCGTCGCCTATACCGCAGCGTTAGCTTGCTGCCGCCTTAGGCCGCAGCCACGTTCGCCGCCGTGAACGGCATGCGGCGCACGCGCTTGCCGCCACTGGCCGCGGCCATGGCGTTGGCCACGGCCGGGCCGATCAGGGCGGTGGCGGGCTCGCCAATGCCGCCGGGTTTCTCGGTGCTGTTGACCAGCACGATGTCAATCGCCGGCGCCTCGTTGTTGCGCATGATGCGGTAGCTGTCGAAGTTGGTCTGCTGCACGCGGCCTTTGTCCACCGTGATGTCGCCCCACAGGCAGGTCGACAGGCCAAAGATGATGCTCGACTGGATCTGTGCCTCGACCGTGTCGGGGTTGACCATGCGGCCCAGGTCGGCCACCACGGTGACCTTGTGCACCACCGGCGCGCCCTCCTTCATCGACACCTCGGCGATCTGCGCCATATAGGTGTCGTAGCCTTCCATCACCGCCACACCGCGGGTGCGGCCGGCCGGTGCGGCACTGCCCCAGCCGGCTTTCTCGGCCGCGGTCTTGAGCACATTGGCCATGCGCGGGCTCTTGTCCAGCAGGGCCATGCGGTAGGCCACCGGGTCTTTGCCGGCGGCCACAGCCAGCTCATCAATGAAGCTCTCGTTGGCGAAGGCGTTCATGTTGTGGCTCACCGCGCGCCAGTAGCCCACGCGCAGGCCGGCGTTGTGCTTGACGATGGCATGGCTGGTGGCCGGGATGTTGTACAGCGCCACCGCGGCCTCGCTCATCAGGCCATCGGGGGCCGGTGCCGGCAGGTTGAAGACGCGCTCGGTGACCGATTGCGACGACACCTTGAAGGTCAGTGCCGTCGGCTTGCCATCGGCCCCAAGGGCGGCGGCCATTTGCGTGGCCGCCATGGGGCGATAGAAGTCGTGCGTCATGTCGTCTTCGCGCGTCCAGATCAGCTTGACCGGACGGTTCACGGCCTTGCTGATCAACGCCGCCTGGATGATGAAGTCCAGGTCGATGCGCCGGCCAAAGCCGCCACCGAGGAAGGTCGATTCCACCGACACCTTGCCCGGGTCGATGCCCAGGATCTTGGCCACCGCGCCTTGCGCCGCATCCGGCCATTGGGTGGGGCCGATCAGGTCGATGCTGCCATTGCTGAAGTGCGCCGTGAAGTTCATCGGCTCCAGCGGCGAGTGCGTGGCGTTTTGAGTGATGTACTCGGCGCGCACCACCTTGGCGGCACCCGCAATCACGCCAGCGGCATCGCCCACAGGCGGCTGCACGGGAATGGGTGTGCCCGTGCCCAGCGCGGCGCGTGTGCCTTCGAGCATGGCCTTGGTGTTCAGGCCGGCGTTGGCGCCTTCGTCCCAAACGATTTCCAGCGCCTGGCGGGCCTTGCGCGCATGCCAGTAGGTGTCGGCCACGACCGCAATGCCATCGGGGATCTGCACCACATCCAGCACCCCGGGCATGGCCTTGGCCTTGCTGCCATCGAAGCTCTTGACGGTGCCGCCCAAGACGGGCGACTGCTCCAGCGACGCATAGGTCAGGCCGGGCAGCTTGACATCGATGCCAAAGCGCGCCGTGCCATTGACCTTGGCCGGCGTATCCAGCCGGGTGACGCGTTTGCCGACGATGCGGAACTGGCTGGGGTCCTTGATGGCGGGCTTTTCCGGCGCCGTGAGCTGCGCGGCGGCCGCGGCCAACTGGCCATAGCTGGCCTTCTTGCCACCCGCACCCAGCACCATGCCGTTTTCGGCACGCAGGCTGGAGGCCTCAACGCCCCATTTGTTGGCGGCGGCGGCGATCAGCATCTCGCGCACCTGGGCACCGGCCACGCGCAGCTTTTCCCAGCCTTCGCGCACCGAGGTCGAGCCACCGGTGAGCTGCAGGCCATAAATCAGGGCGTTGCCATAGACCTTGCCTGGGGGCGCAAAGGCGACCTTGACGGTCTTGATGTCGACGTTGAGTTCCTCGGCCACCAGCATGGGCATCGAGGTGTACACACCCTGGCCCATTTCAGAGCGGGCCGAGAGGATGGTGATGGTGGAATCGTCGGCGATGTGCACCCAGGCATTGGGCGTGTGCACCAGGCCGGCGGCCTGGGCCGGGCCGGCCAGGGGCAGGAAGGTGCCGACCATCAAGCCGCCACTGAAGGCGCCCGATGTCTTGATGAAACCGCGACGTGAAACGGTGGTTTTCAATGCGCTCATGTTGTTCTCCACGGTGGTCGGGATCAAGCCTTGGCGCCGCGCATCTCGGCGGCGGCGGTCTTGATGGCAGCGCGCACGCGCACATAGGTGCCACAGCGGCACAGGTTGCCCGACATGGCGTTGTCGATCTCGGCGTCGCTCGGGTTCTTGTTGCTGGCCAGCAGGGCGGCAGCGCTCATCAACTGGCCCGATTGGCAGTAGCCGCACTGCGGCACGTCGTGCTTGATCCAGGCCTTTTGCAGCGGGTGCGTGTTGTTGCGCGACAGGCTCTCGATCGTCGAGATCGACTTGCCCGCGGCCGCCGACACGGGGGTCTGGCAGGAGCGAATGGCCACACCATCCATCAGCACCGTGCAAGCACCGCACAGGCCGGCGCCACAGCCGAATTTGGTGCCGGTCATGCCGATCTCGTCACGCACCACCCAGAGCAGCGGCGTATCGTCTTCGGACTTGACCACAACGGCTTTGCCGTTCACTTTCAACTTGGTTGCCATGCTCACTCTCCACGGTTTAGACGCACCCGGCATCTTCAGTACTTCGCGCGCTCAGCACCCCCCCGACAAACCCGTAGTTTTGCGACCTGGCCACTGCCCCAGTCTGGAGCAGCGGCCTGCTTGATGCGGATCGAGTACAGCCTTGGGACTTGCCCGATGATGGCCTGACGTCGGGCGGGCGCGGCCCGGGTGCTATAAGCCCGCGCAACCCCAGGCAAGGCCAATCACAAGGACAACCCCATGAGCAGCACCATCCACCGCGAAGCCATCGGCGGTGTGCCCAACCCCTTGGGCCTGGCCGGCATCGAATTCATCGAATACGCCACCACCCGCCCGCAGGCCCTGGGCCAGGTGCTGGAGATGATGGGCTTTCGCCCCGTGGCCAGGCACCGCTCGCGCGAGGTGCTGCTGTATCGCCAGGGCACGATGAACGTCGTCATCAACGCCCATGTCGGCGCCCGGCCCAGCAGCGTGCAGCCCAGCGAAACGCCGGTGATTGCCGCCATCGCGCTGCGCGTGCGCGACGCCGCTGCCGCCTACCAGCGTGCGCTGGACCGCGGCGCCTGGGCCGTGCCCACGCATGTCGAGGTGATGGAGCTGAACATCCCCGCCATCCACGGTGTGGGCGCCAGCCGCATCTACTTTGTCGATCGCACGCAGGACTTTTCCATCTGGGATGTGGATTTCGTTCACATCCCCACCGTCGATGCGCGCCCGCCGGCGGTGGCTGGCCTGCACTGGTTTGGCATCGTGCAGTACATCGGCACCGACCGCATGGACGACTGGTGCGAGTTCTACCGCGAGCTCTTCGGCTTTGCCGACCTGCCCGACGAGGAGCGCTTCGGCATCCTGCCCAAGGGCCACATCCTGCAAAGCCCGTGCAAATCCTTCTACCTGCAGCTCATCGAGCCCGATTCCGGCATCGTCGAGATCGAGGGCGAAGAAAGCCTGCAGCGCATGGGCCTGGGCGCGCCCGATGTGCCCGCGGCGGTGGCCGCCCTGGTGGCGCGCGGCGTGGAGTTTGTGGAAAGCAGCGACCTGCACACCGAAGACCGCGGCGCGCTCACCCGCAACTGGCTGGGCGGGGTGATGTTCGAGCTGGTGCATGACGAGCGGCAAGTCGAGCGGCAAGTCGAGCTGCATGACAAGCTTAGCTAACATCTATAAGACGCGATCACATCATGAGCCAGCGCAGCGGCAATTTTGACGATTTCGGTATGGACACCATCACCCTGGCCGGCCCGCTGGAGGCCAAGCTGGCGGCAATGCAGGCGGCGGGCTTCAGCCAGGTGATGCTCAAGGCCAATGACATCGTCGGCCACGCCGGTGGCATTGACGCCGCCGTTAGGGCGGTCAAGCGCAGCGGCCTGCGCGTCACCGGCTTCCAGGTTCTGCGCGACTTTGAAGGCCTGTCGGGCCACCTGCACGACTACAAGGTGGACATGGCCAAGGCCATGCTGGAGATGGCCCACGCCCTGGGCGCGCCGCTGCTCTTGGCCTGCTCATCGACCAGCCAGCACGCCACCCAAGACCTGGACGCCATCGCCCGCGATCTGCGCAAGCTGGCCATGCTGGCCGTGCCCATGGGCATCAAGATCGCTTACGAGGGCTTGTCTTGGGGCCGCACCATCAATGAATACACCACCGCCTGGGATGTGGTGTGCCGTGCCGACGCGCCCAACCTCGGCCTGGGCTTTGACAGCTTTCACGCCTTCGCCACCAAGACGCCGCTGGACGCCCTGGAGCTGATCGATCCGCGCAAGATCTTCCTCGTGCAACTGGCTGATTTCATGTGGCAGGAAATCCGCACGGTCGAAGAGCGCATCAGCACGGCGCGCACCTTCCGCGTCTTCCCTGGCGAGGGCGTGCACAGCACCGAAGTGGCCGACCTGGTGATGCGCCTGGCCGCGCTGGGCTATCGCGGCGACTACAGCTTCGAGGTCTTCAACGACGACTACCAGCAGCTGCCCCTGGCCACCGTGGCGCAGCGCGCACGGGCGTCGGCCGAGTGGCTGGGCGAGGAGGTGCTGCGGCGATCCGTGCCCCTGCCCAACCGCATGCGGCTGCGTGCGGCGGGCTGAGGTGGTGAAGGGCTGAACGGCTGAACTGTTGATGGGCTGAAGGTCTGACTGGCTGACTGGCTGAGCGCTTTGCGTCAGCACATCAGTGCGAGGTCGCATCAGCGCAGGGTCGCAAAACTCATCGCCCAATAGAGGCGCCCGCCCTTGTCGGCGGCGCAGGCCAGGCCCATGTGCTGCAGCTCGGCATCCATCAGGTTTTCGCAATGCGCCGCACTCTGCAGCCATTGCGCAAGCACCTGGTCCAGGCTGCGTTGGCCCGCGGCCAGGTTCTCGGCCCAGCGCTGCCAATCGACGCCGCCGTGGCGCAGACGCTCACCGCCATGGCTGCCATCGCTTCCGGCATGCTTCAGGCGGCGCTGCAGCGCCATGTCCTGGGCGTGGCGCAAAGCCACCGTGGTGGCCGCGGGTGACCACTGCAGCGGCGGCGCGGGCGCAAAGGTGACGCCGCCACAGGTGGCGCCCTGGGCGCGCAGGCGGTTGGTCAACTCGATGGCACGCGCGGGCAGCTCGGCGGCGCGGCAAAAATCGTCCGGCGCAGCCTGCAGGCCCGCCGCCAGCAGGCCGGCCCCCGCGCAGGCCAGCCAGTGTGTGCGGCCGCTCAAGTGGCGCCTTGCAACATCGCGGCCACCACTTCGGCAATCGCCAGCGAGGCGGTCAAGCCCGGCGACTCGATGCCGAACAGATTGACCAGGCCGGCCACGCCGTGCTGCGCCGGGCCGTCGATGCGAAAGTCCGCCGCGGGCTCGCCTGGGGCTGAAATCTTCGGCCGCAAGCCAGCGTAACCTGGTTGCAAGGCGCCATCGGGCAGGCCCGGCCAATAACGCCTAACCGCAGCGTAAAAACCGTCGGCCTCGCTGGCCTCAACGTCGTAGTTCGGATCGTCCACCCAGCGAAAGCTCGGGCCAAAGCGCGCCTGGCCGCCCAGATCAATCGTCAGGTGCACGCCCAGGTGGCCCGAGGCGCCCGGCGCCGGGTAGACCAGGCGCTTGAAGGGTGAGGCACCGGTGAGCGTGAAATAGCAGCCCTTGGCCAGCCGGCCTTGCGGGATGTGCTGCGGCGCCAGGCCACGTATTTTGCGTGCCAGCATCGGCGCGCTCAGGCCGGCGCTGTTGATCACGCTGCGGGCGCGCAGCCGGCTGGGCGCTGCGCCGCCGACATCGAGCTCGATGCGCTGCTGGCTGCGGCCGACATCGACCACGCGGCCGGCCAGCACGGGCGAGCACAAGGCCAGCATGGCGCCAGCGGCTTGGGCCTCGCCCAGCAGGGCCAGCATCAGGCCGTGGCTGTCGATGATGCCGGTCGAGGGCGACAGCAGCGCGCCCACGCACTGCAGTGCCGGCTCCATGGCCATGGCCTGCGCGGCGGACAGGCTGATCAGATCGTTGACACCACAGGCCGCGGCCTGGCGGCGCAAGCTGTCCAGCAATGGCAGCTCATCGGCCGTGCTGGCCACGATCAACTTGCCGCAGCGCTGGTGGCCGACATGGTGGCTGGCGCAGAAGTCATAAAGCAAGCCCTTGCCGCGCACGCACAAGCGCGCCCGCAAGGAGCCCGGCGGGTAGTAGATGCCGGCGTGGATGACCTCGCTGTTGCGCGAGCTGGTGATGCTGCCGAAGGTGTTTTCGGCCTCCAGCACAATGACCTCGCGGCCGGCCTGGGCCAGGGCGCGGGCGATGGCCAGGCCGACGACGCCGGCGCCCACGACGACACAGTCGGCGTCATGGGTTTCTACGACACAGTCGGCGTCGTAGGTCTCTGCGACGCCCTCGGCACTCAAGCTAACCCCAGTGTCAAGCGGCCAGTGGCGGCGTCTTCAACCCCGTTGGGGCCAGCACTTCAAATCCCACCCGCCACCAGCGCCGCAATCGCCTCACCCATCTGCGTGGTGTTGGCCTGCCCGCCCAGATCTGGCGTGCGCGGGCCATCGATGAGCACACGCTCAATCGCCCGCAGGATGGCATCGTGCGCGTCGCGCTCGGCGCCAGCGCTGTGGCCCAGAAAGTCCAGCATCATGGCCGCCGACCAGATCATGCCCACCGGGTTGGCGATGTTCTTGCCGTGGATGTCCGGCGCTGAGCCGTGCACCGGCTCGAACAGGCTCGGGAACTTGCGCTCCGGGTTCAGATTGGCCGAGGGCGCAATGCCGATGGTGCCGGTGCAGGCCGGCCCCAGATCGCTCAGGATGTCACCAAACAAATTGGTGGCGGCGACCACATCGAAGCGGTCCGGCTGCAGCACAAAGCGTGCGGCCAGGATGTCGATGTGCTGCTTGTCCCAGGTGATCTCTGGGTAGCGCGCGGCCATCTCGACACAGCGCTCATCCCACCACGGCATGGAGATCGAAATGCCATTGCTCTTTGTGGCCAGGGTCACATGCCGGCGCGGCCGCGTGCGCGCCAGCTCAAAGGCATAACGCAGCAGCCGCTCGGTGCCAATGCGGCTGAAGATCGACTCCTGCGCCACGAACTCGCGCTCGGTGCCCGGGTACATCACGCCACCAATGGACGAGTACTCGCCCTCGGTGTTTTCGCGCACGATCAGCATGTCGATGTCGCCCGGCTTCCTGCCGGCCAAAGGACACGGCACGCCGGCCATCAGCTTGGCCGGGCGCAGGTTGATGTACTGATCGAAATCGCGCCGAAACTTCAGCAGCGAGCCCCACAGCGACACGTGATCGGGCACGAGCGCTGGCCAGCCCACGGCGCCAAACAAAATCGCGTCCTGGCTGATGAGCTGGGCCTTCCAGTCGTCCGGCATCATCTGGCCGTGCGCCGCGTACCAGTCGCAACTGGCCCACTCCTTGGGGCTGTATTGCAGCTTGAGCTTGAAGCGCTCGGCCGCGGCCTTGAGCACGCGCTCGCCCTCGGGCATCACTTCCTTGCCGATGCCGTCACCGGGGATGAGGGCGATTTTGTGGGTGCTGGTCATGGGGTGTTTGTGCTTGCAGGGTGATCGAGGTGGCGGATGCTAACGCCCGGGGGCCAGGTTCAACTGCCGCAGCCCCCGCCGCAGCCGCCCCCGTCGCTGCCGCCACCACCGCCATCACCACCACCACCGCCATCACCACCAGCACCATCCCCAAAGCCATCCACCCCACCATCGAAGCCAGGGCTGGAGAAATCACCACCGCAGTGCACGACGGTGACAACCACGCCGAGTGCTGCCGTCTCGGCGGGGCGCAATGCCTTGCAGTCGGGCGCGTAGCGAAAGCCGTCGGCCACATTGAGCTTGGCATCCAGGGCAAACAGCAGTGGCAATCGCGTCGCCCTGGCGGGGTTGATGTTCTCTTCCTTGCAGCATTGCCACCAGCAGCGGCGCAGGCCGGAGTTGTCGCTCTTTTCGGCCGATAGCACGACGGCCGGTGTGTGGTGCATGAACTTGCCAAACGCTTGCTGGCAGAACTGCTCGTAGCCACGCGTGTACAGGATGAACTCGTGCCACAAATCGTCGGCCACTTGCGAGGGCATGGCGACAAACTGCCGACCACTCTTCAAGTAGGCCAGAAAGAACTGCCGCAGCGCGCGTGCCACCAATTGGCCATCCTTGGCGGCCAGCTCGGGCCGGCGCTGCATCAGCTTCTCGATCAGGCCTTTGGGGAAGCTGTAGCTGCGGATGAAATCGGCGCGCTGGGCCTCGCGCAGCTTGAATTTGGTCGACCACTGAATGACGATGGCCACCAACAACAGGAACACCAGCAGCGCGATGAGGAAGTGCATGCGCGGAAGTATCGCGTGGCGCTGTGGACGGTCGGTCGGTGGCAGCCAGGCGGGGGCTTGCCGGCGGCGATCAAAACAGGGGCGAGCCCAAAGCCGCACGCTGCCGGCATCGGCTCTTGCACAATTCCGCTCCCCCGACCGGAGACGCCGATGACCGCCGACTTGAATGAATTCGCTGCCTGGATCGGCCGCAGCGAGACCGCCCGCGATGACATTGGCGCCACGCCGGTCGTCGCGCTCAATGCCACGCTCGATCATGCACCGCTTGCCGTCAAGGCCGGCACGGCGCTGCCGCCGCTGTGGCATTGGCTGTACTTCCTGCCGCGCTACCGCCACAGCGAGGCCGGGCCCGATGGTCACCCGCAGCGCGGCGGCTTCTTGCCACCCGTGCCGCTGCCGCGGCGCATGTGGGCCGGCAGCCAATTGCAGTGGCGCTCACCCATTGCCGTGGGTGACGAGGTCGAGCGCCGATCCACCATCACCGACGTCAGCAGCAAGAGTGGCCGCAGCGGCAAGCTGGTGTTCGTCAAGATGCGCCATGAGCTCTACTGCAATGGCGCGGTCCAGCCGGCCTTGATCGAGCACCACGACATCGTCTACCGCGAGGCGGCCCAGCCCGGTGATGTGGCGCCGCCACCGCAGGCCGCGCCCACCGAGGCCGCCTGGCAGCGCGAATGGCTGCCTGACGACCTGCTGCTGTTTCGCTACTCGGCATTGACCTTCAATGGCCACCGCATCCACTACGACCGGCGCTATGTCACCACGGTCGAGGGCTACCCCGGCCTGGTGGTGCACGGCCCCTTGATCGCCACCTTGCTGCTGGATTTGCTGCGCCGCCAAGCACCGCAGGCCGTGGTCACGCAGTTCCAGTTCAAGGCCCTGCGCCCCACCTTCGATGGCCGGCCCATGCAGGTGCGCGGCCAGCCCAGTGCCGATGGCCGCAGCGTGCGCCTGTGGGCCTGTGATCACGAAGGCTGGCTGACGATGGACGCCACGGCCACGCTGGGCGTTTGAAGCTCTTCAAAGACTTAAAAGTAAAGACCTGACCCCATGCCTTCGACAATCATTGATTCGGTCATTTTTCAGGGTATTTTTTCCAGCGACGCCATGCGCCAGGTGTGGTCGGATGAGAACCGCACGCAGAAGTATCTGGACATCGAATGTGCGCTGGCCAAGGTGCAGGGGCGGCTGGGCTTGATTCCGGCTGAGGCGGCGGATGAGATCGTCAGCCATTGCCATCTCGATCAGATCGACATGGTCAAGCTGCGGGCGCAGACCGAGCGCATCGGCTACCCCATCCTTGGCGTGGTGTCGCAGCTCAATGCGCTGTGCCGCGACAAGCTGGGCGAGTATTGCCATTGGGGTGCCACCACGCAGGACATCACCGACACCGCCACCGTGCTGCAGATCCGCGAGGCGCTTGACTTGGTCGATGCTGAGCTGCGTGCCATCTCGGCCGCGATGGCGAAGTTGGCGCGCGCGCACCGCGACACACCGATGATCGGCCGCAGCAATTTGCAGCAGGCCATTCCGGTGACCTTCGGCTACAAGATGGCCGGGCTGCTTTCGGCCATCGAGCGCCATCGCCAGCGCCTGGCGCAGCTCAGACCGCGCGTTCTGGTGGGCGAATTTGCGGGGGCCGCCGGCACGCTGGCCTCGTTGCACACGGGCGCCATGGATACCCAGGTCGGCTTGTGCCGAGAGTTAGGTTTGGGCCAGCCGCTGATCGCCTGGCACACCATCCGCGACAACATTGCCGAAGTAGGCGCCTTTCTCGGCCTGGTGGGCGGCACGCTGGGCAAGCTCAGCATGGATGTGAAGTTGCTGATGCAGACCGAGGTGGGCGAGGTCTTCGAGCCCTTTCACCATGGCCGCGGCAGCAGCAGCACCATGCCGCAAAAGCGCAACCCGATTGCCAGTTGCTACATCCATGCCGCGATCTCTGTCGTGCGCCAACATTCGGCCGCGCTGATGGACGCGATGGTGGCCGACCACGAGCGCTCCACCGGCCCCTGGGAGATCGAATGGATCGTCCTGCCCGAGGCTTTTTGCCTGATGGCCGGCGCCCTCAAGCAGTCGCGCGCCATCCTCGAAGGCCTGGAGGTCGATGAGCGGGCCATGCGCCGCAACATCGACATGACGCATGGCCTGGTGATGAGCGAGGCGGTGATGATGGGCCTGGGGCCCTACATCGGCCGCGAGGTCGCTCACGATCTGGTTTATGACCTGTGCCGCGATGCCGTCAAACAGCGCCGGCCGCTGCTCGATCTGCTGTGCGAGAACGCCGAGATCAGCCAGCATCTGGATCGCGCCGCGCTGGCCGCGCTGTGCGATCCGGTGAACTACCTGGGCCAGTCCGGCGTGATGGTCGATCGCGTGCTGGCCAGCCTGGCTTGACGGCGGGTTGAGCGCCGATCAGCGCAGGTTCACGGCGGTCAGGCCACGATCACTTTCACCTTCGGCGGTCAAGGTTGAGAGGTACAAAACACCGTTGGCGGAAATCGCTTTGTGAGCGGGCTTGGCGTATGTCCAGGCCGCCGTGTGGCGTGTCAGATCAATGGCGTAGGTGCGCCGATTGGTGCTGACGAAGACATGGCTGTCGGTGACCAGCAGGTTGCCCAGAAACGCGCTGTCGGCGGGATCGCTGAGCGGCCAGGTCCACTGCACCTGGCCGGTGGCCAGGCTGCGGGCCTCGAGCTGCAGCGGTGAGGCGTTGGCGATGTAGACCAGACCCTTGGCGACCACCGGGTCGGTGGCGAATGGCCCGGTCACCGACCAAGGCGTCGTGCCCAGCGCCGTATCGATCAGGCTCAGCGTGTTCGCCGGCGAGTTGAAGGCGAGCCCGCTGCCGCTTCGCGAGAGCAGTTGGCGGTTGCCCGTAAGAACGGTCACCGCGTGGCTACTCCAAGCCAGGAAGTTGAAGCCGTCGAGCGCAAACTCGTTGACGATTTCGCCGTCCGCACGCTTCAGCACCGTGACCCGGCCACCCATGTTGGTGTAGGCATAGCTTGCATCGATGGCTGGCGTCCATTGGTCGTACTGCTGCAAAGACGTGAACCAAGCGTTGGTGCCGGTGCTCGCGTCGAAACGCAGCAATCCGCCGTAGGCGCCACCGTTGGCGTAAACCGCACCGTCGACGACTGTGGGCGGGTAGTAATGCTCCCACTGCGCGCCAAACGGCGTGCGAAAGCGCAGCGCGCCGTCGCTCGCGCCGAACGACCACATCGCGGTGTGCTCATGTCCCGAGGTCGCAACGAACACCGCCCCGGCGCTGACCGCCGGCGAGTTGGCCGCAAACACCGCACCGAAGTTGTACGACCAGCGCTCGCTGGCGTCGGCCTCGGCGATCGCCAGCAAGCGCGAGATCGGCGCGAAGAAGCCCGAGGTGGTGACATAGACCAGACCATTGGCGGCCACCGGCGGGCTCAGCTTGACCCCGGCATCGCTGGCAATCCAGCGCCAGCGCGTCGAAAACCTCGTCGCATCCAGCGTGATCGGCGCATGGCCGGTGTGCGCCGCGTTGCCTTGGTGGGTCTCCCAATCCGCGACGCCTGCGATACGCGACAGTGCAGTCAGATTGACCGGCGTGCCGACAGTGATGTCATAAGGCAGTTGCACCGGTGAGCCCGCGTGCTGCTGCGCGCAATCGGCCACCGGACAGACGCGCACCGACAAGACGCCGGTGTGCCTGCCCGCCGCCAGCGCGGCGTCGGTGGACAGCGTGACGGCGAAGCTGCCGTCGGCCTGCGCGACCAGGGACATCGCCGGGTTGATGACGCCCTGGGTGTCGATGACGACATAGATCGGACCCGAAGTGGCAATGCTGGGCTTGGCGCTGAAGGAAACGTTGGCTGAGACCTGCGGATCCGATTCGACCTGCAGCGTGGCCGGCGAGAAGCTCAGCGCCGCCGGCGTACTGCTGCTGCTGCCGCCGCCGCAGGCTGCCAGCCCGATCACAAGCGAGAGGGCCGCCGCTGCACACATTGGTCTTGTCATGAATTTCTCCCCGTGTCGGATCCGCCGACGCCGTTACGCCAGCACTCGCGCCGGCCGCGTCGATACGATTCTAGGATGGCAGGCGCCGACTTGCGAAGGCATGCCGCGCCGGCCCATGGCGATACAGTGCCCGCAAGGAGCCCCACGCCATGAACTCAAGCATCACCCGTATCACCCGCCGCACTGCGCTGGCCGGCTTGGCACTTTTACCGAGCGCCTTTGCCCAGACCACCTGGCCACGCCAATCCATCCGCTTCGTCGTGCCCTTCGCCCCCGGCGGCACCAGCGAGATCGTCGCCCGCACGGTGGCCAATGAGCTGACCAAACAACTCGGGCAAACGGTGTATGTCGAGAACAAGGGCGGTGGCGCCGGCCTGCCGGCGATGAGCGATGTGGCCAAGGCCGCGCCCGATGGCCACACCATCATCCTGGGGCATGTCGGCTCGCTGGCGGTGAACCCCTACATCTTTCCTAACCAGCCCTTCGATGTGAACAAGGATTTCATGCCTGTCACCTTGCTGGCCAAGGTGCCCAATCTGTTTGTCATCCACCCCGATGTGCCGGCCAAGAACTTTCAGGAGTTCGTTGCCCATGTGAAGAAGAACCCCGGCAAGCTGAACTACGGCTCGGCCGGCAATGCCAGCGCCGGCCACTTGGCGATGGAGTATTTGAAGCTCGTGGCCGGCATGTTCATCACCCATATTCCCTACCGCGGCACCGGCCCGCAGCTCACCGATTTGCTGGCCGGGCGCACCCAGGCCAGCTCGGCCGGCCTGCCGGCGCTGCTGCCGCACATTAAAAGCGGCAAGCTGCGGGCGATCGCGGTCGGCACGCCGCAGCGCCTGGCCGCGCTGCCCGATGTGCCCACCGTGGCCGAAATGGGCTTCAAGGATTTCGAGACCTCGCAGTGGTACGGCATCCTGGCCCCGGCGGGCACGCCGGTCGAGATCGTCAAGCGCCTGCAGGAAGAGTCGCTCAAGGCGCTGAAGTCAAACTCGGTGACCGAGCGTTTCGCCAGTGATTCGGCCGTGGGCGGCGGTGGCCCGCCGGCAGAATTTGCTGCTTACATTGCGCAGCAGCAAAAGATCTGGAAAGAGATCGTGGTGCGCGCGGGGATCAAGGCGGATTGAGGCGTGTTGCGACGCCTCGCAGCGCAGCGCGGTGGCGTGATGTGCCGCCTGGTGCGCCGCGGTCAGCCGCGCCGCATCTCCATCCACAGCATCCACAGCCCGCTGCTCACCACCACCACCGCGCCGGCCACCACAAAGGCATCGGGCACCTGGGCAAACAACAGCCAGCCCCAAAGCGTCATGTACAGGATCTGCTGGTACATGAAGGGGCTGAGCACGGCGGCCGACGCGTAGCGGTGAGCTAACGCGATACCGTAGTGTCCAAGCGCGCCGCACAAGCCGCAGGTGGCGATGACGGCCCACTCGGTCGCGCTGGCCGGTGTGCGCCACTGCATCAAGGCAAATGGTGCCAGCACCACCGCGGCCATCAGCGCCGACATCAACTGCGTGGCCGCCGGTGATTCGGTGGCCGCCATCTTGCGCGTGAGCAAATTGAAGGCGGCGTAGATCAGCGCATTGATCACCGACAGCACGATGGCCGGATGAAAGCCGTGGGTGCCCGGGCGGACGACCAGCAGCACGCCGATGAAGCCCAGGGCAATCGCCAGCCAGCGCCGCGCATCCAGATGTTCGCCCAGCTTGCCGGCCGAGTAAAGCGCAATCAGCAGGGGCACTGAGAACTGGATGGCGGCCGTCTCGGCCAGTTGCAAATACTGCAGCGCCCAGAAGTTCACGCCCGTCATCACGGCCAGCATCAGGCCGCGGATGGCCTGCAGTCGCGGGCTGCGCACGCGCAGCAATTCACCGCGCTGGATGGGCGCCAGCAGCAGCGCCACCCACAGCAGGTGGGCGACAAAGCGCAGCCACACGACCTCGATCACCGGCAGGCTGTGGATCAGCCATTTGGCGCAGGCATCCAGCGTCGCGAAGCACAGGGTGCACAGGCTGACCAGGGCGATGCCAATGCGCCGGTTGCGCGCGGTGTTGTCGTGGAGCATGGGGCCCTGCAGTGTCCCTCGGGGGCGGGCGGGGCCCGCTCGGACCGGTCAAGCGCCTCGAAGGCGGCGCTCAAACGGGCACAAATGGCGCCGGCACGAGGAAGCGCCCGCCAACGGCCTTCATGGCGTTGTTGGGGCTTAGCAGGGCGGCGGCGCGCAGGGCGATCAGCAGCTGCCCGGCCACCGTCTCGCGCCAGAACCAGGTGTCGATCTGGCGCGCTGATGGCGGCCCACCGTCGGCCTGTGCAGCCTCGCCGTACATGGCCTTGATGTCGTCGGCCAGAAAGCGCAAAGCCAGCGCCGAGGTGGCATGTGCTGCCACGGTGGGCAGGCCACCGTCAAGGCAGGCCACGGCGAATGCCGCCCAAGCCTCAACCGGCTGCCCGCCCAAGCCGACGCTGCTGCGGCCGAAGCGCTGCGCAAAGCGCTGCCAGGCGGGCATCACGCAGGCCAACTCGTCGGCGAACGCCACTCGCCATTCGGCGGCGTCGGCGCGCATCACCAGCGCCGGCAACTCCGGTGCCGGCCGCCAGCCCGGGCGGTCAAACCAACTCGGGTTGACCTCTTCGAAGTGTTCCAGCAGCACTGGCCCGTCGTCGCGGGTCAGCAACTGCAGCGCCTGCAGCAGCACGCGGCGCTGAAACGCCGCATCGTTGGGTTCGCCCAGCGGCCGGCCCAGCATGAAGGGCGTCATCAGGGCGCGCGGTGGTCGCGTCTTCTCCACCTGCGCCAGCACCAGCGCGATGACGGTGGTGGCCAGCCCGCGTTGTTCCAGCATGTGACCCAGCGCGCTCACGGCGCGCGTGCACAGCGGTCAAACGGGGGTCAGCAGCACGGCATCGACGCCGTCGGCATGCAGGGCGGCTGCCAGGGCATCGACGCCCGCCACCATGGCCGCCGGGTCGGTCGATCCCATGCAGCTGTAGTGCGTGCTCGCCACACTGCCGATCAGGCCCTCGGCGGCCAGCTCGCGCAGGCGATCAATGGGGTAGACGACGTTCAAGTCGCGCTGGAAACCGGCGCGGTCGAAGTTGATCGACACGTGGCTGATGAGGATGTCGGCCTCACGGCCCGCCGCTGGCACCGCGCGGAATTCGCCCGAGCCGATGGCGAAGGGTTCGTCGCCGCGCGCAATCAGTGCCGCACTGCTGAGCATGGCCACGCGCCGCTGGTGCAGCGGCCGGCCGCTGACGCAGGGGCTGGACTCGAACGACGGGCATGGCAAGGCGGCCACGGCGCTTCGGGTTGGTTCAGGGATGTCTTGCAATCGGGCCATGCGCTCGCCTCCGGTCTGGGGCCTCGACCATACCTGCACTGCACGGGCCGGTGCCCGCGTTGCGATCACCTAGGCGCCGGGCGCTGGGGTGAACTCCATGCCCGTGGAGGCCAGGCCCACCAGATCGATGTGCAGCTGGTTGATGGCCGTCTCACAGGCCAGGTGGGCCAGCGAGGCCTGGGTGTACGCGCCAGAGTTGAGCAGGCCGACAAACTCCGCCAGCTCGGCATCGCTGGGCGGCGCGCCCACCACGTTGGCATAGATCAGCTTGACGAACTGCGTGTTCGTCACCACGCCGTTGCTGGCGCCGGCCAGGTTCTTGAAGAAATCCGTGCCAATGGCCAGGCTCACCAGATCGGTGTAACTCATGCCGCCATCGAGCAGTTGCAGGCCTATGCCGACAAACTCCTTGTTGGCCAGGTAGGGCTTGCCAAAGACAGCGCCAATGATCTTGGCGGTGGTGCCGGCGTTGCCGTCGAGATCGAGGGCCACGGAGACATCGGTGAATTGCAGGCGCTCGATGGCCCAGAGTGTGTCGCTGCCTTCGGTAGGGGTGGTGACGGTCCAGGTGTGGTCGCTCGGTTTGTACGATAGCCTGGCCTGGGCATGCGTGGCGGCGTAGACGGCGGTGTCGATTTCATGGTCGAGAAACCAGCCCCAGCCGCCCAGCAGCTGGTCGTTTTGCGCGCCGCCCTCCAGGGTGTCGTTGCCGCCATTGCCATAGATCACATCAGGGGCGAAGGTGCCCGTCAATCGATCGTTGCCATAGTAGCTGCCATAAATCTGCCAATAGCCGCCCACCGGCGCTGTGGTGTTGGCATGCACGGTCTCGAGCGTGCCGTTGCCATCGAGGTAGCGCATGGTCAGGCCAAGGGTGTGGCCCCAGTCGGCCAAGGGGACGCGGTAATAGGCGCTGTCGCCGCCCAGCTGGAGCTCTTGGCCATCGCGCAGCCAGATCCACTCGACCGTGCTGCGAATGCCATCGGGGTCGATCAGGCCGGAGGTGTCGGCATTGAGCACCCAATCCATCTCGGGCAGGGCGGGAATCCGCATCGCGCCCTGCGGCGGGTCATTGACAGGGCTTAGGTTGATCCGCAGCTCACCCAGCGCCGAGCCACCGCGGCCATCGCTGACGAGGTAGGGCACGACCACAGTGCCGTTCAGATTGGCCGGGGGTGTGTAGCTGTAGCGCCCATCCGGGGTCAGGGTGAACACCCCCGGCGGGTCGGATTCCCAGGTGTAGCTGAGCGCATCCCCGTCGGCATCGGTGGCCGCTGCCAAGGTGCCAGCAAAGCCTTCATCCTCGAAGCCCGTGTGCGACGTCGCTGTCGGCTGCGGCAATTGGTTAGGCACCAGCTGCACCCCCAGCAGGAAGTTGCTGCTGACACTGAGCTCACCATCGGAGGCCGTCACCCGGACGCTGGCCACGCCGACATCGCCAGCGTCTGGCGTGCCGCTGAAGCGCCGGCTCGTGGCATCAAAAGCCAGCCAGGCCGGCAGGGCAGCGCCGCTGGTCAGGCTCGCAGTCAGTGCCAGGCTGCTGTTGTCGACATCGGCAAAGTGGTTGTTGGCCAAGCTTGCGGTGAAGGCGGTGCCAACGCTGGCGTTGCGGTCCGCCATCGCATGCAGGCGCGTTGGCGCGTCGTTGACGGCGGCCACCTGGATGGTCACCTGCGCTGGTGGAGAGCTGGCCTGGCCATCGCTGACGTAGTAGTCGAACGAGAACCATCCGGAGAACTCCGGGTCGGGTGTGAAGCTGAAACTGCCGTCCTCGAACCAGGTCAGCCGCTTGTCGATGGTCGTGAAGTAAAAGTGATAGCTCAGCGCGTCGCCTTCGATGTCAATGCCGCGCGGCAGGCGGCCGGTGAAGGCTTGGTCCTCGGTGGCCGGCAAGGTCAGCGACACGGCCACCGGCCTGAAGTTGGTGATGGCCTGACCACCGGAGTCGGTGAACACCAGGTGCTCGATTTCGGCCACGTCGATGCCGGCGGCGATCAGCACATGCGTGCCCGATGGGTTGGCCTTGAGCGCGGCCAGGTCGCGAGCAATGGCGGGGTCAGTCGATTGATCAGACATCTGCAGGATCAGCGTGTCGTCGCCCGGGCCGCCGCGCACCTTGAGTTCGCGCCAGGAGTACGGGTACGGCAACCAAGCCAGGGTGATCGCGTCGTCGCCGGCGCCGCCATCGGCGAAGTCGATGCCGCCGCCGCCGATCAGCACGTCGTTGCCATCACCACCGACCAGGCTGTTGGCTTCGGCGCCGCCGATGAGGGTGTCGTTGCCTGCCCCTCCGAACAGCGCAACGGCGGTGTAGCTGTAGGGCTGCATCAGATCGGCACCCGGACTGCCATTGAGCGTGGCCAGGGGCGGGACGATCGGCGTCGGCGCTGAGGTGGCACTTTCGGTGTGGCCGTTGTTGTCGGCAAAGCTGACCTTGACGCTCACCGCCTTGCCGATGGCGGCAAAGCCGGGATAGAACTCCTCGCTCAAGGTGGTGGCGACGGCCACGCCGTCGAGCATCCAGGTGTATCGATAGCTGAAGAAGTTGATGCCGTCGGGGTCGGTGAAATTACTGCGTGCAATCAGGCGCGCGCCGACCTGTAGCGGACCGGACACTACGTCAATGCTGGCGCCGCCCGTTGCTGGATCATTCACCGGAGCCAGGCGCAACTCCATCATGTAGCGGCTGCTGCCGCCACGGCCGTCGCTGACGTCGTATTGAAAGTGCTGGCTGCCGCTGAAATCGGGCGCGGGTGTGTAGCGGAAGCTGCCGTCTGGCGCGACCTCCAGCTGGCCGGCGTTGGGCGCGAAGTACCAGTCGTAGCTCAGCGCGTCGCCCTCGGCATCGGTGGCGGCAGGCAGGTGGCCGATGAGCACCTGATCTTCGGTGCCGTAGGCGACGCCGTTGCTGCCCACCGGCGCTTGTTGCAGCGCACTGGCCACGCCGAGCACGAACTCGTCGCTGGCGCCCGCCACCTCGCCGCGTGCCGTCAGGCGCAGCCGCAGCACGCCGGCATCGCCCACGCCGGGCGTGCCCGAGAGCCGCCAGGTGTCCGGATCAAAGTGCAGCCAGGCCGGCAGTGGCGCGCCCGAGGCCAGGGTCAGCGTGGGCGTCAGGCTCAGGCTATCGATGTCGCTGAAGCCCCGTTCGATGAACTCGGAAAAGAGCTCGCCCACCTTGACCTGCAGGTCCGGCGTGTGGCTCACCACGGTCGGCGCATCGTCCACCCGGCGGACGGTGATGGGCACGCTGCGGGTGTCCGAGCCGGACGCGTCACTCACGCGGTAGGTGAATTGATCAAAGCCCCAGTATTCGGCGTTGGGCGTGTACAGCAGGCTGCCGTCGGCCGCCAGCACCATGCGGCCGTAGTAGGGCGCTTGCAGCAGCTCGTAGCGCAGCGTGTCGCCCTCGAAATCCACCGCCGCGAGCTGCAGCTGGGTGACCGCGTCTTCGTCGATGAGCAGGGCCGTGGCCGTGGTGCGCGGCGCAAAGTTGACGATGGGCGTACCGGCCAGATCGGCCCAGGCCAGGTGCTCCAGGCCCTCGAATGCCAGGCCCAGGCCGGGCGCTGGCTGGGCGCTGGCAAAGGCTGCGCGCGCGCTGATCATGCTGGCCAGGTTGGCGGCGCTCAGCGCGGCCGGGTTGACGCGCAGCACCAGGCTGTCATCGCCGGCGCCGCCGCGCAGCGTGCTGATCTCGCCAAAGCCTTCAAAACCGGCGACGGTGAGCGTGAGCACATCGTTGCCGGCGCCACCATCGAGCCAGTCGCCGCCACCGGCGCTGTCGAACAAACGATCCGCGCCGTTGCCGCCCAGCACTTGATCTCTGCCGGGGCCGCCGTCCAGGCTGTCGTCGCCCTCGCCACCATCGAGCGTGTCGTTGCCGGCCGAGCCGTGCA
>JAYSSS010000054.1:0-11449 GCA_043720415.1 Ideonella sp.
CCTGTGGGGAACACGGTGCGATCCCGGGGGTGCTCGCCCTTGAGGGCGGTTCATCCCCACGCCTGTGGGGAACACCCGCCGCCGATCTCCCATGAAACCGTGTAGCCCGGTTCATCCCCACGCCTGTGGGGAACACTCAAGATGGGCGCGGCCGAGGCAGTGATTCGGCGGTTCATCCCCACGCCTGTGGGGAACACATCGGTTGGTAATTCACAGAGGCCCTGGTCACCGGTTCATCCCCACGCCTGTGGGGAACACCGCGCGAATGGGGCGCAAACGGCGTGGCATTGCGGTTCATCCCCACGCCTGTGGGGAACACTGTTCATAGTCCTCTGCCTCCGTTCACCACGCCGGTTCATCCCCACGCCTGTGGGGAACACCTGAACGAGGGCGAGACCATCGCCGGTGAAGGCGGTTCATCCCCACGCCTGTGGGGAACACGGCGCTTACCAGAACGCCAAGGCGCAGTTCGACGGTTCATCCCCACGCCTGTGGGGAACACCAAGGTGCCGCCAGCGGCATCGGTGCCCAGGCCGGTTCATCCCCACGCCTGTGGGGAACACCTGGATGACGCCAGCGCCGAGATTGACGGCTACGGTTCATCCCCACGCCTGTGGGGAACACACCTGAGTAGGCCGCCCGGCTCGCGCTGGCAGACGGTTCATCCCCACGCCTGTGGGGAACACGAGCACGCACTTCTGCAGCTCATCGAGCTGGGCGGTTCATCCCCACGCCTGTGGGGAACACGGCGTTGGCGCAACCGTTCGACGGGCTTGCCCCGGTTCATCCCCACGCCTGTGGGGAACACCGCCGCGAATGTGTGCCGCGTCGTTGCCTGAGCGGTTCATCCCCACGCCTGTGGGGAACACGTGTCGAATCAATACGGCACCCTGCCCAGCGTCGGTTCATCCCCACGCCTGTGGGGAACACGCCGGGACGAAATCTCTGCACGACGAACAGCGCGGTTCATCCCCACGCCTGTGGGGAACACAGCCGCGCGCGAATTTCGACAGCCACGAAGCGCGGTTCATCCCCACGCCTGTGGGGAACACTGGACCGCGGTGGACGCTGTGGTTGTGGTGATCGGTTCATCCCCACGCCTGTGGGGAACACGCATTGGAGACCTACCAAGCGGACAAGGCATCACGGTTCATCCCCACGCCTGTGGGGAACACACCAATTCCAACCTGTTGATTGAATTGATGTTTTCAAGCAGGCAATTCTCCACCGAGCAATTGCCACCAATTTGCAGCTTGTCAAACGGCGTCCGTCGCCGCAGCCGCCGGATGAAAACTGACCAGTTGGACGCCGTCAAAATCGGCGGGCATGCGGCGGTTCGTGCCAAGCGTTTCGAACTCATAGCCGGCCTCGGCGCTGCTGCGCCAGATCAGCACGGCATTGCCTTCGTCCAGGCCTTGTTCGACCTGCTCCCAAATGTGTTCTCTGACCCGTCGGCTGTAGCTGCCCACATAGACCCCGGCGCGCACTTCCAGCAGCCAAACGGCCAGTCGACCGCGCAGCCGCGGTGGTGCGTTTTCAAGCACGATGACCAGCATCGCCGATGTTCTCCGGGTTGGGCAGCGCCGGCCCGACGGCATCTGTGGGGGCGTCCGGCCGCCTGATCTCGCCGGCAGCCAGGATCGATTCGATGTCGGGGATGATCCGATCCAACAACTTGGTCTGCCTGAACACATCTCGGCAGCCCAGGCGCACCGCGCGCTCTGGGTTGCCGGCCGGCTGGCTGGCGGCCACTTTGAAGGCCACAGGCACCACGGTCTCAAACTTGTACACGTCGGCGATGTCGTAGACAAAGGACAGCGGTTTGCCCGTGTGGATGAAGCCCACAGCAGGCGCATAACCCGCAGCCAGCACGGCCGCCTCAGTGACGCCATACAGGCACGACGTGGCGGCCGAGAGGCAGCGATTGGGCAGGTCGGCACTGTCCCACTCCTGCGCGTCATAGTTTCGGCCTGACCACTGCACGCCGAACTGCTGGGCTAACAATTGATAGGTGCGACGTACCCTGGCGCCTTCGATGCCGCGCAATTGCTCGACGCTGCGGCGCGCCGGGGGCTCTTCGCCAAAGCGGATGGCGTACATCTTGCGCACCACTTTCAGCCGCAGGTCGTCGTCAAGTGCCAGCCTGGCTTGATACAGCAGACGGTCCGACCGCGCGCCGCCCGGTTGCCCGGCCGAATACAGCCGAACGCCGGCCTCGCCCACCCAGACCAGCAGCGTGCCGACGCGGGCGGCCAAGGCCGCGGCGCGGTGGGACAAGCGCGTGCCGGGCTCCAGCATGATGCAGGCCACGCCGCCCACGGGGATGTGGGTGCGAATGCCGCCGGCATCGACCACCACGAAGGCACCGTCCAGCACATCGATCTCGCCGCGCTCGACAAAAACAACAGAAATGCGATCCTTGATCGGGATGGGCTTGAGCGGTAGCAGCAAGTCAGTCATGGCTGTGTTTCGCCGGCCAGGGCCAAGGCGTCGCTGACGGCAGCGTGGCTGAGCCGTTGGCCACTGGCGCGCAGTCGATCGATGAGCGGGGCCACCGCGACGATGTGCCCGGAACGCTTGGCCAAGCCCAATACGCCCAACGTGCCTATCACCAATAGTCCGTGGTCAATGGCGTAGCGCCTCGCCGCTTGGTCGTCAGCCAAAAGCCCGGCGCCGATTTCCAAAGCGCGGCCAATGGCCGAGCGTTCGCCCAAGCCCAACTCGTCGGGTGCCAAGGCAGGCGCGGCATGGCACAACTGCAGCCAGCCGTTGGACAAGGCCAGCGCCAGCCGCGCCGCGTCCGCACCCACGCGCACGCGTTGGGCCAGGCACTCATCCCACACCTGCTGCGGCACCTGCACCTGAGCGAAGACCTTGGGCAACAAGCCCAGCATGTCGAGCCGGCCCAAAGAAATCAGGGGCCCGGCATCGCTGACAACAACCCTAGCGCTCGAAAGCGGCAAGCTCGCGCTCCAGATCACCGGTCTGCAAGCGGATGGTGGCGATGCCGCGGCGCCCCAGCTCGTCGATCATGTCGCTGTAGGCCATGCCAGCGATGCGTGCGGCCAGGCCCAGGCTGATCTGATCACGGTCATACAGGCTGGCGGCGATCTCCAGGCGCAGTCGGCTGGAGGCCTCACCGCCATTCAAGGGCATGGCCAGCATCACCGGTTCGCCACCTTGCGTGACGATGCTCGCTTCACCGCGCTGCATGTCATCGAGCAGGCGGCGCGGGCTGCGTTCCAGATCATCGGTGGTCAAGGTGCGCATGGTGGTCGCTCGGGCTGTTGGCCAAGTCTTCAGCTTAGCCCAAGGGGCGCAGCAGGAGAAGGCCGCAGCCGAAGGCTTTGGCGTGGCCCACGCCCTGGGTCAACGCGACGCCCAAGGCTGCGGCATCGGCGACACGCAAGCGGCCGCTGAAATCAACCGTTGAAAACCGCAAGTCCCCGCCCTTGCCGCGGTGTTGTTCGTAGCCTTCGGTGCGCAGGCTGTCGCCATCGACTTCGATGCCCAAGCGCTCGCAGCGTGCGTGCAGCCACAGGCCGCAGCTGCGCTGAATCAGCTCTTGCACCGCCGGGCGATCAGGCGAGCGCCAATCGGCCCACTTGGCGAGCCCACGTTCCTTCAACATGCGCTGCTTTTCTTGCATGACGACGTCATGTCGTGCTGATTTGCCGTTAGCAGCACGTGTGGTGATCACAGGATTGGCGCGCAACTCGAATCGAAAGCCGTCCCCGGCGGCCAGCGCAGGCGTGTAGGGCTTGGACTGCACCTGCCAATGCGCCGTGGGTGACTGAGGCGCGGACGATGACACCAGGTAGGTGCGCGGCATCCCATCCTGATCCTGCCGGCGAAAGAGAAATGTCCGGGGCGCACCTGCTGGTGCTGGCAAGAACTGCCACAACCACTGGTGCTCGGCGTAGGGGTTGTGGCTCCACGCATGCGCTGCGTCACGCTCGTGGCCGGGTGTGGGGGTGATGAGGCTGAAGTACATGGTCAGTCGTCCACCGCCAACAGCGCCAGGTGCTCAGTGCGATCACCAAACTGCCAGCCGCGCCGGCGAATCAGCCTGTCCTTGCGCGGCATGCTGGCATGCGCTGCCAGGCCGGCCTGCACGCCGTCCGACCAGGTCAGGCTGCGCAGCGGCCTTTGCGGCTGCAGTGTCGACAGATAAGCGGTGATTGCGGCGTGGGCAGATTCGGCCGCCAACACCGAGGGGGCTAGCGGTGCAGCGGGCGGGCAACACTTGCGGCCGAGGTAGAGCACAAACTTCGGCTCCCGCAGTGCCTGCGCCAGTGCCTCCAGCGTGTGCGGCGCCTGCGCCGCGGCCTGCACGGCGACGACGCAGGCGGCCTCCTGGCGATAGTCGCGGGTGGACAGGATCGTGTTCAGCTCGTGCCGCGCGAAGCTGAGTTCGTCGCGTCGCGTGGCGTGTGGCCGACCCTTGAGGCTGCTGCGGCTGGGCACCTGGGCGGTGTGATAGTCGCGCAGCAACTGGCCACTGTCGACGACGCCCACCGCGAAGCGAAAGCCATCTTGCAAGGCCGCGTGCGTCGGCTCGTCCTCACGGCGAACGCCCAGCGCGGCGCCTAACAGGCCGATCAATGCGGCTATGCCCGGGGCATCGCGGCTGCCGCGGTACTCGCCCACCGCCACATCGCCCCACGAGGCCATGGCGGCTTGCAACTGGAACACCAGGAACTGCATGGCCTACCCCTTGATGAAGGCGACGACATCGGCCAGCGAACCCTCACCGGTCTCGACATTGAAGCTGCTGCGGCTGTCAGCACAGGCGCCGTAGACCTTGTCGAAGTTGTCACGGCGCTGGCCCAGGGCCTGCACCGCCAGGGCCAGCATGTCGCCCTCGCCATGCGTTTTGACGGGCTTCAAAAAGGCCTGCACCAGCGAGCGCGGCTGCTGGTCGCCCTTTTCTGCCAGCAGGTAGCTGGCGCGGGCGCGCGAGGCGAAGCTGTTTTGCATGCCGGTGGGCGAGACCTGGGTGATGGCCTGCACCAGGGCTTGCAGGGCCTGCGCGGTGAGTGCCGCGTCACCGCCGAGATTGCCTGTTAGCAATTCGCGGTTGATGCAGACGTAGAGGTAGAACAAGCCAGCGCCGTAGCCGCGCTCGCCGATGTGACCTGCGCCCTTGTCCTCCTGGCCATTGTTCAGGTCGTCGACGGCGCTGAAGAAGTCGTCTTCAACGGCCGCTTTGTGGACGGTGATGGCATGGGCGACTTGCACCGCCGCTTCCATGTTGAAGGCAGGGGTGTCGGCCAGCATGCGGCCGAACATGGCGATGTCGACCGCACCGGCGGGTTTGCGCAGCAGCTTCAGCTCATCTTCTGCGGGCGCCGCTTTTCGTGTGGCACAGGCCTGTGTGAGTGCTGTGACGCGTTGACGCTCATCCGGGCTCAAATGGGCGAGTTGCTCAATGTGCAGGTCTTCACCGCTTTCGGTCTTTTTGTCGGACTTGAGTTTGCCGAACTGGCCGGCGATGGCCCGAGCCCACTCGCGAGCCGGCTTGTCGGAAACACCGGCGTCGATCAGTGCCTGGAAGACTTCGGTGCCAATCATCTTCGTGCGTGTGCCGAGGTGGTCACCCACGGCGGCTTCAAAGACATCAGATGTCCGCCACGCCCGCTTCAAGCTCTGTGACGAGACACGCAAGCGCAGCGCATCGCCGAACAAGGCGGTCTTCGGCCGGCCGGTGTCGTCGCGGTTGAGGTTGGCGGGCGGGTAGGCGGTCAGGACATGCAGTTGAAAGAAGCGCGACATGGTGGGTTCTCCCTGGGCTGAAAAGGCATTGATCGGATCGATGGGGTGGGGTGTGTTTAGGGGGCGGGCCGGCCTCAAGGCTTGTCGGGCCAGTCGTAGTCGTAGGCCCAGCGGCGCTTCACGTCGTCGCCCCAATTGAGCACATCGCTGGCCAGGGCTAGCACATCGGCCTGATGTTGCAGCAGCGGCAGCGCGCGGCGCAGGCCAGTGAACAGCGCCTCAATATCGGTTGATTCAAGCAAGCGAGTAAACCGCAAAGTACTGACGCGCGGCTGATCCGCATCGCGTTGGCTCATGGCCTGGGGCAGGGGCTGCTGCGTGGCCGATTTGACATGCGCCAACAGGCCCGCCGCAGCGGCCAGACGATCATTGCGCCACGTGGGTTCGGCCCAGCCTGCCCCCGACAAGCGCTGGTGCAGGCGCTGGTAGGCCGGGGCCATCACCACGGCGGTGATGTTGGGCGCGCGGCGCAGTGCGGCGCGCCCGCCGCGGTCGTCGTCCAGGCCCTGCCACCAGCGCAGCAGCATGCCGCCCCAGGCCGAGTCTTCGCGGAAGGTGAGTGTGCTCATGCTGTCTCCGGGGTCGTGGGTGTTGCGGGTTTGCGCGGCGCCGTTTTCCGCGCTGGTTTGGCGGCTGATTCACTGATCGGCAGGCCCAACGCCTGCCGCAGCTTGGGGCCATACAGGCTGATGCGCAGTTGCTTGTGGGCGCGCGCAATGCGCTTTGGGTTTTGGCGCTCGATGGCGCCGGCACCGGCGAAGCTGTGGTCGAACAGGCGCAGCGCCGTGGCGGCCAGGGTCTTGTGCCAGGCTTCGCGGGCGGGCAATGCGGCGTGCTCGGTGCAGCTGCGGACGGCCTCGATCAGCGCCTGCAGTTGGCGGTAGAAGGGGGGCTCGGTGGTGGCCCAAAAGGCGGCGTCGATGCTGCCGAAATCACCCCTGGCATTGGCGCTGAAACAGGCGTCCTTGACCGCGCTGCGCAAGCAGTAGCTGGCAAATTCGGTGGCGGCAAGCCAGCGCGAAACTTCGGCCTGCAAGCCATGACGCTCATCAGGCGCGCAATCGGCCAGGCCATACAGCGGTAGTGTCGATTCGTACCAGCAGCGTGCTTTCATGTTGTCCATGTCGTGGCCAAAGACCCACAGGCGCAACTGCCCGCCGGAGTTGCGAAGTGGCAGCATCAAAGCGCGCTCCACCACGGCCGCCACCCGCACGGATTTTTTCTCGCCGGCGACGCCGAGCACCCAGCCCAGCCAATGCTTGTAGCCCAGGCCATCGGGTTGCGGATGCACCGGCAGCCAGCCCTCTTTTCCTTCGTAGTAAGGCGAGAGCGGGTGTGCCCAGGCGCCCTTGTAGTTGAGGCCGTAATTTTTCATGGCGAAGGTGTTGAACAAGCCTTCCATCGTTCGCGAGCAAACATCGCATTCACCTGCTGCGGGCGCACAAGGCGCAAGCCGAATGCGTCGCGGCATCGCCCAGTAAAGATGGGCTGGATGCACCTGCGCCTGTGTCAATTCGCCCAGTTGGGTCTGCATCGTGGTGATCGGGCCCAGCCAAGGGAAGCTGCGCTGCGCGGCAGATTGGGTGGCGTCACCGCCCTGGGCGAGGAAGCTTGGCCGATCCCGCACATTCATCCACAGGTCATGCCATAGGTGCCCGCCAGCCGGGGCCAGCACCAGCGTCGTCAAGGGCCCGCCACCGCGCAATCCGGTACGGTGCCCAGCACCACCCGCTGGGGCATTGAGCTGCAGTGTGAACAGCGCCAAGGCTGCACAGGCCGGGCACATGGCGCTGACCTGTGCCCGTTTGACGAACAGGTCTTTGTTGTCCTTGAGCGTGTTCTCACCTGGCGACTCGATCAGCAGTGCACCGATGTCGTTGATGGCCACACCCTCGTTGCCCAGCCCAAAATCCTGCATGAACCGCGGACCATCCCCACCCAGCTCGAAGGCCTCAGCCACCGGCTCAAACCAGCCCCGCAGCACATCGGCGGTCGGCGGCTGTATGAACAGATCTTGCCAGTCCAAGGCATCGCCGACCGGCGCGGTGGTTTGCAACAGCCCAATTGCAAACTGCGCCAGCGCGCCGTTGAAATCGGGTCGGGTGGCATCGAAAGCGATCCACGACGATTCGCTCAATTGCTCGGGCCGAATCCAGTGACGCTGGCCCTGTGCATCGCGCACCGGCATCCAGGGGTCGTGAATGAGGTTCATGTTTGCGGCTCCTGCTTGAATGTTTGATCGGTCGGTGCCTCCGGGGCCAGCCGCAGCCCCATGCGCTCGTCGTACAGCCACTGCAAGCGTCGGGCTGGTTGGCCGCGCTGCGGTGCTGCCAAGGCCTCGCCCACCCAGCCGGCGGGTGTCGGCGACAGCGCCAGCAGCACGCCCCACTGGCCCTGCGCGGGCATAGTCTGCAAGGCCGCAGCCATGGCGCTGCGCAGGCCCGCATCGCAGGCCTCAGCGGTGCAAGCGATCAAGCGCTCGGCCATGCGCAGGCTGCTGTAGGCCCAACCGTTCTTGCGCTGCACCCAGGGCGTCAGTTGGCCGTTGTGCCAGCGCGCCAACACGACGCTGCTGCTGGCTTCGCCCAAGCGCGAGGGGGTTTTGGCCTCGCTCCACCAATCAATGCCGCCACGGGTGTAGCCGGTGGCCAGCTTCGCACTGTTCATCTGCGCTTGCGTTTGGTCAGCAAAGCCTTGGCCCTCGGCGGCCAGGGCGTTGGCCTCCAGCCCGGGCGGCAGGTCGGCGTCGGCACCGAACACGCCCTCGATCAAGCGGCGCGCATCGTCGGGCATGGTGAATTCGCCCGCCTGCAGTGCCTTGGCCGTGAGCCAGTTGTGGCCATGGTGCGGGTAGACCGCAGCGGCCTTGGGGAAGGTGGACTTGAACCAGCCTGCGTCGGGTTGATCGGTCCAGGGCGGCGTCAGCAGCCACAGCCGGGCGGGGCCGCGTTGATCCGCGGCCTGCGGGTCAGTCAGCGGTGAGCCATGGATGTCGCGGCGGTGGCGTCGCAGGCGCCCGGCGCGCTGGATGATGCGATCGATGGGCGCAAGATCGCTGATGAGCAGGTCGAAATCGACATCGAGCGACTGCTCGACCACCTGGGTGGCGATGAGCAATCGGCCGGCGCGCAGCGCGGCGGTGCTGGCCGGACCAAACGCCTCAAGTACGCGTCCTTCCATGTCCAAACGGTCATGCAAGGTGAAGCGTGCATGGAACAGCATCAGCTGCTGCGGCGGCATCTCCGCCGCGAACAGATCGAAGGCCGCGCGGGCATCGGCGACGGTGTTGCGTACCCAACAAACGCAGCGGCCTTCGACCAAGGCCTGTCGAACCACGGCGACCACTTCGGCAAGCTCGCTGTTGCAACGCACGATCACCTTGCGCTGCACATCAGGCCGCGTGCCAATGGCCAGTTGCGCCAGTTGCGCCAGTTGCGGCACCTGGTCGGGCGCGGCGCCGGACCAGCTCGTCGCAAGCGGATAGGCCGGCTCGTGCAGCAAGACCACGCGCTGCTCAACACCCTTTGCAAAGGCTGCCAACAAGGCCTGCTTCATGCGCTGCGGCAACGTGGCCGAGAGCAGGATCGCACTGCCGCCGGCGCGTGCATGGAACTCAAGCGCGACCTCCAGTACCCCCTGCATGTAGGCGTCGCAGGCATGCACTTCGTCGATTACCAGCACCTTGCGCACCAACCCCAGCAGGCGCAGCGATTGGTGCTTGCTGTGCAGCACGCCCAGCAGCACCTGATCGATGGTGCCCACGCCGGCGGGTGACAGCAGGGCGCGCTTGTTGTGATCGGCCAGCCAGGCGCTGCAGCGTGCCGAGGCTGTGTCGTCCTGCTGGCGGGCGTCGCCTTCCGCCACGTCTGCCGGCAGGACGGTGGCTGCGAAGTCGTCCACCAGCGCACGCTGACCATGAGCTAACACCAAACTGGCATGTCCGGCGAAGAGCCTGGCGTAGGCGCCCGCCACACGGCCATACATGGCATTGGCGGTGGCCATGGTGGGCAGGGCGATGAAAAAACCGTCGGCTGCGCCCGTGGCCATCAGTCGGTGCGCCAGCAGCAGCGCGGCCTCGGTCTTGCCTGCGCCCGTGACGTCTTCGAGCAGGTGGATTTGTGCGCCTTTGTTCAGAGGCACCTGTGCCGCCCAGTGCTGCAGCGGAGAGGGTGTCGAGATGTATGGAAAGAGCTCTTGCAGCGGCAGTGCAGGGACGCTTGCCGGCGGCAACACGCCGCTGGCGTCGAGCGCCAAAGTCGCCCTCTGCCGGGCGTACTGCCAGTAGTCATCGACCGACAGCGTCGCTGGCTGATAGGCAAAGTAGGCCGTGTTCGACCCCAGCCAATCGGCCAGCACCGCCAGGCCCGCCAACCACCACGACATCTCCAGGCTGGCCGCCAAAAAGGCCTTGGGGTCCAGGGCGCCAATGGCCTGTGCCACATCCGTGGTGATGAAGTGCTGGCGGGCCGCATCGGCAAATTGCAGGGCTGCGGCGTGGTCGGCGCTCGCGTCGAAGTGCTGCTTCCATGAGTCGCCCTCGGTCGGCGGCTGGCCATGGTGGCCCATGCACGCGCGGGCCCACCAATCCATGGCATAGGCCAGACGCTCGGTGTTGGGGCCGAACCAGGCTGCATCGATGACCTGCGCACTTAGAGCGTCCTTCCAGAACAGCATGCCCAGGCTGTCGTGGCGCAAGGTGTAGCGCTTGATTGGGTTGGGCATGCGGCCGCGAAGCTGCTGGAAAACGTCGGGGCACTGGCTTTGAAAAGACTCGGCAAATTTGCCCAGGTCGTGCAGAGCCAGCCAGAACCCAAGCCAATGGCGCAAGGCAGATGGCGCCAGCCCGAGCCGGGTGCTGAGCAGTTGCAGCAGCGCGGGCATGCGATCCAGCAGCGCCACACCCACCGCGGCCACATCCAGGCTGTGCCAGGGCAGCGGGTGATGGCCCAGCGCCGCGCCAGCGTCGGGCCTTGCCTTGCCCCAATAGTGGAAGCTGTTGACTTGCTGCACAACTGTCCCTGCATCGAATCGTTTGGCGCATTCTGCGCAGCCAGTGGCTCAAATAACGAGCCTGTGGCCCTGGGCAAACCCTCGGCACCCTGAAATCACGCGAAGGACAATGCCCCCATGACCTCCACGCCCGACACCAACAGCAACGCCCCCATCCGCATCGCCCTGCTCATCGATGCCGACAACGTCCACCCCAGCTATGCCGATGAGATGTTCACCATCCTGGGCGAGCTCGGCGTGGTCACGCTGCGCCGCGCCTATGGCAACTTTGGTAAGCCCGAGGTGCAGAAGTGGCATGCGGCGATGCGCCAGCATGCGGTGGCGCCGGTGCATCAGCATGATCTGGTGGCGGGCAAGAACGCCACCGACATCCGCCTGGCCATTGATGCCATCGAGCTGGTGGTGGAGAAGCAGTGCGACGTGCTGGCCATCGCCTCGTCTGATTCTGATTTTTCGCCGCTGGCGATTCGCCTGCGCGAGCGCGGCGTACCGGTGATCGGTTTTGCCCAACGCGGCAAGACAGCGGCCGATCTGGCCGCGGCGTTTGACAGTTTTCACCTGCTCGAACGCAGCGCGGGGGCCGAGCCTGCGCCCAAGCGGCCGGGCCGGGCCAAGCGCACGCCGCTGTCGGCCGTGGGCGCTGGCGCGGCCGCTGCCACGGCCG
>JAYSSS010000055.1:0-38414 GCA_043720415.1 Ideonella sp.
GCCACCCGGCCGCGCCACGCCGGTGATGGACGCCTTGTTCGCCCGCGACGAGCCGCACACCGATCCGTCGGGCACACTGGCCTGGGCGGTGGACATCGACAACCCGGCCAGTGGCGAGGCCTTCACCGTGACATTGAAAGAGGTCACGCTGCCGGGCCCCGACGGCCTGAACGTGACGCGACCCTGTGCGCTGGCGCTGGCCGGCAACTACCCGCGCGCGCTGGACGGGCTGGCGCGGCTGTTGTCGCTGGACATGCGCGTTATCGACCCGGCGTGGATCGGCATGAAGTTGCGCAAGCTGCTCAACTACGCCGAGCCGCTGGGCCACTTCATGGCTTTCGTGCCCGGGCTGCCGGCGGGCCAGCGGCGCCAGCAGGTCTGGCCCTCGACGGTGGCCTACCTGGCGCGCCTGGTGATCCACCGCTACGCCATGCTCGGCGTGCTCGACGAACAGGGATTCCCGCTGCGCGAGATGGGCGTGCTCGATGCGCCCAAGCCCGGGCAGGCGAGCGTGCTGCAGGCCGGCCGCCCCTGCCCGGAATGCGGCAACGCCAGCGTGATCCACAAGGACGGCTGCGACTTCTGCACCGCCTGCGGCTATGTGGGGCAATGCGGATGAGGCTTCGGCGCTTTGGCATCGAAGCGCCGGGCCAGCCCGCGCCGCCATGGACAACGCGCGAATGGTTCAACAGCCAGGCCGCCGTGCAGCTCGCCGACCTGCGCGGCAGGGTCGTCGTCCTGCATGCGTTCCAGATGCTCTGCCCGGCTTGTGTGCACCACGGCCTGCCGCAGGCGCAGCGGATCCATGAGACCTTCGCGCCGCAGGACGTCGCCGTCATCGGCCTGCACACCGTCTTTGAACACCACGCGGCGATGACGCCGGTCTCGCTCGAAGCGTTCCTGCACGAGTACCGGATTTCCTTTCCGGTCGGTGTCGACGCGCCGGGCAACGACGCGCGCGAGCCGATCCCGACCACGATGCGGGCCTACGCTCTGCAGGGCACACCGAGCCTGATCCTGATCGACCGTCGCGGCGATCTGCGGCACCAAGCCCTTGGCGCCGAGGACGACCTTGCGGTCGGCGCCGCGATTGCCGCGCTGGTCGGCGAGGCCGGCTGAGCGGGTCATCAGGCAACCTCCGTGCTGCGCACTGCGGTATTCGCCTTGGGAGCGGCCCGGCGGCTCAGGCGCCGTGCCCATGGCGCGCCGCCCACCGCCACAGCAAGACCAGGCCCATGCCGGCCAGCGCCACATAGTTCAGCGCCATGAACCAGGGCGTGTTCCAGGCCAGGCCATCGAAGCCGGCCTGGGTGAAGGGGTAGAGCACCGGTGAGGGATAGAAATCGGCCGAGTGCGTGAACACATCGATGAGTACATGCGACCACCAGCCCAGCAGTGGCAACCACCATCGGCGCAGCAGCGCCCACAGCAGCAGCGTGACCCCAGCGGCGACCACCGCACTGTGGGCGATGCAATGCAGGTGATGCGCCCCGGCATGCACCCACGGCGGCAGCGCTGGCTCCTGGCCCGGCCAGGCCACGGCATAGCCATACAGCGCGGCCAGCGTGCCCTCGCCGGCCAGCCACCACAGGGTGATGGGCAGCAGTTGCAGCACATCGGGCAGGCCGCCCAGCGCCATGGTGAGCAGCAGGGTGCGCGGCTGCAGTGGCGGCCCGCGCCAAACCAAGGCCAGCGCGGCGCCGGGCCACAGGGTGTGCGCCAGGACATCCATGGTGGTTTCAGGCAGGCCGGCCCGGGCTGCGATCAGCGCCGGCCATCGCCATAGGGGTTGCCGGCGAACGGACGCTGGGCCTCGGGCGAGACCTCGCTGTCGAGCTTGAAATAGAAAAAGGCCTGGCGCAGGCGGTTGGCATGAAGGGTGCTCAGCAGGACATCGGCCAGGTGGGCGCCCGAACCCTTGGCCGCCGTCACCAGCCACAGGTTGAAGTTGTGGCGCTGCGCATGCAATTGCTGCAACTCCTCATCGCCCACACCGCCCGAGACATAGGGCCAGCCTTGGGCGTTGCTGCCGCTGTCCAGCGCCCAGGCTCGGAGCGCCAACGCCAGCGTCAATGCCAGCGTCATTGCGAGCGTCAGTGTGAGCGTCAGTGCGTGCATCGGTGCGCGCATCGGTGCGTGCACCGAGCCGTGCGCCAGGGTGGACAGCTTGGTGAGAGTCCTGGTGCACGCATGGGCGGTCACGCAAGCGAGCGCCCTGCCCGCCGCCCACACCGGCCTGCGCTGCGCGGCGCGGCGCCCGATGTGCACATCCTTGGTCAACAGCATGGCGAGGCTTCCTTTGCCGGTGCAGTCTAGGCAACGCGGCGGCCAAGGGTTTGATGTGTCTCAAGCCTTTGCAGCACCTCGTGCCAACCGGGGCGGTGCCAGGGGGCGACGGGGCGATGCCAGGCCGGCCATCGCGCCGACCTGCTGCCCTGCCTGCTGCCCTGCCTGCGGCTCAGGCCGGCAGTCGCACCGGCGGCGTCACCCCGAGCCGCCGCGCCTTGCCGGCGAAGCCCTTGGCGTCGAAGGTGAGCAAGGCTTCGCAACTGCGGCTCGACGCGTGGTGCAGGGCGTCCGCGAAATCAAGGCCGCGTTTGAGGTTGCCCAACGCGGCCTCGACCGCCGGGCGATCCTCGATCTCGACATGGTCGAGCGACAGCAGGTGGTCGAACACTCGGCACACGTCCACGGCCGGATGGCCATACACGCCGCGCAGAACCCATTCAAGCTCGAGCACCACGGTCTTGGCCACGAACAGCTGGGTGCCGCGCTCCAGCACCGCGCGTGCGGTGGCCTCTTGTGCCTGCGCCACACCGCCCTCGCGCACGTAGTAGCGCGCCAGGACATTGGTATCAAGCGCGAGCATCAGCGCTTGCTTGTACGTTGAGGTGTGCGGGTGGGGGCGCGCTTGGGGGCGCGCTTGGGGGCACGCTTGGCCGCGGCGTTGGGCGCCAACAAGCTGGCGACATCAAAGTCGGCCGGCAGGTGTTTGCCGCGCGCTTCGAGCATGCCGTGCCCGGACTGCACAGCCTCGGGTGCTCGGTGCAGCACGCGCAGCTCGGCCTTGCCGTTCTTGGTGGTGAAAGCCACTCGGCTGCCCTGGCGGATGCCCAGGGCGCGTCGCACTTCCTTGGGAATGGTGACCTGGCCTTTGCTCGTGACAGTGGATGCATCCATAGTGCGCTCGACAAAGTATTACGACGTAGGAATTTTAGCACTTGGATTGAAGGGGGCATGGGCGTGAAACCGTGCACACGGATCGGTGCCGGCGGCTTGTGGCTGGCGCCAATGACGGGCCGTGCCAGCAGCCTTGGCACCGGCCGCCAGTGCTGTTGGGGCGGCGGTCACGACCGCTGCGGCGGCTACAGCTTGAGCCGCAGCGTCAGGCCATCGCCCGATCCCGCTGGCCCGACCGCAAAACCCAGGCGCCTGGCCAGTGCGGCCATCGCCTGGTTCTCGCGCAGGCATTCACCCTGCACTTCGCGCACGCCCTGGGCGCGCAGGTGGCGCAGCAGCTTGTCGAGCAGCACGTGGCCCAGACCGCGGCCTTGCCAGCCCGAGCGCACCTGGATGGCGAACTCGGCGCGCTGCTTGTCGGGATCACAGGCGGCGCGCACTTCGCCCAGCATGTGGGGGCCAGCGGTCTTGCCCATCGTGGCGATGCTCGCGGTGGCACTACCGCTGCCACCGCTGCCACCGCTGCCACCTGACGCGCCCTGGCCGCCCGCGCCTGACTGGCCCACAGCCGCGCTAGCCGACAGCGGCGGGGGCTGATCCCGGCCCATGGCCACAAAACTCATCTCGCGGTCGTAGTCGATCTGGCTGAAGCGCGCCAGCTCCGAATCCGGCACCTCGCGCCGAGAGGCAAAAAAGCGCAGGCGCAGATCGCCCGGCGTGGCCTGGGCGTAGAACTCGCGCAGCGCGGGCTCATCCTCGGGCCGTATGGGGCGCAGCAGCAGCTCTCGTGCCGCCAGCGTGATGCGCTCTTCCAGCCCATCCGGGTAGGGCAGGATGGCCAGGCGATCGGCGGCCGGCCCGGCCCGGGCCTGCAGGCGCACGCGCGCATCCAGGGCGATGACGCCCTGCGCGTCGGCCCACAGCGGGTTGATGTCGAGCTCGGCCAGCTCGGCGTGGTCGCACACCAGTTGCGACAGCTTGATCAGGCTGTCGCGCAGCGCCGCCACATCCACCGCGGGTCGATCACGGTAGCCATGCAACAGCGCTGCGACGCGGGTGCGCGCGATCAGATCGTCGGCCAGCAGGGTGTTGAGCGGTGGCAGGGCGACGGCGCGATCACGCAACAGCTCGACCGCCGTGCCGCCCTGGCCGAACAGCAGCACCGGGCCGAACAGCGGGTCGGTGGCTGCGCCCAGGATCAGCTCATGGGCCTGCGGCCTGTGCACCTGGGCCTGCAGCGTGAAGCCTTGCAAGCTGGCCTGCGGGCGCAGTTGGGCCACGCGCTGCTGCATGGCCAGCGCCGCGCTGCGCAACTCGTGGGTATTGCGCAGGTTCAAGGCCACGCCGCCGACATCGGATTTGTGGCTGATCTGCGCTGAGCGAATCTTCAGCACCACGGGGTAGCCGATCTGCGCGGCGGCAAGCACCGCCGCTTCGACATCGGGCACGCTGCGCGTGGCCACCACCGGGATGCCATAGGCCGCCAGCAGCGCCTTGGCCTGGGTCTCGTCAAGCTGCTCAAGGCCGGCGGCCAGGGCGGCTTCGATCAAGGCGCGGGCCGCGGCACGGTCAGGCACAAAGCCTGGCATCGCGGCGTGCGGCACCTGGCGCAGCACGGCCTGGTTGTGGCGGTGCTGCGCCAGGCGCGAGAAGGCAGCCACGGCGCGCTCCGGCGTGGCGTAGCTGGGCACGCCAGCGGCCTCACAGGCCTGGCGCGCGGCCAATACCGCATCGGCGCCCAGCCAGCAGCTCAGCACCGGCTTGGTGGCGGCGCGCAGCAGCGGCAGGCAGGCCTGGGCGATGTCGGCGCTGGGCACCACCGCCGTGGGCGCATGCATCAGCAGCACGGCGTCAACTTCAGGCGCCTTGAGCAGGACCTCCAGCGCCGCCACATAACGCGCTATCGGCGCGTCGCCGATCAGGTCCACCGGATTGGCATGCGACCAGTTCGGCGGCAGCACCGCATCCAGCGCGGCCAGGCTTGCCGGGCTCAGCGTGGCCAGCTCGGCCGTGCCTGCACTTGCACCCGTGCCGCGGCCTTCGGCATCGCCCGCACCTGCGCCCGCGGCGTCACCATCAGCCGCGTCCGCGGCGTCACCGTCAGGCGCGTCCGCGGCGTCACCATCAGCCGCGCGCGCGGCCATGGCGTCGGCGGCCAGCACACCCGCGCCGCCGCCATTGGTGACGATGGCCAGGCGCGGGCCATGCAAGGGCCTGGCCCGCGCCAGGGTCTGCGCGGCATCGAACAGGTCCTCCAGCGTGGCCACACGCAGCATGCCGGCGCGGCGCAGGGCGGCATCGAAGACGCGGTCCGATCCGGCCAGCGCGCCGGTGTGCGAGGCCGCGGCGCGCGCGCCCGCCGGCGCCCGGCCGGCCTTGACCACGATCACCGGTTTGTTGCGCGCCGCGGCACGGCCGGCCGACATGAATTTGCGCGCCGCGCTCACCGATTCCAGGTAGAGCAAGATGGCCGAGGTGTCGGAGTCACTGGCCAGGTAGTCCAGCAGGTCGCCGACATCGACATCGGCGCTGTCACCGAGCGAAATGAAGTGCGAAAAGCCGATGCCGCGTGAGTTGGCCCAATCCAGCATGGCCGTGGCCAGGGCGCCCGATTGCGAGACAAAGGCCAGCTTGCCCGGCAGCGCCTGGGTGTGGGCGAAGCTGGCATTCAAACGCTGTCCGGGCACCAGCAGGCCCAGGCAGTTCGGGCCCAGAACGCGCAGCAGCGTGGGCCGCGCGGCCACCCGCAAGGATTGGGCGAAATCGGTGGGCGCTGGCGGCCCGGCCGTCAGCACCACGGCCGCGCGCGTGCCCTTGCGGCCAAGCTCGGCGATCAAGCCCGGCACCGTGGCCGCCGGCGTGCACAGCACGGCCAGATCGGGCACCTGCGGCAAGCTGGCCACATCCGGCCAGGCCGGCAGTTCGCCCACCCGCGCGTGCCGCGGGTTGACCGGCCACACCGGGCCGGCAAAACCGCCGGCCAGCAGCTTGCCCAACACCAGGGCACCGATGCTGCGCGGGCGCTCGGAGGCGCCGATCACCGCCACCGAGCGCGGCCGCAGCAGGGCCTCCAGATTGCGAACGCTCACCCGATGCCCCGGCGCATCGAGGCCCGGCTCTCGATCGACACCCACTGGCTGTCTGTCGGGATGACCTTGTCGTCCGTCGGCATGACCGTGTCGTCCGTCGGCATGACCTTGTCGTTAGGCAAGCCACCGCCCATTGCCGCCATGGCGCACTCCTTTGATCACGTGACCGATCAGCGAACCGCGGCAGAGCTCTGCATCGCCACGGGTATCGCGATGTTCTGGCAGCACGTCCCCATGGGCCTTGATCCGCCTCAAGCCCAGGCCGGCCGGCCTTGCCTACAGTGGCCAACAGCCTGCCGGGCCCCCCACCCATCCCCTGGAGCACACCATGTACGAGCGACTGCTGGTCCCCATCGATGGCGCCGAGTTGAGCGAGCGCGCGATCCAAAAAAGCATTGAGCTGGCGCAGCAACTGGGTGCGGCTATCACCGGCTTTGTGGCCGAACCTCAGGCCCCCATTCCCAGCGAAGGCACCAGCCCAGCGCGCATCAGAGACACGATGAGCGCCTTTGCCGAGCGCGGCGCCGAGCATGCGAACAAGTTGCTGGCGCGGTTTGAGCGCCAGGCTCGCGCCGCGGGTGTGGCCTTCGACGGCCAGCACGCCCAGAGCCACGATGTCGGCCAGGCCATCGCCGAGGCCGCACTGCAGCACCACTGCGACATGATCGTCATGATCACCCACGGCCGCGGTGCCTTCGGCCAGTTGCTGATGGGCTCACACACCAAGACTGTGCTGTCGCGCAGCGCCGTGCCGCTGCTGGTGTTGCATTGAGCGGTGGCCATCGTGCGCAAGCCCCTTTTGGACGATGTCGGTCGGCCTGGCGCTGCAGCAGGCCTTGTTCACAGCTGCGGCGCAGGGCGCTGCGGCTAACGCGGATGCTGGAGCGGGTGCCGTCGCAGGCGCCGCCACAGCGCCGCGGCCAGCGTCCACCACAGCGGCGCGGCAGCGCTCGGCCTGGCCAGGGCACTGCCTACCCTAACCATCCAATACAGTGGCCGCGTGACCTGGCGCACATCCTCGGCCAGGCGCTCGCGCAGCAGCGTCGATAGCAGCAGCAGCGTGCGCCGGCGCTCGGCCGTGCGGCTCAAGCGTGCGCCAGGCTTCATGCTGCGCGGTCCTCGGCCTGCAGCCGCTGCCCGTCCTGCGCCAGTTGCGCCGCGCTGGCGGCAAAGGCGGCGGGCCGCTGCTGCGCGCAGCGCCAGGCCAGCAGCAGCAGCGCGGCGCCGGCCACGGCAAACACCACGGCGCCCAGGGCCATGGCCGCCAGGCGCTGGGTCTCCCACAGCGCCAGGGTGATGGCCAGCAGTCCAAAAGTGGCGCCAAAGCACAGCAGCAGCACGGCCGCCAGCAGGCAGGCCATGACGCCAAGCACGCGATCAAGCTCCTGCTGCAACTCCACGCCGGCCAGCTCCAGCCGCACGCGCAGCAGGGCCAGGGCGGTGACCAGGGCGCGGCGCAGCATCAGCCGGCACCGCTTGGCCCGGCCTTGGCCGGTGCTGCACGGCGGGCCATCAGTGCCGCCGCGACATCAACAGCGCGGCCAGGGCGCCAACGCCGGCGGCGATGCCAATCGAGGTCCAGGGGTGCTCGTGCACATACTGGTCGCTGGCCCGGGTGGTGGCCTTGAGTTTTTCCACCGCCTGCTGCTCGAAATCCGACAGCGCGTGGCGCGCCGCCTGCAGCCGCTCGCGGGTGCGCGACTGCAGCTCGTCAAGCTCGCCATTGGCCTGGGCAGCGGTGGCGCGCAGCAACTCGTCCACATCGTTCATCACCAACTTCATGTCGTGGACCAGGCGGTCCTTTTGCTGGGTGCGGGCTTCGGTCATGGTCTTGCTCCTGTGTCGGGCGCGGGCGCCCTGTTGCATGCAATCTGGCTCCAGACCACGACGGCCAAGCGGCGCCAGGCATCGAGGCCGTGAACAGCATGCCTTTGCGCTGTGGGCCGGGGTTTGCGCTGAATCAAGCCCGGCTCAGGTTGGCAAAGGCCCCAAGTTCAGGCGCCCAAACACGGCCGGCCCAGCGATTGATTGGCCCGGCGCTGGCCGTCAGCCTGGGGGGCCTGCACCGGCATTGACGCCGGTCAAGGCGCGCAGCATGGCCTGGGCCAACTGGCTGCGATCAAAGGGCTTGTGCAGCAGCTCGGCGCCGAGGGGGCTGGCGTCCTGCTCATCCAGAAATTCACCCGAGTAGCCCGACATCAGCAGGCGCGCCAAGCGCGGCCACCGGGCCTGTGCGCGGCGTGCCAGTTCGGCGCCGCTGAGGCCCGCACCCAGGGCCATGTCACTGAGCAAGAGGTCCTGGTCGGGCACGGCCAGCAGACGCTCAAGCGCCTGCTCGGCGCTGGCGCATTCGGTGACGCGGCAGCCCAGGGCCAGCAGCTGCTTGCGCACCACGGCGCGCACCTCGGCCTCGTCCTCGACCAGCAACACCTTCAAGCCCTTGGGCAGGGCCGCCTGGCGCGGGGCAGCTTCATGGCCCTGGCCTTCGCCCGGCAGGTAGCGCGGCAACACCAGGCTGACCCGCGTGCCCTGGCCGAGCACGGTGTGCAGGCGCACCGCCCCGCGCGACTGCTTGACAAAGCCGTACACCGTGGACAGGCCCAGGCCGGTGCCGCGGCCCGCCTCCTTGGTGGTGAAAAAGGGCTCGAAGGCGCGCTGGCGCACCGCTTCGGTCATGCCCCGGCCGCTGTCCGCAACCTCAATCTCGACATAGCCCTGGGCCGCGAGCTGGCCGGCTGGCCCGGCGCCGAGGCCGGCGTTCACCTCGCCTCTCGTTTCACCCACCAGATCGCCCATCAGCTCGGTCGCCAACTCGGTGCTCATCGGCTCACAGGGCCGGCACGACAGGCGCAAGGTGCCGCCACCGGGCATGGCGTCACGGGCATTGATGGCCAGGTTGAGCAAGGCGGCGTCGAGCTGCCCGGCGTCAGCCAGGCAGTGCAGGGCCTGGGGCACATGGCATTCGATGCGGATGCGCTGATCGAGCGTGCGCGCCAGCATGTCGGTGAGCGAGGGCAGCAGGGCCGACAGGTCGATGTGGCTGGGGCGCAGCACCTGCCGGCGCGAAAACGCCAGCAGCTTGGCGGTGAGCTCGCCGCCGCGCCGGCTGGCGCGTGTGGCCGCGGCCAGCATCTGCACGGCGTCTTCGTCACTGGCCACCGCGGGGTGGTCTTCGAGCACCTGTAAATTGCCCTGGATCACGGTCAACAGGTTGTTGAAATCGTGGGCGATGCCACCGGTGAGCTGGCCCACCGACTCGAGCCGCTGCGTGTGGCTGAGCGCGGCCTCGGTCTGGGCGCGCTGCAGGCTGCTGGCCAGCAGATTGGCCAGCGATTGCAAAAAGCCCTGCTCCTCGGCGCTGAAGGGCCGGTGCCTGCGGCTGTGCACGCCGAGCACGCCGATGATCTGGCCGCGATCCGAAAACGGCACACCCATGCCGCTGACAAAGCCTTGCTGCCGCAGCGCCGGCGGCCCGCTGAAGCGGGCCTCACTGGCATAGTCCGGCGTCACCACCGGCACGCCCTGGGCCAGCACAAAGCCAGCGGGAAAATCGGGCCGGTTGGCGACCTTGCTGCCCAGGATGAAGGTATCGCCTAACCCGATAACACTGGCGACAGTGAACTCCTGCCGGCCGGCATCGAGCAAATAGGCCACGGCGGCATCGATCTGCAGGCCCTCGCAGGCCACAGCCGGCACCTGGTGCAGCAGCATCTCGGGATCACGCGTGTCCACGGCCAGGCTACCCATGCGGGCGATGAGCTCGCTGTAGCGGGCGCGCTGCAGGGCCTGCTTGACGCGCGGGAAATCGGCGATGCCACGGATCGAGGCCACCACATAGGGCAGGCCATGGTCCTGCAGCGGGCTCAGGGCGATCTCGACCATCACCTCGCTGCCATCGCGGCGGCGCGCCACCAGCTCCATCTGCGTGCCCATGGGCCGGGCCACGGGCTGCTGCGCGTAGGCGTGGCGGTAGGCTTGGTGGCGCGGCCGAATGGCCTGGGGCACCAGGGCATCGACGGACATGCCCAGCAGTTCTTCGTTGGCATAACCCAGCAAGCGCGCCGCCGCCGGGTTGGACAACATGATCTGGCCGTCGCCATCGACCAGCAGCATGGCGTCCGGCGAGGCCACGAAGAGGGAGCGAAAAAGCAAATCGGAATCGGGCACCGAGGCACCGGTGGCTGGCCTTTGGGGATCACCGGCGTGCCGCATCGCTGGCTCGACACAAGGCTACAAGGCCACCACCGGTGTCACCAGGATGTAGCCCGCCCCGCGCACCGATTTGATGAGCTGCGGCTGCTGCGGATCGAGCTCAAGCTTCTTGCGCAGCCGGCCAATCTGCACATCGATGGTGCGGTCAAACGGCCCGGCATCGCGGCCACGTGTGGCCTCGAGCAGGAAGTCGCGCGACAGCACGCGCCCGGCATGGGCCAGCAGCACGCCCAGCAACTCGTACTCGCCGGTGGTCAGCGCCACCTCGCGGGCCTGGTCGTCGGTCAAGCGGCGTGCGGCCTGATCCAGCTGCCATTGGCCAAAGCGCAAGGCTTTGGCTTCAGCACCGCCGGCCACGCGGTCAGCAGCCGGCGGCAGGCGCCGCGCCACGGCCTTGATGCGCGCCAGCAGCTCGCGCAGATCAAAGGGTTTGGTGACGTAGTCATCGGCACCGACCTCCAGGCCCACCACCTTGTCCACCGCATCGCCGCGGCCGCTGACGATGATCAGCCCACAGCGCCAGTGTTCACGCAGTTGCCGGGCGATGGCAAAGCCGTCCTCGCCGGGCAGGCCCAGATCGAGCAACACCACATCTGGCGGATCGCTGCCGAGCAAGGCCGTCAGGGCCGCGCCACTGGGCAATTCAGTCACCCGAAAGCCCTGGCCCGACAGGTAGCGGCCGAGCAAGCGGGTGATGTCAGGCTCGTCATCGACGACGGCGATGTGCTGCAGTGGCATGCGGAGCATTCTGCCCCAGGGCGAAACCGCCTAACACATCAGCCGAGCGAGCAGAAGGCGACCACGCGCTGCCACATGCCGTGGCCCAGCGCCCACAGCGAGGCCGATGCCAGCGCGGCACCGGTGGCGCGCAGCAGGCGCTGCCGCCACAGCGGCGAGTTCAGCCGCTGCGACCCGCGCGCCCACAGCGCCGGCGCCAACCACAGGCCGATGGACGAGGTGGCAGCGAAGGCGCCCATGGCCATGGCGCCTGACAGCGGTGTGTTGGCCAGGGCCGACAGCAGCAGGGCCGACTGCAGCAGGCCGCAGGGCAGGGCCAGCCACAGGCTGCCGGCCAGCACGGCGCCGGCCTGGCGTGCGGGCGCGGACGCGGCGCGTCGCGCAAACGCCTTGGCCTGGCGCCCGGATACCGGCGTCAGCGGGATTGATCGCGCCGATGAAGCGGCCGGCAGCCAGTGCAGCGCTCGCCAGCGGGCAGCGCCGGGTGTTGCCCAGATGTGCGGCGTGGCGGTCCCGTCGGTCGCCGCGGTCGCTGCTGTGCCGGTGGGCAGGGCCAAGGGCGTCAAGCGGGCGAGAGATGCCCAGGGCTGGCTTCCCAGCCAGGCTGGCAGGCGGCCAGTGCACAGCAGCCACAGCCCCAGGCCCAGGCTGGCCAGTTGCGCCACCATCCACAGCGGCCGCAGCAGCGGCGCCGATTGGCCGAGGGCGGTGAACAGCGCCACGCCTGCGGCCACAACGGCACCACCCGCGGCATAAGCCAGTGCGCGCCCCAGCAGCAGGGCGCGAAGCGATGCGCCGCGCTGTCCGGGCCCGCCACAGCGTGCGGCCACGGCGGCACAGGGCGCGGCGCACATCGCCGCGCAATGTGGCGCGCCGACCAGGCCCATCAGCCCGGCGCTGGCAATCAAGGCGGCGTCCTGCATCATGGGCATTCAGTCTTCACCGCGGGTGCTCAGCAGCAGGGTCAGCGCACAGGCCAGCGCCATCAGCGCCCACAGGGCGAAGAAGCTGATGCTGTAGATCGCCTGGGGCGACACCGCGATGGGCTGCGCGCCGAACCAGCTCAAGGCCTGCGGATCGACCACCGCAAAGATCAAGGCTTCGGCCACGCCGGCCATCAAAAAGGCCGGCCACAGCACGCTGCCCAAGTGCCGGTGCAGGCTGGGGCCCAAGGTGCGCGGCATGGCGGCTACGGTTTGGCCAACGGCAAGGGTGCCGCGGCGTGGTTGCGCGCCTGCACCGCGGGCGCCGCCGAGGGGCCGGCCGCGGCCGGGCGCTGCGCCACCACCGGATCGGCACCACGCACGGCAATCACCAGGGTGGCCACGGCCGCCACCACCACCAGCGCCGGTCCCGCCAAGGTCAGCCAGACCATGCCCACGCGCCACCACGGCAGGACGGGCCCGGGCGAGGGAGCTTTGTTCAGGTTCATGTTGCTAACTCCTTTATGACATAGGCTTTGAGACCGCCCCAAGGACGCCGCCTTGCGGCGCCCGTCCCCCACGGGGATTGAGCAAAGTGGCGAAGCCACATTTGCTCAAGAGGACGCCCGCCGGCCTTGGGCTCCGCTATCGCGGCACGAAGAAGGTGGATTTCTCGCGCACCACGGCCGCGGGCTCATCGCCCTGGGCCAGCCGCTCAATCACAAACTCGAAGGCATGCGCGCCAGCGCCGGCCTGGGCCGCCGCGGCCGGCGGCAACTGCACGGCCAGGCTGGCCCAGCGCGCGGCCGCTGGCCCGATATCGATGGCGGCGCTGGGGTCGGCACTGGCATCGGCACGGGCACGGGCGTCTATGCCACCAACACCACCCGCAGCGGCAACACCAGCGGCACCGAGGCCGCCATCCATCACCGGGCCGCCCGCAGGCCGGCCCACCAGCCGCGCGCCGTCCAGACCCCGCACGCCCACCACAAAGCGCTGCGCCGTCTCGCTGGCGTTCATGATCTGCAGGCGGTAGCTGTTCTCGATGTGGCCGTCCTGCGCGAGGCGTGCCAGGGCGCCGCGATCACGCACCACGTCCACCCGAAACGGCGTGCGCAGCGCCAGGCTGGCGACGAAGCCGGCGCTGATCAGCAGCAAGATGGCGCTGTAGATCAGCACCCGCGGGCGCAGCACGCGGCGCAGCATGGCGCGCGTGCCCAGGCCCTGGGCCAGGGCGTTCTGGCTGGCATAGCGGATCAGGCCCTTGGGGTAGAGCATCTTGTCCATCACACCATTGCAGACATCGATGCACGCGGCGCAGCCTATGCATTCGATCTGCTGGCCGTGGCGGATGTCGATGCCCGTGGGGCAGACCTGCACACACAGCCCGCAATCGACGCAATCGCCCTTGCCCTGCGCCGCGAGAGCGGCATGCGCCAGGCTGCGCGGGCGTGATCCCCGGGGCTCGCCACGGCCCGCGTCATAGGCGATGACCAGGCTGTCGCGATCAAGCATGGCGCCCTGGAAGCGCGCATAGGGGCACATGGTCTTGCACACCTGCTCGCGCAAAAAGCCGGCATTGCCCCAGGTGGCCACGGCATAAAACAGCGCCCAAAAGCCTTCCCAGGGGCCCCAGACGGGCGGCGCCAGGCCGGCGGACAGCGCCGACGAAATCGGCGCCATCTGGCCCATGAGCTGGTCCCACAGCGCGCGCATGGGCGTGAAGTAGCCGACCAGGGTGACACCCGTCCACAGCGCCAGCACGATCCACAGGGCGTGCTTGCCGCCCTTGCGCCAGGCCTTGTGCAGCGACCAGGGCGCGGCATCGAGCCGCATGCGCTGCAGGCGATCGCCCTCGAAGCGGCGCTCGATCCACATGAACAGCTCGGTGTACACCGTCTGTGGGCAGGCAAAGCCGCACCACAGCCGCCCAGCCACGGCAGTGAACAAGAACAGGCCATAGGCGGCCAGCAAGAGCAGCACCGTGAGGTAGATGAAATCCTGCGGATAGAGCACCAGCGGGCCGATGTAGAAGCGCCTGGCTGCCAGATCAAAGAGCAGCGCCGGGCGGGCGTTCCATTGCAGCCAGGGCAGGCCGTAGAACACCGCCTGGGTGATGAAAACCCCCGCCCAGCGCCACAGCGCGAAGCGACCGCTGACGGCGCGCGGGTAAATCTTGGGGCTGGCCTCGAACAGCCAGACCACGGCGCGCGCGGCGTCGCCCTCGGCCACGGCAGTGCCGGCCGATGTTGTGCTGGGAGGCGCGGCGGCGCTCAACTCATCTCGCTTGGGCGGCGCTGGTGGGTGCCGGTGGGGCGGCGGCGGTGGCAGCGCTTGCATTCGCAGGTGCGGCAACGGCGCTGGCCACAGAGCCCGGCGGCTGCGACAGTTGCCAGACATAAGCCGCCAGCACATGAATCTGCTCGGCCGACAGCCGCCCGCCATGGGCCGGCATGACACTCGTCTTGCCCTGGGTGATCATGGCCACCACGGCGGCCTCGCCCCAGCCATGCAGCCACACCTTGTCCGTCAGGTTAGGCGCCCCCAAGGCCGGGTTGCCCCTGCCATCGCTGCCATGGCAGGCGGCGCAGGTGCTGAACTTGGTGCGGCCCAATTGCGCGGCCAGGCTGTCGTGTGGGCTGCCTGACAGGCTGAGCACGTACTGCGCCAGCTGGCGCACCTCGGCGGGCGAACCCACGGCCGCGGCCATGGCCGGCATCGTGCCCTGACGGCCGGCGCGAATCGATTCGTTGATGTTCTGCGGCGTGCCGCCCCACAGCCAATCGCTGTCGGTGAGGTTGGGGAAGCCCAGGCTGCCGCGGGCGTCCGAGCCATGGCAGGTGGCGCAGTGGTTGACGAACAGGCGCTCGCCCATGCCCATGGCCTGGGCGTCGCGCGCCAGTTGCGCGGCTGGCTGGTTGGCATAACGCTCATAAAGAGGGGCCGCGGCGGCGCGCGCCTGCGCCTGGTCCTGGGCGTGCTCCTGCACACTGGTCCATTGCAGGCTGCCGGCGTGGCTGCCCAGGCCGGGGTAGAGCCACAGGTAGGCCAACGAGAACAGCACGGTGATGACAAACAAGCCCATCCACCACAGCGGCAGCGGGTTGTTCAGCTCGCGCAGGTCTTCATCCCAGACATGGCCGGTGGTGTCGTCGGGCGTGCCATCGGCGCGCAGCACCACGACCCGGCGCGAGGCGAACAGCAGCAGGGCCAGGCAGGCGAACAGGCTGATCAAGGTGGCCGCTGCGATGTAGACGGACCAGCCGCCGGAGGTGAAATCGCTCATGTTGTGGCGCGCCCGGTGTGGCCCTGGCGGGCGGTGGCGGCCAGGGCCGCTGGCGGGTGTTGGCCGGCCTCGGCGGCACTGCTGTCCTGCGCCCCAGGCTGGCCTTGCGCGTCATCGCCAAAGGGCAGCGCCGCCGCTTGGGCAAAGCGCGCCGCATTGCGCCCACTGCAGGCCCAGGCGACGATGGCCGCAAACAGCGCCATCGACACCAGCGTGACGGCACTGCGCAACAGGTTCAGATCGATGTCCATCGCTCAGCCCTCACTTGATCGTGGTGCCCAGCACCTGCAGATAGGCCACCAGCGCATCGAGGTCGGTCTTGCCGGCGACATCGGCGCTGGCGCTGGCGATCTGTGCGTCGCTGTAGGGCACGCCGACCCGGCGCAGGGCGCGCATGCGCCCCGCCATGTCCTCGGCCGGCACGGCGGCCTGGGCCAGCCAGGGGTAGGCCGGCATGTTCGACTCGGGCACCAGGTCGCGCGGGCTGATCAGGTGCATGCGCTGCCACTCGTCGCTGTACTTGCCACCCACGCGGTGCAGATCGGGCCCGGTGCGCTTGCTGCCCCACTGAAACGGGTGGTCGTAGACAAACTCGCCCGCGCTCGAGTACGGCCCGTAGCGCAGCGTCTCGGCCAGCAGCGGGCGGATCATTTGCGAGTGGCAGTTGTAGCAACCCTCGCGCAGGTAGACATCGCGGCCGGCGAGCTGCAGCGCGCTGTAGGGCTGCAGGCCCGGCGCGGCCTGCGTGGTGGAGCGCTGAAAGTACAGCGGCACGATCTCGACCAGCCCGCCTACGGCGATCACCGCAATGATCAGCAAAATCATCAGCAGATTGTTGGTCTCGACGCGCTCGTGGCCTTTGGCCGGGGTGTGGCTGGCATCAGTCATGGCGGTCTCTTCTCTTGAGAAAATGTGGCTTTGCCACTTTGCTCAATCCCCGCGGGGGACGGGCGCCGCAAGGCGGCGTCCTTGGGGCGCTATCAAGCAAAGGGCGCGTTCCCGGCGCGGTGTGCATCACGCCGCTGCCAGGGCCACAGGCGCTGGCACGGCCACGCGCACTGGCGAGGTGCTGCGCGCCGTCATGACCACATTCCAGGCCATCAGCAGCATGCCGCCGAGGTAGAGCACACCGCCGAGGAAGCGCACCGCATAAAACGGGTAGGTGGCCTTGACGCTTTCGACAAAGCTGTACACCAGGGTGCCGTCGGGGTTGACCGCGCGCCACATCAGACCCTGCATGACACCGGCGATCCACATCGCGGCGATGTACAGCACCACACCCACGGTGGCGATCCAGAAGTGCCATTCGATGGCGCGCACGCTGTGCATCTGCGTGCGCCCCAGCAGGCGCGGAATCAGGTGGTAGAGCGAGCCCATGGTGATGAAACCGACCCAGCCCAGGGCACCGCTGTGCACATGGCCCACCGTCCAATCGGTGTAGTGCGACAGCGCGTTGACGGTCTTGATCGACATCATCGGCCCCTCAAAGGTGGCCATGCCGTAGAACGACAGCGAGACGATCAGGAACTTCAGGATGGGGTCATCGCGCAGCTTGTGCCAGGCGCCGCTGAGCGTCATCACGCCATTGATCATGCCGCCCCAGCTGGGCGCCAGCAGCACCAGTGAGAACACCATGCCCACCGACTGCGCCCAATCGGGCAGTGCGGTGTAGTGCAGGTGGTGCGGCCCGGCCCACATGTAGGTGAAGATCAGCGCCCAGAAGTGCACGATCGACAAGCGGTAGCTGTACACCGGGCGCTGCGCCTGCTTGGGGATGTAGTAATACATCATCCCCAGAAAGCCCGCGGTGAGAAAGAAGCCGACAGCGTTGTGGCCGTACCACCACTGAATCATGGCGTCCTGCACGCCGGCATAGGCCGAGTAGCTCTTCATCCACCCGGCCGGAATGGCCGCGGCGTTGACGATGTGCAACACGGCCACGGTGAGGATGAAGGCGCCAAAGAACCAGTTGGCGACATAGATGTGGCGCACCCGGCGCCGGCCTATGGTGCCGAAGAAGACCACGGCATAGGCCACCCAGACGATGGCGATGAGGATGTCGATGGGCCATTCCAGCTCGGCGTATTCCTTGCCCTGGGTGTAGCCCAGGGGCAGTGAAATCGCCGCGGCCACGATCACCGCCTGCCAACCCCAGAACGTGAACTCGGCCAGGGCCGGTGCAAACAGTGGCACCTGGCCGGTGCGCTGCACCACGTGGTAGGACGTGGCCATCAGCGCGCAGCCGCCAAAGGCGAAGATCACCGCATTGGTGTGCAGCGGGCGCAGGCGGCCATAGCTCAACCACGGAATGCCAGTGGCCAGATCGGGCCAGGTGAGCTGGGCGGCAATGAACAGTCCCACGCTCATGCCGACGACCCCCCAAAGCACGGCTGCGTAAGCGAAAAGGCGCACCGTGCGGTCGTGGTAAGTCATGGCTGAAATTGTTCCGTCTTGGGTGGCGTGGGGGCTTGATCGGGATCAAGCCAAGCGCCTTGCCCGAGTTGATCCAGGTCATCGAGCTGGCCGCCAAACACCGCCCAGGCAAAGACCGCCAGCACGCCCAGCATGGCCAGCACCGACAGCGGGATGAGCAGGTAGAGCGCGTCCACTGGATTTGCCGGTTAGCGCTGCAGGCGCAGCGAATTGGCCACCACCGCCAGCGAGCTGGCGGCCATGCCCAGGCCGGCGGCCCAGGGTGGAAAGTAGCCCAGCAGGGCCAGTGGCACGCACAGGACGTTGTAGGCCGCGGCCCAGGCGATGTTCTGGCGGATGACGCGCAGCATGCGCTGTGCCAGGCGGCGGGCCAGCACGACATCGCCAAGGGCGTTGGAGGTGATCACGGCATCGGCGCTGGCGCGCGCCAACAAGGCGCCCTCGCCCATGGCCAGGGAGACATCGGCGCGGGCCAACACCGGGGCATCGTTAAGGCCATCGCCGATCATCGCCACGCGCTGTCCGCGGGCTTGCGCCGCGACCACCGCGCGCAGCTTGTCCTCGGGGCTGGCGGCGGCAATCGCCTGGTCTGGTGCCAGGCCCAGGCGCTGTGCCAGGCGCTGCACGCGCGGCGCTGAATCACCCGACAACAGGGTCACGGCCAGGCCCTGACCACGCAGCGCCGCAATGGCAGCGGCGGCGCCTGCGCTCAGGCTTTCATCGAAATTCAGGCGCGCCAGCACCGTGCCATTGCAGCCAAAGTGGGTGGCCAAACCGTCGTCACCGGGATCGAGGTCAACAGGCGTCGGGCTCTGGGCAAACACCGATTGCGAGGTGGACTCAGCCTGCACCCAGGGCAGTGAGCCCAGCCGCCACAGCCGGCCATCGGCGTCACGGCCTTCGACGCCTGCACCCGGCTGCTCACGCAGCCGCTGCCACGCAGGCGCCGAGACCGGCGCGGGTGCCGTCGTATTCAAGGCCTGCGCCAGCGGATGTTGCGACCAGCCGGCCAGCGAGCTGGCCAGGGCCAGCAGCCTGGCCTCGTCAAATTCGCGCGCCACCGGGCCTGCAGCCAGTGGCCAGCGCTGCAGACCGCGAAATTGCGGTCGCGCGCCGGTCAGCGTGCCGGTCTTGTCGATGAACACATGGTCGATGCTGGCCAGCGTCTCCAGCGCCTCCAGCCGCCGCCACAACAGGCCGCGCCTGGCCATGGCCTGGGTGGTGGCCAGCAGGGCCGAGGGTGTGGCCAGGGCCAGCGCGCAGGGGCAGGTGACGATCAGCACCGACACGCCCACCCACAGCGCGCGCGCCGGCTCGATCTGGCTCCACACGGCGCTGGCCAGCGCCGCCAGTGCCAGCACGGTCCACAGAAACGGCGCGGCCCAGCGCTGCGCCCAGGCGGCCGTGGCCGGCCGCTGCATTTGCGCGTCATGCATCAACCGGGCGATGGCCGCATGGCGCGTGTCCGCACCGCAGCGCAGCACGCGCATCAGCAGCGGCGCACCCACGTTCACGCTGCCGCCGACCACGGTGTCGCCCACGGCCTTGGCCACGGGCCTGGATTCACCACTGAGCAGGGCTTCATCGGCCAGGCTGCGGCCCTGGAGGACGACGCCGTCTGCGGCAAAGGCCTGGCCCAGCGGCACACGCAGCACATCGCCCACGCGCAGCGCGGCCAGGGCCACACTTTCCACGTCGCCATCGGCGCGCTGCCGCCAGGCCCGCTCGGGCAGGGCACCACTGGCCGCTTCCAGCGCCTGCGCCGCGCGGTGCCGCAGGCGCAGCTCGAGCCAGCGGCCGAGCAGCAAAAAGCTGACAAACATGGTCAGCGAATCAAAGTACACCGGCTCGGCCGGGTCGCCTAACCCGGCTATCGCACCGAACATCACCGCGCTGCTGGCCAGAAAGGTCACGCCGATGCCCAGCGCCACCGGCAGCTCCATGCCGATGCGGCCATGGCGCGTGGCGCGCCAGGCGCCGCTGAAAAAAGGCGTGGCGGCGAACAGCAGCACCGGCAGGCTGAGCAGCCAGGCACCCCAATCGAGCAGGTGGCGCAAATCGGGTGCCAGCTCGCCGGGCTCGGCAAAGTAGCCGGGGGCCGCCAGCATCATCACCTGCATGGCGCAAAAGCCGGCGACGAACAGCCGCCACAGCGCCGTGCGGGCCTCGGCGCGGCGCAATTCGGCCGCTGCGTGGGGCATGTCGGGTGCGGCCTCGTAGCCAGCGCCGCGCACGGCGGCGATCAGCGCCTGCGCCATGGCCTGTGCATCGCCACCCTGCGCCCGGTGCCAGCGCACGCGGGCACGCAGCGACTCGGCGTTGACACGCGCCTCGACCACGCCGGTGACGCCGCCCAAGGCGGCCTCGATAAGGCCGGCGCAGGCCGCGCAGTACAGGCCCGAGAGCTGCAGCACGGTCTCGCACTGACCCGCAGCGGCGTCGATATCGACCGGCTCGGCGGCAGCGGACAAGGCCATGGACATCGGCGCGAGTCTGCCCAAGCGGGCCCCACCTCGCCCTGATCTGCATCAAGCGCGGCTGGCCGCAGTGCCAGCACAGTGCCGGCCATGCGTGATCGGGGCCTGAGCGAAGGGCCATACCCAAGGAGCTCACACCATGAAGATCACTTTCCTCGGCGCCGCCGACAGCGTCACTGGATCGCGGCATTTGATCGACACCGGCAAGGCCCGCGTGCTGCTCGATTGCGGCATGTTCCAGGGCTACAAGATCCTGCGCGAGCGCAACTGGGCGCCGCTGACGGTGGCGCCCGACAGCATTGACGCGGTGGTGCTCAGCCACGCCCACCTGGACCACAGCGGCTGGCTGCCGCGGCTGTGCAAACAGGGCTTCAAAGGCCCCATCTATGCGACAGCAGCCACGCGCGATCTGGCCGAGGTGCTGCTGCTGGACAGCGCGTATTTGCAAGAGATGGATGCGCGCCGCGCCAACCGCGGCGGCTGGACACGCCACGCCCCGGCCCTGCCCCTGTACAGCGTGACCGATGCCAAGCGGGCGATTGCCAGGATCGTGCCGGTTGCGCCGGGGCGCACGGCGCGCATTAACGACACGCTGATCGGCTTCACACCGGTGGGCCATCTGCTCGGCGCCTCGGCCATAACCGTCAGATCAAGCGGACGAAGCCTGGTGTTCTCCGGCGACCTGGGGCGTGATGACGACCTGCTGATGCCCGCGCCCAAGCACATCCAGCAGGCCGATGTGCTGCTGATCGAATCGACCTATGGCGACGACCGGCTGCACCCGCGCGAAGACGCGCTGGCACGGCTGGCGCAGATCATCCGCACGACCACGCACCGCGGTGGCAGCGTGCTGCTGCCGTCCTTCGCCGTGGGCCGCGCCCAGGCCCTGCTGCTGGTGCTGCAGCGTCTGAAGGCGGCCGGTGAAATCCCGGAGAGCTTGCCGATCTACCTGGACAGCCCCATGGCCAACGCCGCCACCGCGCTGTACCAAAGCCATGCCCGGCTGCTGCGCATCACGGCGCGCGAGGCCGCGGCCCTGACTGCTGGCGTGAGCTGTGTGACGACACCGCAGCAATCGCAGCGGCTGACGCAATCGCGCTGGCCGCGGGTGGTGATTTCAGCCAGCGGCATGGCCACCGGCGGGCGCGTGCTGCACCACCTCAAGGCCATGGCGCCCAACCCGCGCCACCACATCGTCTTCCCCGGCTTCCAGGTGGGGGGCACGCGCGGCGCCACGCTGATAGGCGGCGCGCGCGAGGTGAAGATCCACGGCGAATACGTGGCGGTGAAGGCCGAAGTCAGCCACCTGGAGAGCTTCTCCGGCCACGCCGATGCGAATGGCCTCATGGCCTGGCTGCGAGGCTTTGACGCGCCACCGGCACGGACCTTTGTGGTGCATGGCGAGCCGGCGCCGGCCGATGCCCTGCGGCTGCGCATTCAGGATGAGTTGGGCTGGCGTGTGGGCGTGCCCGAGCATGCGTCGACGGTGGAGGTGTGAGCGGCCGCGCGCCGCGACACATCGAAGCCGCCCAGGAGCCCATGGAATGAGCCCAGGCCCATCCCCCGCCCACCACCACGATGCCTACGCGCCGGCCGAGATCGCCGCCCGCGTCAACGACTTCTGCGTCGTCAAGGCACGCCTGCCCTGGCTCACCCTGGCCCTGCTGGGCGTGCTGGCCGGCGCCTTCATCGGCCTGGGCGCGCTGATGTTCAGCCTGGTGGCCAGCGATGCCAGCCTGGGCTTTGCGGCCTCGCGCTTGCTCGGCGGCCTGGGTTTTTCGCTCGGCCTGATCCTGGTGATCGTGGCCGGCGCCGAGCTGTTCACCGGCAACAACCTGCTGGCCATGGGCTGGGCCAGTGGCTGTGTCAGCAGCCGCGACGTGCTGCGCAACTGGTGGATAAGCTTTGCGGCCAATGCCCTGGGCGCGGCGGGGCTGGCGCTGTGCGTCTGGCTCAGCGGCATCGACACGCAGAATGGCGGCGAGCTCGGCCGTGCGCTGCAGCGCATCGCCCTGCAGAAGGTGCAACTGCCGCCGGTGGAGGCCTTTTTCCGCGGCCTGCTGTGCAACCTGCTGGTGTGCCTGGCGGTGTGGATGGCCCTGGCCGGGCGCAGCGTCACCGACAAGGTGCTGGCCGTGGTCTTCCCGGTCACGGCCTTTGTCGCCGCGGGCTTTGAGCATTCCATCGCCAACCTGTTCTTCTTCCCGATGTCCATGCTGCTGGGCGCGCCCATGGGCTGGGCCGATGCGGCCGGCAACCTGCTGCCGGTGGTGGCCGGCAACCTGGTGGGCGGCACGGCGGCCGTGGCCGGGGTGTATTACGCGATCTATTTGCGACCGGCCGCTGCGCGTTGACGCCTGGGCAGGCAGCTGCGCTTACCCGGGCCAGGCAGCTCTGACAGCGGCAGGGGCTGCAGCATCGACGCCTGCGCCGACAATCCGCCGCCCGATCCGCACAACCGGCCCCATGCCCGACACCCCGTCGCCCGTTCAACAGCAGCAAGCGCTGCGTATGAAGCGCTTCCTGATCGCCGCCGGCACCTATGGCCTGGGCCTGGCGATCCTGGCCCTGTGCAGCGCCTTTGGCCTGTTCGCCTGGGCCCATCTGGCATGGATAGGCGCGCTGTTTGCCGTGGCCAACCTGGGGCTGTATGCGGTCTTTCGCAGTGGCTGGAACCTGCGCTTCAGCGACCCGTCGATCACGCAGTTCCAGGGCCTGCTGTCGGTCACGCTGGTGGTGCCCGTCTGGGTTTTTGGTGCGCACATCCTGGTGGTCGCTATTCCCTTTTACAGCGCGATGTTTGTCTTCGCCATGTTGCGCCTCAAGCCGCGCGAGCTGGTGCTGATGGCGGCCTATGTGTCGCTGACCTATTGCGGCGCCGCCGTCCTGCGGCTGGCCTTGCTGCCCGGCCCGTTTGACCTGCGCGTCGAGGCCTTGCATGCGGTGCTGGTGATCGTCACCTCGATTTGGTACACGCTGGCCGCTGGCTACATCAGCGGCCTGCGGGCGCGCTTGCGCCAATCACTGGAAACCATTCAGCAGCTGGCCAGCCGCGATGGCTTGACCAACACCTGGAACCGCCGCCACATCGACCTGCTGCTGGCCGCTGAACTGGAACGCACATCGCGGCACGGCACGCCGCTGTGCCTGTGCATGGTCGACCTGGATCACTTCAAATCGATCAACGACCGCTTCGGGCATCCGGTGGGCGATGCCGTGTTGCACCGCGTCGCCCAGGCCATGGCCGGCGAGCTTCGGGCCACCGATCAGCTCGGGCGTTTTGGGGGTGAGGAGTTCCTGATCGTGTTGCCCGAATCGACCCTGGCCGAGGCCCAGGCCTGCGCTGAGCGCCTGCGCCAAAGCGTTGCCAGCCTGGCGGCCGCGCCGGGCGCTAGCACCCAGGTCACGGTCTCCATCGGCCTGGCCGAATGCCTGCCAGCCGAGTCCCTTGGCAGCCTGCTGTCGCGCGTGGACAGTGCCTTGTACGCGGCCAAGCGCGATGGGCGAAATCGGGTGATGGTGGCCGCCGAACATCACACGGCGAGCTGACCCTTTTTTGGCCGGCCGGTATGGCCCAGGCCTTGACCACGGGCGGGCCCGCCCGCCGCGATGGCGCTCAAGAATTCCGGCCAGCGGCCGATCTCACCCTGGGGCATCCCCCGGATCAATGAGAGCGCTATGGCCATTCGAATGGGTTCTGCTGGCGACGACCTGCTGGTCGGCACCGTCGACGATGATGAATTGATGGGCGACGCCGGGCAGGACAGCCTGCGCGGCGCGGGCGGCAATGACACGCTGATGGGCGAGGCCGGCGCCGACGAGCTGCAAGGCGGTGATGGCGCCGACATGTTGATGGACCTCGCCGGCCAGGCCAACGTGCTTGACGGCGGCGATGGCGATGATGTGCTGGTGCTCAGCTTTGCCGGCTATCTGGGCCTGGGGGCGGACGGCAGCATGAGCGTGGTGCATGGCGGTGCTGGCGACGACAGCCTGGTGCTGCGCCTGGACCTGAACGCCTTGAACGCATCGGCCCTGTCGGCCCTGGGCGATCTGCGCAGCGCACTGCTCAGCGGTGGCACGCTGCAGGCCTTGGGCTTCTGCTGGGACGGCATCGAGCATCTGGAGTGGCAGGACAGCGAGGGCGTGCTCATCACGCAATTCGCGCCCGCCGCCGACGAGCTTGCCCTGAGCCTGGCGGAAGACCAGGTGGCGAGCGGCACGCTGCCCCTGGCGTTTGATCTCGAAGGTGACAGCGTCAGCTATTCACTGAGCACAGGCGCCGTCTATGGCACGGCAACGGTGGCCGCCGATGGCAGCTATGTCTACACGCCGCAGCCGAACTACTTTGGCATCGACAGCTTCAGTTATCAGGTCGCGGATGCCTTGGGCGTGCGCAGCCATGTCGTCACGCTCACCATCGATGCCGTGGACGACGCCGCCGTGGTCGGGCAACACATCTCCGACCAAATGGCGGCGGTCGGGTCGACATTCATCTTCCAGGTGCCCGAGGCCAGTTTTGTCGACAGCGACAGCACGCTGCTGAGCTACAGCGCGCAATTGGCCTCCGGCGCGGCATTGCCCGCCTGGCTGGGCTTTGACGCCGCCACCATGACCTTCTCCGGCACGCCCGGCCCCGGCGACGCCGGGCTGCTGCAGGTGCTGGTGTGGGCCGCGGGCGAGACCGCCCGCACCAGCGACGGTTTCGTGCTGGGCGTGCACAGCAGCGCCAACGCCTCGCCCGTCAGCGCCATTGGCGCGCTGATCCCCGGCGCGGTCAACGAGGACAGTGTGCTCAACGGCAGCTTGCCCGCGGCCATCGACGCCGATGGTGACGCCGTCAACTTCGATTGGTTCAGCCAGCCGGCGCACGGCACGGTCAACGTCACCGCCGATGGCCACTACCAGTACACACCGCACGGCAACTACCACGGTGCGGACAGCTTTGTGTTTGAGCTGCGCGATGGCCGTGGCGGCAGCACCCAAGGCGTTCAGCTGCTGAGCGTGAATTCGCAGAATGACCCGGCCATCGGCACGGCGCTGATCGTGCTGGACAGCGATGGCCTGCGCGTCGGTGGCGAGCTCAGCGTGATCGTCGATGCCAGCGATGTCGACGGCTACAGCGCTGAGGACTGCAGCTACGCCTGGCTGCGCGATGGCCTGCCCATCCCGGGCGCGGATGGCGCCACCTACCGACCGGGCATAGGCGACATCGGCGGCCTGATCAGCGTGCGCGTGTCCTTTGTCGATGGCTCCGGCTACGGCGAATCTCTGCTGGCCCCGCCCACGGTGGCCGTGCCCGCACCGACGGCCATCACCGGCACGGCCGATGCCGACGAGCTGGGCGACAGCGCCAGCACCCAGGCCCAGGCCATTGACGGCCTGGCGGGCGGCGACGCACTGTCGGGCGGCAGCAGCGATGACCTGCTCCGCGGCGGCGAAGGCGACGACTGGATCGCCAGCGGCGGTGGCCGCGACCACATCGACGCCGGTGCCGGCGATGACACCATCGTCGTCGACGGCGGCTCACTTCAAGCCGGGCCCCATGCCACCGTGGTACGCGGTGGCGAGGGCGACGACATGCTGGTGCTCAGCCTGCAAGCCAGTGGCTTCACGCTCGACCAGTTGATTGACCTGGCCGCACTGCGCGCCGACCCGACAGCCGCGCGCAGCTACCTCGCCCTGGGCCTGGATGTGGCGGGCGTGGAGCACCTGCAGTGGGTGGACGAAGGCGGCGCCGCGCTGGGCAACTGGGCGCCATGGGCGCGCGGCGCCTTGGGTCAGACCGCTGAGGACACAGCACTTGCCGGGCAATTGCCTGTCGGTGTCGATGTCGACGGCGACACCTTGAGCTACCGCTTCACGCAGTTGCCGGCGCACGGGCGCCTGCAGTGGCTGGCCGACGGCAGCTACAGCTACATGCCAGAGGCCGATTACGTGGGCAGCGACGAGGCCAGCTACCAGGTGTTCGATGGCCTGGCCTGGTCGGCCGACGCCACGCTGGCCTTGACGGTCACGGCCGTGGCCGAGGCCCCCCGGCTGGCGCATGGTGTAGCCAATGCCAACGCGATTGTGGGCACAGCACTCAACCTGATCATGCCGGGCGACGCCTTTGTCGACCCCGACGCCGCGGACGGCGCCGACGCGCCGCCCTTGAGCCTGCTGGTGACCCAGAAGGGCAGCACACCGTTGCCGGCCTGGTTGAGCTTCAACCCGCAGTCACTGGCACTCACGGGCACGCCCACGGTGGCTGATGAGGGCCTGCTCACGCTGGAGCTGACCGCCAGCGATGGCGTGTTCAGCCAACGCGTCGAGTTCATCCTGGGAGTGCACACCGAGGCCAATGCCGCGCCCGCGGCCGGGGCCGCCAGCTTTGAGGTGGCGGAGGACCAGGTGCTCAGCGCCACGCTGCCAGCGGCCGACGACGCCGACGGCGATGGCCTGAGCTATGCCTGGATGTCCGGCCCGGCGCATGGTGTCCTGGGCATCTTGGCCAACGGCAACTTCACCTATGTGGCCGATGCCGACTACTTCGGCAGCGACAGCTTCGAGTACGCCGTGCAAGATGACCGCGGCGGCCACAGCGTGGCGCTGGTCAGCATCACGGTGACACCCGTGAGCGATGCGCCTGCTGGCACGGTGAGCCTCTACGGCCTGGCGCACATCGGCGGCGTGTTGAACGTCGATCTCAGCCGCCTGAGCGACGCCGACGGCTTGCCCGGCACGCTGGACATCACCTGGCTGCGCAACGGCGTTGCCGACAGCCGGGACCACGCCAGTGGATTCCTGCTGGAGCCCGACGACCATGGGTCGACGATCAGCGTCAGCGTGAGCTACGTGGACGGCGGCAACAGCACCGAGACCGTGGTCTCGGCCGCCAGCGCGGCCGTTTCGGGTGTGAATCGCGTCCTCGGCGGCGATGGCCACGACAGCCTGGCCGGCAGCCTGGCGCCCGACCACATTCGCGGCATGGCCGGCAATGACCGCTTGAGTGGCGGCCTGCACAACGACACGCTCGACGGCGGCAGCGGTGTGGACAGCGTCATCTACGACCTGATGCGTGCCGATGTCACCCTGGCCTTCACCGGATGGGCCCTGCAAGCGCAGAGCAGCGCGCAAGGCACGGACACGCTGATCGGCATCGAGAGGCTGGTGTTCAGCGACACCGCCCTGGCGCTGGATCTGGCGGGCCACGCCGGCCAGGCGGCCCGCACCATCGGCGCACTGTTCGGCGCGACACGGCTGACCGACGCGGCCCTGGTCGGTGCCGAGCTGGCCTTGCTGGATGGCGGCATGGCCTACCCCGATCTCATCGCGGCGGCACTGCGCACGCCGCTGTTCAAGCAACTCGCGGGCACCACGCATGGCGTGGTCAGCAACACCCAATTCGTCAATCTGGTCTATGCCAATGTCGTTGGCGCAGCGCCCAGTGCCGAGGCCCGTAGCCTGTACGTCGGCCTGCTCAATGACGGCAGCTTCACCCAGGCCAGCCTGGCCATGGCCGCCAGCGAGCATGCGCAAAACGCCATCAACATCGACCTGGTCGGCCTGGCCAGCCATGGCCTGGCGTACGCACCACCGCCTGGCCCCTGAGCGCGGCACAAGGCCCGGCGCAGCAGCCCGGCCGGTTCACTCAAACGCCGGCTCGTCCCACCACGGGAAGAAGTCCGGCATGTCGGTGGAGACCTTGTTCGGGTAGCTGGGGGTGCGCTTTTCCAGAAACGAGCCCACGCCCTCGCGCGCATCGGCCGATTGGCCGCGCGACTGGATGGCGCGGCTGTCCACCTTGTGCGCCTGCATCGGATGGTTAGCCCCGGCCATGTGCCACAGCATCTGGCGCGTCAGCGCCACCGACACCGGCGCGGTGTTGTCGGCGATTTCGCGCGCCAGGGCACGGGCCGCGGGCAGCAGGTCGGCCGGCGCGTGAAGTGAGCGCACGAGGCCGCGATCGAGCGCCTCCTGGGCACCGAAGACGCGCCCGGTCATGCACCACTCCAGCGCCGTCTGCATGCCCACCAGGCGCGACAAGAACCACGACGAAGCCGCCTCGGGCGTGATGCCGCGGCGGGCAAAGACAAAGCCAAAACGCGCATCGGTGGAGGCCAGGCGCATGTCCATCGGCAACTGCAGGGTCGCACCAATGCCCACCGCCGCGCCATTGATGGCGCCGATCACGGGCTTCAGGCTTTTGAAGATGCGCAGTGTGGCGACACCGCCGCCATCGCGGTAGACGCCGTTGACCAGGTGCGCGTCGCGTGCCGCGCTGGCTTGCTTGGCGTAATCAAAGGTCTTGCCGCCGGCCGACAAATCGGCGCCGGCGCAAAACGCCCGGCCCGCGCCGGTGATGATGAGGGCGCGCACGGCGTCGTCGCGGTCGGTCTCGTCGAACACCGCGACCAGGTCGTCGCGCATCTGGCCGGTGAAAGCGTTCATCTTCTCCGGCCGGTTCAATGTGACGGTGGCGATGCCGTCTTCAACGCTGTAGAGCAAGGTGGAAAGTGCGGGCAGGCTCATGTCGTGCTTTCAGTGGTGAGTGAGGTGGTGCGCCGCAGCGCGGGCGCCAGGCCGGCACCCATCAGATCGACAAAGTTGTCGGCATAAAAGCGCTGGGTGGCGGCAGGCGAGCAGCCACGCAAGCTCTCATCAAAGCGCTTCAATGGATGGCGGCCGCCTTCGACATGTGGGTAGTCGCTGGAGAACATGCAGACCTCATCGCCGGCATTGGCGACGATCCAGCCAGCGTCCTCATGCGGGTAGGGGGTGACGCGGAATTGCCGGCGCAACTGCTCGCTCGGTTTGGCCGATAGGCTTTGCAGCCGGGTCTCGTTGCGCATGAAGGCGTGGGCCGCCGAATCCATGGCGCGCATCCAGCCCGGCACCCAGGCCGCGCCCAGCTCGATCGCGCCCCACTTCAGCCGCGGGAAGCGATCCAGGACACCATCGAAGATCAAGGTGGCCATTGCCTGCATCACCGAGTTCGGGATGGGCATATAGCTCACCGAGGTGAAGTTGTCGTCGCCGCCATGAAAGTCGGGCACCGGCGGCAAGCCGTTGTTCTTGTAGACGGCGGGCAGTTTGTCCTCGCCACCGACATGAAACAAGATGGGAATGCCGGCCTCCTGCGCTTGCGCCCAAACCGCATCGAGACCGATGTGGCTGTGCGCGTGGCGCCGCGGGCAACTGCTGGGCACGAGCAGGGCCTTGGCGCCGAGCGTGATCGCTTCACGCGTTATGTCCGCCGCCCGCGCAAAGTCTTCCAGTGGCACATAGGCCGTGGCCAGCAGGCGCGGATCGACGGCGCAAAAGCCCGTCATCATGCGGTTGTGGGCCTGCGCCGTGGCGTAGCACAGGTCCATGTCCTGGCCCTGGTCAAGGCCGAAATTGCCCAGGCAGAAGGTGGTGAAGACGAGCTGGCTGGCAAAGCCCAGCAGATCGAGCGCATGCGGCCGGTCGGCGGCGATGAAGGCGCCATGGGCCTCGTGGTTCTTGCGGCCCATGATCTGCTCATCCACGCCCGCGCGAAAGGCCGCATCGGCATGCGCCTGCTCCGAGCGCCCGGGGCGCAGGCCGCGCTGCAGCGCAGCGCGGTAGGCCGGTGAGGCATGAAAGCGCGGCAGCAAGCTGGGCTGAAAGTGCGCGTCCAGACAGTCGTCCAGCTCCATCAGGTGGCTGTCGGCATCGTGAATCAGGCGGCCCTTGGCGTAGCTCATGGATCACTCTCCTGTGTTGGGCTTGCGGTTTCAAGGGCGTCGGCGCCCTGACGCGGCGCCGAGCATTGACGGCTCTCAAGGAAATGTGGCTTTGCCACTTTCCTTGATCCCCGCGGGGGGCGGCCGGCCCCGGCCGGCCTTGGGGCGCTCATGGGCTGCTCAATGGCCACTCATTGCCCGGTGAACTGCGCCTTGCGCCGCGCCATGAAGGCCGCCCCGCCCTCGCGCGCATCGGCGCTGTCGGCGGCCAGGTACTGGTGGGTGGCTTCCACGGCCAGGGCCTCGGCGTAGTCTTGCTCCAGGGCCCGCGCCAGGCCCTGGCGCATGAGGCCCAGAGCACGCGTCGGGCCGGTGGCCAGGCGCTGCGCCAGGGCCAGGGCCTGGGGCAGCAGCTCGGCATCATCCACCGCGCGGTAGATCAGGCCCCAGGCCTGCGCCTGCTCGGCCGGCAGGCGCTCGCCCAGCATCATCATCTCGGTGGCGCGGGCCTTGCCCACCAGGCGGGCCAACATCCAGGTGGTGCCGCCATCGGGCACCAGGCCGATGTTGACGAAGGCCTGCAGGAAGTAGGCCGATTTGGCCGCCAAAACGAAATCGGCCGCCAGCGCCAGCGCTGAGCCCACGCCCGCGGCCGGGCCGTTGACGGCGTTGACCACCGGCAGGGCCAGGCGCGACAGCGCCAGCATCGCCGGGCCATAGCTCTCGGTCAGCACCTTGTAGGCGCGGGCGCCGCCCGAAGTGGCCGACGGGTTGCGCGATTCGGCCAGATCGGCACCACTGCAAAACGCCCGGCCCGCGCCGGTGATCAACAGGGCGCGGGCACCGAGCGCGGGCAACTGGTCGAGCACGCTGTGGATCTCTTCAAACATCTGCGGCGGCGCGGCATTCAGGCGCTGCGGCCGGTTCAGCGTGAGCACGGCCACGGCGCCCTCCATCGTCAGACGGATCATCTCCAGGCCTGGCAGGGCATTGGCGGGCAGCTCGGCCTCGGGGCTTGTGGTGGCGGTGTCGGTCATAGAGGGATGGGGATGGGGATGGGGGTGGGGGTGGGGAGTGGGGGGGATGGGATTGGACTGGACACCATCGGCGCTGAAGTACGACAGGCGCCACGGCGCAAGAGTGTGCAATGAACGCCAGCGTAGCCGCATGCCGGTGCCAGCGGTGTCACGCGGTGGACTGCAGGCTATCCTTTGGCCAGCGCAGCCCAAGGACCCCACCATGCCCCGTCGCCTCGTCGATCTGTCGATCTTTCTGGAAAACGATGTCGCCTCCGACCCACCCGGGCTGGAGCCGCGCATCACCTACTTCACCCACCAGAACACCTATGCGCAGATCGCGCCCTTCTTCCCCGGCCTGCAGCAAAAGGATTTGCCCGATGGCGAAGGCTGGGCGGTCGAGCAGGTCACGCTGTCCACGCACAACGGCACTCACCTGGACGCGCCTTACCACTTTCACAGCACCATGGACGCCAAGGCCGGCGGTGCGCGCCCGGCCATCGCCATCCACGAGGTGCCGCTGGACTGGTGCTTCCAGCCCGGCGTGAAACTGGATTTCCGCCACATGGCCGATGGCCATGTGGTCACCGCCGCCGAGGTCAAGGCCGAGCTGGCGCGCATCGGCCACACGCTCACGCCGCTGGAGATCGTCGTCGTCAACACCCGCGCGGGCTCACGCTATGGCCACAAGGACTATGTGTCTGCCGGCTGCGGTATGGGCTACGACGCCACCATGTATCTGCTTGAACAAGGCGTTAGGTTGACGGGCACCGACGCCTGGAGCTGGGACGCGCCCTTCGTGCACACCGCCAAGAAGTTTGCCGAGAGCGGCAACGCCGGCCTGATTTGGGAGGGCCACAAGGCCGGCCGCGACATCGGCTACTGCCACATCGAAAAGCTGCACAACCTGGAAGCGATTCCGGCCACCGGGTTCTTCATCAGCTGCTTCCCGCACAAGATCCGCGGCGCCTCGGCCGGCTGGACGCGGGCGGTGGCGATCTTTGATGATCGGCTGTTTGCTTGAGCGACAGCGCCCGCGACGATGCCCGCCTGCGCCGCCAACCCCAGCGTGCCGAGAAGACCGGGCTGTCACCGGGTGGACTGTGCCCCGCCGGCCACCGCCACACAATCACTGGCTGAGTTTGATCACACCCACTTCACCCCACGGAGCCGCAATGACCCACGCCCTCATCATCGACGCCTGCCGCACCCCGCGCGGCATTGGCAAGCAGGGCAAGGGTGCCCTGGCCGACATGCACCCGCAGCACCTGGGCGCGACGGTCCTGCGCGCACTGGCCGAGCGCAACGGCATCAACACCGCCGATGTCGACGACATCATCTGGGGCACGAGCACGCAAAAGGGCACGCAGGGCGCCGATCTGGGCCGTATGTCCGCGTTGGATGCAGGTTATGACCAGCGCTCCAGCGGCGTCACCCTGGACCGATTTTGCGGCTCGGGCATCACCACGGTGAACATGGCCGCGGCCTCCATCATGTCGGGCATGGAAGACCTGGTGGTGGCCGGCGGCACCGAGATGATGTCGATGACGGCGACGCTGCGCGACGGCCCGGGCTTCATGGATTCGGGCAACCTGCGCCTGCGCGCCCGGCATCCGCAATCGCACCAGGGCGTGTGCGCCGACGCCATCGCCACGCTTGAAGGCATCCCCCGCGCCGATCTGGACGCGCTGGCGCTGGAGAGCCAACGCCGTGCTGCCGCGGCCATCGCCGGCGGCCATTTCAACAAGAGCCTGATCGCTGTCTTCAAGGCCGATGGCACGCCGGCGCTGGACCGCGAAGAGTTTCCGCGCCCGCAAACCACCGCCGAGGGCCTGGCCGGCTTGAAGCCCGCCTTCACCGCCCTGGCCGATGTGGCACTCGATGACAAAGGCACGACCTTCCGCGGCCTGATCCTGCAAAAGCACCCCGGCCTGGACATCAATTTCGTGCACCACGCCGGCAACTCCTCGGGCGTGGTCGATGGCTCGGCGGCCATCCTGCTGGCCTCGCCCAGCTACGCCGCCAAGCATGGCCTCAAAGCCCGCGCCCGCGTGGTGGCCATGGCCAATGTCGGCGACTCGCCCACCCTGATGCTCAACGCGCCGGTGCCCGCCGCGCGCAAGGTGCTGGCCAAGGCCGGCCTGACGATCGAGGACATCGATCTGTTCGAGATCAACGAGGCCTTTGCGGTGGTCGCCGAAAAGTTCATCCGCGACTTGAAGCTGGACCGCGACAAGGTCAATGTCAATGGCGGCGCCATGGCCCTGGGCCACCCGATTGGCGCCACCGGCTCCATCCTCATCGGCACCATGCTCGATGAGCTGGAGCGCCGCGACCTCAAGCGCGGCCTGATCACCATGTGCGCCGCCGGTGGCATGGCGCCGGCCATCATCATCGAGCGCATCTGATCGTCATCAGGATCGCGCTCGGACTTGGGCTAACCCTTCTGTACAGGCGACAGCCGATCCGCCCCACTCTGCCCTAGCCTGCGCTCCCCAAACGCTGCCCCAACGCCGCCCAAACGCCGCCCAAACGCCACATCACCAAGGATCTGTCATGGACCTGAGCTATTCCACCGAAGAGCAAGCCTTTCGCGACGACGTGCGCGGCTGGCTCAAGGCCAACCTGCCCACCGACATCCGCGACAAGGTGGTGCAGTACCGCGGCCTGGCCAAGGCCGACATCATCCGCTGGCACAAGATCCTGGCGGCCAAGGGCTGGTCGGTGCCGCACTGGCCGGTGGAGTGGGGCGGCACGGGCTGGAACGTCACCCAGCGCTACATCTACGACGAAGAGTTCGGTCTGGCCGGTGCGCCCACCCTGCCGCCCTTCGGCCCGGCGATGTGCGCCTCGGTGCTGCACCGCTTTGGTTCGCCCGAGCAAAAGGCGCGCTTTCTGCCGCGCATCCGCGAGGGCGATGATTTTTGGGTGCAGGGCTATTCCGAGCCCGGTGCGGGCTCTGACCTGGCGGCGCTGAAAACCCGAGCCGAGAAACGCGGCGACCACTACGTCGTCACCGGCCAAAAAATCTGGACCACGCTGGGCCACTACGGCGACTGGATCTTCTGCCTGGTGCGCACCGACAGCACGGCCGAGAAGCGCCAGGAAGGCATCAGCTTCCTGCTGATGGACATGCGCACGCCGGGCATCACCGTGCGCCCGCTGATCCTGATGGACGGCGGCCATGAGGTGAACGAAATCTTCTTCGACGAGGTCAAGGTGCCGGTCGAGAACCTGGTCTTCGAAGAGAACAAGGGCTGGACGGTGGCCAAGTACCTGCTCGGCCACGAGCGCATGGGCTCGGGCAATGTCGGTGGCTCACGCCGTGAGCTGGCCGCGCTGCGTGAGCTGGCCGCGCGCGAGCTGAAGAATGGCAAGCCGCTGCTCGATGACCCGCGCTTTCGTGACCGGCTGTCGCGCGTGGAGATCGAGCTCGATGCGCTGGAGCTGACCTCGATGCGCTTTCTCGACAAGATGCGCCGCAGCGGGCAGCCACCTGGCGCTGACGTCTCCATGCTGAAGATCCGCGGCACCGAAGTGCAGCAGGCCATCACCGAGCTGATGATGCAGGCCGTGGGCCCGATGGCCCAGCCCTTCGTGGCGGTAGACGGCGGCCAGATCGACCATGTCACCTCGCGCCTGTCGCCGCGCTACTTCAACTACCGCAAGGCCAGCATCTACGCCGGATCGAACGAGATCCAGCGCAACATCATCGCCAAGATGACCCTGGGCCTGTGAGCTGAAACGCTGAAAGCACACCATGAACTTCGAATACAGCGACGAACAACAGCAACTGGCCGACTCCCTGCGCAAATACCTGGCCAAGGAATACGGCTTCGAGCAGCGCAAGGCCATCATCCAATCACCCAGTGGCGAGAGCGGCAGCGCCTGGGCGGCGTTCGCCGAAATGGGCCTCACCGCCATTGCCGTGCCCGAGGCCGATGGCGGCTTTGGCGGCGGCGCCCTGGATTTGATGGCGGCGATGGAAGCCTGCGGCGAGACCCTGGTGGTGGAGCCGCTGCTGGACACCATCGGTCTGGCCGGGCGCCTGCTGGCGCGTGCCGGCAGCGCGGCGCAGCGCACCGCGCTCTTGCCCGGTCTGATGGACGGATCGCTTAGGGTCGCCTTCGCCGCCCTGGAGCCCGGGCGCCGCTACGAGATCGCCCCCGCAAGCACCACGGCGCAGGCCGCGGCCGGCGGCGGCTGGGTGCTGAATGGATCGAAGTGCGCCGTCTTTGGCGCGGCCACAGCCGACTGGCTGATCGTTTCGGCACGCACCGAGGGTGGCGCCAGCCTCTTCCTGGTCAAGCGCGACGCCGCCGGCCTCGGCCTGAACCCCAGCCGCACGGTGGACGGCCAGCGCTGCGCCGATCTGCGTCTGCTTGATGTGAAGTTAGGCGCCGAGGCACTGCTCGGCCCCTTGAACGGCGCGCTGCCGCACATTGAAGAAGCCCGGGACTTCGCCACCGCCTTGCTCTGCGCCGACGCCATAGGCGCCATGCAATTCGCCTGCGACGCCACGCTGGAATACATCAAGACGCGCAAGCAATTCGGCGTGCCCATCGCCAGCTTCCAGGTGCTGCAGCACCGCATGGTGGAGATGACCATCCACCTCGAACAGGCCCGCTCCATGGCCATCCTGGCAGCGAGCAAGGTCGATGAGGCCGCTGCCGGCAAGATCGACGCCCGGCAGTGCCAGCGTGCGGTCTCCGGCGCCAAGGTGAAGATCGCCGACGCCGCCCGCCACATCAGCCAGGAAGCCGTGCAATTACACGGCGGCATGGGCATGACCGAAGAGCTGAAGATCTCGCACACCTTCCGCCGCCTGACGATGGCGGCACAACGCTTGGGCGATGCGGACCATCACCTGGAGCGTTACGCCGCCTTGGGCTGAGGCCAAGGGGCAGCCGCAGCGAAAAAAAAGCGCCAAGTCTTGAACGACTTGGCGCCTTCATCACAAACGGCCCTGTTGGACCTTGTCTTGGTGGGCCGGGGTCACTCCAACTCACCTATGAAAAATGGCTGTCTCCGATCCGAGTTACTGTAAAAGTTACTGCACGATTGCGCCGCGTCTTTCGGCCGGCCGGCGGTCAAGCTGCGTGCCGATGCTCCACGCTCAAAGGCCATGCGCCGCAGCGGGCAGCATCGAGGATCACCGTTTCCACCACAGTTCCGTCGGACGCATAGGCAATGTGCGTGTGCCAGTCTTGCGACACCTCACGCACGATGGGCTTGTCTGAAAGGCGAATCACCAAGGTGTCGTCGTCGTCGAAGTAGGTCGTCTTCATGGCAACAGCTCCCAATGGTGCATCACGGTCTTGACGATGACAGCCGATTCAAGCACCAACACCGCGCACACCAGATTGTCAGACCTGCCCGGAATGTCCATCCAGGCCCACAGGTGCGTGGTGTCGCTATAGCGGGTGGCGCCTTCATCGATCACCTGCAGCAGCAATGCCTCCGAAATGCCACGCTCGACCATGCGCAGGACGGCATGACGGGTCACGATTACCGGGCGGTTGAAGCGCGCACTGTGCATCGCTCGGGATTGTGCACAGGTCCTCCACCGGCCATCGGGCCTATAGCCTTATGTCCGGGAATCTGCGGCTGAATGTCGCCACCATTGCCTCCAACGCGTCATCGCGCCTGTGCTCCAGTTCCATGACCTTTCGGAACAGCTTTTGATGGGTGGTCTCGTGCATGCCTTTGGGCCGCTGCCAATGCTCGCCCAGCTTGGCCTCGATCCTGTGTTGCTGGCGCCATGTGCGTCCGATGATGTCGTCGCTTTGGCTGGCGTAGGCCACGCGGTTGCAGTGGCGGCACAGAAAGCCGCTGGTGCGCAGGAACAGCACCGCCACGCGCCGCGCACAGCGTGGGCAGCCAAGCCACTTGCGAAGCCCGCCGAAGTTGCAAGGCGTGCTCTGGATCGGCAATCGCTGCTGCATGGGCTTGTCGGCCATCGAGTAGCTCAAAACCACAGCGTCAGGCCCGGTGCTGTAACCGATGCTGGACAGTTGCTTGCCTGTATCAGCATCGGTCCACACCCAACCACCCGCGCGGCCATCGCTCAAGATGCCCTCACGCTGCCAGCGCCTTGCGTCGATGCGCCTGCAATGCTCGGCCTTGACATGCCGGCTCGGCCGGCCCGCGTTGATTCTCGATCCACCTCGGCCCATTTGTTCGCCCCCACAGATTACGAAATCATCAGCCAACCGCAACACAAGCGCACAAAAACGCAACAAGGAAGACAACGACTTGGCAACCGCGTTCATGCCCAATTGCCGCCCGATCAACAGCCCACCCAATCCAATCAATCCCCAACCCATTCGCCCGCAGATGGCACGTCTATAAAGGACTCCAGATTCTGTTGATTGACGCTCGGGTGAAGTGGCCACATAGCTCCAGAATTTGAAGGACCACAGCGGGCAATCATCAATTTCTGGCGCTATGCCGGAATGCAATCTGCAGAATCTGGAGTAGGCGCCTTGCCGGCCGGCTTGGCGATGACCACCACGGTCGCGGGTGTCATTTTCAAGTAGGCGTAGGGCTCGAACCCATTCGGTCCGAAGTCATGTTTCGGGCTCGGGTTCAATGGCCGCCAGGTCAGTGCGTATAGGCTGCAGGTATTAGGCTGCCGGCCTTTGCGCATCTCGATGATGAAACCCGCCTCAACCAATTCCCTTCTGCATCGGTTGAGCGTGGTTTCGCTGTTCCATCCGCGCGGCTGCATCAGCTTCCATGCCGCCGCCAGATCACCGTTGTTGCGGCCGTTGTATTGCGCGCCCAGGTCCACCAGCAACTTGATGGCCCACGGAGTCAACGCAATGAACGAAGGCGACGAGTAGGCGGAATGTGGAATTCCCACAAACCGCTCGCCAAACCCGTCGCCTCTGCGCTTGCCGTTGTGGCGCTTGTCAGCGCCGCGCGTCACTGCATCAGCCCCCGCAAAGAATCACTGGCCGCGCTCATCGCACGCCCGGCCCGATTCAATGCATTGAGTCCCGCCGTGGGATTGCCACACACCACGCACTGCCCTGCCCGCTTGGTGGCGTCCATGGCCTCACGGATGGCCCAGAGCGCAGCCTCTAGCCCGAGATCACCAGATAGGGCAAACTCACAGTGCTTCCTTTCCTCGGCCCTTTGTGCGTCTTGTGCGCCTGGGGCCGTTTTTCTTGGGGCGGTGCTATGCGGCATGTTGCGCCTCCCCTCGAACCAGCAGGTAGTTGCCAACCCGGTGCAGTTGGCCTGCCTCGGTTTGCACGCTCACCCAATGCGTGACCTGATTAGAAACTTGCCTCAGCCTGGCTCATCCTATGAGCCTGTGGCTGTGTAAGCTGGGCGCTCATTGTCAAGGAGCGCTCCCCATGGCCAGTC
>JAYSSS010000056.1:0-11069 GCA_043720415.1 Ideonella sp.
TGACACAAGTCTCAATATGTAGCTCGGCACACTGCGGTGCGCAACCTACGTCTGCGGAGATCGGCCACCTGGCTTTGCGGGGCGACCATGATGTCTAGAATCGACCCCCCTGCCGGAGCCCTGCACATGCCCACTTACGAAGAGAAACGCGTCGAATTGCGCCGTGCGGCGCTGGAGTACCACGAGTTTCCCGTCCCCGGCAAGATCGCCATCGCGGCCACCAAGCAAATGACCAACCAGCGCGACCTGGCGCTGGCCTACTCACCCGGCGTGGCCGCGGCCTGCGAAGAGATCGTCGCCGACCCGGTGAACGCCTTCCGCTACACGGCGCGCGGCAACCTGGTGGCGGTGGTCACCAACGGCACGGCGGTGCTGGGCCTGGGCGACATCGGCCCGCTGGCGGCCAAACCGGTGATGGAGGGCAAGGGCGTGCTGTTCAAGAAGTTCGCCGGCATCGATGTCTTTGATCTGGAAATCAATGAGAAGAATGTCGACAAGCTGGTCGACATCATTGCCTCGTTGGAGCCCACCTTCGGCGGCATCAATCTGGAAGACATCAAGGCCCCGGATTGCTTTTATGTCGAGCGCAAGCTGCGCGAGCGCATGCGCATCCCGGTCTTCCACGACGACCAGCATGGCACCGCCATCGTCGTCGGCGCGGCCCTGCTCAATGGCCTGAAGGTCACCGGCAAACGCATCGACGAGATCAAGCTCGTGACTTCGGGCGCAGGGGCCGCGGCACTGGCCTGTCTGGGCCTGCTGATGAAGCTGGGCCTGCCACGCAAAAACATCTTCGTCACCGACCTGGCCGGTGTGGTGTGGAAGGGCCGCACCGAACTGATGGACCCGGACAAGATCGAGTTTGCGCAGGACACGCCGGCCCGCACCCTGGCCGAGGTGATCGGCGGCGCCGATGTCTTTCTCGGGCTTTCGGCCGGCGGTGTGCTCAAGCCCGACATGGTCAAGGCCATGGCCGCGCGCCCCTTGATCTTTGCGCTGGCCAACCCCAATCCGGAAATCATGCCCGAGGAGGTCAAGGCCGTGCGCGACGACGCCATCATGGCCACCGGCCGCACCGACTACCCCAACCAGGTCAACAACGTCCTGTGCTTTCCCTACATCTTTCGCGGCGCTCTGGATTCGGGCGCGACGACCATCACCGATGAGATGGAGATTGCCGCGGTCAAGGCCATTGCCGAATTGGCACAGGCCGAGCAAAACGATGTCGTGGCGGCGGCCTATGCCGGCGCCACACTGGTGTTCGGCCCCGAGTACCTGATCCCCAAACCGTTTGACCCGCGGCTGATGATGATGATCGCGCCGGCCGTGGCCCGCGCCGCCGCCGAATCGGGTGTAGCCAGCCGGCCGGTGGTCGATTTCGACGCCTATCGCGAAAAGTTGCAGAGCTTTGTCTATGCCTCAGGCAACACGATGAAGCCCATCTTCACCACGGCCAAGCGTGCGGCGCGCCGGAACGTCGCGTTTGCCGAAGGCGAAGACCGCCGCGTGCTGCGTGCGGTGCAGGTGGTGGTGGATGAAGGCCTGGCCAAACCATGGCTCTTGGGTCGAGCCGCGATCATCACCTCGCGCATCGTCAAGCTCGGCCTGCGGCTGCAGCAGGGCCGCGATTACGAAATCGTCAACATCGACGATGACGCCCGTTACCGCGACTTCTGGCAAACCTATCACCGCATGATGGAACGCAAGGGCGTCACCGAGCAGTTCGCCAAAATCGAGATGCGCCGGCGGCTGACCTTGATCGCCGCCATGCTGCTGCACAAGGGCGAAGTGGACGGCATGATTTGCGGCACCTGGGGCACGACCCAGCAGCATCTGGTGCACGTCGACCAGGTGGTGGGCAGGCGCGCCGGGGTGAAAACCTATGCCTGCATGAATGGCCTGATCCTGCCCGGGCGGCAACTGTTCCTCGTCGACACCCACATCAACCACGACCCCAGCGCCGAACAATTGGCCGAGATCACGGTGCTGGCCGCCGAAGAGATGCGCCGATTCGGCGTCAGCCCCAAGGCCGCGCTGCTCTCGCACTCGAACTTCGGCTCAAGCTCGCAACCCTCGGCGCTGAAGATGCGTGAAGCCTTGGCCTTGATCCGAAGCAATGCGCCCTGGCTGGAAATCGACGGCGAAATGCACGGCGATGTCGCCCTGGACCCCGTGGCGCGTGCTGAGCAAATGCCGCGATCCACGCTCAACGGCGAAGCCAATTTGCTGGTGATGCCCAACATCGATGCCGCCAACATCGCCTACAACCTGCTCAAAACAGCCGCTGGCGGCGGCATCGCCATTGGCCCGGTGCTGCTCGGCGCGGCCAAGCCGGCACACATCCTGACGCCCTCGGCCACCGTGCGGCGCATAGTCAACATGACCGCCTTGACAGTGGCCGACGCCAACGCGGCCCGATAAGTCTGTGGTGGGGCGCGGAACAAGCCCAAGCCCCATTGGCCCATTGATTTCACCCGTACCAGGGTTTCCCTGGGTCGCAGTGGTTTGTGCTTGACAATCTGAAAGTGCCATATTTTCAGGCATTAGTCGATTGTGAGCGCACACTCAATTCCCTTGTCAGCGGCCTGATCCCGCCCCCCGTGGCTTGAGTTTTCCGGGCCCTTCCCGTATCATTCGAGACTCATGTTTAAGGGTAATCCCGTGGGCTGGATCGTGCGATCAACGGCAGCAAGCAGCGTTAAGAAGTTAGGCCTTGCTTCGGATTTGTTGAGGGCTTCGCTGCTGGCGTTGGCATTGTTGGCGGGCACGGCCCCCCAGGCCAAGGGAGTTGCAGATGGGCCGGCGTTGGTGGCGCTGTCGCACTTGCCAAAGGAAGCCCAGCAAACGCAGCGCTTGATCCTGGCCGGTGGCCCGTTTCCTTATCCACACAAGGACGGCACCGTGTTCGGCAACCGTGAGCGGATGCTTCCGCGCCACGAGCGGGGTTTCTATCGCGAGTACACGGTGCCCACACCAGGGTCGCGAGACCGGGGCGCACGACGAATCATTTGTGGCGGTCGTCAACCGACCCAGCCTGAGGCCTGTTTCTACACCGCCGATCACTACGCAAGCTTCAAACGCATTGCGCCGTGATCAGCGAATTTGAGTCGATTTTTGATTAACCCGGAGGATCGCGACCATGCTGCTGCAAACCGTCCGTCCCAACATCGTTCAGGCCATCCGCGCCTACCGTGTCGAAGACCTCATGTTGGCCGCTGAAAATGCAGGCCAACACTTCTTGTACGCCAACCTGATCGACGCTCAGTCGAAACAAGAAGTGCTGGACAAGATCGCTGAGTCCTTCACATTTCCACTGCACTTCGGCAAAAACCTCGATGCGCTGATGGATTGCATGACCGATCTGGTGCATCGCAGCGGCGCGCAGCCAGGCTTCGTGGTGGTGCTTGAACAACTGCCAGACAACCCGCGCTTCGACCGCGAAACCCGCGAGCAACTGCTCGATGTGTTCCGTGACGCTGCCGATTTCTGGGCCGAGCGCCGGATCCCGTTCCGCTGCTTCTACTCCTTCGCCGTGGCCCGCGCCGCCGATGCCGCCGGAAACTGGGACCGCGTTGGCGAAATCATGCCGCCCGAGAAACCCGAAAAGCCTGAAAAGCCCACCCCCAAGGCGGCTGCCAAAGCCGGCACCAACCCGAACTTCGGCATGAACATGCCGCTGATGAGCAGTGCCTTTGACACGGCAATGTGGTTGAACGCGGCCTGAGGGCGCGAGGCTTTTGCGCAAAAGGCGGCCGAGGCCGCCTTTTTTGCGTCTGGGCGGCTGCGCCCAGCTTATGCGGCCCCAGCTTTTGCCGCCATCAGCGCCTGCGTCAGGGCCACGTACTGTGCCACCGGCACCTCCTCGGCGCGGCGTTGCAGGTCGAAGTGGCCGGCAAAGCCTTGCTCATCCAACCAGCGCCCCAGGCTGTGGCGCAGCAGTTTGCGCCGCTGCGAAAACGCCGCCGTGACCAAAGCGCCCAGCCGCTTTTCGTCCACGCTGGGTGGACGCGCCAGGGGCGTCATGCGCACCACCGCCGAATCCACGCGCGGCGGCGGATCAAAGGCCATCGGGGGCACATCCAGCACGCGCTCGATGTCATAGCGCCACTGCAGCATCACCGTGAGCCGCCCAAAATCTTTGCCGCCCGGCGCCGCCGCCATGCGATCCACCACCTCGCTTTGCAGCATGAAGTGTTGATCGGCCACGTGGTCGGCCACCGGCAAGAGGTGGAACAGGATGGGCGTGGAGATGTTGTAGGGCAAGTTGCCAAACACCCTCAGTGCTTGCCCAGCGACCTGCGCCAGTTCGCCAAATGGCACGCGCAACACGTCGGACTCGATCACCGTCACGCCGGGTCGTGCGCGCCAGCGCACGGCCAGGTCGCGGTCCAATTCGATCACCGTGAGCGCGCCGCAGCGCTCCAGCACCGGTTGGGTGATCGCCCCCAGGCCGGGGCCGATCTCGATCAAGGCCTGGCCCGGGCGCGGCGCGATGCAGCGCACGATGCCATCAATGATGCCGCCGTCCACCAGGAAGTGCTGGCCGAAGCGCTTGCGCGCAATGTGCGCTTTCATGCCCTTGGCGTGCCTGCGCAGGGATTGCTGCGGCGCACCTTATTGCGGCGGCTCGCGCAATTCAATGTAGGCGCGCAGGCGCAAATCTTTGGCCCAATCCAGGGTCGCCTGCTCGAACTTCTGCTCGCGCAAGATATTGCGCGCCTGTTCACGCACATCCTTGATGTCCAGCGTGGCGTCGCGGCGCTCCAGCACCTGCAGCAGGTGCACACCGAACCTGGACTGCACGGGCGGCGAAATACCGCCCGGTACCAGCTTGTTCAATGCCTCTTCGAATTCCGGCACGAACTGCCCGGGCGAGGCCCAGCCCAGGTCGCCGCCGGCCGAGGCCGAGCTGTCCTCGGACAACTCCTTGGCCACAGCGTCAAACTCACGGTCACCGCGTTCGATCTGACGCCTCACCTGCTCCAGCCGCGCGGTCACCGCGGCCAATGGCGCCCGATCCGAAAGACGCAGCAGGATGTGGCGCGAGCGGGTTTGCGTCACCTTGAAGCCGCTGCCGGATTCGCGGTCCAAGACCTTGAGCACATGAAATCCCGCCGCGCTGCGCACCGGCTGGGCGGTGTACTGGCCAATGGCCAGGCTGCGTGTGGCCTCCACGAAAAGGTCGGGCAAGCGCCGCATCGCGCGCTTGCCGATCTCACCGCCGGCGGCGCGATTGCCGTCCTCTGAGACCTCGGCGGCGATGGCGCTGAAGTCTTCGCCAGCACGCAGACGCGCCACCACACGCTCGGCCAAAACACGACGCTGCGCCACGACGGCATCGCTGGCACCTTCGGGGATGGACACCAAAATCTGCGCCAGGTTGAGCTCTTGATCACCAGCGGCCTCGGCACGCTGGCTCTCGATCAGTTTGTCGACATCGGCGTCGTTGACGCGAATGCGTGAACCGACCTCGCGCTCGCGCACGCGTTCGAGCAACATCTGATCGCGCAAGCCGTTGCGAAAGCGCTGGAAGTCCTGCCCCTCGGCACGCAGACGCTCACGCAATTGGTCGATGTTGAGTTGATTCTGTGCGGCCACATTGGCGACGGCGCGATCGAGCTCAACCTCATCGACCTTGGCACCAATTTCACGGGCATAGGTCAGCAGCACGCGCTCGTCGATCAAGGCGTCCAGCACCTGTTGCCTCAAGGACTCGTCGTTTGGCGTGCGGCTGCCACTGCGCTGGGCGTCGGCGCGTGTGCGTTCCAGGCGTTGCGCCACCTCGATGGCCGTCACCGATTCGGTGTTGACCACGGCGACGATGTAGTCACCGTTGCGGGCTGTCCTGCTGGTCTGGCCCACGGCGGACAGGCTCAGTGTGGCGCTGACGACAGCCGCCAAGGCCAGCCAGGCATGCGGGTGCAAATGTCGAAGTGAATCGGTCATGGGGTGCAAGGCAAGGTGTGCTGGGACGGTATTGGCAAGACGCTGGGCTTGGTTGCGGGTGCCGCGCCCCTTCAGGGCAGGCCCTCGGGTGGGCCGGTGCGGCGCGAGTCGCGCAGAAGCTGGAAGCCCGGAACATTGTCCTTCAACACCTGCAGCGGGTTGGAACCCAGCCGCGACAGGCCGACCAATTCGAGCTGCAGCATCAGCCTGGTCGTCGCTTCGCTGGTGCCGGTGGACAAACGCTGCGAGACGATGCGCCCGATCCAACAGCCAGCGTCGTACTCCAGGCCCAGGATCGAATCGGTGATGCGGCTGTCGCGCAGGCTGAAGTTGACCCGGCCCACGCCGTACAGGGTGCCGCCGCAACCCGACGCCGCGCCCACGGGCTTGGCCTGGCCGCGGTACAGCGGCCACTGCCATGCGACTTGCACCTGCTCCGACAGGCCGCGCGAGAAGTTATAGCCTGCGCTCAGTGAATGAAACGGTGCAGGTGAATAACGCGCATTCAGAATGGAGCGCACCGGACGCTGGGTGTCCGGGTTGTATTGCATGGCGGCATCGATCTGCCAGCCCGGCACCAGGCTGGTCGAGGCCTCCAGCAGCACATCGGACAAGCGCTGCGTCAGCGGCACTTTGTCCAGCGTGATGCGCTGATCGCGAAACAGCACACGTTGCCCCACCGCCAGCCGCAACAGCTGGTGGCCGCTGGAAGAATCGAAGTAGCGCGTGGTCAGGCCCAGGGTCAGCTGATGCGAATCTGTCACCCGGTCGATGCCGGAAAAGCCGTTGTCGCTGAACAGCGAGATGAGGTTGAACTCGCGGTTGGCCGAATCGAAATTGGGCAAGTCCAGTTGATTGCGAAACGGCGTGTTCACGTAGAGCAGGCGCGGCTCCAGGGTTTGCCGCTGCTCCTTGCCAAACCAATGGCTGTCGCGCTCGAAGCTCAGCCCGGCATCGACGCTGAAGGTGGGAATCGTTCGGCTGGCGCTGCGCGTGGCGCCAGCAGCTGTGCCGGCGCCGGCTTGATCCAGGGCATAACTGGCGGTGTTGATGGCCAGCTTGGGCGTGAACCAGCCCCAAGGCTGCACCCATGGCCGGCTGATCTGCCCCAGCGCATGCCAGCGCCAACCTGTTGGCAAAGCGGTCGAGGCCGAGCCGTCGGGCCGGGTGAAGTGATTGAGCTCGGTCTCCAGCGTGGCCCGCAGTCCCCAAGCCAGCTCGGGCGTGATGCGCAAGCCCAGTTGCGGGCTGCGTTGATAGGGCGCGGTGATGGCCGAGGCCAGGTCGGTGGACTGCAGCACTTGCCAGCGCTGCACCCGGGCCTGCCACTGCGCCGGCCCCAGCCAGGTGTGCAGATCACGCTCGACCTGCACATCGGCCGGCAACAGCCGCGGCGTGATGCCCAGCACGGCCCCCGGAAAATCCTTCCAGTAGGCGTCGTCCGAGACGCGCAGCACCTGGGCCCTGTGGCGCAGCCCGAAAGCGCCACGCCCTTCTTCTTGCAACTGCCAGGCAAAACGTGATCGACCGGCGACGCGGTCGTTGGGCAAGAGGTCAAGCAAGACCTTGCCCGCATGGCCAGGCTCCAGCCAGCGGAACTCGCCCTCTGCGGACAGGCCGCGCCGCGTGCGCAACACAGGCGTGATGGTGGCATCGCGGTTGGGCGCAATGTTCCAGTAGTACGGCATGCCGAACTCAAAGCCGCTGCGGCTGTCCAGGCCCACATTGGGCGGCAGCCAGCCGCTCTTGCGCGCGTCCGACAGTGGAAAACTCAGCACCGGCAGGGCGACGATGGGCACGCCCAGGAAGCGCAGCACGGCGCCCTCGGCAATGCCTTGCTGCAGTTGCTCATCAATGCGCACGCGCGTGGCCTGCAGCAGCCAATCGGGATCGGCCGAACCATCACGCGGGCAACTGCTGTACCTCGCCTGCGAGGCCACCGAGCGCGAAGCATCGATGAAGTCAATGCGCTGCGCGCGCCCGCCCGAGCCAAGCAAACCCAGCTCGAACTCGGGCTGCAGAAAAAAGCCTTCGAAGCGCTGCACCTTGAGCTGCAGCTCGGGCCCTCTGTAGACATTGCCTTCGCGGCGGATCTGCACCTGGCCCTTGGCCCGCACCAGGTCATCGGCGTTGTCGTAGGTCAGGCGGTCGGCCTTGACGATGGTGCCGGCGCGATGAAACTCCACGTGGCCTTCGGCCACGGCATCCAGATCGGGCCGCACCCGCAATTCATCGGCCAGCAAGATCACCGGCCGGCGACCGCCGGCCTCGCCACGCGGCGGCGGCGTCAAGGCGGTGCTGGGCCGCAGCGGCGGCTCGGCCCAGGCCGAGGACACGGCAGCCACCGCGGGCAGCAGAAGGGGCACCAGCCGGCGCATCGAGCGCGAAAGTCGGGGGGTCGCGGGCCGGGGCAACAAGGGCCTGGGGGACGTGGGCCGGAGAAACGATGGCACGGGTGTCGGTTCGCGTGGCAATGCCTGTGGTGCGATGGGCCGGATCGATGCGCCAAAGCAAGCCATCGGCCGGGGCGAGCTGTGCAGCGATGGGCGCAGGTGCGGCCCAGCACGGGGCCCACAGGGCCGCGGCAGCCATTCACCGCTTCGTAGAATCGCCGGATTATCCATGAGGGCCGCGCCTTCGATGACCGCCAAAGCCCCCATCCTGTGGCCCGACACCGGCCGCCAAACGGCCTTCGAGCAGTGGCTTGCGCCGCTGTGTGAGACCCACCAACTCGACCGCAACACCCTGGCTTCGGCCTCGGTGGACGCCAGCTTTCGGCGCTACTTTCGACTGCACAGCGCCGCCAACGGCAGCGCCCCGCAGCGCTCCATGATCGTCATGGACGCACCTCCGCCGCAGGAGGATGTGCGCCCCTTCATCGATCTGGCCCAGCGCTTTCGCGACGCCGGCCTGCACGCACCCCTGGTGCATGCCGCCGATGTGGACCAGGGTTTCCTGCTGCTCGCCGACCTGGGCACCCGGCTTTACCTGGACGCCCTGGGCCAGGCCGACGCGGTGCAGGCCGATGGCCTGATGCGCGAGGCCATCACCGCACTGGCGCAGTGGCAGCGCGTGGGCCGCACGGACGGCCTGCCGGTGTATGACGAGGCCCTGCTGCTGCGTGAAATGCAGCTCTTTCCCGAGTGGTGTGTGGCGCGGGAATTCAACATCAGCTGGACGCCTGAGCAGCAAGCCACCTGGGCCCGCATCACTGGCGCCCTGGCGCGCAGCGCCCTGGCCCAACCCCGCGTGGCCGTGCACCGCGACTGGATGCCGCGCAACCTGATGGTGTGCACGCCCAACCCCGGCATCCTGGACTTCCAGGACGCCGTACACGGCCCCATCACCTACGACATCGCCAGCTTGCTTCGCGACGCCTTCATCTCCTGGGACGAAGAGCGCGAGATCGACTGGGCGGCGCGCTGGTGGCAGGGCGCCCGCCGCGACGGCCTGCTCGCCGGGCACGCCATGGCGGAGGACTTCGGTGAATGCTGGCGCGCGATTGAGTGGATGGGCCTGCAGCGCCACCTGAAGGTGCTGGGCATCTTCTGCCGGCTCAAGCACCGCGATGGCAAGCCGCGCTATGCCACCGACCTGCCACGCTTTTTTGCCTATGCCGTGAAGGTGGCGTTGCGCTACCGCGAGCTGCAGCCCCTGGTGGCGCTGATCGAGCCGATGAGCGGCAAGCTCACGACCGAGGGTTACGCGCTCAGGTAAGGCATGACTTGAGCGCCGGTCCTGCCGCCCTCAAGGGCAAGCCGCCATCACCTGCGCCACCGCCGCCGTCAGCCTCTTGCCATAGGGCACATGCAAGAACTCGTTGGGTCCGTGGGCGTTGCTCTTGGGCCCCAGCACGCCGCAGACCATCATCTGAGCCGCCGGAAATCCCTGCTGCAGCATGCTCATCAGCGGGATGGTGCCGCCCTGGCCGATGAAGCCGACGGGGGCACCGAAGGCCGTCGTCGACGCATCGTCCAGCGCCCGGTGCAGCCACGGCGCCAGTGTCGGTGCGTCCCAGCCGGTGGCGCCCAGCATGCCGGCACGACCGTCGGGGTGGAAGGTGACACGGGCGTTGTACGGGGCGTTGTCCTCGAGCAGGGTCTTCAGGCGCAGCGCGGCTTCGTGGCCATCCACGCGCGGCGGCAGGCGCAGGCTCAGCTTGAACGCGGTGTAGGGGCGCAGCACGTTGCCGGCGTTGCCGATGTCGGGCATGCCCTCGACGCCGGTGACGGACAAGGTCGGGCGCCAGGTGCGGTTGAGCAGCGCCTGCGAGGCGTCGGTGGTGGTGGGCAGCGCCAGCGCGCCGTCGGCCCCGCAAGCCCAGGGGAAGCGCTTGTAGACCGCGTCGCCCAGGATCTGCGCCGTGGCGCGCGCCTGCGCCTGGCGCAGTTCGGGAATGGCGCAGTGGAACGATTCGGGCAACAACGTGCCGGTGGCGCTGTCTTCCAGCCGGTCGAGCAACTGCCGCAGGATGCGAAACGACGACGGCACCAGGCCACTGGCGTCGCCCGAGTGCACGCCCTCGGTCAGGATCTCGACCTTCAGGGTGCCGGTCACGTTGCCGCGCAGGCTGGTGGTTAGCCAGAGCTGATCGTAATTGCCGGCACCCGAATCCAGGCACACCACCAGCGCGACGTTGCCCAGCCGGGGCCTGAGCTTGTCGAGGTACGCCGGCAGGTCGAACGAGCCGCTTTCCTCGCAGCTCTCGATCAGCCCCACGCAGCGTGGCCGCGGGATGCCCTGCGCGTCGAGCGCCAGAATCGCCGCCAGCGAGGCGTACACCGCGTAGCCGTCGTCGGCGCCGCCACGGCCGTACAGCAGGCCTTCGTCGGTGTACTTCGGCGTCCACGGCCCGAGGTCGCTGCGCCAGCCGTTGAACTCGGGCTGCTTGTCGAGGTGCCCGTACATCAGCACGGTGTCGCTCGAGCCGGCGCGCGTGGCCGGGGCTTCGAAAAAGATCACCGGCGTGCGGCCGTCGAGGCGGATCACCTCGAGTCTCAGGCCGGCGACGCCCTTGCTCTCGACCCAGGCTGCGGCTTCGCGCACCACCTGATCGACGTGCCCGCGCTCGGCCCACTGCGCGTCGAACATCGGGCTCTTGGCGGGGATGGCGATGTAGCGGG
>JAYSSS010000057.1:0-37695 GCA_043720415.1 Ideonella sp.
GGCCTGCATACGGGCTGAGCACGCCCATCCACCAGGGCTGGCCGTTGGGTAACGTGCCCAGGGGGCGCAGGCCGGTGGGGTTGGTGAGGTCGGCGGCGGCGATGATTTGTTGCAGTGAGCTGTAGCCAGCTTGGCCGTTTGGATCGGTGGCCCACCAGGCATTCGCTGGGCCACCGAACGTATCCGTTATCACGCCCCGTACCAACGGCAAATCAATCGCGTCTTGTCCGCCAATGCTCAAGCGTTGAAGTGCAAAACTCGCATCGTCCCAGTAACCGTCACCGTCTTCATCGCGAAGGTCGCCAAGGTTCGAGTGATAGGCGAGCAAGACTTCGCGCCCGCCTTGAAACACACTGACGTTACGGTCTATGCCACCTTGGTTGTCTGTTTCCTCGTCGAATCGATTGAACAGCTCGATGCCCAGCCCACCGCTGCCATTGGGTGTCAGTCTGTAGTGCGTCAGCAGCCGAGCGCCGTCGGCGCTCTGTTCGTATTCAAACTGGAATCCACCACCCGTGATAGGGTCGAGCAACACTTCGGTTGAAGTAGACCATCCGTATGCACTGTTATTGGCGGACAGCTTCCCTGAAACAATGCACAGCGATTCTGTGGGTTGAAAGTTGTAGGTGGTGCCGCCCACGATCACTGTGCCGCCCAGCAATGGATCGGGGTCGAGCTGTATCGTGACGCTGTGGTTGCCCGCCGGGACGACGAAGCTGCCATCGGCGGCCACAGGAATGTCGCCATCGACACCGGCCATGCGGGCGAATACACCCGCCGATGTGGTCTCGATGGTCACGCCGCTGCGGGTGGTAATGGTGGCTATCGCTGGATTTGTGCTTGCGCTGTGCACTTGCGCGATTTGGCCGTTGAAGTCGAGCGTGAAAACTGTGAGCACGCTGTTAGGGCCGACTTCGAGGATGCTGCGGGTGAAGCCGGACACCACGCCAGGTGCGCTGTAGAGGGTCGTGGTCTCGACCACGTTGGAGCCAAGAAATACGTTGGCTGGGCTGTAGGTGTTCAGTGATTCGGTGACCACGCTATTGACGGTGTAAGTCTGCGCGATCAGCTTGTTGCCAGCGCGGTCAGTGCCGACCAAGTGGGGGAGGTTGCCCCATTGCGTGAACGAGGCGGGGTCGTAGCGGCCGGTACCGCCTTGGGGCAATCCGCTTCCGCCGCCTGCGATGACCTCGAAGTGAAGGTGAATTCCTGTCGAACCGCCCGTGCTGCCAGCTTCGCCAATGGCTTGGCCTGCCAGCACTGCGTCACCAACACGGAGCGACGACTGCTGCGCCATGTGGCCGTAAAGTGTCCGAAATTTGCTGCCGTCTTCTCGGGTGTGTTCAATAACCGAATACCAGCCATATCCGCCAGAGTTGAATTGATTTCTGACCACGACACCACTTGACGCAGCAAGGACATCGACGCCAGTCTGCTTTCGAGTTCCCCAGTCGTCGCCGTCGTGGGGTTTCAACACATTTTGGTGCGCTGGATTCGGCACTGCCGCTTCGGAAAAGGAGCGAGGCTGCTTCACATATGCAGTCCCGGGGTTGTATGCGTCGAAACGAGGAATAGTTGCCACAAGTTTCTCCTGCCGTTTGTATTGAATTACTCGCCGTGGTTACAGCCAACTTCTGGCCCACCGACATGTGGAACAACGCCGATTGGCATGTGCGCTATCGAAAGCGTGCGCTCCTTGCCCTTGACGGTGAAGGAGATGTCTGCGTACAGGCCATCAGCGATAACGTCCGGCCCCGGACGCAGGCCATCAATCAACTGAAGCTGCCAGAGTTGTTCCAAACGCCGTCGCGCTGTTTGAAACGATTCACGAAAAGCAACCGTGTGAATGGACCAAGGTAGCGCACTGTTTGGCCGCCCTAACGTGATTACATTGACCTTCAGGCCGCTGTAAATCTCGTTCACTTCGAACACCGCGATATCGCGGTACAGCCTCTTCAGCCTCAGTCCCTTGATCCTTCTCAGCTCTGGCGGCGACAGCTGCTTCGTCCGGCTGTCGTATTCATACCGAATCGACTTATCGCAGCGCCGGATGTCATCCATGACCTTGGCCAGGATTCGCTGCGATTCGGTCAGGCGCTTGGGGACGTTGATTGGTGGATCAGCCGGTCCTGCGTTCGCTTGACCAAGCGCCAACGCACAAGCCAACATGACGACTGCGTGCTTCATGAAATCTCCTCCCGTTTCGACACATGAAAGCCGCTGCGCGAGAGCCGATCAGCTACCTGGCGTTGAAGCACCAAACGCGCGCTTGGCGATATCCTGCAGGTCGATTGCCTTGGCCTGATGGTTGCGGATAACCTGTTCTGAAATCGACGCTGGGAGCTTGATGAGCAGGGCCAGTTGATCGAATGACAGCTGATCTGTACGCTTCCCCGCAGCTGGATCCGGAACCTTCCTCACCGTGATCACCAGCTCGCGCGAACCATGCTTGATCCAGTTCTGATTGCGGGAGAAGCCACTTCCGCCCTCGAAGGCGACGTAGTCGATGTCGACGAACGCGTCTTGAAAGTAGATCAATGCTCCGAGCGATCCCAACGGCCACGCAAATTTTTCACCACGCACGCTCATCAGACCAAATGCACCGCTGGCGAAGACGCTTCTGGCGCCTAGCCTGGGTTTGCCCTTGAGGCGTTGCGACAGCTCGTCGTATTCCTTCTCCGACTTGGTCAGCAGCATGGCCGACGGCAGGTGCGCATAGTGGTGATACGGCGCGTCCAGCGCCTTCGGAATCGTTCCTGATTTGTAGTAAACCTCGAACCGATGTTCACTACCTGGGCTGCAGATCTCGGCGTTTTCACCCCAGCCGCAGACGATCTCGTCGTCGTTCTGGCCCATCTTGTAGGCAACTGCCTCGGCGCCCCTCATTCGGCCCAAGTGATCGATTGAACGCATGATCAAGTCCTCAGTAGTCACTACGCCAGCGTGCCTCGATGGCCATGCTTCGTTGTCTTTGTCGCAGTGCAATCTAACCGCGAAAGTCGCGCTGGATATCCCCCTTAGGAGGGATAGGTGGTCGGGGTTTTCGCCTATGGCGGTGGGGCAGTAGGCGCAGCGCAGGCGCTGCCCAGGCTTGGCGGCTTGATCGGCGTGGGGCCTCGGTCAAGCTGCCTTGCCACAGCTCGAAGGCGGGGTTGCCGAGGATCAGCTTGCGGCTCATGTCCGCGCCGCAGCGGCTGAGCGCAAAGGCCACGTCGTCATCGGACCCATCCTCGGCATTGGGCGAGACCGCCGGTGACCGATCCGCCAATGGCCGATGTTGATCGCGCCCCAATTGCCGCCCCGGGTAGTCTTGTGGGCGCAGGTCGTACATGGCATAGGGCAAGCCGTCACACCAGCTCGATGCGCCCGCCATAGACTTCGCCCCAGCCGAGGCCAAACGCTTCCTACCCCTCCCCCACCCCCAGGATCAGCCCCATGAAACCCAATCTCGACGCCTACTGGATGCCCTTCACCGCCAACCGGCAGTTCAAGAAAACCCCGCGCATGCTGACCCGGGCCTCGGGCATGCACTACTGGACGGACGATGGCCGGCAGATGCTGGACGCCGCTTCGGGCATGTGGTGCGTCAACGCCGGCCATGGGCGGGCGAAGATCGTGCGGGCGATTCAAGAGCAGGCGGCGGAGATGGATTACGCCCCGCCATTTCAGATGTCCCATCCCAAGGCCTTTGAGCTGGCCGACAAAGTGAGCGGCCTGTTGCCCGCCGGCCTGAACCGCGTGTTCTTCACCAACTCCGGGTCGGAATCGGTGGACACGGCCTTGAAGATCGCCCTGGCCTACCAGCGTGCCCGAGGTGAAGGCCAGCGCACGCGGCTGATCGGGCGCGAGCGCGGCTATCACGGTGTCAATTTCGGTGGCATCTCGGTGGGCGGCATCGTCTCCAACCGCAAGATGTTCGGCACCCTGCTCTCGGGCGTGGATCACATCCGCCACACGCATGATCTGGCGCGCAATGCCTTCAGCGTGGGCCAGCCCGAGCACGGTGCCGAGCTGGCCGATGACCTGGAGCGCCTGTGTGCGCTGCACGATGCCAGCACCATCGCCGCGGTGATCGTCGAGCCCGTGGCCGGCTCCACCGGCGTGCTGGTGCCGCCCATGGGCTATCTGAACCGCCTGCGCGAGATTTGCGACAAGCACGGCATCGTCCTCATCTTCGACGAAGTGATCACCGGTTTTGGCCGCACGGGCAAGCCCTTTGGTTCGCAGACCTTTGGTGTCACGCCCGACATCGTGGTCATGGCCAAGGCCATCACCAATGGCTGCGTGCCCATGGGCGCGGTGGCGGTCAAGCAAGGCATACATGACGTCTTCATGAATGGGCCCGAACACCTCATCGAGTTCTTCCATGGCTACACCTACTCGTCGCACCCGCTGGCCTGCGCCGCCGGCCTGGCCACGCTGGAAACCTATGCCGATGAGGGCCTGCTGACGCGCGGCACCCAGTTGCAGGATGGCTTTGCACAGGCCGTGCACTCGCTGCGTGACGCGCCCCATGTCATCGACATCCGCAACATCGGCCTGGTGGGCGCCATTGAGCTCGCACCCCGCGCCGGCGAGCCCGGCAAGCGCGGCTTCGAGGTCTTCCTCGATTGCTTTGACAAGGGCCTGATGATCCGTACCACCGGCGACACCATTGCGTTGTCGCCGCCGCTGATCGTCGAGACCAGCCACATCGCGCAAATCATCGACACGCTTCGCGGGGCCATCGCCCGCGTGGCCTGAGCGTTTGAGCAAGCCCGCGGCGCAGGGTGGCGCCAGCACTGCCCTGCCCTGGCTGGCTTTTGCCGCGCTGGCGGCCAGCATGGCCTTGACGGGCAGTTATGTCGGACTGTCGCGCCTGCTGCTGCTGGTGTTTCCGGTGTTCTTGCTGGCCTGGCTGCGCTTTGCCATCGCGGCCGTGGCCATGGCGCCTTGGGTACGCGCCGCGCCGGGTGATCTGCCCATGTCTTCAGGTGATAGGCAACTGCTGTTCTGGCAGAGTTTTCTGGGCAACTTTGGTTTTTCGATCTGCATGTTGTCGGGCGTGGCCATGACCTCGGCCGTCTCCGCCGGTGTGGTGATGGCGGCCATTCCGGCGGCGGTGGCTCTGCTGTCGTGGGTCTGGTTGGGCGAGCGCATCGGCCGGCGCCTGGGGTGGGCGGTGGCCCTTGCGGGCTTGGGCATTGCCTTGATGGCCCTGGCGCGGGTGCCGGGTGGCGCTGGCGGTGCGCCGCCATCACCATGGACGCTGTGGGTCGGCCACGCCCTGCTGCTGGCCGCCGTGTTTTGCGAGGCCAGCTATGTGGTCATCGGCAAACGCCTGTCGGCCACGGTGTCGCCGCGCCGGGTCAGTGCCCTGATCAACCTGTGGGGCTTGGGCTTGATGACACCGTTGGGCCTGTGGCAGGCGCGGCGCTTTGATTTCGCCAGCGTGCCGGCCGATCAATGGGCCTTGCTGGTGTTTTATTCACTGGCCGCCAGCGTGGCCACGGTGTGGTTGTGGATGCAGGGCTTGAGGCAGGTGTCGGCGTCGCGCGCCGGGGTCTTCACGGTGATGTTGCCGCTGGCCGCGGCAGCGGTGGGCGTGCTGGCCTTGAATGAGCCCTTTGGCGCGTGGCACTTTGTGGCCTTGGCGCTGGCCTTGGCGGGGCTGTTGCTGGCCACCTGGCCGGCGTCAAGCCGTGGCGTTTTCAATCGTTGATTGATTGGCGCCAGCGCCGCTTTGCCGTGCCGCCGTGGCCAAGGCCTGCACCGCGCGGGGTGTGTGAGTCTTGAGGCGATGGTCGCTCCACACCTGGCGCCAGCGCCGTGCGCCGGGGCGGCCATTCCACAAGCCCAGCATGTGGCGCGAGGCATGCGTCCACGGCACTTCGCCCAGGCCTGACAGGTAAACCACCATGGCGTGCTCGATTTGCTCGCGCCAGGCGTCGCCGGGGTCGGCGCTCAAACTCTGTGCCTCCGACGATTGCCCTGCCCCAGCCAGAAGCTGCTCATCCCAACACGCCATCAGCGCAGGCTGGTGGTAGGCCGCACGACCCACCATCACGCCATCCACAGGACCTAACTGCTGGGCAATGCCGACATTGCTGTCAAAGCCGCCGTTGATGACGATGGTCAGCGCCGGAAACTCTTGCTTCAAGCGATGCGCAAAGTCATAGCGCAGCGGCGGGATCTCGCGGTTGTCCTTGGGGCTCAGGCCCTGCAGCCAGGCATTGCGCGCATGCACCATGAACACCGTGCAGCCGCTCTCGGCCACCGTGCCAACGAAATCGCGAACGAACTCATAGCTCTCGGTGCGGTCGATGCCGGTGCGGTGTTTCACCGTCACAGGCATGGCGCCGCCCACCGCATCGCGCATGGCCTTGACGCAATCGCGCACCAGAGGCGCCTCGTTCATCAGGCAGGCACCAAAAGCGCCGCGCTGCACGCGCTCGCTGGGGCAGCCGCAGTTCAGGTTGATCTCGTCATAGCCCCAACGCTGCGCGAGCTTGGCGCAGGCCGCCAGGTCAGCCGGCTCGCTGCCGCCCAGTTGCAAGGCCAGTGGATGCTCGGCGGCGCCGAAATCCAGGTGCCGCGGCACATCGCCATGCAGCAACGCGCCCGTGGTTACCATCTCGGTGTAGAGGCGCGTTCTTTGAGTGATAGCACGGTGAAAGACGCGGCAGTGCCGGTCGGTCCAGTCCATCATCGGGGCCACGCACAGGCGCCAGGGGCTAAGGGCTTGATTCGATTGCACTGGTCTTCTCTTGGTCGGCCCTGATGGGTGCAGGGCAGACGGGTTGACTTTCGCGATGGCAGCGACGCGGTTTGTGCATGGTAATCAACGCACCGTGCACAGTGAGCGATGGCACAGGCGGCGCCGCCACTGCGCCGCGCGCTGGTGCCGCGCGTCAATGTGGCCAGAACAGGCGCAGCAGGATCAGCGCCGATGCCGCCACCACGACCAGGACGGTCGCGCCTGCCCCGGCCTGCCGCGGCTTGGTGGGGCCCAATGAATGGCTGAGCCCCCAGGCGTTGGCCAGCCGGGCGATCGACAGCATCAATGTGTGCCGTTGATCGCAAAGTCGAAGATCTGGTAGCTCTTCAGGGTTTCGCAGGCGGCCTTGAAGCGGTAGGCGTCGGTGAGTGGCCGGTTGACGATGAGCGGCACCTTGGTCTCCGACACGCCACCGTGCGTGCGCAGACGGTGGCCCTTCAGACCGGTCAGATCGTGCTTGGCAGCCGAGCCGCCTATGCACACGTCATGGCGCGAGACCACAGCCACATCGCCCTCGCGGTCGGGCGGCATGTCGAACATACGGCAGGCGGTGTCTCTGTCCAGCGCCAGTTCGATGCCATCGATGGCGGCAATGTGGTCGATGATCTGGCGCGCGCTCACGCTGCCCCGCGACCAGACGCGCACGAAGCCGCCAAGGGAGCCGTGGTGAGCGACAAAGGCATCGGTGATCGGGCAGATGACCGTGGTTTGGCCGGTGCCGAACTTGGCGTCCAGCACGTCCTGCAACCAGATCACATTGGGCTCACCCGCAGCATTGCTCTTGTCGTTCATGCCATGGTCTGCGGTCAGTGCGACGGTGGCGTCGAGCGCGGCCAGGCGGCCCATGCAGTCATCGAGCTTCATGTAGAAACTGCGCGCACCGTCCTCATCGGGTGCCCACTTGTGCTGCACCCAGTCGGTGAGCGAGAGATAAAGCAGATCGGGGCGGCGCTCTTGCAACAGCTTGATGCCGGCCTCGAGCACGAAGAGCGACAGCTCCATCGAATACATGCCGGGCTTTTCCATGCCCAACCATTGCAGGGCGTTTTCGATGCCGTTCTCGGCCAGCGTGCAGCGCTCGACGAACTCGGTCGAGAACGACACGTGACCTTGAGTGACATCGAGACCTTTGGACAACTGCTTGCGCAGCTTGTCCTTGGCGGTGATGGACACCACCTTGGCGCCGGCCTGCGCGAACCGGGTGACGATGGAGTCGCCGCGAAGCAACTCGGGGCCGGTCATCACCACCGGCTCCCAGGTCGCGGTGTCGAGGTAGAAGTTGCCCGAGATCCCGTGCTTGGAGGTCGGCGTGCCGGTGATGATGGACATGTTGTTGGGGCAGGTGAACGATGGCATCGAGCCATCGACCACCGTGGCGAAACCCTCGCGTACAAAGCGCGCGATGTGGGGGATGGATCCGTCGGCCAGAAATTGCTGCAAGTAGGCGGGGTCGCCGCCGTCGATGCACACCACCACCACCGGGCGCAGGGGCCAGCGGTAGTCGGTGCCGTTGATGCTCAGGGTCGGTTTGTTGGCGTTCATGGGTCGTAGGTTTCGCTGTGGCGGGTTGGGAGTGATGTCAGGCGCCTGAGCAGCCCTCAGGACGCGTGGGCGACGGGCAGGCGAGGGCTCGATGCAAGTGCTGCCGACTCTGCAGCACGTGTTCGCGCATCATGCGCTCAGCCAGCATGGCGTCACGTGTGGCGACGGCGGTCACTCGCGCGCGTCGAGCGGGGTCTCAGTGTTTCTTCAGAGTTGCTTCAGGACTCGCCTGCGCTTGCCGGCTACTGTGACGCCACGGTCTGGTTCGAACAATCTTGCAAGGGGATGGCGATGAGCAATCGATCAATGCAGTTCGTGCGTGTGGGTGTGTCGGCGCTGTGTTTGACAAGCGCCTTCAGCGCCGGCGCGGCCCTGGTTTCGGTCACTGGTGGCTTCACGGCCTTCAATGGCTACGCCTCGGGGACGGCGGCAAGTTGTGTCACCCAGTTCCAGGCCTTTGTCGCCGGCAGCCTGGTCAACGCCCCGGTTTGCAATGCGGGCGCGGTCGGTGACGGCAGCTTCATCAGTGGTCCGGCGTCACACAACTTTGGGTCCACCCTGAGATCGTTCGAGTTCTTCGAAAAGCAATTTGGCTCCGACCTCACGCACAACGGCTTCAGCTTCACGCCCGCCGCTGCCCAGCCTGTGGCCATCGTGGGTGACCCGTTCTTGCTGGGCACGCTGACCTTCACGAACGGCATCTGGTTCAACCGTGGACCGGTGAACTTTTTTCACATCGACTTGATGACCGAGTCATCGGACCCCTTGTTCAGTGCCAAGACACTGTCCGACGATCTCGTGTTGGACATCCGGCTGGGGAGCACACCAGACGCCAACGCCGACTGCATTTACTTCAACCGTTTCGCCTCGCTTGGAAAGCTGTGCGCCTATGAACAGGGCGTCGCGGGGAAGGAAAACATGACGAGCGCCGAACTGTGGGGCCAGATTGGCTCCCTGATTCCGACGCAGTTCACCAACGTCACCGGCGGCTTCTTGATCGCTGCCGACCCGCCGGCGATACCGGAACCACCGCCCCTGCTGCTGTTGTTGGGCGCGGCGCTGGCGGCGGGTGGCTTGCGCAGGCGCTGCAAGGCTTGACGGGCGCGGCAGTAACGGGTGCGGCAATCACGGGCGCGGCAATCACGGGCGGTCTGCAAACGGCCTGGCTACATGGCGAAACGAGCCAAAGTGCTCGCCTGAGGCCGGCACTTCGCGGCGGACACTTCCAACAGGGAGGCAGGGGACATCGCCGCTTTGGGGCTCACCGTGCGGCTGCTCGCCGCGCCTGACTACACTGCCCCATGCCTTTCGAAACCCTGCTTGTGCTGTGCGCTGGCGTCTTGCTTGTTGCGGTGCTGTTCTCATCGGTCGGCCATGCCGGCGCCTCGGGCTATATCGCGGTGATGTCGCTGCTGGGCCTGGCGCCCGAGGTCATCAAGCCCACGGCCCTGGCGCTGAACATCCTGGTCGCGGCCATCGCCACTTGGCAGTTCGTGCGCGCCGGCCATTTCGTCTGGCGAGTGTTCTGGCCCTTCGCCGTGCTGGCCGTGCCCCTGGCCTTTGTGGGCGGGCATGTCAGCCTGCCGGCGGCTGTGTTCAAGGCCCTGGTGGGTGCGGTGTTGATGATGTCGGCGGTGCGCCTGTTGATGCGTGCCCGCGATGACCAGGCCTGCACCCTGCCGCCCCTGGCGCCGGCCCTGGGCAGTGGCGCGGTGATCGGTTTGCTCTCGGGTTTGACCGGCACGGGCGGGGGCATTTTTCTCACGCCCTTGCTGCTGCACCTGCGCTGGGCCCAGGCCAAGACCGCGGCGGCTGCCTCGGCGCTGTTCATCTTGCTCAATTCCAGCGCCGGCCTGGCCGGCAATTGGGCCAGCACGCAGCAATTGCCGGCCTACCTGGTGCCGCTGCTGATCGTGGCGGCCGCGGGTGGCTTCATCGGTTCGCACTTCGGCAGCCGGCGCCTGCCGGCCATGGTGATCAAGCGCTTTCTGGCCGCCGTGCTGCTCATCGCGGGTGGCAAGTTGCTGTTGATGTGAGGGCTGGGCGCCGGCGCGGGCCTGGCCATTGATCAGGTGATCAGGTGATCAACGGCACAGGTGGCTCAGGCGTCGCGATAGACCGGTGCGCGTTTGGCCCTGAAGGCCGTCACGGCCTCACGAAAATCGGCGGTCTCCAGCAGCATCACCTGCTGGCGGTCTTCCAGCGTCAAGCCGGCCTCCAGGCTGGGCGCATCGATCTGCGCGTTCAGCGTTTCCTTGGTCATGCGCAGGCCCAAGGGCGAGCCGCGCAGCATGTCGGAGGCCAAGGCCAGGCCGGCGTCGAGAAGCTGGTCTTCATCATCGACCAGCTCGCTGACCAGGCCCACCGCCAGCGCCCGCTGGGCCTTCATGAAGCGCCCGGTCATCAAGAACTCCGAGGCCACCGACAGGCCGACCAGGCGCGGCAGCAGGTAACCCGAGCCCATGTCGCAGCCGCCCAGGCCCATCAAGAAGTAGGCCGCGTTGAGCCGCGCATTGGCCGCGGCCAGGCGCACATCGCAGGCCAGCGCCAGCGAGAAACCGGCGCCGCAGGCCGCACCGTGGATGAGGCCGATGATGGGCTGCGGGCAGGCGCGCATCTGCCTCACGATGCCCGAGTAGGCGGCCTGCACCGCCATCTGCCGCTGCGGCCTGGCGTCGCCCGGCGGGGCGAAAGCCATCGATGTGATGTCGGCCCCCGCACAAAAACCGCGGCCCGCGCCACGCAGCAGCACCACGCGGGTGTCGTGGCGGTGGACCAAACCCGCAAAGTAAGCGTGCAACTCGGCGGCCATGGCCGGGTGGATGGCGTTCAACACGGCAGGCCGGTTGAGGGTGACGATGTCAATGGCGCCGCGCGACTCGATGTGCAGGCTGGGGGCTTCGACTTCGGCGCCATGGGAGGTCGCGGCGGTGCGGGCGTTCAAGGCTGAAAGGGTCGTCATCGTGGGTTCTGAGGGGTCAAGGGCCATGGGAGGTTGGCGCACCGTTTCGGGTTGGCGCGCCGTCATGCGCAGCGACAGTGTGAATCACAGGCCCTGCGCAACTTCAGCCATCACCTGCCGCGCCGCGTTCAAGCCGCGATCACCCGCCGCGCAAAGCGCTCGAGGTAATCCATCAACTGCGTCGCCCCATCCACCGCGCGGGCCTCATCGGCGCTGGCGATGCCTTGGGCCAAGAGCATGTGGCAACGCGCGCCTTCGACGATGTCGCCCTCGTGCTGGTAGGCGACCCAGAAGCGCCGGCACTGCACCACCAGCGGCACCACGGCCTTGACGGCGGAGTGGTTGCGGCAGGCCTGGTGGTTGACACGGTCGAGCGCCTGGTCGGCGGCCATGTAGTCGGCCAGGTCAGCACGCGCTGCCGCTTCCACCATGTGCTGCGCGTGGCCGACGATGGCCTGGCGCTGCGCCACCGTGGCGCGGCGCGCGGCGCTGGCAGCGATCAGGCGCTCCAGCGCGCGGCGCGTCTGGATCAGGTCCAGGTGGTCGAGCATGCCGATGGCCGAGACCGACAGTCCACGGCGGGGCTGCTGCTGCACCAGGCCGATGGAGACCATGCGCATCAGCGCCTCGCGCACGGGTGTGCGGCCAAGGCCAACGCGCGCGGCCAGTTCGGTCTCGACCACGGGCGAGCCGGGCTCGATCTGCAAGGTGGAGATCAGCGCCTCGATGCGGTCGTAGGCCACATCGGCGGCGCGGCGCTTGGGCGCGACGGGTTTCACTGCCGCAGGCGCCACCAGCGTGGGCCTCACTGACCTGCGCTTGGCTGGAGTGGGCTTGACCGACGTGGGTTTCACCAATCTGCGCCTCACCACCGCGCCTTCAGCCGCCACGGCCCGCCGCCACATAGCCCTGCCAGCGCGCCAAAAAGACGTCGCGCCCGGCGGCGGCCTTGGCGTCGTCCATGGGGGCCACCTTGATGCCGGCCATGGGCGGCATGTCCACATACTTGCTGACATCGATGTCCGTGCGGCTGGGGCGGCGGAAGGCGTTTTGCAGCAGGCCGATCTGCATCTCCTTGGTCAACAGCAGGTCGTACATGCGCTTGGCGTGGGCGATGTTCGGTGCGCCCTTGACCAGGGCCATGCTGTCGGCCACGACGAAAGTGCCGTCCTTGGGGTAGATCAGGCGAATCTCCTTCTGGCCGCCGGCCACATAGGGGTAGGCGGTGGACTCGAAGGTCAGGCCCACAGCGTATTCGCCCTGGCCGACGGCGCGCACCACATTGGCGGCATTGCTCGACACGGTGACATTGGCGGCAAGCTTTTTCAGCCCCTCGGCGCCGAGCAAGGTGTCGGCGCCCCAAAGCGCGGTGTAGGCGGTGGAGCTGTTGGCCGGGTCGGCAATGATGATCTTTCCCTTGAACTGCGGCGCCGTCATATCGGCCCAAGTGAGCGGCGGGTTGGCGCCCAGACGGCGCAGGTTGATCATGGCCACGACGACATGGATGTTGGCCCCGGTCCACAGGCCTTGCGGGTCGTGCAGCGCCGCCGGCACGGCCGCCGCCTCGCGCGATTTGTAGGGCTCGAACAGCGGCCGAAAGGCGCCCATGACATTGGCGCTGGAGGTCCAGAAGACATCGGCCAGCGGCTTGGCGGCCTCGGCCTGCATGCGCCGCAGCAACTGGCCACTGCCGCCGGTGATGGCGTTGACGCGCACGCCGGGCATGGCCTTGCGCGCGATGTCGGTCACCGTCTCCACCGATTGGGCGTTGTTGCTGGAGTACAGCACCACCTGGCCGCCGGCCGAGGCTGCTGCTGCAGTCGCACCCGTGGCTTGGGCCAGAGCCTGGCTGGCCGGCGAGGTGGCGCCCAGGGCCAGGGTGGAAAGCAATTGGCGCCGCGTCTGTGAAGTGGGGTGCATGGCAAATCCTTTGCAGGTGGGTGAGTGGGTGGGTGGTGGTGAGCGCTGATGCGAAGTCGTGGCGGCGCTAGGCCCAAACCGATCACACCAAGAGCTTCAGCTTGAAGACCTTGGTGGCGACGACGATGGGCAGCAGGATGACGCCAAGCAGCAACAGGCCATAGGCCGAGGCCAGCGCCATCAGGCCGCTGTCGATGAGCCGAAACACCTGGATGGGCATCGTCTCGCGGCCGGGCGAGTAGACGATCACCGAGGCGCTGAGCTCGGCCACGGTGGTCGTCCAGGTCAAGACCGTGGCCGCGGCAATGGCCGGCAGCATCAGCGGCAGCACCACCAAGATGAAGGAGCGCACCGGCGGCACGCCCAGGCTGATCGAGGCCTCTTCAATCGAATCGGGGATGTTGTGCAAGGTGCTCGACGCATTGCGTATGCCAAAGGACAGGCGCCGCACCATATAGGCCAGCACCATGATCGAGGCCGTGCCGGTGAGCACCAGCGGGCCGCCGTTGAAGCTCATCACCAGGCCGATGCCGATCACCGTGCCCGACAGCGCCAGGGGCAGCGAGCTCATGTAGTCCAGCCACGGTGTGAGCGCATTGCGCTTCTTCACGATCAGGTAGCTGAGCAGCACGCTCAACAGCATGCCCAGGAGCGTGGCCGTGCCGGCGTAGACGATGGTGTTGACAACCGGCTCCGGGCTGCGAAACAAAGCCCGCTCCAGGTTGGCCAAGGTCCACTCGCCCCACTTCATCACCGGCCCGCTGGCGCGGGTGAAAGCGCCCACCACCAGCGCCACCAGCGGCAGCATCGACAAGGCCACCACGCCCACTGCGGCCATCGCCAAGGCGCGCCCGGCAGCCCCGCGCACTGGCAAGACCGCGGCGCTGCGGCCCTGGGTGATCTCATAACGCCCACGTGACACGACCCAGCGCTGCACAAACAGCGCGGCCATCACCAGCGCAATCGAGGTGCTGGCCAGGGTGCTTTGCATCAGCGGGTTGCTGCCGGTCTCAGACACCGAGGCCTGATAGGTCAGCACCGACAGCAGCTCGACCTGGTGCCCCAGGATCGACGAGGTGGCGAAGTTGCCCACCACCAGGGTGAAGACCAGCAGCGCACTGGCCAGCACCGCGGGCAGGATCACCGGCAGCATGACTTTGAGGCGCGACTGCGCCGGCGTGCTGCCCAGGCTTTGCGCGGCCTCTTCAAGCTGCACATCAAAGCCGCGGATCGCGGCCAGGGTGCCGATGTAGATGTAGGCGTAGTAGGTGAAGCTCAGCACCAGCAGCAGGCCGGGCCAGCCATAGAAGGACGGCGACTCCAGGCCCCCGGCCTGCAGGGCACGCGTCAGGATGCCGTTGTTGCCCAGCAGCATCAGCCAGGTCTGCGCGGCAATCACCTCCGGGATGACCAGGGTGACCAGGGGCAGGATGGCGACAAAGGCCTTGCCGGGATAGTCATAACGCGCCGTGACATAGGCCAGCGGCACGCCCATCACCGTGGCGATCAGGGTCACCGCCAGGCCCAACACGAGGGTGTTGACGATGGCCTGGCCATAGCGTGGCTGCGACAGCAGCACCGACCAGCCGCTGGCGCCATCGGCGCCGCGCAAGGTGAAGCTCGAGCCCAGGATGTTGAGCAGCGGCCACACCAGAAAAAGCCCGAGCAAGGCCGCGGCGCCCAGGCTCAGCCAAAGCCAGGGGTTGCGCAGCTGCGGGTTGAAGGGTGTCATGCCGCCAGCACCAAGGCTTTGGCAGCGTCAACCCGCAGGCGCATGGCCTGGCCCAGCGTGGGCACGGGCTGGCCGCGGTGCTGGTGCTTGTCCACCTGGACCATCTGGCCGCCCAGCAGTTCGATGCGCTGGCTGAGCTTCACGCCCAGGTACTGCTGGCTGCGCAGGTGGCCGCGCAGGGTGGCCATGCTTTGGCCGCTGGTGTCGACCCACGCGCTGCGCCGGGCCTGCTGGCCCAGCGGGTCGTTTAACTGGCTGCTTGATGGATCGACCAGGCCGCCATCGCCCGGCGATTCAGCCTCGACCCACCAATCCTGCGGCCGCACCACCAGCACCGCGGGCCCGCCCGTCAGTGCCTGCGGTGCTTGCGCGGCCAGGCGCTGGCCGGCCAGCTCCACCACCACCGGCCCGGCAGCCTGAGGCATGCAGTGCACCGGCAGCACATTGGCCGCACCGATGAAATCGGCGACATAGGCGCTGGCAGGGCTTTCATAAATCTGCCGCGGCGTGCCGACCTGCGCAATGGCGCCGTGCTGCATCACCGCGATCTGGTCCGACAGCGCCAGCGCCTCCTCCTGATCGTGGGTGACAAAGACGGTGGTGATGCCGGCTTCACGCTGCAACTGGGCGATGGTGTCGCGCACCTGCACGCGCAGTTTGGCGTCCAGGTTGGACAGTGGCTCGTCCATCAACAGCACGCGCGGCTGGATCACCAGGGCGCGCGCCAGGGCCACGCGCTGGCGCTGGCCGCCCGAGAGTGCGGCCGGCAAGCGATCGGCCAGTGCTGAGAGGCCCACGCGCTCAAGCGCCGCACCAACGCGCGAGGTGATGGCGCCTGCCGCCACCTTGCGCGCCCGCAGGCCATAGGCCACGTTGTCGAACACGCTGCGGTTGGGAAAGAGCGCGTAGTCCTGGAACACCATGCCGATGTCGCGCTGGTGCGCGGGCAGGCGGGTCACGTCCTCACCGGCAAACAGGATGCGGCCGCTGTCCACCGTGATGAAGCCGGCCAGGGTGCGCAGCAAGCTGGTCTTGCCACAGCCGCTGGGGCCGAGCAAGGTGAACAGGCTGCCGGGCTCGATGCTGAGCGACAGGCCATCGATGACGCGGTGTGTGCCGTAGCTGACGGTGAGTTGTTCGATGCGTATGCCCACGGTCTTGGTCTCTGGGGTGATGTGCTTGGGTTGGTGTTGCAAGGACGAAGCCTTGGGCAGCTCAGGCTGGAGGGGGCGCTGGCGCGGCGTCGCTGTTGTCGCAGGCGTCGAAGGCGTCGCTCAAGCCAGCGCCTGCTGCACCAAGTGCAGGGCCTCGCGGTGGCGCGCCGCGTCGCCCGCGGCCAGGATGCGTGGGCCGCAGTTGTCCAGCGTCAGCGCCCGCCCCTGCCAATCGGTGATGACGCCGCCCGCGCCTTCGATCACCGGCACGAAGGGCGCGTAGTCGTAGAGCTTCAATTTGGCATCGATGGCGACATCGGTGCGGCCCCGCGCCAGCAGGCCATAGGCCAGGCAGCAGCCGCCATAGATGCGCCAGCGGGTGCGCTGGCGCAGGGCTTCGAAGGCCGGCAACTCCTCGGGCGCAAAGAAATCCGGGTTGCTGGCTGTGAGCATGGCCTCGGCCAGGTGGCTACAGGCACGCGTGCGGCAGGGCCGGCCCTGGTGCAGGGTGGGCCGACCCTGGATGCCTAACCAGCGTTCACAGGTGACGGGAAAATCCATCACCCCCAGCACTGGCGCGCCGCGCCACAGCAGCGCGATCAAGGTGCCGAACACCGGCACGCCGGCGATGAAGGGCGCGGTGCCATCAATCGGGTCGAGCACCCACACCCATTCGGCGTGCAGCCGCACATGGGCCTGCTCTTCGCCATAGATGCCATGCGCCGGGTAACGCGCTTCGATCAGCTCGCGCAGACGCAGCTCGATGGCGCTGTCCAGGGCGGTGACGAGGCTGCGGTCGTCCTTGATTTCGACGCCGAGTGCGGCGCTGAAGTCGTGGCCTGGGGCGTCGCCTGAGGCCTCGCCCACCGCAGCGCCCGAGGGCTCGTCAACGCCAACGCCCGTCACTATTCCCAGGTGCGGCGCGAAGAGCTGCCGTGCCGCATCCGCCAACTGTTGGGCGAAGTGGCTGAATTCATCGAGCTGGCTGGGTGTGGGCATGGTCATGGGCATGGTCATGGGCATGGTCATGGGCGCGGTCATGGGCGGGCCTTGGTCGGGCCGGGGTTGGATGCGGTGACGTGGCGTCGCGAGTGCTGTGTTCGAAGCGCCGCTCAATCAAGGGCCTGGCCCGCGGCGGCCAGGCTGCCCACGCGCACCGGCCAGACCAGGTGCCGCGGCGGCGCCGGCGCCCAGCCCAGCAGCACCTGCGCCGCGGCACCGCAGATGCGGCCCTGGCAAGCACCCATGCCGCAGCGCGTGCGCAGCTTGGCGTCCAGCCAGTTGTCGCAGCCCTGCAGGGCCGCAAGCGGCACGTCTTCGCAGCGGCAGATCAGGGTGTCGGGCGTGGCCAGCTGCAGCACACTGGCCTGCAGTGCAAAGCGGCGCTGCAGCGCATCGGCAAAGCCCTGCCAATGTGCCAGCTGCGGCTGCAGTGCTTGCGCGGCGGCGTGCTCACCCACTGCCGCATGGCCGGCGATCGCGCCCTGCAACTGCGCGCGCTCGCTGCCGCCGATGCCGGTGCATTCACCCGCCGCAAAGATGCCCGCCACGGTGCTGGCCTGGAGTTCATTGACGAGCAAGCCGCGCTGCGCACTCAAGCCACAGCCCAAGACCTGGCCCAGCCCGGTGTTGGGCACCAGGCCGAAGCCGCAGGCCAGGCGATCACATGCGATGTCGATGTCGCGCCCGCCCTGGCGCAAGCGCAGCGACTGCAGCTTGCGCTCGCCATGGGCGGTGAGCACCTGGCTGCCGCCGCGATAGGCCGTGTCGGCCAGGCTCAGCGCCTGAGCCACCTTGCCCGGCCAGCGCCAGAGCTGCGCCGCAAAGCCCAGCAGCGCTGGCCAGGTGGCCTGTTCGGCAATGCGCAGCACCTGGGCGCCTGCCGCGCGCGCCGTGGCCGCGCTGGCCAAGAGCAGCGGCCCGCTGCCGGCGATGACGACGCGCTGGCCGGCCACCGGCAGGCCGCCCTTGATCAGCGCCTGCAGGCCGCCGGCGCCGGTGACGCCGGGCAGCGTCCAGCCCGGAAACGGCAGCAACAGCTCGCGCGCGCCACTGCACAGGATGAGCGTGGTGCAGCGCTGTACGGCGCTGGCGTGGGCGCTTTCGAGCAGCAGCGCGAAGCCCTTGACCGCGTGGTGGGAATCGGTGGCCTGGGTGATGTGGGTGGCGCTGACGGCACGCGTACTGCCCTCACCCGCGGCCGGCGCAGCGACACGCCAGCCACACAGCAGCTCGACATTGGCGCAGCGCGCCACGGCGTCGCGCTGCGCCCTGGCCGCCGCCGGCAAGCTGGCTGCAGGGCCATCGCGCCAGATCTGGCCACCACTTTGCGGGTTGTCATCAATGACCACAATGCGTGTGCCGCTGGGCGCCGCCGCCAAGGCCGCGGCCAAGCCGGCCGGGCCAGCGCCGACGATCAAGATGTCGCAGTCCGGGCGGCGGGAGTGGCTGGGCGGCGTTGATGGGGGCGCCCCGGCTACTGGTGCGGCCGCCAACAACGCAGCATCGGTCAAATTGCCTGCGACGGTTGGCCCAACCCGCACCACTCTGGCGCCGCCATCGAAGCCAGGCCAGCTCCCGACATCGGTCTGCACTCGCATGCCCTCAACGCACACCGTCTGGCAGGCCAGCGCCGACCGGCCATCAATGCGCACGCGGCACTCATGGCACACGCCCATGCCGCAAAACGCCGAGCGCAGTTCGCCGCCCACCGACACACGCAGGCCGCCGGCCACAGCGGCCAGCGTGCTGCCAGCCGGTACGAGCCGGGCCTGGCCGTCGATCTGCAGTGAAACCTGTGCGCCCGCCATCACGCCCTCACACCGTCGGCCTGGCACGCCAAGGCCGCAAAGCGTTGCGCCCGAAACGGCGCCGCATCCAAGGCCGGCGCCACCCCGCGCAGCAGGGCGCCGAGCAAGCGCGCCGTGCCCGGCGCCGTGGTGATGCCCAGGCCCTCGTGCCCCAAGGCCAGCCACAGACCGGGCCGCTGCGTATGCGCGCCAATGAGGGGCAGGCCGTCCGGTGTGGCCGGGCGCAGGCCGGTCCAGGCGCGCAAGGCACTGCAATCGGCCAGTGCCGGCAGGTAGTGCAGCGCACGCTGCAGCATGCGCGACAACATGGCCGGCTGCACCGCCGCATCGCTGCAATCAAACTGGCGTGAGGAGCCGATGAGCAACTGCCCCGTTGGCCGCGGCTGCACATTGAAGGCCACCGAGGCGCCATCGGCCTGCTGCGCGCTGGCCACATAGCCCAGCTCGACCAGCTGATGGCGCACCAGGCCGGGGTAGCGGTCGGTGATGAGCAGGTGGCCTTTTTTAGGGTGGATGGGCAGCTCGGGGCACAGGCGGCGGGCCTGCACGCCGGCGGCCAGGACGATGGCATCGGCGCCGCGCACAGTGCCATCGCTCAGCCGCACCTGACCTTCAGCAACGGCAAGCACCTCGGCGGCCTCCAGCCGAATGGCGCGCGGCGCTGCAGCCAGCAGCCAGCGCGCGACCTTGGGCGCGTAGACGATGCTGTCGCCGCCCACGCGCAGGCCACCGGCCAGGCCCGGTCGCAGCGCCGGTTCGGCCTGGGCCAGCGCGGCCGCACCCAGCATCTGGCTGGCCACGCCCTGCGCCGCCAGGCGCGCATGTTTGTCTTCGGCGAGCTGCAACTCCTGCGCGTCGGCTGCCACCCACAGCGTGCCGCAGCGGCTGAACGCGCAATCGGCGTCCATGCGCGGTGCCCATTCGCGCCAGATGTCGAGCGACTGGCGCGACAGCGCGAACTCGGCCGCGTCGTCGTCCATCACCACCAGATGGCCCATGCCGGCATCGGTGGCGGCAGCGAAGGGGCTGCCCCAGGGATCGGCTGACGGGTTGCTGGCGGGCCCACGCAGACCGCGGGCATCGAGCACCAGCACATCCATCCCCAGCCCCGCCAACTCATGCGCGCAGGCCGCACCGACGATGCCCGCGCCGATGACGATGACATCGGCATGCCTCAAGCGCGGATGCCCCAGGCAAAGGGGTCGGCGTCATCGATGAGCAGCGTGGCCTCGGCCATCACATGGGCGCGGCCGCGCACGGTGGGGATGAGCTCGCCGCCCACGATCTCGTAGCTGGCCTCGAACTGGCTGCCGATGACGCTGGCCTGGCGCCACACCTGGCCGGGCGCCAATTTGCCATCGGCCGCCAGGCAGGCCAGCTTGGCGCTGGTGCCGGTGCCGCAGGGCGAGCGGTCATAGGCCTTGCCGGGGCAGAGCACGAAGTTGCGGCTGTCGGCCGGGTGGGCAGCGCCGTGGTCGGGGGCAAACAGCTCGATGTGATCGACCTCGGCACCCTCATCACCGCACACGCCCTGGGCCTGCAGCGCCTGGCGCAACGCCCAGCTGTAGGCGGTCAAGGCCTCGATGTTGTCGGAGGCGATGCGCTGGCCGTGGTCTTGCACCAGGAAGAACCAGTTGCCGCCCCAGGCGACATCGCCGCTGACCCTGCCATATCCAGCAAGCTCAACCCTAACCGCATGGTGCAGGCGACGGGAGGGCACATTGCGCACACTCACTGAGCCGTCGTCGTGCAGGGTGGTTTGCACCGTGCCCACCGGTGTTTCGATGCCATGCACCCCCGGCGCGATGCGCCCCAGGTGGGCCAGTGAGGCCACCAGGCCAATGCTGCCGTGGCCGCACATGCCCAGGTAGCCGGTATTGTTGAAGAAGATGACGCCGGCGGCGTTGCGCGCATCCACCGGCGCGCACAGCAGTGCGCCGACCATGACATCGTTGCCGCGCGGCTCCAGCACCGTGGCCGCGCGCCAGGCATCAAAGCGCTCGGCCAGGAGCGCGCGCCGCTGCGCCATGGTGCCCTTGCCCAGATCAGGGAAGCCATCGATCACCAGGCGTGTGGGCTCGCCGCCGGTGTGCGAATCGATGACGCGAATCTGCTTCATGCGGCCCGGCCTCTCAGGCCACCGAGCGGTACTTTTCGGGCCGCGTCGCCAGCGCTTGCTTGACGATGGTCGCGATGGCCTCGCGCTCCGGCCCGATCAAGGGCAGGCGCGGCCGGCGCATGTGCTCGCTGCCCACGCCGGCCAGCACATCGATGAGTTTGAGGTTCTGCACCAGCTTGTTCGAGACATCGAGGTGCAGCATCGGCGTCATCCACTGGTACAGCGCCAGCGCCTCCTGCCACTGGCCGGCCTTCATCAAATCAAACAGTGCCACGGTCTCGCGCGGGAAGGCACAACCCACGCCCGCCAGCAGGCCATCGCAGCCCAGGGCCAGGCCCTCAAAGGCCAGGTCGTCCACGCCCATGAAGAGCTGGTAGCGCTGGCCCAGGGCATTGCGCAAATCGGTGATGCGACGGATGTCGCCGCAACTCTCCTTGATGGCCGCCAGCCAGGGGCAATCGGCCAGTTCGATGAAGTGCTCGGGGCGCAGATCGACGCGGTAGGCCACAGGGTTGTTGTAGACCATCACCGGCCGCTGCGCGGCCTGGGCCATGGTGCGCACATTGGCCATGGCCTCGCGCGCATCGGCCACGTAAATCACCGAGGGCATGACCATGTAGCCGGCCACGCCCAGCTTGTTGCCGCCCTCGATGTAACGCAAGGCTTCACGCGTGCTGGTCTCAGAGACATTGGCCAGCACCGGGATGCGCCCACCCGCTGCATCGAGGGCGATCTTGGCGACCTCGAGTTTTTCTTCCAGGCGCAGGGTGCTGGCCTCGCCCAGTGAGCCGCAGGTGACCAGGCCGTGGATGCCGTTGCGGATCTGGAAATCGATGTGCCGCGCCGTGCCCTCGGCATCGATGCGCTCATCGGGGTGGAACTTGGTGGTGACGGCCGGAAAGATGCCGGCCCAAGGTTTTGCGTTCGTCGTCGTCATCGCTTTCGTCTTTGTTGAGCTGGAATGCCGCCAGTATATTTACGGCATGCCGAACTCGAGTCAAGCGCTGTACTTCACCACCCGCAAGCCAAGGTGCTTTTCAAATGCATCGAAGTCGCGGTCGCTGTGAAGCAGCCGGTAGCCGTCGGCGATGCAACGCGTTGCGATGACGGCGTCAATCGTTCCCCGAACGGTCACGCCTAGGGCTCGGAGCCTTCGGAAGTTTCGCGCCGACTCAATTGCCAGGTCTTCACCGCCAAGAACGACTTGCTTCAAATGCCCGAGCAAGCGTCGTGCATCGTTGAAGCCGCGCTCATCCTTGAATCCGCGCAGCACCTCGGCCAATATGAGGTCGCCCACAACAATGCCTTCGACACCCAAGTTCGCATCCAGCCACTCAGCTTGAGGCGTCGGTGTATTCCGAAAAAAGTCGACCCAGACACTGGTATCGACGAGGATCACTTGTCGCGCCTCATGGCGTCGACATCCCCTTCCCACTCGTACTTCCCCCTGAGCTTTCGCAGCGCGGTCTGTTGCTGAAGCCGGAGCAGGGTCTTCAGGCCGAGCTCTACAGCCTCGCGCTTGGTCTTCAGGCCGGTCGCACGAAGGGTGTCAGACATGAGCTTGTCGTCAATGACGATGTTGGTTCGCATGATGTGCATACATGTTGTAAACATACACACTCTAATCGCTGCCAGGAAACAGCGCAACAGCGACGACTCGCAGCGTGGTCGAATTTGCCGCCGTGACATGTCACCCGGCCCTGTGCGCTGCGGTATCCTGACCGCCCTCCCCCAAGCCTGCCCGCCCGCCATCGCGGCACGCCGCCATGCACTTCGCCCACAGCGACGACCAGCTCGCCATCCGCTCGGCCATCGAGGCCATCTGTGCCGATTTTGGTGACGACTACTGGCTGCGAAAGGACCGCGAAGGCGGCTTCCCCGAGGACTTTTATGGCGCCATGGCCAAGGCCGGTTGGCTGGGCATCGCCATGCCCACCGCCTATGGCGGCGCTGGTCTAGGCATCGCCGAAGCCGCGCTGATGATGGAGACCGTGTCGGCCTCGGGCGCGGGCATGTCGGGGGCGTCGGCCATCCACATGAATGTCTTTGGCCTGCACCCGGTGGTGGTGTTTGGCAGCGATGAGCAAAAGGCGCGCTGGCTGCCGCCCATCATTGCCGGGCAGGCCAAGGCCTGCTTTGGCGTGACCGAGCCCAACACCGGGCTGAACACCTTGAAGTTGAAGACCATGGCCGTGCGCCGCGGCGACCATTACCTGGTGCATGGCCAGAAGGTGTGGATTTCCACCGCCCAGGTGGCGCACAAGATCTTGCTCCTGGCGCGCACCACACCGATTGAAGAAGTGAGCTCGCCCACCCAGGGTTTGAGCCTTTTCTACACCGATCTGGACCGCAGCAAGATCGAGGTGCGCGAGATCGAAAAACTGGGCCGCAAGGCGGTCGATTCCAACCAGCTCTTCATTGATGGCCTGGAGATCCCCGTGGCCGATCGCATTGGCGAGGAAGGCAAGGGATTTGGCTACATCCTGCACGGCATGAACCCCGAGCGCGTGCTGCTCGCCGCCGAGGCCACCGGCCTGGGCAAGGTGGCGCTGCGCAAGGCCGCGCACTACGCCGGTGAGCGCATCGTCTTCGATCGCCCCATAGGCAAGAACCAGGGCGTGCAACACCCCCTGGCCCAGGCCTGGATCGAGTTGGAGGCCGGCACCCTGCTCTACCAACGCGCCGCCTGGATGTACGACCAGGGCCTGGCCTGTGGCGCCGAGGCCAATGCCGCCAAATACTTTTGCGCCGAGGCCGGCTTCAAGGCCTGCGAGACCGCGGTGCTCACCCACGGTGGCTTTGGCTATGCCAAGGACTACCACGTGGAGCGTTATTTCCGCGAGGCCATGCTGCCGCGCATCGCGCCGGTGTCGCCGCAGTTGATCCTGTGTTTCATTGCTGAGAAGGTGTTGGGCTTGCCCAAATCCTACTGAGCGCGCACCCTTGCGGTCGCGCCGGTGAATCCGTGTCCTAACTTGCCAACTGAAGGAGCTATGCACCATGGCCACCACTGCAACAGCCGCCCCCGCCAAGTTCGTCTGGTACGAGCTGATGACCCCGGACGCCAAGGCCGCTCAGGCCTACTACAGCCAGGTCATAGGCTGGACCATGAACGACGCCGGCATGCCCGGCATGGACTACACCTTGATCAGCGCCGGGCCACACCAAATCGGCGGCCTGATGACCCTGCCTGAGGAGCTCAAGGCCGCCGGCGTGCCGCCCTGCTGGACGGGCTATGTCGGCGTGGACGATGTCGACGCCTGCGCCGTGCGCCTGATCGCGGCCGGCGGCTCGGTGCAGCGGCCGGCCGAAGACATCCCCGGCGTCGGCCGCTTCGCCGTGGTGGCCGACCCGCATGGCGCGGCGTTCATCCTGTTCAAGGGCAATATGGACGACGCCCCGCCCCCGCCGGCGGCCGAAACCCCGGGCACCATAGGCTGGCACGAGCTCAATGCGGGCGATGGCGCCAGCGCCTTCGAGTTCTATTCCAGGCTCTTTGGCTGGACCAAGACCGAGGCCATGGACATGGGCCCCATGGGCGTGTATCAGATGTTCGCCGCGGGCGGTGAGGCCATGGGCGGCATGATGACCAAGATGCCCGAGGTGCCGGTGCCCTGCTGGACCTACTACATCAATGTGGAGGCCATCGACGCCGCGGTGGCCCGCGCCACGGCTGGCGGCGGCCAGGTGCTCAATGGCCCCATGGAGGTGCCGGGCGGCAGCTGGATCGCCAACTGCTGCGATCCGCAGGGGGCGATGTTTTCGATGGTGGCGCCCAGGCGCTGATGAGGCGGCGGCTACCGCGCTCGCCACGCACTTCACACCAGCGCCCGCCCCCGGTTCAAGGGGTGGGCAAGCCCTTGGTGACGCTGGCTTGCACCATTGACACCACTTGGCCGCCTGCTAGCCTGCTGGCACCGCTGCGCGCAGTGCCTCAGGCATGAGCCTTTTGAGCCTTTGCGCGGCCAACCCAGGAAATCACCATGGCACTGTTTCGCAAACTTCTCCTCACCGCGGCCTTGGCCGTCAGCTCCGTCTCGGCTTCGGCCTATAGCGGCATCACCATCTTCGGCGACAGCCTGAGCGACACCGGCAACGTCTTCGCCGCCACCGGCTTCAGCTTCCCACCGCCACCCTATTTCGCCGGGCGCTTTTCCAATGGCCCGGTCTGGGTCGAGACCCTGGCCTCGGGCATGGGCTTTGGCGCGCAAAGCACGGCCTCATTCCTGGGCGGCAACAACTACGCCTTCGGCGGCGCGCGCATGAATGGCACCAGCCCGGTACCCGGCCTGCTGCAGCAAATGGGTGGGCTGTGGGCGCCCACGCATCCCGCGGCCGACCCCAATGCCCTGTACGTGGTGGTGGGTGGCGGCAACGACATGCGCGATGCGCGCGCGGCCTTCGCCACCGCCTCGGCCGCCGATCAGGCGGGCCGCCAGGGTGCCGCGCAGGCGGCTGTCGACAACCTGATCGCCGGGCTGGGCTTCCTGGCCTCGCGTGGCGCCAAAGAGGTGCTGATCTCCAACCTGCCAGATCTGGGCGGCACGCCCGAGGCCGTCGGGCTTGGCCTGCAGTACGCCTCCAGCGATGCCACCCAGCGCTTCAATGCGCTGATGGGGACGGTGCTGGCGGCCGGTGCGTCGTTCGGCTTGAACATGCACTTCCTGGACATGGCCGATGTGCTGGCCGATGTGCTGGACGATGCGCAGAACAACGGCGGCGCGCAGTACGGCATCACCAATGTGTTCACGCCCTGCGGCGCCTTCCAGGGGTCGATCGGCATCAGCTGCGATGTGTCGGCGTTCTCCGACGCCCTGCACCCCACAGCACGCGCCCATCAGCTCCTGGGCCAGGCCGCCCTGCGCGCCATCCCTGAGCCGCAGACCTTGGCCTTGATGGTTTTGTGTCTGGGCATGTTGGCGCTGCGCGCGCGGCGCCAGGCTTGAACAGACGGACGGCCTGCCAGCCCTTGGCCGTGCAGGCGGTCGTTTGAACCCGGCTTGAACCCAGGCTCACTTCGGTTCAAGCCCAACCCAAGCCCCCCTCAAGCCCCCCTCAAGCCCCGATGAATCGGGGCTTTCGTTTTTCCACCATCGCCGCGATGCCCTCTTGCGCATCGGCGCTGCCAGCCACGCGCGCCAGGGTCAGGGCCTCGTCTTCGATCTGCGCCTCCATGGCGGCCTGGCCGGCGCGCAGGAACAGGCGCTTGATCTCGCCGTAGGCCCGCGTCGGCCCTTGCGCCAGGCGCTGCGCTACAGCCAGCGCTTCGGCCTGCAAGGCCTCATCGGCCAGCACCTGATCGACCAGGCCGGCTTGCACTGCCTCGGCACTTTTCAGCACCTCGGCCAGCAGCACAAAGCGCCGCGCGCGGGCCATGCCCATGCGCGATGTCAGCGTCACCGTCGAGCCTGAATCGCAACTGAAACCCAGCTGCGCAAAGGCAGAACCCAGACGCGCCGAGCTGCCCGCCAGCACCACATCACAGCCCGCCAGCACGGCCACGCCGCCGCCCATGGCAAAGCCCTGCACGGCGCAGACGATGGGCACGGGCAGTTGCCAAAAGCGCTGCAGGCCCATGTGCAGATCGCCCGTCCAGCGCCGCACCATGGGGCCGAGCTCGGCGCGCAGTGGGTAGAAGGCCTTCAGGTCGCCACCAAAGCTGAAATTGGGGCCGTCGGCGCGCAGCAGCACGGCGCGCAGCTGCGGGCTGTCCCAGAGCTCGGCGCAGAGCTGTTTGAAATCGCGCGTGAAGTCGCCGTCGATGGGGTTGCCACGTTCGGGCTGCGCCAGGTTCAAGATGGCCAGGCCGTCGAGCCATTCGAGGCGGATGGAAGGGGTGGTGGGCATGGTGTCGGGGCTCCTGTCGCGGGCGGTGCTTGTGAGGAAACTCAGGTCGCGGTCAGTCTTCCCGGCCGCTGGACATCTGGGCAAACATCGGCCGTGACGAGTGCTTGAGTTCGCTGTCGGCCTCGGCACGCATGGCCTGGCGCAGCCGGCGTTCGGCTTGGTCCTGGGCGTTTGATTCGGGCGCCGCGGCGGGGTCGGCCTCAGTGCCAAGCCGCCGCTGCGCACGCTCGGTGTCCAGCCAGGACAGCCACTGGCCGATGGCGGCATTGCCGGCGTCGCGCTGTGCCAGCAGCTCGGCAATCGAGGCCTGAGCCGGTGCGTCGGCCAGGGGCTTGGGCGGTGTGGCGCGGCCGAGTGAGGGCGCTTCAAGCAACGCCGCTCCATCCACCAAGGCCGCCACATCGACCAAGGCTTGACGCTGCACCTCGATCTGCTGCAACAAAAACCCGGCCGACCAATCGGCGCGCACCTTGAAGGTGTTGAGCAGGTTGATCACGCCAAACACCTGGCCGCGCGCGAACTCGTCGTCCAGCCGCGGCAGCACCTCGGCGCGCAGCGTGGCGCACATGCCCTCGATCAGGCGGGGGAAGCTGTTGTTCATGGGATCAGCCTTTCCATCTGCTTCAGGCAGGCCGCGATCTGGCTGCCCATGGCCGGCATGCGCATGTCGTTGAAGCGCCCTTCCTCAAAACGCCGCGCCGCGGCCATGTGGGTGGCGGCCAGTTTCAGCAGCGCCAGCACCTGGTAATAACGCACCGAGGCCAAGTCCACATCGAAACCCGCTTGCTGTGCATAGCGCGCATAGAACGCGTCCGGCGCGGCCAGGCGGCAGATGAGTTTGCTGCCGCCCATGTACATCGGCAGGCTGGCCCAGCCCAGGTCTTCATGTGGATCGCCCAGGTGCACCAGTTCCCAATCCAGGATGGCGGTGATCTGACCGTCCTGCTCCAGAAAATTGCCGGTGCGGTAGTCGCCGTGGACGATGGCCACAAAGGGCGCGCGCGGGGCATGGGCCTGCAGCCAGCGCAGGCCGAACTCGGCCAAGGGATAAGGGCGCATGGCCCAACGCTGGATCTGCGCGCGCCAGTACTGCACGTTGAGCAGGGCGGCGTTCTCGGCGGTGATGGCAGGGGTGTTGTCAGCGGTGACGCCCTGGGCGCCGCCTTGGGCAGTGGCCATCGCCGAAATTGGCTGGCCCCGCCAATCCACACGGTGCAGCGCGGCCAGGGTGTCGATGAACTGCTGCGCCAGGCCATCGCGGTAGGCGCCGTCCAGTGCCGGCGCGCCGGCCGAGACCCAGGGAACGACGGCCGCGCCGGATAGCTTTTCGCAAAACAGGAAGGGTGCGCCCAGGATGCTGGCGTCGTCGCTGTACCAAAAGGCTTGGGGTGTCGGCACCGCGCTGCTTTTGAGCGTGTGCATGGCCAGCGCCTGCGGTGCGGCGCTGTAGGGCGCGTACAGGCCGTAGTCGGGGCCCAGGCGCAGGATCAGCTCCGTGGTGGTGGGCGCGTCGCGGCTTTCGCCCAATTCGCTTGCCACGACACCGCCCTCGCCCGCGCGCAGGCCGCTGATCGGCACGGCATAGGTCAGCCACGAAAAGCCCACCGCAAAGCGCCGCAGCGCTCCCACCTTCACGGCATGGCCAAGCTGCCCGGCGAGGTAGCGCTCAATCGCGCCGGGCAGCGCTGCATCGTCAATCAGGCCGCTCATTGGCGCCACACCGCAGCCATCCTGCCGGTCAACCCGCCGATCAACCCGCCGGTCAACCCGCCAATCGGGCCCATCACCCGGCACCGCCCAGCAACTTGGGCAGCGTGGCGCGGTGAAAGCCTTGATAGGGCCGGCTGCGTTGGTGGGCACCCAACTTCCAGGTGCCGCGCGCATTGGGCGTGCCGCCATCGACACGGATGCAATCGCCGGTGATGTAGGCGGCCGCGGGCGAGAGCAGATAGACGATGGCGCTGGCGCACTCGGCTTCGGTGCCATAACGCTGTAAGGGCACAGTCGGCGGGTACTCCAAGATCTTCGCCTGGCCCTCGGGTGAATAGGTGTCGAAGCCGCTGGACGCAATGCCGCCCGGCGCCACGCAGTTGACGCGCACGCCGCTCTCGGCCCACTCGCAGGCCGCCGTCTGGCTGAGGGTGAGCATGCCGCCGCGCGCCGCGCCGGAGTGGGCGAAATCGGGCCAGCCATGCCAGATGTCGGCAATGATGTTGACGATGGCGCCGCCATTGACCTCCATCCAACGAAGGTAGGTCTCGCGCATGAAGATGAAGCCGCCGGTGAGGTTGGCGCGCACCACCGCCTCAAAGCCCTTGGTGGAGATGCTTTTCAGCGGTGTGCGGTACTGGCCGCCGGCGTTGTTCACCAGGCCGTCGATGCGCCCACGCAGGGCGAGCACCGCGTCCACCGTGGCAGCGACTTGGGTCTCATCGCGGATGTCGCAGGCATGGGCGCTGGCGCTGCCACCGTCTTCCAGAATTTCGGCGCGCACCGCCTCCAGCTTGGCCAGCGTGCGCCCGATCAGCGCCACATGCGCGCCCAGGCAGGCCAGCTCATGCGCGGTGCAGCGGCCAATGCCACTGCCGCCGCCGGTGACGATGAAGGTCTGGCCCGCAAACAGGCCCGCGCGAAACACCGATTGATAGGGCATGGCAGCCTTCCAATGATCAAAAACCCAACATCAATACTGCACGGCCACGCGGCCGATCTGTTCGCGCGCGATGATCAGCTTCATCACCGCCGCCGTGCCGTCGCCAATCTCCAGGCCCATGACATCGCGCATGCGCTGCTGGTGCGGCAAATCCTTGCTCCAGCCGTAGTGGCCAAAGGTCAGCAGGCATTGGTGGATGACATCAAAGGCGTGCTTGGGGCCCATCCACTTGCACATCGCGGCCTCGGCGGTGTGGGGCAGGCCGGCATCGCGCAGCGCCAGGGCGTGATAACACAATTGCCGCACGGCAGCGATCTGCGATTGGCCCTCGGCCAACGGAAAGCTCACACCCTGAAACTGGCCAATCGGCCGGCCAAAGGCCTCGCGCTCCTTGCTGTAGGCCCAGGCCTCGTCCAGCGAGGCCTGGGCCGCACCCACGCACTGCAGGCCGATCAGCGCGCGGCTGTAGTCGAATCCCTGCATCACCTGGGTGAAGCCCTTGCCCTCATCGCCTAACCTGTGGCTCAAGGGCACGCGCACATCGTCCAGAAACACCGAGCCGCGGCCGATGATGGCGCTGCCGACATCGTCAAACCGGGTGCGCGACAGCCCCGGCGCATCACCGGGTATGAAGAAAGCGCTGACCCCCTTGGCGCCCTGCTCGGGCGTGCCGGTGCGGGCGAACACCAGGTAGACATCGGCGCGGTCGGCAAAGGTGATCGAGGTCTTCTCGCCGTTGAGCACATAGTGTTCGCCCTGCGCATCAGTGGCGCGCCGCGCGCGCAGTTGCAGGTTGCTGGCGTCCGAGCCGCCGCGCGGCTCGGTCAGGCAAATGGCCACCACGGCCTCGCCGCGGCACATGCGCGGCACCCATTCGTCGACGATGTCGGGCGCGGCGTGGCGCATCAGGATGGCGGCGTTGAGCGAGATGCCCACCGGCACCGCACTCACATTGAAATCACCATAGGCCAGGGCCTCGGCGATCAGGCCAGTGGTCACGGCGTCCTGGCCCATGCCGCCCAGGGCCTCGGGCAGGTCCATGCCCAGAAAACCCAGATCGCCCATTTCCTTGATCAGGCCACGGTCCAGCACACCGAGCTTCTCGCGCTTTTGGTAGTCCGGCAAAAGGCGTTCGCGGGCGAAGCGCTGGGCGGTTTGCTGCAGGGCCTTTTGGTCTTCGGTCAATACCATCGCGCGTCGTCTCCGGGGGCTGCGGGCGCGGCAGATCGGCGGCCGCAAAAACCGTGCACTAGCTTACCAGTTGACAGTGCCGCAGGCGCTCAAGCGGCTGCGCCGTGCAGCCATCGCATTGCATTGCCGTGCAACAGCAGGGCCTGCTCATCGGCCGTCAAGCCCAGCGCCTCGATGGCACCCACAGGGTCAGGCTCGGCCACGACAAACGGGTAGTCCGAGCCGGTGCAAATCTGCGTCACACCAAAGCGCGCGATCAGGTGTTGCAGCGTCAAACGGTCGTAGACCAGGCTGTCGTAGTACAGGCGCCGGGCGGCGTCCATGGGCGACAGCGGCGTGCGCTCGCGCACGGCGGGCAGGATGTTCCAGCCATGCTGCAGGCGCGGCAGCACGCTGGCCCAGGCGCCGCCACCGTGGCTGACGGCGATGCGCAGCTTGGGGTGCCGGTGCAGCAGGCCGCCGGTCACCAGCGAGGCCAGGGACAGCGCGGTCTCGCCGGGGAAGGCGACGATCTGCTCCAGGTTGGCGGGGCCCACCAGGCGGTCCATGCCCACCGGGCGCAGCGGGTGGACGAAGATGGCCGCGCCCAGGGCTTCGGCCGCGGCAAAGAAGGGCTCCAGGCGGGCGTCACCCAGCGGGATGCCATTGATGTTGGTGCCAATCTCCACGCCAGCCAGCTTCAGGTCACGGACCACGAAGTCCAGCTCGGCCAGGGCCCTGTCCATGTCCTGCAAGGGCACGGCGCCCAGGCCGGTGAAGCGTGTGGGCTCGCGCTGCACCATGTGCGCGATCTGCTCGTTCAAGTAGCGGCACAGCGCGGCGCCGTCCTCGGGTTCCAGCCAGTAGGACAGCAGCTCGGGCATGGGTGAGAGCACCTGCTGCTCAACGCGCTGCTCGGCCATGGTGGCCAGGCGCTTGTCCACATCCCAGCTGCCATCGGGCACGGTGCGGTAGACCTTGCCCGAGATCATCACGTGGCGGTGGCAATCGTGCGCCGGCGCCATGCTCGGCCAGGCGACGTTGGCCGCAGCCCGCGCATAAGGCGGAAAGTGCTGGGGCACGATGTGGGTGTGGATGTCGATGCAACTGCACATCGGGCGCAAGGTCTGCGCACGGTCTGGTGCGGCGCTCTGGGGCGAATCAATCGTGCTCACAGCATGGTGCTCCCACCGTTGACGCTGATCACCTGGCCGGTGACAAAGGCCGCCTCTCTGGAGGCGAGGTAGGTGACCATCGAGGCCACCTCGGCCAGCTCGGCGGCGCGGCCCATGGGAATGACGCCCAAGAACTTGGCGGCGATGTCCGGGTGCTCGCGGGTGAAGCGCGCCAGCGGCTCGCCATTCACCGCGCACGGCGCCACCGTGTTGACGGTGATGCCCTGCTGCGCAAATTCTCGCGCCAGGCCGGTGGTCAGGCCGTGCACGCCGCCCTTGGCGGCGTTGTAGGCGGCGTGATCGACCAGGCCATTGCGCACCGAATCGGCACCGATGTGCACGACGCGGCCATAGCCCTGCGCCAGCATGCCGGGCAAGAAGGCGCGGGTGCACCACAGCACCGTCCAAAGGTTGCGATCAATCGTTGTGCGCAGGGTCTGCGGTGTGTGCTTCAAGAAGGGCAGGATGACCCCGCCGCCGGCGTTGTTGACCAGCACCGAGGCCGTGCCCAAGGCCGCCTGGGTTTGATCCAGCAAGGCCTGGGCGCCTTCCTCGGTGGACAAATCGCCCACCACCGCGATGCAGCGCACGCCATGCTGCTGGGCGATGCGCTCGGCCTGCGCGCGCAGCGCAGGCGCGGTCACATCGGCCAGGGCCAAGGCGGCGCCCTCGGCCGCAAAGGCCTCGGCAATGGCCAGGCCGATGCCTTGGGCAGCGCCGGTGACAACAACGATCTGGTCTTCGAATCGGCGACTGCTGGGCACGGCGGGCTCCGGGTTCAGGGCAGGAAGGAGACCCGCAATTTCGCAGGCCGCAGCGCCGGCATCGATCCTCGTTAACCCGCCTACCGTGCACATGTGTACGATCTCACAATCGTTGCCACCACCGCTGATTCGGGAGTGACAAGCATGCCCAGCCCTGCCTCCGCCACCGCGCCTGCCCTGCTGCGCATCGACGAGGCGCGCGGCGTCTTCCAGGTGTCGCGCCAGGCCTTTGTCGACCCCGCTGTCATGGCCGCGGAATACCGCGCGGTGTTCGACACCTGCTGGCTGTACCTGGGCCATGAATCCGAGCTCGCCAAGCCGGGTGATTTCCTCACCCGCCAGGTGGCCGGACGCAACATCCTTTTCACCCGCGATGGCGATGGCGCACTGCACGCCTTGCTCAACACCTGCTCGCACCGCGGCGCCACCGTCAGCCGTGAGCGCAAGGGCAATGCGCGCAGCTTCACTTGCTTCTATCACGGCTGGACCTTTAACAGCGATGGCCGCCTGCGCGGCCGCCCCGGCGCCGAGCACTACACGGCCGAGCACAGCGCCGCGGGCCTGACCGACATGACACCGGTGCCGCGCTTCGAGCGCTATGCCGGCTTCTGTTTCGTCAGCTTCAAGGCCGACATCGTGCCCCTGCCCGAGTACCTGGCCGGCGCCACCGAATACCTCGACCTCATCGCCGGCCACTCCGAATCGGGCATGGCCATCGTCGATGGTGCGCAGGAATACTCAATTCGCGCCAATTGGAAGTTGTTGGCCGAGAACAGCGTCGATGGCTACCACGCCGTCACCACCCACGCAAGCTACCTTGATTACCTGATGAACACCAACGGCGGCTTGGTGAAAGTGGCGCTGGAGGGCCGCACCCACAGCCTGGGCAACGGCCACGCAGTGCTCGAATACCGCGCCCCCTGGGGCCGGCCCATCGCGCAGTGGATCCCCATGTTCGGCGAGCAGGGCAAGGCCGAGATGGACGCCATCTACGCGAAGCTGGTGGCACGCCATGGCGAGGACAAAGCCAAGCGCATCGCCTTCAGCAACCGCAACCTGTTGATCTTCCCCAACCTGGTGATCAACGACATCATGGCCATCACCATCCGCACCTTCTACCCGGTGGCGCCCAACCAGATGATGGTCAACGGCTGGGCCCTGGCGCCTACCGAAGAAAGTGACTGGGCACGCAAGTACCGGCTGTACAACTTTCTTGAATTTCTTGGCCCCGGCGGCTTTGCCACGCCCGACGACGTGGAGGCGCTGGAATCCTGCCAAAACGGCTATGCCAATGCCAGCAGCGCCGGCTGGAACGACATCTCCAAGGGCATGGGCAAGGCCATGCCCTCGTATGACGATGAGCTGCAAATGCGCTTGTTCTGGACGCGCTGGAATGAGTGTTTGGCCAGCGTGGGTGTGGCGGCCGGTGTGGCGGCCAGTGTGGCGGCCGGTGTGGCGGCCGGTGCGGCGGCCGGTGCGGCAACCGCTGCTTCGGCCACGGCCTGAGGAGACGACCATGGCCGCTTCAGCCACCACCAGCTCCCCCACCTCCCGCGCCGACGTCGAAGACCTGCTCTTCGAAGAGGCCGCCCTGCTCGACGACTGGAAGCTCGAAGAGTGGTTGTTGTTGTACACGGACGATGCACGTTATGACGTGCCCTCCACCGACCTGCCCGCAGGGGCCGACCCGGGCAAGGCGCTGTTCTACATCGCCGATGACCGCATGCGCCTGCAGCAGCGTGTGGTGCGGCTGATGAAAAAGTCTGCCCACGCCGAATACCCGCGCTCGCGCACCCGCCACCTGGTGAGCAATGTGCGCCTGGGCGTGGTGGAAGCCGGCGCACAGGGCGAGGAGCTCAGCGCCAGCGCCGCCTTTGCCACCTACCGCACCAAGGGCGGCCACACCGACACCTTTGTCGGCGCCCTGCACTACCGGCTGCGGCGCACGCCGCAGGGCCTGCGCATTTGCGCCAAGCGCTGCGTGCTGGACATGGACGGCCTGCGCCCACACGGCCGCATCAGCATCATTCTTTGAGGGCGCTGAGATGAACGCCGTGTCCCGTCCGCGCTTCCGTTATCGCCGCCTGGCCTATGCCGCGCTGACGGTCACCGACCTGGCGCGGTCCGTGCCGTTTTACCGCGATCTGTTGGGGCTGGATCTGGTCGAACTTACCCCAGCAGCCGCCTACCTGCGCTGCAGCCGCGACCCTCAAAACATCGTGCTCTACGCCGGCAGCGAACCCGGCCTGCGCCGCGTCGCCTTCGAGCTGGAAAGCCCCGCCGATCTGGACGCTGCCTTGGCGCATTTCACAAGCGCCGGCTATGCGCCGCGCAGCCTCAGCATTGATGAGCGCGGCGCGCTCAGGCAAGGTGAGAGTTTTCGCGTGCGCGAGCGACACAGCGGCCTGGAGCTTGAGTACTTTGCCGCCACCACCGTGCTGGCCAAGTCCTATGTGCCCACGGTGGCCAAGATCATGCGCCTGGGCCATGTCGTCATCGGCAGCGCCGATTTCCCTGCTACCTATGCGGCGCTGACCGGCGATTTCGGCTTTGTGCCCTCGGATGTCGTCGAGGGCCGCTTCGCCTTCATGCGCTGCTTTCCCAACCCGCTGCACCACAGCCTGGCGGTGGGCGCGGCGCCGGCAAGCCACCTGCACCACATCAATTTCATGGTGTCCGACATCGACGACATCGGCCGCGCCTTGCACCGCATGAAGGCGCATGCCGTCAAGCCGGCCTTTGGCATCGGCCGCCACCCGCCCTCGGGCAGCGTGTTCTATTACTTTTTTGATCCCGATGGCATCACGCTGGAATACAGCTTTGGCATGGAAGAGTTCCCCGAAGAAGGGGCACGCCAGCCGCGCATGCTGGAGCCCGTGCCCGAATCGCTGGACACCTGGGGAGCGATCCCGGACGCGCAGTTTGGCAAGCAGGGGCGCATCGAGTGCGGCGATTGAATCGCCCTAAGCGCCAGACCGTGCCGACAGCGTGAGCGCTGCCACAGCGGGTTTTGACTGCATCATCGTCGGCGCCGGTGCCGCCGGCTGCGTGCTGGCCAACCGGCTCTCCATTGATCCGCACTGCCGCGTGGCGCTCATTGAGGCCGGCCCCTCGGACCGGCAATTTCCGATCAACTGGAAGACGATGCTGCCCATGGGCAACATCTTTTTGCTGCCCCACGCCCGCACCAACTGGCAGCATGAGTACACCGGCGGCGCCGGCGTCCACCAGCGTCGCATCCCCTGCCCGCGCGGCAAGATGCTGGGCGGCTGCACGGGCGTGAACGGCATCGTCTACATGCGCGGCCACCGCAGCGATTACGACGATTGGGCGGCGCTGGGCAATGCGGGCTGGGGCTACGGCGAGGTGTTGCCCGTCTTCAAGCAACATGAAAACTACGCGGCCGACATGGCGCCGGACATGGCGCCCGACATGACGCCCGAACAAGCGGCATTTCACGGCCGCGGCGGTGAGCTCGATGTTGAACGACCTGCCCACAAGCACCCGCTGGCCCAGGGCTTTGTCGCCGCGGCGGTGCAGGCCGGCCATGCCCGCAATGACGACTTCAACGGCGCGCAGCAAGAGGGCTTTGGCGCCTTTGACCTCAACCGCAAACGCGGCGTGCGCTGGAGCAGCTCACGCGCTTTTGTGCACCCGGTGTGGGGCCGGCCCAACCTGCAGGTCTTCACCGACACCCTGGTCGAGCGCATCGTGCTGCGCGGCACTCGCGCCCGTGGCGTGGTCATTCACCAAAACGGCCAGCGGCGCGAGCTGCAGGCCAGCAGCGAGATCATCCTCACTGCGGGCACGGTGAATTCACCACAGTTGCTGCTGCTCTCAGGCATAGGCCCGGCCGCGGCGCTGCAAGGCCATGGCATCGCGGTGGCGCAAGACCTGCCCGGCGTCGGGGCTAACCTGCAGGACCATCCGACGGTGTCGGTGGCCATGACCAACCCGGGCGCCGAGTCCTACGCGCTGACGTGGCGCGCCGCGCATCGCGTGGCCCTGGCACCGCTGCAATACCTGTTCAATCGCAGCGGCATGCTGGCCTCCAACGCCGCCGAGGCCGGCGGTTTTCTGCGCAGCACGCCCGACCTGGCCCGCCCCGATCTGCAAATGACCTTCATGGTGGGCATGAAGGACAAGCCGCGCACCCTGCCGCGCCAGCACGGCTTTGTGCTGCATGTGGCGGTGCTGCGCCCGCATTCGCGCGGCACGCTGGAGTTGAGCAGTGCCGACCCGGCCGCCAAGCCGCTGATGCGACCACAGTTTCTGGAAGACAGTCGCGATGTGGCGCTGTTGATGCACGGGCTGCACGAGGCCCGCCGCATCATTCAGATGCCGGCGCTGGCGCGCTTTGCCGGTGATGAAGTCAGCCCCGGGCCGGCCACCCGCAACGATGCCCAGCTCGAGACCTTCGTCCGCCAGCATGTGGCCACCACCTACCACCCGGTGGGCACTTGCAAGATGGGCCCGGACAGTGACCCCATGGCCGTGGTCGATGCGCGCCTGCAGGTGCGTGGCATCGAGGGCCTGCGCGTGGCCGATGCCGCCATCATGCCCACCCTCATCGGTGGCAACACCAGCGCGCCCGCGATGATGATTGGTGAGCGGGCGGCGGCCTTCATCCTGCAGGCCAGCCGGTGAGGCAGGGGTGATGCCGGGCCTGGCCGCCAGCCCATCTTGATCAAGGATTGACACACCATGCCCCTTGACGCCACCGCGCGTGCCGCCTTGCCGGGCGACGAGCAACGCGCGCTGCTGCGCGAATCGCTGCGCGGCTTTCTCGCCCACCACTGGTCGCTTGCCGGGGCTGTGGAGCGCAGCGCCAACGGCGCAGCGATGGCCGGCCTGTGGCACGGCCTGGTGGCCCAAGGCCTGCTCACCCTGGGCAGCCAGCCCGACGAAGGCGGTCTGCGCGAGGCGCTGGTGGTCATGGAGGAGCTGGGCCGCGCCGCCTGCCCGGCGCCCCTGTTGGGCGCCGTGGTCACCAATCTGCTGCTGGCCGGCCATCAGAGCGGCGCCGGCCTGCTGGCCGCGCTGCATGGCGGCCAAGTGCGCCTGGCCGTGGCCACCGCGGGGCTGGTGGC
>JAYSSS010000058.1:0-10963 GCA_043720415.1 Ideonella sp.
CCGGCCAGATCTACATGAGCGTGCTCGAAAAAGAGCGCCGTGGCGACTATCTGGGCAAGACGGTGCAGGTGATCCCGCACGTCACCAACGAGATCCAGGACTTCATCAAGCGCGGCGCGGCGGATGTCGATGTGGCCATCGTCGAGATCGGCGGCACGGTGGGCGACATCGAGTCCCTGCCCTTCCTGGAGGCCGTGCGCCAGTTGAGCCTGAAGATGGGGCCGCAGAACACCGCCTTCGTGCACCTGACCTATGTGCCCTGGATCGCCGCCGCGGGCGAGCTGAAGACCAAGCCGACCCAGCACACGGTGCAAAAGCTGCGCGAGATCGGCATCCAGCCCGACGCCCTGCTGTGCCGTGCCGACCGCGAGGTGCCGCAGGAAGAGCGCGACAAGATTTCGCTGTTCACCAACGTCGTGGCCCATGGCGTGATCAGCATGTGGGATGTGGACACCATCTACAAGGTGCCGCGCATGCTGCATGAGCAGGGTCTGGACGAGATGATCTGCATGAAACTGCAACTGCTCACGCGCCCGGCCAACCTGGTGCGCTGGGACCGCCTGGTGCACGAGGTGCTGAACCCGCAGCGCGAGGTGGCCATTGCCATGTGCGGCAAATACACCGATCTGTCGGATTCCTACAAGTCGCTCAACGAGGCGCTGCGCCATGCCGGCATTCAGCACCACGCCCGGGTGAAGATCGAGTACGTCGATTCCGAAACCCTCAATACCCAGAGCGTCAAGCAGTTGGCCAAGTTCGACGCCATCCTGGTGCCCGGTGGCTTTGGCAAGCGCGGCATCGAGGGCAAGATTTCGGCCGTGCAGTTTGCGCGTGAGAACAAGATCCCCTACCTCGGCATCTGCCTGGGCATGCAGGTGGCGACCATCGAGTATGCCCGCCATGTGGCCGGCCTGGAGGGTGCCAACTCCACCGAGTTCGAGCCCGACACCAAGCACCCGGTGATTGCCCTGATCGATGAGTGGCAGGACCGCGACGGCTCGATCCAGAAGCGCAGTGCCAACTCCGACATGGGCGGCACCATGCGCCTGGGCGCGCAGAGCTCGGACGTGACCGCCGGCACCCTGGCGCACACCATCTACGGCAAGCTCGTCACCGAGCGCCACCGCCACCGCTACGAGGCCAACGAGCGCTACCTGGCCCAACTGCAAGCGGCCGGCCTGGTGATTTCGGCGATCACGCAGCGCGAGAAGCTGACCGAAATCGTCGAGCTGCCCAGCGCCGTGCACCCTTGGTTTGTTGGCGTGCAGTTCCACCCCGAATTCAAAAGCACGCCCTGGGATGGGCATCCGCTGTTCATCAGTTATGTGCAAGCCGCGCTGGACCGCCACGGCCTGCGCGAACAGCTTCAATAGGGTCGTCTAGCTCATGCAACTGTGTGGTTTTACCGTCGGCCTTGATCGGCCCTTTTTCCTGATCGCTGGCCCCTGCGTCGTCGAGTCCGAGCAGTTGCAGATGGATGTGGCCGGCCATTTGCGTGACATCACCCAGGCGTTGGGCATCCCCTTCATCTTCAAGTCCAGCTACGACAAGGCCAACCGCTCCAGCGGCAGCTCGTTTCGCGGCCCGGGCATGGAGCGCGGCCTCGAAATATTGGGCAAAGTACGCGCGCAAGTTGGCGTGCCCGTGCTCACCGATGTGCACAGCGAGAGTGAGATTGCGGCCGTGGCGGCGGTGGTCGATGTGCTGCAAACGCCGGCCTTTCTGTCCCGCCAGACCGATTTCATCCACGCCGTGGCCAAGTGCGGCAAGCCGGTGAACATCAAGAAGGGCCAATTTTTGGCGCCGGGCGACATGAAGCATGTCATCGCCAAGGCCCGCGCCGCCGCGCGCGATGCCGGCCTGTCCGAGGACCGCTTCATGGCCTGCGAGCGCGGTGCCAGCTTCGGCTACAACAACCTGGTCTCAGACATGCGCAGCCTGGCCATACTGCGCGAAACCGGTGCGCCGGTGGTGTTCGATGCCACGCATTCGGTGCAACTGCCCGGCGGCCAAGGCAGCAGCTCGGGCGGCCAGCGTGAGTTCGTGCCGGTCTTGGCGCGCGCGGCCGTGGCGGTGGGCATCTCGGGCCTGTTCATGGAAACCCACCCCGACCCGGCTAACGCCCTGTCTGACGGACCGAACGCCGTGCCGCTGAAGCACATGCGCGCCCTGCTTGAACAATTGCTCAGCCTGGATCGCGTGATCAAGGCCCAGCCCTTGCTCGAGAACGACTTCAACTGAACCCCCTGGAGCCAGCAACATGCCCTGCGCCTATGTCATCGTCGACATGAAAGTCACCGACCCCGAGCAGTACAAACAGTACATGGCCGCCGCGCCCGCCGCCGTGGCTGCGGCAGGTGGCGAATACCTGGTGCGCGGGGGTCGCCATGAGGCACTCGAGGGCGAGTGGCAGCCCAACCGCATCGCCATGCTGCGCTTCCCCAGCTATGAAGGCGCCAAGGCTTTCTATGATGACGAGCTGTACCGCGCCGCCCGTGCCAAGCGCGCCGGGACGACGGCGTTTTTCAATATGGTGCTCGTCGAAGGCGTGGCCGCGCCGGTCTGAGCCGTCCCCTAGATCCATCCGTTAGCCCCCAGAGAAAACAGTCATGAGTGCAATTGTTGACATCGTCGGCCGCGAAATTCTCGACAGCCGCGGCAACCCCACCATCGAATGCGATGTGCTGCTTGAATCGGGCACCATGGGCCGCGCCGCCGTGCCCTCGGGTGCCTCGACGGGCAGCCGCGAGGCCATCGAGCTGCGTGATGGCGACAAGGCGCGCTACGGCGGCAAGGGCGTCCTCAAAGCGGTGGAGCATGTCAACACCGAGATCAGCGAGGCCGTGCTCGGCCTGGACGCCTCTGAGCAGGCCTTCCTCGACAAGACCCTGATCGATCTGGACGGCACCGAGAACAAATCGCGCCTGGGCGCCAACGCCACCCTGGCCGTGAGCATGGCCGTGGCCCGCGCTGCGGCCGAGGAATCCGGCCTGCCGCTCTACCGCTATTTCGGTGGCGCTGGCGGCATGAGCCTGCCGGTGCCGATGATGAACGTCATCAACGGCGGCGCCCACGCCAACAACAACCTCGATCTGCAAGAGCTGATGATCATCCCGGTGGGCGCGCCCAGCTTCCGCGAGGCCGTGCGCTATGGCGCCGAGGTCTTCCATGCGCTGAAGAAAATCATCCACGACAAAGGCATGAGCACCTCGGTGGGCGATGAAGGCGGCTTTGCGCCTAACTTGCAAAACCATGAGGCGGCGATCCAGCTGATCCTGGACGCGATAGACAAGGCCGGCTACACCGCCGGCACTCAAATCGCCATCGGTCTGGACTGCGCCGCGAGTGAGTTCTACAAAGACGGCGAGTACGTGCTCGAGGGCGAAGGCGGCCTGAAACTCAACGCCGCGGGCTGGACCGACATGCTGGCCAGCTGGTGCGACAAATACCCCATCATCAGCATCGAAGACGGCATGCACGAAGGCGACTGGGACGGCTGGAAGCTGCTCACCGACAGGCTGGGCAGCAAGGTGCAATTGGTCGGCGACGACCTCTTCGTCACCAACACCAAGATCCTGAAAGAGGGCATTGAGAAGCGCATCGCCAATTCGATACTGATCAAGATCAACCAGATCGGCACCCTGACCGAAACTTTTGCCGCCATCGAGATGGCCAAGCGCGCCGGCTACACCTCGGTCATCAGCCACCGCTCGGGTGAGACCGAAGACTCCATCATTGCCGACATCGCCGTGGGCACCAACGCTGGCCAGATCAAGACCGGCTCGATGAGCCGAAGTGATCGCATCGCCAAGTACAACCAGTTGCTGCGCATCGAGGAAGACCTGGGCGACATCGCCAGCTACCCCGGCCGCGGCGCCTTTTACAGCATTCGCTGAGGCCTTGAGGCCGCAGTTCATCACGCACATTCACCATGGCCAGCCGCTTGATCTTGGTCGCCCTGCTGTGCCTGCTCGGCTTGGTGCAGTTTGGCCTGTGGATGGGCTCGGGCGGTTGGCCGCAGGCGCGCAAGCTGCAAGGCCAGCTTGACAGCCAACTGCAGCGCAACAGTGCGCAGCGCCAGTCCAATGAGCGGCTGCTGGCCGAGGTGGACGATTTGCGCCAGGGGCTGGAAATGGTGGAAGACCGAGCGCGTGGCGAGCTGGGCATGATCAAGCCCAATGAGATCTATGTCCAGCTCACGGCGCGGCAGTGAAGATGGTCGACTTTCTGCAATGGGCCAGCCCATTGATGACCGAAGCCTTTGTGTTGTGGGGCAGCCCGGTCACCTGGCTGGAAATCCTGGCCGTGGCGCTGTCGCTGGCCATGGTGTTTTGCAATATACGCATCCACCCCATGGCCTGGCCCCTGGCCATTGCCAGCTCGGCCCTTTACGCCCTGCTGTTTGCCAACAGCAAGCTCTATGGTGAGGCGGGGCTGCAGTTGCTGTTCATCGCGGTTTCGGTGTGGGGCTGGCGGCAGTGGCTGGCGTCACCAGGCAGCGATGGCGATCACCGGCACAGGTTGGATGTCGGTCGAATGGGCCGGCACGCCGTCGCCTTGACCGTGGTGTTAGGGCTTGCCGCCTGGCCGCTTTTGGGTGGCCTGCTGGACCGCACTACAGACAGCGATGTGCCCTATTTCGACGCCCTGGCCACGGTGGGCAGCGTTATTGGCCAGTTGTTGCTGGGGCGCAAGCGCCTGGAAAACTGGGTCGTGTGGTTGATGGTCAACCTGTTCAGTGTGGGCCTGTTCGCCTTCAAGGGCCTGTGGTTGACCACCTTGCTGTACCTGCTCTTTGCCTGGCTTTCGGTGCAGGGCTGGCGTGCCTGGCGGCTGCACCTCGACGCCGCCACGGTCGTGGCCAGCCGCCCGCAAGCCAGCTGAGACGCCGCCAGGCCGGCGTGCCATGGGTTGGATCGTGTCGTGAGCGGCCACTGCATTGCCATCCTGGGTGCGGAAAGCACGGGCAAGACGGCATTGGCCCAGGCCCTCGCGCAAGGCCTTGCAGTGCAAACCGGGCAACGCTGCACTTGGGTCGGCGAGCATCTGCGGGCCTGGTGCGCGCAGCACGGCCGCACGCCGCGTGCCGACGAGCAAATGGCCATTGCCCAACAGCAGCAGGCACAGGTGGATGCCGCGGCCGCGGAGCATGGGCTGGTCATTTGCGACACCACGCCTTTGATGACCGCGGTGTACAGCCAGCTCATCTTTGGTGATGCCTCGTTGATGGCCTACGGCGTGGCGCAGCAGCGCCGCTATCGCTTGACCCTGCTCACCAGCCTGGACCTGCCCTGGGTGGCCGATGGTTTGCAGCGCGATGGCCCACAGCTGCGTCTGCCAGTTGATGCGGCGCTGCGCAGCGTGCTGGCCGAGCACGGCCTGCCTTGGGTTCAAGTGGCCGGCCAAGGCCAGGCGCGTGTGCAGGCAGCCATGGCGGCGCTGGTCGAGGTGCTGTTGGCGCCACAGTCCATCGAGCGGCCTTGACCTGTCGCCCCACAGTCCCTGAAGCAAACCCAGACAGACTCAGTGCAGTCCCGCGGCCGCTGGTGGCTGAATGCTCCCGGGTGTGAACAGCCCGGCCGCATCCACAGGATCAAAGTGGTATTGCGCGCCACAGAAATCGCAGCCAATCTCGGCCTGGCCATGCTCGGCAATCAAGGACCCGATCTCCTGGGCACCCAAACCACGCAACATGGTCGCCACGCGTTCGCGTGAGCAGCTGCAGGCAAACTGTGGTCGCAGCGGCAGCGCAGGTGCGGGCGCAGCAGGGCCACCTGCCATGGGCATGGCCAAACCAGGCTGCGGTGCCGGCGCACGCTGGCGTGGCTCAAACAGGCGCAGCGTCTCCTGCCAGAAGAGGCGGCGCAGCAACACTGCAGCGTCCAGCGTCAGCAACTCATCGCGCTGCAGCGTGCCGGCGAGCAAGGCGATGCGCTTGTAGTCCTCATTCATGCCGATCTGGTCTTCGTCCCGGGCCGCACTGGCGCCGGCCAGATTGGCTGCGCCGGCCACTGGCATGCGCTGGATCAACAGCCCGGCCGCGAACTCATCGTTGGCCGCCAGCACCAGCCGCGTGTCAAGCTGCTGCGACTGCAGCATGTAGTGCTCCAGCACCTGCGACAGCTGTTGCAGGGGCTCGCCTTTGTCGCCACACAGCGGCACCACACCCTGGTAGGCCTGCTGATCAGGCCGGCGCCCACGTGGGTCCAGGGTGATGGCACATCGTCCCTGGCCTTGCACATTGAGCATGGCCTCGATCTGTGCCGAATCGGCCACCGGCCCCACCACCTTGGCCGTGGCGCGGTAGCGCAGATCGGACTGCACCTCGGCCACGGCCAGCTTCACCGGCCCGTCGCCCACCATTTGCAGGATCAGGGCGCCATCGAATTTCAGGCTGCCCTGCAGCAAACAGCCTGCAGCCGCCATTTCGCCAAGCAGGGCGCGAACCGGCGGCGGAAAGGCGTGGCCGCCATCGTGGCGGCTGACGCGGCGCGACATGGCCTCGCGCCAGCTCGCGCCAAGGCGCACCAACATGCCGCGCACCGGCATGCCTTCGAAGATGAATTGATGGATCTGATCCATGGCTTGGCCGCTTGATCCGAGGGTTAGGCGATGCGCTTGACGAGGCTGCGGTGGCGTTCGGTCTGCTGCAGGTAATGCGCGGACAGGCGTTTGAGCATCAGCCTTTGCTCGTCCGAGAGCTCACGCACCACTTTGGCCGGCGCACCCATGATGAGCACGCCGTCCGGGAACTCCTTGCCCTCGGTGACGATGGCGCCGGCGCCGACGATGCTGTCGCGGCCGATGCGCGCGCGGTTCAGCACCACGGCCTGGATGCCGATCAAGCTGCCGTCGCCGATGCTGCAGCCATGCAGCATCACCTGGTGGCCGACGGTGACGCCAACACCCAAGCTGAGTGGCACGCCCTCGTCCGAATGCAGCATGCTGCAGTCCTGCACATTGCTGTCGCGGCCGATGGTGATGCGGTCGTTGTCACCGCGCAGCACACAGCCGTACCAGATGCTGGCCCTGTCCTCCAGGGTCACGCGGCCGATGACCTGTGCGCTGTCAGCCACCCAGGCGCTGCTGGCGATCTGGGGCAGGTCGTCCCCGAACTGGTAAATGGCCACAAGCAGCTCCCCGATGAAACGTATGATTTTACGGATGCCCTCGACGCCACCGCCGAACGCCCCTGAGCTCAGACTGCTGGCGCTGGCCGCCCTGCAACTCAGTGACCCACAGACCAAGGCCCAAGCGGCGCGCGAGTTGCTGGCCCTGGCTGGCACCGATGCCCTGATCATCGATGGCGGCGCGCTGATTGCCGAGCCCACCGGGCTGCCTGGCCGCCCCGCCCGTCCGGCGCTGGTGCCGGCCCACCAGGTGGCTGGGCGCTCACCGTTCACCTTGGCTGGGCGCGCCGCCTTGCTGCACGCCATTGCCCACATCGAGTTCAACGCCATCAACCTGGCGTTGGATGCGATTTGGCGTTTTGCCGGCATGCCGGAGAAGTTTTACCGCGACTGGCTGCAGGTGGCGGGCGAAGAGGCCCTGCACTTCAGCCTGTTGCGCGAGCATTTGCTCACCCTGGGCCACGGCTACGGTGACTTCGATGCCCACGATGGCCTGTGGCGCATGACCGAGGCCACCAAGGGCGACATCGTGGCGCGCATGGCCTTGGTGCCGCGCACCCTGGAGGCCCGGGGCCTGGACGCCACGCCGCCCATTCAGGCCAAGCTGCGCAAGGCAGGAGACCTGCGTGCCGTTGAAATCCTCGACGTCATCTTGCGTGACGAGATCGGCCATGTGGCCATAGGCAACCACTGGTATCGCTGGCTGTGCGCGCGCGACGGCCTGGATGCCGAAGCGCTGTACCCGCAACTGGTGCAACACCATTCCGCGCCCCGACTGCGCCCGCCTTTCAATCTGGCCGCAAGGCAGGCCGCCGGCTTTTCAGCGGCCGAGCTGGCCGCCCTGCAGGCGGTCGATGAATCGCCGCCAGGCCAAGCTCAATCGGCATAGACCCCAGCGGACTTGATCACTGGGCCCCAGCGATCGATTTCCTGCTTCAGCCAATTGCGCAAGCCGTCTGAGGTGAGCTTGGCATCCGTCACGTTCTCGGCACCCAGCTCAGCCAGGCGCTGCGCCACCACCGGGTCTTTCAAGGCCAGGCGCAGAGCGGTGGCGAATTTTTCAGTCACCTCCTTGGGCGTGCCCTTGGGGGCGTACACACCGTGCCAGACGACGACCTCAAAGCCTTTCAGACCTTGCTCGGTCAGGGTGGGAGCATCGGGCAGTACCTTGATGCGCTGTGCCGCCGTGACCCCATAAAAGCGCACCGTACCGGCCTTGATGTGGGGCACGGTCTGCGTCGTCTGGTCGCACAACAGGTCGACCTGGCCGCCCAGCAGGGCCGCAAAGGCCGGGCCCGTGCCTTGGTAGGGCACGGTCGTCATGTCCACGCCAATGGCCTGGCGAAACACCATGCCGCACAAGTGCGACACCGCGCCCAGGCCGGCATGCGCCAGATTGGTCTTGTCGCCCTGGGCCTTGAGGTAGGTCAAGAGTTCGGCGAAATTGCGCGCCGGCAGATCCTTGCGGCCCACCAGGGTCATGGGCACATCGACCACCTGACTGACATGCTCGAAGTCGGTCAGCGGGTTGTAGGGCAGCTTGCGGTACAGCGCCGGCGCGGTGGCCATGCCGTTGTGGTGGATCAAGAAGGTGTAGCCATCGGGGTTGGAGCGCATGACATGGCCGGCGGCCAAGGTGCCGCCCGCACCGGCCTTGTTCTCGACCACCACAGTCTGGCCCAGGGCCTTGCTCATGGGACCGCTCAGGGCGCGGGCCACGATGTCGGTGGGGCCACCTGCAGCGAAAGGCACGACCAGCGAAATTGTTCGATTCGGGTAGGCCTGCGACCAGGCACTGCCGGCCAATGTCACAAGGGCCGTGGCGGCCAACAGACGACGGGTGAAGGTCAGGGTCATGTGCAGTACTCCAAGATCAATTTCAATTGAGAAAACAAGAACCCGGATTGTGGTCGCTACAAATACTTCAGCACATCCGCCAAAACCCGGTTCACCCGTTTGAGATCACCGCTTCAACCCCGCGGATGGTGCGCCGCGTGCAGTGCGCGCAGGCGCTCACGGGCGACGTGGGTGTAGATGGTGGTGGTGGAAATGTCGGCGTGCCCCAGCAGCATCTGCACCGCGCGCAGATCGGCGCCGTGGTTGAGCAAGTGCGTGGCGAAGGCGTGGCGCAAAGTGTGCGGCGACAAGGGCACCAGGATGCCTGCGCCTGCGGCGTAGCGTTTGATCAAGATCCAGAACATCTGCCGCGTCATCGGCCCGCCATGGGAGGTGACAAACAAGGCATCACTTTGCTGGCCTTTGAGGATGAAGGCACGTGACTGCGCCAGGTAGCGCTCTATCCAATGGTGGGCCTCGGTGCCGAAGGGCACCAAGCGTTCCTTCTTGCCTTTGCCCAGCACATGCAGCACGCCTTCGGTCAGCCCCACGCGCACGGTTTTCAGCTGCACCAGCTCGGACACGCGCAGGCCGCTGGCATACAGCAGCTCGAGCATGGCGCGGTCGCGCAAGCCCAGTGGGGCCTCGGTGTTGGGCGCCTGCAGCAAGGCCTCAACCTGGGCTTCACTCAATGTTTTGGGCAAACGCAGGGGCATGCGCGCGCTTTGCAGGCGCAGCGTCGGGTCGGCGGTGATGAGATGCTCGCGCAGCGCCCACCGAAAGTAGCGTTTGAAGACGGAGAGCCGGCGATTGAAGGTGGTGGCCCGCGTGGCGGCATGGCGCTCGGCCATGAAGGCCAGCAAATCGACCTCGGTGCTGGCCTCAAGTAGGCGTGAGTGGGCGGCGAACAGCCACTGCGCATACAAGCGCAAATCGCGCTGATAGGCCTGCAGCGTCAACTGGCCCAGGCCGTCCTCTATCCACAGCGCATCAATGAAGCGCTCGATCGCCTCGGCGCTGGCCGCAGGCAGGGTGTGGCCATCGTCGGCCGGCAGCCGACGGCCGCCTGAGGGCGTCACGGCTGCGGCTCAGCCGGCTTGGCCCAGCAAGCCGGCCTTGAGCTTGTCGTCCACCGGTTGCGGGCCGAGGAACACACCCAGCATGGCATCGTAGAAGTCGTCGCCCTGGATGGCCGCGCCGAGCTCGCGGCCGTTGTGGGTGAGCAGCATGCCGCGACCCGGCAGGAAATCGAGGTTGATGGCATCGCCTTTCCGAACCTTGCCCAAGGGCTGGATCAAGGCGTCAAAGCGCTCCATGCGCTCGGCCAGGCCAGCGTGGCCATTGACCGGTGTGTTGCGCGCCACCCCCTTGTGAAAGGCCTTGACGAATTCGGCCACAGGCACATCGAGCAGCATGCGCATGGCCAGGCGTTTGGCCCCGGCCATGGCCAGCACCTGCTCAGTGCTGCCGGCGCGCTCGGCCAAATACAGCGCGGCGACATAGCCCTTTACCCATGCGAAGCCACGCAACGGCGCAAAGGCCGCCGCGCCATTCAGGCGCAAGCCTTGCCCGGCGACCTGCACGGTGGGTTCGAGTTTGACCGTGTCGATGCGCCCAGGCGGCTCGGCGGACAAGGCCAGCGATGGCACAAGGGCGCCGAGGGCGGCGCCAAACAGGCTGAGTGCTAGATCTCGGCGGGTGGTGGGCATGGCGTGGATTGTCGGTGGGGTGGGAGACGGCGCACAACGTGGGTCGACAGGGTCTGGCTGACAGCGCCCACACGTTGGCAGGCGCGCGCCCCAAAACACGGCGCGTCGCCCAGCCACCCGCCCAACAAAGCGCATCGCTCTACTTTGCCAAAGCGTGGATATTTCAAAGCTGAATTGAATGATCAATTAGACTTCCTGATTAGAAACTTGCCTCAGCCTGGCTCATCCTATGAGCCTGTGGCTGTGTAAGCTGGGCGCTCATTGTCAAGGAGCGCTCCCCATGGCCAG
>JAYSSS010000059.1:0-10926 GCA_043720415.1 Ideonella sp.
CCGCGCCGCGTGGTCGATTGGCAAGGCGCGGCGCCGCTGCCGGCGCGCGACAAGCCCGCCGCGGGCGAGCTGTTGCTGCAGGTGGACAAGGTGCGCAAGGCTTTCGGTGGCCTGGTGGCGGTGAACGATGTCAGCTTCGAGGTGCACGCGGGCGACATCGTCGGCCTGATCGGCCCGAATGGCGCCGGCAAGTCGACCACCTTCAACCTCATCACCGGCGTGCTTGCGGCCAGCGCCGGCGCCGTGCGCTTTCGCGGTGGCCAGATCAGCGGGCTGCCCTCGCGTGAGATCGCCCGGCGCGGCATCTCGCGCAGCTTTCAGCATGTCAAGCTGATCCCGGAGATGACCCTGCTGGAGAACGTCGCCCTGGGCACGCATTTGCGCAGCAGTACGGGCACGCTGCGCGCCATGCTGCGCCTGGACCGCGAGGAAGAGCGCCGCGTCTTCGCCCAGGCCGAGCAGCAACTGCGGCGCATCGGACTGGCCGAACAGATGCACGAGCAAGCCGGCAACCTGTCCCTGGGTTCGCAGCGCCTGGTGGAGATCGCCCGCGCCCTGGCCACCGACCCCGCGCTGCTGCTGCTCGACGAGCCCGCCGCCGGCCTGCGCCACCGCGAGAAGCAGGCCCTGGCGGGTGTGCTGCGCCAGCTCAAAGGCGAGGGCTTGTCGATCCTGTTGGTCGAGCACGACATGGATTTCGTCATGGGCCTGACCGACCGCATCGTCGTCATGGAATTTGGCACCTTGCTGATGCAGGGCACGCCCGAAGAAGTGCAAGCCAGCCCGGCGGTGCGCGCCGCCTACCTGGGCATCGAGCACTGACATGGCCGAGACCCTGCTCAGCGTCACCGACCTGCACGCCGGCTATGGCCGTGCCGAGGTCCTGACCGGCCTGCACTTCAGCCTGGCCAGGGGCCAGGTGGTGACGCTCATCGGCCCCAACGGTGCCGGCAAATCGACCACCCTGAATGCGCTGATGGGTGTGCTGCCGGCGCGCGGCACGGTGGTCTTCAATGGCGTTGATCTGGCATCGATAACGCTTGAAGAACGCGTCATGATGGGCATGGCCCTGGTGCCCGAGAAGCGCGAGTTGTTTGCCAGCATGTCGGTCGAGGACAACCTGGTGCTGGGCGGTTACCGCGCCATGCGTTTGCGCGTGCCGCACTGGCGGCGCGAGATCGAGCGCGTGTTCAGCCTGTTCCCGCGGCTGCAGGAGCGGCGCACGCAGTTGGCCGGCACGCTGTCGGGCGGCGAGCGGCAAATGCTGGCCGTGGGCCGGGCGCTGATGTCGGCGCCCACGCTGTTGATGCTGGACGAGCCCAGCCTGGGCCTGGCGCCGCTGGTGGTGCGCGAGGTTTTCCGCACCGTGGCCCTGCTGCGCGAGCAGGGCGTGAGCATCCTGCTGGTCGAGCAAAACGCCCGCGCCGCGCTCGAGGTGGCCGACCACGGCCATGTGCTGGAGACCGGCGCCATCGTGCTGCAGGGGCCAGCCAGGCAATTGGCCGCCGATCCCCGCGTGATCGAAACCTACCTGGGCGCCAGCCGCAAGCCCTTGTGATGGGTGAATCGAACGCAGCCACACCCCCACCCACGGCAGCGCTGGAGCTGGGCACGCTGCAGACCGTGCTGGGCTACCACGTGGCCCAAGCCGCGGTGACCACCGTGGCGCTGTTCGAGCAGCACATCGGCCGGCCGCACGGGCTGCGCAAGGTGGAGTTTTCGATGCTCATGCTGTTGCAGGCCAACGGGCCGCTGTCACCCAAACGCCTGGCGCGGGCGCTGGCCTTGTCGGCACCCAACCTGACCCTGGTGCTTGATCGCCTGCAGGCGCGCGGACTGCTGCAGCGTGAGCGCAGCCTGCAGGACGGGCGCAGCCAGAACATCGTGCTCAGCAGCGCCGGCCAGCATCTGGCCACTCACGCCGCCGCCGCGGCCGTGCCCATGGAGCGCGAGTTGCTGCACGGCCTGACGGGCGCCGAGCACGCCATGCTGATCGAGCTGCTGCGCAAAGTGGGTGGTCGCTGAGCGGCTGAAGCGCCGGGGCCCCGTGCAAGCGGCTGGCCTGGCCGGCCACCTGTTGTCGCGCCAGACGGTTCTGGGCCGCATCAGGGCATCAGGTCGGCCACCGCATCCCACAGCTCCGGCGCCATGCGCCCCTCGTGCCGCGCCACGACCTTGCCGGTGACATCGAGCACGATGGTCAGCGGCAGGCGCCGCAGCGGCCCGGCCAAGCTGCCCGCAAAGCCGGGGTTCCCGCTCCACAGCATTGCCACGCGCGGCGAATCGGGCTCGATCAGGCGGACCATGCGCGCGTAGACATCGACATCGGTGCGCGTGGCATCGGTGTTCACCAGCACCAGCTCAAAGGGCTTGCCGCGCCAGCCCGCGGCATTGGCGCGCAGCTCGGGCATCTTGCTCATGCACACGCTACAGGTGGTGCTCCAGAACAGCAGCATCACGACCTTGCCGCGCAGCCTGTCAAGGTTGAAGTCCTGGCCATCGAGCGTGGTGCCGCGCAGGCCGGCGACAAGTGCCGCGTTCGCCGGCACGGCGGCTTGGGTCTGCGCTGTTGCTGGGTTGGCCAGGGCGTACAGCAGGCCCAGCACGGCCCCTGCGCGGGCCCACGGTGGTGCGGGTCGGAGCTGGCGACAAAGGTCGGTCATGTGGTGCGCTCACAAAGGGCAGGCCCTGGCCGGGTCCGGGCCAACCCGCGATCTGGAACGGGCTGAGCGGCGCGGTCGTGTGCGCGGTGGGGAACTTACAGGGCCGATGCAAATGAGCCGCTCAAGAACGGGTCGCTGCAAGTAGGCCGCTGCACAGCACGTCCGCCGTCGATGCCCGCCAGGCGGGCGCCGCACAATCCGCGGCGTCGCCACATTCAGCCCCGATTGCACCCATGACACCCGATCAAACCGCCCAGGCCACGCGCGCTGCCATGCTGGCCAACGACACCGTGCTGCGCACCCTGGGCATCGAGGTGGGCGAGGTCGGCCCCGGTCGCGCCGTGGCCCGCATGACTGTGCGCGGCGACATGCTCAACGGCTTTGCCATCTGCCACGGCGGCCTGGTCACGACCCTGGCCGATACCGCCTTTGCCTACGCCTGCAATTCACACGACGTGCTCAGTGTGGCGGCGGGGTTCGCGGTGGACCTGCTGGCGCCCTCATTCGAGGGCGATGTCCTCACCGCCACGGCGCTGGAGGTGAGCAGGTCCGGGCGCAGCGGCCTGTGTGACGTGGCGGTGCACAACCAGCGTGGCGAGCGCGTGGCGCTGTTCCGCGGGCGCTCGCACAGCCTCAAAGGCCGGCCAGTGATCGGTGGCCAGGCGATGCGACGCCGGGCTGATTGATTGAACAGTTAGGGCCGGCGCCCGCCGGCGCTGCGGCCAAGTGATCGCTCAGGGCCGGCGCCTGCGGCGCTACGGCCCGTGCACCTCACCGGCTGCCGCGGCCCATCCCCATGGCCCGGCGGTACCAGGCGTGGAAGTGCTGCATGCCGTCTTCCATCGGCGTCTGGTAGGGCCCGGCGTCGTCGTCGCCGCGCTCCATCAGCACCTTGCGGCCGGCGTCCATGCGCAGGGCGATCTCGTCGTCCTCGACACAGGTTTCCAGGTAGGCGGCCTGCTCGGCATCAATGAAATCGCGCTCGAAGGCCGCGATCTCCTCGGGGTAGTAGAACTCCACCACATTGAGCGTGTTCTGCGGCCCGCGCGGGTGCAGGGTGGAGACCACCAGCACATGCGGGTACCACTCGACCATCACATTGGGGTAGTAGGTCAACCAGATCGCGCCCTGCTTGGGCGGCTGGCCATTGCCCAGGGCCAGCACCGCCTCGTGCCAGCGCTTGTAGGCCGGCGATCCCGCCTGGCGCAGTGAATCGTTGATGCCGACCGTCTGCACCGAATGGTGTTGGCTGAATTCCCAGCGCAAATCCGAGCAGCTGACAAAGCGCCCCAGACCCGGGTGAAAGGGGCCAACGTGGTAGTCCTCCAGATAGACCTCGATGAAGGTCTTCCAGTTGTAGGCGCACTCGTGCAGGTGCACCTTGTCGAGCACATAGCCTTTGAAATCGAGGTCACTGCGCGGGCCGATGTGGGCCAGCTCGGCGCCGATGTCGCGGCCGTTGTCCTCAAACAGCATGCCGTTCCAGCTGCGCGTGGTGTAGCGCTGCAGGTGCAGGGCCGGGTCTTCATCGAACAGCGGCGCGCCCACCAGCTTGCCGTGCAAGTCGTAGGTCCAGCGGTGCAAGGGGCAGACGATGTGGCCGCGGTTGTGGCCGCGGCCGCGCAGCATCAGGGCCTGGCGATGGCGGCACACATTGGAGATGAGCTCGATGCCGCTGGCTGTGCGCACCAGCGCGCGGCCTTCGCCCTCTTGCGGCAGCGCGTAGTAGTCGCCCACCTCGGGCACGGCCAGCTCATGGCCCAGATAGCGCGGCCCGTGCTGGAAGATCAACTCCATCTCGCGGCGATACAGATCGTCAGCGAAATAGCTGGACACACCCAGTTGGGTGCGGGTGTGCATGGGCCCCAGCGTACCGGCGGGCTTGCCGGCAAGCGTGGCCAGGCTGGCTTCGAGTGGTGTGGTGAGGTCCGACATGATCCCCAGGCGCTGGCGTCAAGGACATCTCAAACCCCCATCGCCATGGCGCTGCGAATGGGTTGGAGCATGAGTTCGGCCGCGAGGATCATGCTGTGCACAAGCCTGCGGCCGAGGGGCGGATTCTAGCCATGGCCACCTGCGGCCAACCCGGGTCTGCGACGCGCAGATGTGTCAGAACATGTCGGGCAGCGACTTCTGACCCTCAAACGCCGGGGCCGGGCCGTCTAAAATCACGCGTTCCGCCCAAGCCGACACGATGACCGATACCCCTGCCGCCGCGCCCGAACCCGCCAGTTACGAGGCCGCCCTGGCCGAGCTGGAACAACTGGTGCAGGCCATGGAATCCGGGCGCATGCCGCTGGATTCCTTGCTGGTCAGCCATCGCCGAAGCGCGCAACTGCTGCAGTTCTGCCGCGAACGCCTGCAATCCGTCGAAGCCCAGGTCAAGTTGCTCGACGACGGTGAGTTGAAGGACTGGGCGCCGCAATGAACAGCCGCGTGGCCTTTGAGGGCTGGATGATCGACGCCCTGCGCCGTACCGAGGCCGCGCTCGATGCCTGGGTGCCGGGCGATGCGCCCGCTGCCTTGGGCGAGGCAATGCGCTATGGCGTGCTCGATGGCGGCAAGCGCCTGCGCCCGCTGCTGGTGCTGGCCGCCTGCGAGGCGGTGCAAGGCCAGGCCCCCGCGGCCTTGCGTGCGGCGGTGGCGGTGGAGCTGATCCATGCCTATTCATTGGTGCACGACGACATGCCCTGCATGGACAACGATGTGCTGCGCCGCGGCAAGCCCACCGTGCATGTGCACTTTGGTGAGGCCGGCGCCATGCTGGCCGGCGACGCCATGCAGGCCCTGGCGTTTGAGGTGCTGACGCCGGCCGATGACTCGGTAGCGCCCGCCATGCAAGCGCGTTTGTGTGGCCTGCTGGCGCGTGCCGCCGGCTCGGCCGGAATGGCCGGTGGCCAGGCCATCGATCTGGCCAACATTGGCAAGCCGCTGGCGGAATGCGCCCTGCGCGACATGCACAGGCGCAAGACCGGCGCCTTGCTGCAGGCCAGCGTGATGATGGGCGCGGCCACAGCTTTGCAGCCCAAGGGCACCTTGACGCATCCGGCCACAGCAAATGATGGCGAATCGACCGCCTGGACGGCACTGCGCGACTACGGCGCCGCGGTCGGCCTGGCCTTCCAGATCGTCGATGACATCCTCGATGTGACCCAGGCCTCCGACAAGCTCGGCAAGACCGCGGGCAAGGACGCCGAGCACAACAAGCCCACCTATGTCAGCCTGCTCGGCCTGGACGGTGCACGCGCCGAGGCCCAGGGGCAGCGCCAGGTGGCCCACAGCGCCTTGCAGCGCAGCGGTCTGGAGCATTGCGCCTGGCTGGCGCTCTTGGCCGATCTGGTGGTGGACCGCGACCATTGAGCCTTGGCGGGCGCCGCCCACGGCGCCGCCCCCACCCCATCCAAAGATGCCCCCCCATGCTTGAACACATCACCAGCCCGGCGGACCTGCGGCGACTGCCGCGCAGCGAGCTGCGCACCCTGGCGCGCGAGCTGCGCGAGTACGTGCTGCAAAGCGTGGGCAAGACCGGCGGCCACCTCTCCAGCAACCTGGGCACGGTGGAGCTGACGGTGGCTCTGCACTACGTCTTCAACACGCCGCACGACCGCATCGTCTGGGATGTGGGCCACCAGACCTATGCGCACAAGATCCTCACCGGCCGGCGCGAGCGCATGGGCAGCCTGCGCCAGATCGGCGGCCTGGCGGGTTTTCCGCGGCGCGAGGAAAGCGAGTACGACGCCTTTGGCACGGCGCACTCGTCGACCTCCATCTCTGCTGCACTGGGCATGGCCCACGCCGCCAAACTGAAGGGCGAGCAGCGCCGGGCGATTGCCGTGATCGGCGATGGCGCCCTCACTGGCGGCATGGCCTTTGAGGCCCTCAACCACGGCGGCGCGCCGCACGGTGTGGGCCCGGCCGATGTGCTGGTGATCTTGAACGACAACGACATGTCGATCTCGCCGCCGGTGGGCGCCTTGAACAAGCACCTGGCGCGGCTGATCAGTGGCGACCTCTACGAGGCCGCGCGCCAGGGCGCCAAGAGCGTGCTGAAGAACACGCCGCTGTATGAATTTGCCAAACGCTTCGAGGAACACACCAAGGGCATGGTCGTGCCCGGCACCATCTTCGAAGAGCTCGGCTTCACCTATGTCGGCCCCATCGACGGCCATGACCTCGATGCCCTGATCCCGACGCTGGAAAACCTGCGCGGCCGCTCGGGCCCGCAGTTCCTGCACGTGGTCACCAAAAAGGGCTATGGCTACAAGCTGGCCGAGGCCGACCCGGTGCAGTACCACGCGGCCTCGGGCAAGTTCGATCCGGCCGAAGGTTTCAAGAAGCCGGCCACACCGCCCAAGACCAGCTTCACGCAGATCTTTGGCCACTGGATCTGCGACATGGCCGCCGCCGACGAGCGCCTGGTGGCCATCACCCCGGCCATGCGTGAGGGCTCGGGCCTGGTGGAGTTTGAAAAGCGCTTCCCCAAGCGTTATCACGATGTCGGCATTGCCGAGCAGCACGCCATCACCTTTGCCGCCGGCCTGGCCTGCGAGGGCTTGAAGCCGGTGGTGGCGATTTACTCCACCTTCTTGCAGCGCGGCTACGACCAATTGATCCACGACGTGGCGCTGCAAAACCTGCCGGTGGTGTTTGCGCTGGACCGCGCCGGCATCGTCGGCGCCGACGGCCCCACGCACTGCGGCGCCTACGACATCGCCTACCTGCGCTGCATCCCCAACATGGGCCTGCTCACGCCGGCCGATGAGGACGAATGTCGCAAGGCCTTGTCCACCGCCTTTGCGCGCTCGCATCCGGTGGCCGTGCGCTACCCGCGCGGCGCGGGTGCCGGTGTGGCCGTTGAGGCCGGCCTGGCCACCATTGCCTGGGGCCAGGGCGAGATGCGGCGCCGCTCGAGCGTCGTGGCCGGTCAAGGCCGGCGCATCGCCCTCCTGGCCTTCGGCAGCCTGCTCTACCCGGCGCTGACCGCGGCCGAAGGCCTGGATGCCAGTGTGGCCAACATGCGCTTCGTCAAGCCGCTCGATGCCGCCCTGGTGGCCGAGCTGGCCGGCAGTCACGACGCCTTGGTCACGATTGAAGAGGGCAGCGTCATGGGCGGCGCGGGCAGCGCCGTGGCCGAGTGCCTGGCCGCGGCCGGTCTGCAAATCCCCATCCTGCAGCTCGGCCTGCCCGATGTCTTCATCGAGCATGGTGATCCCGTCAAGCTGTTGGCCAGCATCGGCCTGGACGCCGCCGGCATCGAGCAGGCGGTGCGCCAGCGGTTCGGCCCCACCCTGTCACTGGTGCGACCTGCGGCCAATGGCTAGCCCGCCGATACTCCGGCCCCGGATCGCACCCGCACTTTCATGACCAACCTGACCGACGCCCTGCACATTCCTGACACGCAAAGTGAGCAGGATAACCGCCACCTGGTGATCCAGCGCGTGGGCGTGAAGGATGTGCGCTGGCCGCTCACCTTGAGTGTTGCTGGCCAGACGCAGAACACCGTGGCAATGTGGGATCTGGATGTGGCGCTGCCGGCGGAGAAAAAGGGCACGCACATGTCGCGCTTCGTGGCCTGGCTGGACACGCTGGCCGCGCCGCTGGATGCCGCTGCGCTGCGCCAGCAGCTCGCCGCCATGCTCACGCTGCTGGGCGCCAGCGAAGGCCGGGTCGAGGCGCGCTTCAGCTTCTTCATCCGCAAGCGCGCGCCGGTCTCGGGCGTGCAAAGCCTGCTCGATTACCAGGGCCGCTGGATCGCCCAGACCCGCGCCGGCGTCACCACGCTGTGGGCCGAGGTCGGTGTGCCAGTGAAGAGCCTGTGCCCGTGCTCCAAAGAGATCTCGGATTACGGCGCCCACAACCAGCGCTCGCTGGTCACCATTCGCGTCGAGCTGTTGGACGCCATCGACTGGTTGCAACTGGTGCGCCACGCCGAAGAATCGGCCTCCTGCGAGCTCTGGCCGATGCTCAAACGCGCCGACGAAAAGTGGGTCACCGAGCGCGCCTACGAGAACCCGAAGTTTGTTGAAGACCTGGTGCGCGATGTAGCGCAAAGGCTCGATGCCGACCCGCGCGTCGGCGGCTACAGCGTCGATGTCGAGAACTTCGAATCCATCCACAACCACAGTGCTTACGCCCGAATTGAGCGTGCCGCGGCGCCCAGCCCCACGCTGGCTGACGCGGCCCTGCCAGGCCAGGCCTGAACGCCGACGCCTGGGCCTGACTTGCGATGGGCCACAGCACACTGCAGGGCGCCGACGTTGATGACCCGCAGGCCATGCGCAGCGCAGGCGCGCAGTGGCTGTCGCTGGCCCTGATCGACTCACGCAACCGCACGCTGCGCTGGCTGGCAGGTTTTGAGGCGGCCGCCGAGCAGCCCGCTGCGCCTGGTGCGCCCGGTGCGCCCGCTGCGCCTGGTGCGCCCGGTGCGCCCGGTGCGCCCGGTGCCATGGCCGCGGTGCGTTGGCAGGTCGGCCAGTTGGCCTGGTTTCAGGAGTACTGGATAGGCCGCCACGTGCAGCGCCATCGCGGTGCGGCTGCCGATCCGACAGCGCCGCGGCTGGCCTCAATCGAGCCTCTGGCCGACGCCTGGTTCGCCACACCGCCTGCCCAGTCGGCCAGCCCCGCGACGCAGGCCACCCGCAAACGGCGCGGCCCGGCCACGGCGCAGGCCACGCCAGCCTATGCCGCCGGCCTGCGCGACTACCTCGCCGCCACCCTGGAATCCACGCTGGAGCAATTGGACAAGTGTGGCGACGGCGACGACGCGCTGTACTTTTATCGCCAGGCCTTGCTGCATGAGGACCGCGTCGTCGAGGCCTTGGCCGCACAGGCGCGCGCCGCGCAATGGCCAGCACTGGCCGGCGGCAACGCCTTCCCGAGCTGGCCCGCTCGCGGCCGGCGTGAGCCCCTGATCTTTGGCGCCCAGCGCGCGCTGCTCGGCACCCCGGGCACAGGCTTTGCACCCGATAACGAAGGCCCGCCCATCGAAGTGCCCCTGCCCGAGTTCGAGATCGATGCCCAGCCGGTGTGCTGGGCCGAATTCACAGAGTTCGCGGCCGATGGCGCTTATGACGAACCACAGTGGTGGACAGCCGAGGGCTGGCAATGGGCCCTGGCCACGGCTCGCCGCGCACCGCGCTATGTCGAGCAAATGGCCGGCAGCGTGCTGCTGCAGCACGGTGGCCAGATGCAGCGCGCGCCGCAAGGCCAATCGGTGCTGCATGTCAGCTGGTACGAGGCCGATGCCTATTGCCGCTGGGCCGGCCGGCGCCTGCCCACCGAAGCCGAGTGGGCGGTGGCCGTGCGCGAGGCCGCGGCGCGTGGTTTTGCCTGGAGCGATGGGTTCGAGTGGGTCGCTGGTACGGCGCGTGCCTGGCCAGACCAGGCGAATGGCCCCGTGCGCTTGGACGCCGCGCCGCAGGAGCCCGCCTGGCGCGTGCTGCGCGGCGCCTCGCCCCTGACCGTGCCGCGGCAGCGGCACGTTGGCGCGCGGCGCTATGCCAGGGCCGAGCGTGACGACCTGTTCTGCGCCTTTCGCAGTTGTTCGATGTGATCGCCGCGCTCTGTCAAGCCGCGCCGTCTTTGATCCCAATTGGCGCAGCCTGCGGGAAACCTCGGGCTTTGTCGGCATCACCAGACCGTGTGTGATCACCGGTTGCCGTTCCCATCCACCACCACTTTGACAGCCGATGCTGCCCGCCCATGAACGACCGATTCACCACCCGTCAAGCCACCGCTGTTTGGGCACCCCGGCTGACGCCGCTGGCCTGTGCCCTGGTCCTGCTCGCAGCGGGGCCGGCAGCGCAGGCGCAGGCTGCCGAGCCGGCCGTCGTCGTCGTCACCGGCTCGATCCATGCGCAGCGCATTGCCGATGCGCCGTTTGCCATCACCGCCGTCGGCGCGGAGGAGCTGCGCGCCGCCGGCCCGCTGGTGAACCTGTCCGAATCGCTGTCGCGCGTGCCTGGCCTGGTGGCCAGCAACCGCAACAACTACGCCCAGGACCTGCAGATCAGCGCGCGCGGTTTTGGCGCGCGCGCCGGCTTCGGTGTGCGCGGCCTGCGCCTGTATGCCGACGGCATCCCGGCGACGATGCCCGACGGCCAGGGGCAGGTCAGCCACTTCGACCTGGCCGGGGCGCAACGCGTGGAGGTCTTGCGCGGCCCGTTCTCGGTGCTTTACGGCAACAGCTCGGGCGGTGTGATCGCGCTGGTCAGCGCACCGGCGCGCGAGGGCAGGGCCGAGGGCGCCATCGATGTCGGCAGCT
>JAYSSS010000060.1:0-10916 GCA_043720415.1 Ideonella sp.
CTTCGTACTTCTCAGCAATTTTGGATTCGTCGTCGGCCATGTCTCGATGCTACTGAGTTCATGGGCACTTGTAAAAGTAATTTCTTGACGGCGCCTAAGGCAAGCGTGGCCGCAATCGAGGTCACCACAGCCCGGGCGCGGTGCGACTCATCCCTGTCGGGGGCTTGATGGCCAGCACGGGCAACACCCACGACAGCGGCAATGCCGAGACCGGCCGCAACACGCGCTCGGCGCGCCATCTGCAGTTGGCCCTGGCCGCGGTCCTGGCGGCGCTGGCGCTGTGGGCCTTTGCGGCCGTGCTGCAGGCGGTGCGCGAAGCTGTGGCCATGCGCAGCGCCTGGGTGCAGGTGGCGGCCGTCGTGGAATCCACCGCCGATGAGGCCTGGGTCGAGCTTGAGCTGAGCGAGCACGACGCCGCGCGCCTGCCGCGGGCGCCGCGGCCGGCGCAGATGCATCCGCGCCGCGAGGGCCACACCCGGCTGCTGGTGCCTTCGCGGCCCTACACCTTGATCGGCCACCTTGAGGAGATCGAGCTGGCGCTCGACCCCCAGCGGCCAGGCCGGGCGCTGATCGTTGATGTCATGGCCGACCTGTCGCCCACGCTGGCGTATTTGATTTTCGGCACGCTGCTGGCGCTGGCGGCGTGGCGGGTGTTGACCCGCTTGCGTTGGGGGCACGATGAGCTGTGGCAGGCCGGTGCCTGGATCGCAGTGGCGTCGTCGTCGCAGCGGCCCGGCCTGCTGGCCAGCGAGCATGGCACTGTGCTGTCCAGCCACGAGAGCCAGCGGGCCGCGCTTTTTTGGACCACGGTGATCGCGCTGGCTGCGCTCTGGGCCTGGCCATTTGCCTGGCTGAACCGGGCGCAGCAGCCGATTGAAGGTGGCTTCGCGGCGCTGGCCTCGGCTGCGCTGCTGGCCCTGGTGCTGCACACCCTGATCAGCACGCGCAGCCGCCGCGTTGGGCATGACGCCGCCGGCATTGCCGACGGCACCTGGTTTGGCACCCAACGCATCCCCTGGTCGGCGATTGCTGATTGGTGCCTGGTCAACACCCAGGCCGACGCCCAGCGCCGCCACGATCAAACCCAGAGCAGCCGGCGCAACGCCTTTCGGCCCAGAACCCTGATGGCCTGGATCGCCACCGACGCCGCCGGCAATGAGCTGCTGCGGCTCGATGAGGCGATGCTGCCGACGCCGGCCTTCGAGGCCTTGTGCCAGGCCTTGAAGGCCCATGCAAATGCCCAGGGGCCGACGGCCAATGCGCTTTGCGATAAGGACGACGAGGTGTCGCCTGCGGAGGCGGCGGCCCAGGAGCGCTTGCGTGACGAATTCGAGCGCCAGCAGCAGGCCCACCACGGCTTCATGCGCTGGGCCTTTGTGCTGGTGGTGGCGCCCTTTGCGCTGATGGCGGCGGCCGCGTTCTGGAACGCCTTGCAATATGCCGTCTGGGCCGATCGGATCAGCGGCACGGTGGTGGCGCGCCACGACGGCAAATTGACCTCGCTGACGCTCGCCTATGTGGCAGCCGACGGCAAGCCACGGCAGTTGCAAACCGATGGCACCGCCGCCTATGCGCTGGTGGCGCTAGGGCAAAAACTGCCGGTGCGGGTACGGCGCGACGATTTCGATGCCGCCAAGGTGGACGGCTTCTGGGCGGTGTGGATCTGGCCAGTGATATTGGGCGGCCTGCTGCTGATCGTGGCCGTGCCGCTGGGCATCGGGTTTTTGAGGGCGCCGCGCAGGGGCAACGACGCCATCCGTGGCCCGCGGTGAGTGAACACCCAAGGGAATGCGAGTGGATTCGGCCGCGCTTGCTGCAGCCGACAATTGCCGGGCTGCAAAGCCTGATTCACACGAAAGCCACCATGCCCAGCTTGCTCACCGACGACGGCGTCAACCTGTACTTCGAAGAAGCCGGCAGCGGCACGCCGATTGTCTTTGTGCATGAATTTGCCGGCGACCACCGCAGCTGGGAGCCGCAACTGCGGCACTTTGCGCGCCGCTACCGCTGCATTGCCTACAGCGCGCGCGGCTATTTGCCCTCCGATGTGCCAGATCACCCTGACCGTTATTCGCAGCAGCGCATGCGCGACGACATCCTCGCCGTGCTCGATGGCCTGGGCCTGGAGCGCGCGCACATCGTGGGCTGCTCGATGGGCGCCTTCGCGGCCCTGCACTTCGGCATGGCCTATGCCACCTCGGCAGCGTCAGCGCGCGCACTGTCGCTCACGCTGGTCGGCTGCGGCAGCGGTGCGCACCCGGCCGCCCACCCCGGCTTCAAACAACACTCGCTTGAGCTGGCGGCCACGATTCGCCGCAGCGGCATGGCGCACCTGGCGGCGACCTACGGCCATGGCGCCATGCGGGTGCAGCAGCAAAACAAGGACCCGCGCGGCTTCGCCGAATTTGCGGCGCAATTCGCCGAGCATTCGGACACCGGCTCGGCCAACACCATGGAGGGCTATCAGGGCCGGCGCCCCAGCCTTTACACGCTGACGCCGCAGATGGCGGCCATTGACGTGCCGGTGCTGGTGGTCAGCGGCGATGAAGACGAGCCCTGCCTGGAGCCCTCACTGCTGATCAAGCGCGTGGTGCCCAAGGCCGGCCTGGCCATCGTGCCCAAGACCGGCCACGCGGTGAATCTGGAAGAGCCTGTGGTGTTCAACCGCCTGCTCGACGACTTCTTGCATCAGGTCGGCCAGGGCCGCTGGGGTGCGCGCGATGCACGCGCGGCGCCGGAGTCGATCTGGGGTCCGGGCGGCAAGCCGGTGATGGGCTGAGCGTTGATGTGCTGAAGGGCTGATGTCCTGAGCGGCCTGACTCACCCGCGAGCCGCCAGCAACATCACTTCGCCTCCAGCATCTGCACCACCAGGCGCGCCGGTATGGCGTAGGTGATGCCGGTGGGCTGGCTGATGGCGGATTCTTTCGTGCCCTTGATGAAGACCATGTTGATGACGCCGACGACGCGGCCGGTGTCGACATCGATCAAGGGGCTGCCGCTGTTGCCTGGGTAGGCCACGGCGTCAAGCTGCAGGATGTCGAAGCTGCCCTGGCGCAGGCGCGACAAGGTCTTGTCATCGAGCTGGCGCGCCGCGGGCGGCGGGATGGCAATGGCCACCACCGCCGAGACGATGCCCTTGTGCGCGACCGGCACAAAGCCCAGGCTGGTGCCCAGGGGGAAGCCGACCAGCACCACAGCCGTACCGGCGCGCGGCAGGGGCTCGGGCGCCAGGGTCAAGGGTGGCAGTGGGGCGCCTTCGATTTCCAGCAGGGCCAGGTCATGTTCGGGGACGCTGGCCAAACGCTTGGCCATGCGCAGCTCGGGCTGGCCGCCGCGCCGTGGCACCAGCACGGCCAGCTTGTCGCTGGCATCGGCATCGCCGGCCTTGGGCAGCACATGGGCGTTGGTGACGATGCGCTGGCCCGATGCCACGGCAAAGCCGGTGCCGCGAAAGCTGAAGCGTGGGCTCTTCAGGGCATCGAAGCTGCCCACGGCCACCACCGAGGGGCTGCTGGTTTCGATGACATCGGCCAGGCTGGCGGCGGCGGTGGCCGCTGCGGTGATCAAAGTGGCTGGGGCACCGATGGCGCCGAGGGTCAAAACATGGAAGTCGCGGCGCAGCATGGTGTGCTCAAAGTGGCTGGGCATTGTGGGCGGGCCGGGGCCAGAGCGGCACGCCGCGGCTGCCGGTGCGCTGCGCGCACGCGTGACTCAATTCCTGCACCGGCGCCCGGCGTCGCCCGGGGCGATCAACTCAGCGCGTAAAACGCCAGCGCCGGGCTGCGAATGTCCAGCGCCTCAAAGCGCGTGAAGCCGGCGCGGCGGGTCAGATCGCGGGCCCGTGCCGGGCCCCAGCAGGCGCCCAGGCCCGGCCCGCCTTGCGACAGCGACTGCGGCACACAGTGCAGGCAACTCATGCCGTAGAGCATGCGCGCAAAGGGGTTGGCCAGGTTGTCTTGCAGCGCATCGGCCACCTTGGGCTCGACCATCAGGTAGGTGCCGCCAGGCGTGAGGGCGCGCCGAATGTGTTTGAGCGCAGCCAGCGGGTCGGGCAGGTCGTGGATGACATCAAAGGTGGAGATGAAATCCCAGCCGGGCTCCAGCGGCACGGCCTCGACAGCCATGGCCTGCAGTGACAGCCGCGGGCCCAGGCCGGCGTTCGCCGCTTCGGCCTGGCCCAGGGCAATCGAGCGCTCATCCAGATCGATGCCCCAGACGGTGGCCTGCGGGAAGCCGCGGGCCATGGCCATGGGCACCACACCGATGCCGCAGCCGATGTCCAGCGCGCGGCCGCCGGCCTGCAGGCGCGCCACCACATCGGGCATGGCCGGCAGCCAGCTGCGCACCAGTCGGCTCTCATAAACACTGCGGTTCATGGCGGCCAGTGCCTGGGGCAGCTCGCTGCCAAGTTCGGCGAAGGAAATGCCCTCACCGGACTTGAAGGCCGCGCTCAGTTGCGGGATCACCGAGCCCATGCTGGGCAGGCCCTGGAACAGGCCGCCGAGATAGGTTTCTGCACCCGGGTGGGACAGAAACATGGCGTGCTCATCGGGCAGGGTGAAGCTGCCGGTGGACGCGTCGTATTCGATATAGCCCGCGCCCGCCATCACTGCCAGCCACTCCTGGGCGTAACGCTCGGCCACCGCGGCGCGCTGGGCCAGGTCCGCGGGCGTCAGCGGCCCAGCGCCGGCCAAGGCCGTGAACAGGCCAGTGCGATCCCCCACCACGGCCAGCACACCGGCCAGCGCGGTGCCGACATCGGTGACGATTTTCAGCATGAAGGCGTTGGCGCGTTGCTTGTCCATGGGGTGCTCCTGCGTTGAATTCCTTTCTCATGCTATCATGTAAGGAATAAACTGTAGATAAGGAAGTTTCGTGCTCACCACCCTGACAAGCAAGGGCCAACTCACCCTGCCCAAGGCGATTCGCGACAAGCTCGGGCTCGACGCCGGCTCGCAGCTTGTGTTTGAGCTGCTGGCCGACAACACCATTCAGGCCCGCGCGCTGCGGCCCGATGCGCGCAATGTGCGCGGCATCCTGCGATCACCTTTGGCCAGTCCGCCCACAGTCGAGCAGTTGGATGTGGGCCTGGCGCGGCACCTGATTGACAAGCATCGCCCCTTGTCTGCCAAGCGCAGCAAGGCCGGTCCACCGCGATGATTGGCATCGACACCAATGTCTTGCTGCGCCTGCTGCTGGACGATGAACCGGCGCAGGCCGAGCGCGTGGATGCGTTGCTGGCCGCGCACAGCGCCGCGGCTGGCTCGGTGCATGTGGCCGATGTGGTTTTGGCCGAAACGATGTGGACTTTGGTGGCCGTCTTCGAGCAGCCCAAGGCAGCCCTGGTCAAGGCGCTCAGCTCCCTGTTGCGTGAGCCGGTGTTTGCCTTCGAAAACCGCAATGCGGTAGCCGCGGCCTTGGCCGTGTTTGAGCGCGCGACCTGTGGGTTCTCGGATTGCCTGATCGTTGCCAAGAACCAGGCTCTCGGGTGCGAGTTCACTGCCACCTTCGACAAGCGCATGCGCCGCCTGGAGGGTGTGCGCCTGCTCTGATGCGGCACACCTTGGCCCATGTGCTGAGGCCAAGCTCGACAGGCCTTTACCGCCCCGGCCACTCATCCCTTGCGCCCAGCGCCGCCCGCAGCGCCGCGCCATGCTCATCGATCTGCGGCGGCCCGATGTCGGCCAGCGGCCGCTGGCCATCAAAGCGCATGGGCGCTGCCACCACCGGCATGCCCGCCACTTCGCGGCGCATGCCGCGCGCCACCACCTGCGGGTGCTTGAAGACATTGGGGATGTCGAGGATGGGCGCGCAGGGCACGGCGTTGGGCTCGAGCAGGGCCATCCATTCGGCGGTGGTGCGCTTCAACATCAAGGCGCTGAGCGTGGCCACCAATTCGCTGCGGTGCTGCAGCCGACCGGCGTTTTCGATGTAGCGCGGGTCTTTGGCCAGGTTGGCATCGCCGGCCAGTGCGCAATAACGCGCAAACTGCCCGTCATTGCCCACCGCAATGACGATGTGGCCATCCTTGCTGGGGAACACCTGGTAAGGAACGACATTGATGTGCGCATTGCCCATGCGCTTGGGGGTCTCGCCGCCGACCATGAAGTTGCTGGCCTGGTTGGCCAGCAGGGCGACCTGGGTGTCGAGCAAGGCGGCGTCGATGTGGCTGCCACGGCCGGTCCGCCCGCGCGCCACCAGGGCGGCCAGGATGGCGGTGGTGGCGAAGACGCCGGTGCCCAGATCGGCCATGGCCACGCCCACCTTTTGCGGCTCGCTGCCGGGCGTGCCGTCTTTCTCGCCGGTGATGCTCATCACGCCGCCCGAGGCCTGGATGGCGAAGTCATAACCGGCATTCGGCGCGTACGGCCCGTCCTGGCCATAGCCGGTGATCGAGCAGTACACCAGGCCGGGGTTGAGGGCCGAGAGGTCGGCATAGGCCAGGCCGTATTTGGCGAGCTGGCCGACCTTGTAGTTCTCCAGCACGACATCGGCGTGCTTGGCCATTTGGCGCACCAGGGCCACGCCCTCGGCGCTGGCGATGTCAATGGCGATGGAGCGCTTGCCGCGGTTGGCGCTCAGGTAGTAGGCCGACATGCGGTCCTTCGGGTCGCCCCACCAGGGCGGGCCCCAGGCGCGGGTGTCGTCGCCACCGCCGGGGCGCTCCACCTTGATGACATCGGCGCCGTAGTCGGCCAGGATTTGCGCGGCGTAGGGGCCGGCGAGCACGCGGGACAGGTCCAGCACTTTGATGCCCAACAAGGGCTTGGGAGCAAGGGTCATGGTCGCGCCTTCAGTTGAAGGCCTGTATGCCGGTGATGGCCCGGCCGAGGATGAGCGCATGGATGTCGTGCGTGCCCTCGTAGGTGTTGACCACCTCCAGGTTGACCATGTGCCGCACCACGCCGAACTCATCGCTGATGCCGTTGCCGCCCATCATGTCGCGTGCCACGCGAGCGATGTCGAGCGCCTTGCCGCAGGAGTTGCGCTTCATGATGGAGGTGGCCTCCACCGAGGCCGTGCCCGCATCCTTCATGCGCCCGAGTTGTAGGCAGCCCTGCAGGCCCAGGCTGATGTCGGTGAGCATGTCGGCCAGCTTTTTCTGGATCAGCTGGTTGGCCGCCAGCGGCCGGCCAAACTGATGGCGATCGAGCACGTACTGGCGGGCACGATGGAAGCAATCTTCGGCCGCCCCCAGCGCGCCCCAGGCGATGCCGTAGCGGGCCGAGTTCAAGCAGGTGAAGGGGCCCTTCAAGCCGCGCACCTCGGGGAAGGCGTCTTCATCCGGGCAGAACACAGCGTCCATGACGATTTCGCCGGTGATCGAGGCGCGCAGGCCCACCTTGCTGTGAATGGCCGGGGCGCTCAAACCCTTGGCGCCCTTGTTCAGCAGGTAGCCGCGGATGGCGCCACCGTCGTCCTTGGCCCAGACCAGGAAGACATCGGCCACGGGGCTGTTGCTGATCCACATCTTGGCGCCTGTGAGCTCATAGCCGCCGGGCACCTTCTTGGCGCGTGTGACCATGCTGCCGGGGTCAGAGCCATGGTTGGGCTCGGTCAAGCCAAAGCAGCCTATCCATTCGCCGCGGGCCAGCTTGGGCAGGTATTTCTGCTTTTGCGCCTCGGTGCCGAAGTCGTTGATGGGCACCATCACCAGGGACGATTGCACGCTCATCATCGAGCGGTAGCCCGAGTCGACGCGCTCGACTTCGCGCGCCACCAGGCCGTAGCAGACATAGTTCAGGCCGGCGCCGCCATAGGCCTCGGGGATGGTCGGGCCGAGCAGGCCGAGCTCGCCCATTTCGCGGAAGATCGCCAGATCGGTCTTCTCGTGGCGAAAGGCCTCCAGCACGCGCGGTGCCAGCTTGGCCTGGCAGTAGTCGTGGGCGGCGTCGCGCACAGCGCGCTCATCGGGTGTGAGCTGGGCGTCCAGCAGCAGCGGGTCGTCCCAGGAGAATTTGGCAGCGCTGGCCATGGTGCGTTTCCTTTGGTGGCAGAGGGCGGGTCGGCAGGGTGCATGGCCGCCATCGGCTGGCCGCACCTTATCGGGCGATCATTTTCGCCTCGCGCATCAGCACCTTGTGAAAACTCTCGGCTCTGTCCAGCCAGGTCACAAATTCAGGCCCGGTCATGGCCGTTTGCCTGAAGGCGCCTTTGGCCATGAAATCCTTCCATTCCGGCAAGGCGCGCACCTTGTCCAACAGACCAACGTAGTAGGCACGCTGCTCGGGCGAGGTGCCTGGCGCCATGAAGATGCCGCGCAGCATCAGGTACTGCGCCGGGATGCCGGCCGACATGCAGGTGGGCACGTCGTGCCAGCTCTGGCCGTTGGACAGTTTGGCCGGGTAATCGAGCTTCAGGCCATCAAACACGCACAGTGGCCGCAGCTCGCCCTTGCGCCACAGCGCTTCGGCCTCGATCGGGTTGTTCACCGTCAGCTCCACCTGGCCGGTGGCCAGGTTGCTGGCGACATCGCCGCCGCCCTTGAGCGGCACATACTGGATGCGGCTATTGGCGGCTGTTTCTATGAGCACGCTCAACAGCTGATCCTCTTGCTTGCTGCCGGTGCCGCCCAGGCGAAAGCTGTTGCGTGGCTGCGAGCGAATGGCGGCCATCAGCTCCTGCGAGGTCTTGTAGGGCGAATCGGTCTTCACCCACAGCACGAACTGATCGAGCGCCAGCATGGACACCGGCGTCAGCTCGCGCCAGTTGAAGGGCACGCCCGTGGCCAAGGGCACGGTGAACAGGCTCGACAGCGTGATGATCAGCTTGTGCGGATCGCCGCTGCTGGAGCGCACCTCCAAAAAGCCTTCGGCACCCTGGTTGCCAATCTTGTTGACCACATGGATGGGGTGAGGCGTCAGCTTGTGTTTGGCGACCAGAGATTGCACAAAACGCGCCATCTGGTCGGCACCACCACCGGTGCCAGCAGGGACCACCAGCTCTATGGCCTGGGTGGGCACCCAGGCGGCCGCGGTGAACGGGGCCAGCCATGCGGCCATGGCCAACAGGCCGATTCGGCTGATGTGCATATTCAAACGACTCTCTCCTCTAGCGCTGCGCTGCCATTGCGGCACGCGTCGCGGGCTTCCCTGTTGTGGCGCGATTCAATCCACAAGTCCAAGTTCTCGCAAGGGTGTTTGCCCGGTGGTCCCGTCCAAAGCGGGGGTCATCGGACGCCCTGGCCTAGAATCTGGTTGATTCAACCAGTAGGGGTGCCGCCATGGAATCCATCGGCCTGTTCGAAGCCAAGACCCATTTGTCCGAGCTGGTGGCCCGCGCCGAGCGCGGCGAGGAGGTCATCATCACCCGGCATAACAAGCCCGTGGCGCGGCTGGTGCCCATGCACGCCAGCCCTGCTGACGCCAAGGCGCGACGCTCTGCCGTCACGGCCTTGCTGGCGGCCGCGGCTGGCCGAAGATTGAACATGGACTGGAAAGGCCTGCGTGACGAGGGTCGGCGTTGAGCACGACCCCGCCAGCGAGCTTTGTGCTGGACTGCTCCGTGGCGCTGGGCGGTTTTTTCGCCGATGAGCAGGACGAATACTCGCTGGACGTGTTGCGCTCACTCACGCAGGCCCAGGCCGTGGTGCCCGCGCTGTGGCATCTGGAGATGGGCAACATCCTGGCGCGCGCACTGCGTGCTGAGCGCATAGGCCCAGCGGCCTTGCAAGAGTGCTGGGCACGGTTCGCGCTGCTCGACATCCAGACCGCGCCGGTGCTGGGCCACGCCCAACACTGGACGCAAGTTGCCAGCGACTGGGCCCTGACCACCTACGATGCCTGCTATCTGGACACCGCTTTGCAACAGCGCCTGCCCTTGGCCACCAAGGACAAGCAACTCGCCGCCGCGGCCCGTCGTGCCGGTGTACCGATCTATCTGAACCGCGAACCCACAGTGAGCCGCAAATGAAAGCCGCCGAAATCCGCTCCACCTTCCTCAAGTACTTTGAGTCCAAGGGCCACACCATCGTGGCCTCGTCGCCGGTGATACCGGGCGACGACCCGACGCTGCTGTTCACCAACGCCGGCATGAACCAGTTCAAGGACGTGTTCCTGGGCTTCGACAAGCGCCCCTACCACCGCGCCACGACCAGCCAGAAGTGCATCCGTGCCGGCGGCAAGCACAACGACCTGGACAACGTTGGCTACACCTCAAGGCACCACACCTTCTTCGAGATGCTGGGCAACTTCAGCTTTGGCGATTATTTCAAGCGCGACGCGATCAACTACGCGTGGGAGCTGCTCACCGTGGTGTTCAAGCTGCCCAAGGACAAGCTCACCATCACCGTGTATGCCGAGGACGACGAAGCCTACGACATCTGGACCAAAGAGATCGGCGTGCCCGCCGAGCGCGTGATCCGCATCGGCGACAACAAGGGTGCGCGCTATGCCTCCGACAACTTCTGGATGATGGGCGACACCGGCCCCTGCGGTCCCTGCACCGAGATTTTCTACGACCACGGCGCGCACATTCCGGGCGGCCCACCCGGCAGCCCGGGCGAAGACGGCGACCGCTTCATCGAAATCTGGAACAACGTGTTCATGCAGTTCAACCGCGACGAGCAGGGCGTGCTGCATCCGCTGCCCAAACCCTCGGTGGATACCGGCATGGGACTGGAGCGTATCTCGGCGGTGTTGCAGCATGTGCATGCCAACTACGAGATCGACCTGTTCCAGGCCTTGATCCGCGCCGCCGCGCGCGAAACCAAACAGAGCAACCTCGACCAGCCAAGCTTGCGCGTGCTGGCCGACCACATCCGCGCTTGCTCCTTCCTCATCGCCGACGGCGTGATCCCCGGCAACGAAGGCCGCGGCTACGTGCTGCGCCGCATTATCCGCCGCGCGATCCGCCACGGTTACAAGCTGGGCGCGCGCGAGGCGTACTTCTACAAGATGGTGCCCGATCTGGTTG
>JAYSSS010000061.1:0-37122 GCA_043720415.1 Ideonella sp.
CAGGCGTGCCAGGGGCGTGCGCAGGTCGTGGCTGATGCCGGCCAGCATCACCGCGCGGTCTTCCTCCACCTTGGCCAGCTCGCGCGCCATGCGGTTGAAGCCCATGTTGACCTCGCGAATCTCGCTGGTCAGCGTGTTTTCGTTCAGGCGTGAATCGAACTCACCGCCGCGAATACGGCTGGCGGCAAACGACAGGTCACGCAGTGGACGGTTGATGAACCGGGCAATGGCGATCGAGCCCAAGATCGTGGCCACCAGGGCGATGGCGGCCCAGACCAGCCAGGTGCGGCCAGTGAGCGGGTGGATGCGCGCCGTCTCGGCCTGCAGCCACCAGGGATCGGACTCGATGTTGAAACCCACCCACAGCCCCGGCGTGGCATTGACGCTGCTGGCCACGATGGTGTCCGCGCCCAACCTCGATCGCAGCTCGCCGCCGACCCGCTGGGTGAAGTCGTCCTGCTCGAACACCAGCCACTTGTCGCCGGGCTCACGCGGCATCAGGCGAATCGCTTCACGTGTGCCCATGGCCTTGACCAGGGCCACGCGGTTGATGCGGTCGGCATGGCGCATGCCTTCGCGTGACAGGTTCACCAGCGCGGCAATCTGTTGTGCGGCCAGCACGACGCGGGGCTCGAATTCAAGCTGCCGCAGTGCCTGCGACCAGGCAAAGATGCCGCCGCACAGCAGCAGCGTGAGCATGAAAAATGTTCGCCAGAAGAGGCTGAAGCCAAGCTTTTTATCGGCCACCAGCAGCCCTCATGGCGAGGCGCTTCATGCAGCGCCGTCCGGCACAAAAACGTAGCCCACGCCCCACACCGTCTGGATGTAGCGGGGCTGCGAAGGGTCGGTTTCAATCATCTTGCGCAGGCGCGAGATCTGCACATCCAGGCTGCGGTCGAAGGGCTCGAACTCACGCCCCCGCGCCAGTTGCGCAAGCTTGTCGCGTGAAAGCGGCTGGCGTGGATGGCGCACCAGGGCTTTGAGCATGGAGAACTCGCCCGTGGTCAGGGCCATTTGCTCGCCATTGCGCGCCAGGCGGCGCAGTGAGAGATCAAATTCGAAGGGGCCGAAGTTGACGACCTGGGCATCCTTGGACGGTGCACCCGGCGCTTCGGTGGGCGGGCGGCGGCGCAGCACGGCGTGGATGCGCGCCAGCAACTCGCGCGGGTTGAAGGGCTTGGGGAGATAGTCATCAGCGCCGACCTCCAGGCCGACGATGCGGTCCACATCCTCGACCTTGGCGGTGAGCATGATGATGGGTGTCAGGTCATTGGCGGCGCGCAGACGGCGGCAGATCGACAGACCATCCTCACCCGGCAGCATCAAATCGAGAATGATCATGTCGATCGTCTCGCGTGTCATCAGCCGGTTCAAGGCCTTGGCATCTTCGGCCAGCAGCACCTCGAAACCCTCTTGGGTGAGGTAGCGGCGCAGCAGGTCGCGGATGCGTGCGTCGTCATCAACGACCATGATGCGATCAGGGCGGGTGGCGTTGGAGGCGTTCATGGGGTGCTCATGTGTGTCCGCCCCCCAAGGCACCGATGGCGCCGGCCCCGTTTTAAGGGGCGCAGTCGCCTGTGGGCGGCCCGACAGCGACTTTGTAACAACGGCATTGTGCGGGGGGAAAACTGCGCGATTCTGCGGCACCTGACCCGTTGTTACAACTCTTGCCGCTGGGTGCGAGCTCCTTTGGTGATGGCCATGCAGGCAAAGGGCGCCCGGCAAGGCCGCCGGTGCAAAGTGCTGCGGCTTGGCTGCAAGGGCTGAGCTTGGCCTCACCGCCACGCCAGAATGCCGACTGCCACCACCGGGGTGGCGTCAACATCAAGGGCCACCCATGAATGCGATTGCGCTGTTGTCGGCACTGACTTTGAGCTTGGGCGTGGCCGGCATTCGGGCACAAACCCTGCCGCCGCCGCAGAACGTCTTGCAGCTCTCGGCCAGCGCCAGCCTGGAGGTGCCCCAAGACATGCTCAGCGTCACCCTGGCGGTGCAGCGCGAGGGCGCGGATGCCGCCGCGGTGCAGGGCCAGATCAAGCAGGTGTTGGATGTTGCTTTGACCGAGACCCGAAAGGCGGCCCGCCCGGGCCAGGTGGATGTGCGCACGGGTGCGTTTTCACTGTTTCCGCGCTACAGCCCCAAGGGCGGCATCACCGGTTGGCAGGGCCGGGCCGAGCTGGTGCTGGAGGGACGCGACACGCCCGCCATCAGCCAACTCAGCGGGCGCTTGACGGGCATGGTGGTGGCCAACGTCAGCCACATGCTGTCGCGCGAGGCGCGGGACAAGGTCGAGGCCGAGGTCGCCGCGCTGGCAATCACCCGCTTCAAGGCACGTGCCGAGAGCTACGCCCGGCACTTCGGTTTTGCCGGCTATGGCATCCGCGAAGTCAATGTCGGTCAGGCCGACGCCGCCCCGCCCATGCCGCGCATGCGCGCCGCAACCATGAGCACCAGCGCGGCCAGCGATGAGGCCTTGCCTGTGGAGGCCGGCAAGGCCAGTGTCACGGTCACGGTGAGCGGCAGCATTCAGATGTCGCCGCGCTGAGCTGCGCTCGGTGCACCGGCGCCATCGCGGGCTCGGTGCTCCAGCGCCAAGCAGCTCTCGGCGCTGCCTCGCCAAGCCTCACTGCGCGACCCAACCCCCATCCACATTCCAGGCCACGCCGCGCACGTTGTCGGCGGCTGGGCTGCACATGAACAGCAGCAGCTCGCCCAACTGCTCGGGCGTGGTGAACTGCAAGGAGGGTTGCTTTTCGGCCAGCAGTTGACGCTTGGCCTCGTCGCCGCTGATGCCCGCCTGCGCGGCGCGCGCATCGACCTGTATTTGCACCAGGGGGGTCAGCACCCAGCCCGGGCAGATGGCATTGACGGTGACGCCGGTGGTGGCGCACTCCAGCGCGGCGGATTTGGTCAAGCCGACCAGGCCGTGCTTGGCCGCGACATAGGCCGATTTTTGCGCCGAGGCCACCAGGCCATGGGTCGAGGCCACGTTGATCACGCGACCCCAGTGGCGCCGCTTCATGCCGGGCAGTGCGGCGCGCATGCTGTGGAAGGCCGAGCTCAGGTTGATGGCCAGGATGGCGTCCCAGCGCTCGATGGGAAAGTCTTCCACCAGCGCCACGTGCTGGATGCCAGCGTTGTTGACCAGCACATCGACCGCGCCGAACTCGGCCTCGCAGGCCCGCACCATGGCCTCGATCTCGCCCGGTTTGGACATGTCAGCGCCGTGATAGGCGACGCGGCCACCACCGGGGCAGGCCGCGGCTTGCGCGGCCACCGCTGCCTGGGCCGCAGCGACATCGCCAAAGCCATTGAGCATGACATTGGCGCCTGTTCGCGCCAGCGCCAGGGCCATGCCCAGGCCAATGCCGCTGGTCGATCCGGTGACCAAAGCGGTCTTTGTCTTGAGCATCACAATCTCCATTCAAATGTTGTTGCAATTATCAGCAAGGACCCTGACCGATGACTGAACCCCGCCTTCGACATGTGCAGTGCCTGGGCAGCCAGGGCCTGCACCGCATGGCCTACTGGGAGTGGGGCGATGCCAGCAATCCGCGGGTGCTGGTGTGCGCGCACGGCCTATCGCGCCAGGGACGCGACTTCGACACGCTGGCTTCTGCGCTGTGCGATCACTACCGCGTGGTCTGCCCCGATGTGGTGGGGCGCGGACAGTCGGACTGGCTGGCCGACCCCATGGGCTACAGCCTCCCGGCCTATGTGGCCGATATGGTGACGCTGCTGGCGCGGCTGAACGCGACCGAAGTCGATTGGGTCGGTACCTCAATGGGCGGCTTGATTGGCCTGGGGCTGGCCGCGCAGCCCGGCTCGCCGCTGCGTCGACTGGTCTTGAATGACGTCGGGCCCACGCTTGAGCCGGCGTCACTGGTGCGCATCGGCAGCTATCTCGGCCTGCCGGCGCATTGGCCCACGGTGGAGGCTGCGGCCGATGCGCTGTGGGCCATCTCGCAAGGCTTCGGCCCCCACACCCGTGAGCAATGGCTGGCGTTGACGCGGCCGCAGCTCAGACCCGATGGCGCCGGCTTCAAGCCGCACTACGACGCCAGGATCGCTCTGCCGTTCGGGCTGATCACGCCAGAGCTGGCCAAGGCGGGGCAGGCCGCACTGTGGGCGGCCTATGACAGCCTGCGCTTGCCTGTGCTGCTGCTGCGTGGCGCGCAATCCGATTTGCTCTCAGTGCAAACGGCGCAGGCCATGACCGAGCGCGGGCCCAAGGCCCGCTTGCTGCAGTTCGATGGCGTTGGGCACGCGCCCACCTTGGTCGATGCCCAACAGGTGCGCAGCGTGCTTGAGTTTCTGCTGTCGCCATGAAGACCCTGACCGCCCCGCCTGGCGGTGCCCAAGTGCAGTGGCAGGCGGGCGGCCGTGCGGTCGCATTGACAGAAGGATTGGGCAATGAAGCCGCGGCCATCGTGCGCGTGGCCGACGATGCTTCGAGCGACCACGGTGCAGACGCCCTGGTGCGCGCCCGCGCCTTTGCCCAGCCCTTGCTGGCCGGGCAGGTGCTCGACACCGGTGAATCGGCCATGGACCATGCCCAGGGCGTGGCCGCCATCCTGCAAGCCATTGGTGCGGCGCCGTCGATGCAGGCCGCGGCCTACCTGGTGTATGCCGGTGATTTTTTGCAGCGCCCCGAGGAGATGGTGACCAAGGCCTTTGGCCCGAGCTATGCGGCCCTGGTGTCGCACACGCGCAAATTGGTGCAGATTCAGCGCGCCGCACGCCTGGCCCAGGTCGAGGCCGACCGGCAGGCCCAGCAGACCGAGCGTGTGCGCAAGATGCTGCTGGCGTTCTCACGGGATTTGCGGGTGGTGCTGCTGCGGCTGGCCTCGCGCCTGCAATCGCTGCGCTGGCATGCGTCGTCAAAGCTGCCCTGCCCGCCGGCGCTGGCGCAGGAGTCGCGTGATGTGTTTGCGCCGCTGGCCAATCGCCTGGGCATCTGGCAAATCAAGTGGGAGCTGGAGGACCTGGCCTTTCGCTTTTTGCAGCCGAGCGATTACCAGCGCGTCGCGGCTGAGCTGCACGAGCGCCGCATCGAGCGTGAGGCGGGCATGGTGGCGGTGCGCGATCAACTGCTGGCAGCGCTGAGCATGGCAGGCCTGCGCAGCGAGGTGCAGGGCCGGCCCAAACACCTCTACAGCATCTGGAAGAAGATGCAAGGCAAGGGCCTGGCGCTGGATCAGGTGCACGACCTGCGTGCGCTGCGTGTCATCGTGTCGGATGTACCCAGCTGTTATGCCGCCTTGTCCCGCGTGCATGAGCGCTATCAGGCGGTCAGCGGTGAATTCGACGACTACATCGCCCGGCCCAAGGCCAATGGCTACCAGAGTTTGCACACCGTCGTGCTGGGCGACGATGAGCGGCCCCTGGAAGTGCAGATTCGCACCGCCGCCATGCACGAGCACGCCGAGCATGGCGTGGCCGCGCACTGGGCCTACAAAGAGGCCGGCACCAAGGGCTATGCCGGCGTGCTGGCGGCGGGCGAATTTGAAGAGCGCGTGGCCGAGGCGCGCAAGGCGGTGTTGCGCCAGCTCCTGGCCTGGGAGCGCGACTATGTGTCCCAGCCACATGACAGCAGCAGCGGCGGTGCCCCATCCGAGCCGCTGCCGGCCAGGCCCAATGATTCACAGGCGGGCGCCGAAGTAGGCGAAGCCGCCTTTGATGACCGCATCTATGTGTTCACCCCTCAGGCCACGGTGATCGAGCTGCCCGCTGGCGCCACGCCTGTGGACTTTGCCTACAGCCTGCACACCGATGTTGGCCACCGCTGCCGCGGTGCGCGCGTCGATGGCGCCATGGTGCCGCTGCAAACGCCGCTGGCCAACGGCCAGACGGTGGAGATCATCACCACCAAGGAAGGCGCGCCCTCGCTCGACTGGCTCAACGCCGAGCTGGGCTACCTGAAGAGCCACCGCGCACGCGCCAAGGTGCGCGCCTGGTTCAATGTCCAGGCCCAGGCCGCCACCATTGCGCGTGGCCGAGAGTCGGTGGAGCGGCTGTTGCAGCGTGAGGGCCGCACGGCCGTGAAGCTCGATGACCTGGCCGGGCAATTGGGCTTCAAGGGCGCCGACGCGCTGTTCGAAGTGGTTGGCAAGGACGAGTTTTCACTGCGCAACATCGAGCAGTTGCTGCGCCCACCCGAGCCGCCGCCCGCCGAGGAAGACACCATCCACCTCAAACGCGCTCGCGCCACCGAGGGCGGCGTTTTAGTGGTTGGCGTGGAATCACTGCTGACCAACCTGGCGCGCTGCTGTCGGCCCGCACCGCCCGATGCGATCATGGGTTATGTCACCCGCGGCAAAGGCGTGGCCATTCACCGCACGGCCTGCAGCAATGCCCGCCACATGGCCCGCCAATCACCTGAACGCGTGATTGCTGTGGCCTGGGGCGCCAGCGGCGCTGGCCATGACGCCGCCTATCCGGTGGACGTGCTGGTCGAGGCCAGTGATCGGCCCGGCCTGTTGCGTGACATCTCAGAGGTGTTTTCTGTGGCCAAGGTCAATGTCACTGCCGTGCACACGCAGTCGGTGAAGGACACGCGCGGCGGCACCGCGCACATGACCTTCACGGCGGAAGTCAATGACGCCTCGCGCCTGGTGACCGTGTTGCGCCAGGTCGGCCAGGTGGCCGGGGTGCGCGTGGCACGCCGTCGCTGAGCGCCATTGCCACGGCTCGACCCGCCGCCTTGAGAGCGCCCCCAAACCTGCCGCTTCGCGTCAGGCCCCCCGCGGGGGATGAGAAAACTTGGGAGCGGCCCGGCGTTTTCTCATGAGCGCCCCCAGGCCGACGACATACGTCGTCCGCCCCCCGAGGGGGTGAGCAAACTTGGGAGCGGCCCGGCGTTTGCTCAAGAGCAGCGCCGCCGCTGCTGGTATAGTCCAAGGCTTCGCAGGCGCGTAGCTCAGCTGGTTAGAGCACCACCTTGACATGGTGGGGGTCGATGGTTCGAGTCCATTCGCGCCTACCAGATTGACAAGCCCGGCACGCACCTCCGTGCCGGGCTTTTTCGATCTGGTATGACACATCGGGTCGATGGGCACAGGCGCAGCCAGTGCATGTCGTCCCATCACCACATTGAACACTCGCAGGAGCCAGCCATGGGCAACAAGATCAGAACCGAAGCCGACCGCAAGGCCACGCCGCGCCCGCCCGCCCCAGTGGGTGTGACGCCCACCGTCCACCGTGGTCAAAAGAGCAGCCTGGAGCGTGGGTCACACACGCGCAGCAAGAAAAATCCTGGCAAGCGCCCGCACAAGGGTGGTTGATCGAGGCGCTTGATCCACGCCCAAGCCCGCTGATCGTTTGACCGGTCGCGCACAGGCCGCTCGTTGAGCACCAACGAGCGGCCTTGTCGTTTGCGGCTGCAAGCCATGCACCGGCGCCACTCCCGAGTTCAGCATCAAATTGCGCCGACCTCGCCGCCCGGCCCCGAACGCTGGGGCGCGACCACATTGGGTGGCTCGCAGCGCATGATCTGCACACCATGATCCCCGCCTCATGATCCGCGCCTCATGATCCGCATCACCGATTTGCGTCTGCCGCTGGATCATGCCCAGGCCGCATTGCGCCAGGCGGTGCTGTCGCGTCTGGGTGTCGCTGAGCGCGAACTGCGCTCGCTGCAGGTCTTCAAGCGTGCCTTCGATGCGCGCAAGCGCTCGGCCGTGGTGTTGACCTACACCGTCGATTGCGAACTGCTCGATGCGGCGGCCGAGCCGAGCGTGCTGCAGCGCCTGGCCGGTGACAGCCATGTCAAGGCCACACCCGACACGCGCTATCACTTCATCGCCCACGCTCCGGCCGAGTTTCTCGCCCGCCAGCACCCGCGCCCGGTGGTGGTCGGGTTTGGGCCTTGCGGCATATTTGCTGCTTTGGTGCTGGCGCAGATGGGCCTGCGCCCCATCGTCCTGGAGCGCGGCAAGCGCGTGCGCGAGCGCACCCAGGACACCTGGGGCCTGTGGCGGCGCGGCGTGCTGCAGCCGGAATCGAATGTGCAGTTTGGCGAGGGCGGCGCCGGCACGTTTTCAGACGGCAAGCTGTGGAGCCAGATCAGCGATCCGCGTCACCTCACGCGCAAGGTCTTGACCGAGTTCGTGCAGGCCGGAGCGCCCGAGGAAATCCTGTTCGTCGCCAAGCCCCACATCGGCACCTTTCGGCTGGTGGGCGTGGTCGAGAAGATGCGTGCGCAGATTGAGGCCCTGGGCGGCGAGGTGCGCTTTGAGCAGCGCGTGGTCGATGTCCACATCGAGGCCGCAGCCGTGCGTGGCCTCACCCTGGCCAGCGGCGAACAATTGCGCGCCGATCACGTCATTCTGGCCTTAGGCCACAGCGCACGCGACACCTTTGCCATGCTGCAGCAGCGCGGGGTCCACCTGGAGGCCAAACCCTTTTCCGTCGGCTTTCGCATCGAACATCCGCAGGGCCTGATCGACCGCGCGCGCTTTGGCCCCAACGCCGGCCATCCGATCCTGGGCGCGGCCGACTACAAGCTGGTGCACCATGCCAGCAATGGCCGCTCGGTCTACAGCTTTTGCATGTGCCCGGGCGGCACCGTCGTGGCCGCCACCTCTGAGCCGGGCCGCGTGGTCACCAATGGCATGAGCCAGTATTCGCGCAACGAGCGCAACGCCAATGCCGGCATCGTCGTCGGCATTTCGCCCGAGGACTATCAAATCAAGGACGCGTCCTGTGCCTGGGGCGCAGCGCTGGCCTCGGGCGAGTCTGGCCTGGTTGGTGCCCTGGCTGGTGCCCAGGCAAGTGCAAGCCATGCGCAGCGCGTCAATCCACTCGATGGCGTGGCGTTTCAGCGCCACTGGGAGTCGCGCGCCTATGAGCTGGGCGGTGGCAACTATCAGGCGCCGGGGCAAATGGTGGGCGACTTCACTCGGGGCCAGGCATCCACGGCGCCGGGCAGTGTGCAGCCTTCCTACAAGCCTGGGGTAGAGATGACAAATCTGGCGGACCCGCGGCGCGGCAGCCTGCCCGACTATGTGTTGGCCGCCATTCGTGAGGCCTTGCCAGCGTTTGAGCGCCAGATCAAAGGTTTTGCCATGGCCGATGCGGTGCTCACGGGTGTGGAAACACGCACCTCATCGCCCCTGCGCATCAGCCGTGGCAAGGACCACCAGAGCCTCAATGTGGCGGGCCTCTATCCGGCGGGCGAGGGCGCGGGTTACGCCGGCGGCATCATGTCAGCTGGGGTGGATGGCATCGAGGTCGCCGAGTCTGTGGCGCGCCAGATGCTGGCACCGGTTTCACTCAGGCCGGTGATTGCGAAATCGCACGGGTAAGCCCTGCCGGCGCACCGGGCTGGCCTCTTTAGAATTTGCGCAGCACCTGCCCACTGACCCATTCCATTGCACAGCCGGAGTCGCCCGCGATGCCATCCAATCGCCGCCCCGCGGCCAGCAGTTCCTCCAAAGCAAGTGACAGCCCCTCGCCTGGCGAGCCCAGCCCCGCAGGCAGCGCCGACAAGGGCGCGCGCATCCTCAAAAAGTACCCCAATCGGCGGCTCTACGACACGCGCACCAGCAGCTACATCACCCTGGTCGATGTCAAGCAAATGGTGCTCGACTGCGAGCGCTTTGAAGTGCGCGACGCCAAGACCGGCGAAGACCTGACGCGCAGCATCCTGCTGCAGATCATCCTTGAGGCCGAGACCGGCGGCATGCCCATGTTCAGCAACGAGATGCTGTCGCACCTCATTCGCCTGTATGGGCACGCCATGCAGGGCATGATGGGCTCCTACCTCGAGAAGAACATGCAGACCTTTGTCGAGCTGCAACGCCAGTTCGCCAGCCAGGCCAAGGGCGCCCTCGAGCCCAAGGCCTTCACGCCCGAGAACTGGGCCCAGTACATGGGCAATCAGGCGCCCTTCATGCAGGGCCTGATGGGCAACTACCTTGAGCAAAGCAAGGCCATGTTCGAACAGATGCAAACCCAGCTGCAAGCCCAAATGCCCGCTGCGGGCCTGTTCAGCGGCATGCCGGGGTTTGGCACCAAGCGCTGAAGCTGGCCCGCCCCCGGGCCAGGGCACACCGGCCGCGCCCAGTGGCTGAGACAATGGCCGGATGCACGACACATTGATTGCCCCACCGCCCAAGGTGGGCTTCGTTTCGCTGGGCTGCCCCAAGGCGCTGACCGATTCCGAATTGATCCTCACCCAGCTCAGCGCCGAGGGCTATGTCACCAGCAAGACCTTTGCCGGCGCCGACCTGGTGATCGTCAACACCTGCGGCTTCATTGACGACGCCGTCAAGGAGAGCCTTGACACCATTGGCGAGGCCCTGGCCGAGAACGGCCGCGTCATCGTCACCGGCTGCCTGGGGGCGCGCAGCGGCGAGGGCGGTGCCAACCTGGTGCGCAGCATTCACCCCAAGGTGCTGGCCGTGACCGGGCCGCATGCCACACAGGAGGTGATGGACGCGGTGCACCTGCATGCGCCCAAGCCGCACAACCCATTTGTCGATCTGGTGCCGCAAGCGCGTGCCGCGGCGGGGCAAACCGGCGCTGGCATCGGCATCAAGCTCACGCCCAGGCACTATGCCTATCTCAAGATCAGCGAGGGCTGCAACCACCGCTGCACCTTCTGCATCATCCCCAGCATGCGCGGCGATCTGGTGTCGCGCCCCGTGGGCGATGTCTTGGGCGAGGCGCGGGCGCTGTTTGAATCCGGCGTCAAGGAGCTGCTGGTCGTCAGCCAGGACACCAGTGCCTATGGCGTGGATCTGAAATACCGCACCGGCTTCTTCGATGGCCGGCCGGTGAAGACGCGCATGCTGGAGCTGTGCGCCGCCTTGGGCGAGTTGGCCGCTCCGTTTGGGGCTTGGGTTCGCTTGCACTATGTCTACCCCTACCCCAGTGTGGACGAGGTGCTGCCCTTGATGTCGCAAGGCCTGGTGCTGCCCTACCTCGATGTGCCTTTCCAGCACTCGCATCCGGACGTGCTGCGCCGCATGAAGCGCCCGGCCAGTGGCGAGCGCAATCTGGAGCGGCTGCTGAAGTGGCGCGAAGCCTGCCCCGAGCTGATCGTTCGATCGACCTTCATCGCGGGCTTCCCTGGCGAAACCGAGGCCGAGTTCGAGCACCTGCTGGGCTTCGTGCGCGAGGCGCAGATCGATCGTGCCGGCTGCTTTGCTTACTCGCCGGTGCAGGGCGCCGCGGCCAATGACTTGCCCGGCGCCGTGCCCAAAGCCCTGCGTGAGGAGCGCCGCGCACGCTTCATGGCCGTGGCCGAAGAGGTCTCGGCGCAGCGCCTGCAGCGCCGCGTGGGCGCCATCATGCAGGTGCTGATCGACAAAGCCCCGGCTCTGGGCCGCAAGGGTGGTGTGGGCCGCAGCTACGCCGACGCGCCTGAGATCGACGGCACCGTGCGCTTGCTGCCACCTGAGAAAGCGTCCAAGACTTTGAAGGTCGGCGAGTTCACCCGCGCACGCATCGTTGGCACCGAGGGCCACGATCTGATTGGCCAGCCGATCTGAGACTGTCGCAGCGCCTTGGCCGCATGTCAGTCGCTCGCAAAATTCACTGTTCACGGCTGCCGCCAGCCACTGCCCACAAGAGTTGACATGCCTGAATCCCAGCAAGACCTGAGCACCGAGCTCATCCATCACGCCTACCGGGCGCCTGACCACTGGGACGCTGTGAACCCGGGTGTCTTCAAGGCCTCGACCGTCGTGTTCCCCAATGCCGCTGCGCACCGCGCGCGCAACGCCCACAGCAAGGCGGGCTACAGCTACGGCCTGCACGGCACGCCGACCACCTATGCGCTGGAGGCGCGGCTGGCCACGTTGGAGGGCGGCGATCATTGCCTGCTCGCACCCAGTGGCCTGGCCGCCATCACGGTGGTCAACACCGCCATGTTGAAGACCGGTGACGAGGTCTTGCTGCCCGCCAATGTGTATGTCCCAAACAAGGATATGGCGCGATCACTGTTGGCCGGTTGGGGTATAGGCCACCAGCTCTACGACCCCATGAATACGGCCGATCTGGCGGCCCGCATCCATGAGCGCACCAAGCTCATCTGGCTGGAGGCGCCGGGCTCGGTGAGCATGGAGTTCCCCGATCTGCGCGGCCTGATCGCTGAAGCCCGCGAGCGGGGTGTGCTGACGGCGCTGGACAACACCTGGGGCGCCGGGCTGGCCTTTCGTCCGTTTGATCTGGGCGTGGACATCAGCGTCCATGCACTGACCAAATACCCCTCAGGCGGCGCCGATGTGCTGATGGGATCGGTGGTGACGCGCGAGGCGGCCTTGCACCACCGGCTGCACCAGGCACAGATGCGCCTGGGCATTGGCGTGGCGGCCAACGACGCCGAGATGGTGTTACGTTCGCTGCCCACCATGGCACTGCGCTATCACGCCCATGACGCGGCCGCGCGCGCGCTGGCGCTGTGGCTGGGCCAGCAGTCGCCGGTCCATCGCGTTTTGCACCCGGCGCTGCCGGGGTCGCCCGGCCATGCGCATTGGGCCAGCACCTGCACCGCGGCCGCAGGCCTGTTCGCCGTGATGCTGGATCCGGCCCTGAGCCCCGATCAGGTCGATGCCTTCGTCGACGCGCTGCGCCTGTTCAAGATCGGTGCCTCCTGGGGCGGGCCCATGAGCCTTGTGCTGCCCTACAACTTATCGGCCTTGCGCGCCGATCGCTCCGATCTGCCCGGCCACCTGGTGCGCTTTTCCATCGGCCTGGAAGCCGTGGCCGACCTGCAGGCCGATCTGGCGCAGGCCTTGCTCGCATTGTGCTGAGGCCAGGATGAGCGCGCCCGAACTCGCTGGTCGGCACATTGTTCTTGGAATGTCCGGCGGCATTGCCTGCTTCAAGTCGGCCGAGCTGGTGCGTGAGCTCGGCCGCGCCGGCGCCACGGTGCAGGTGGTCATGACCGAAGCCGCCCAGGCCTTCATCACCGCGGTGACCCTGCAGGCCCTGTCCGGCCGCCCTGTCTACACCGACCAGTGGGATGCGCGTGAGGCCAACAACATGGCCCACATCAACCTGACACGACCCGCCGATGCCGTGCTGGTGGCGCCGGCGTCGGCCGATTTCATTGCCAAGCTGGCCCAAGGTCGCGCCGATGATTTGTTATCACTGATGTGTCTGGCCCGGCCCGTGGCGAGCTGCCCGCTGCTGATTGCCCCGGCCATGAACCGCGAGATGTGGTCGCACCCGGCGACACAACGCAACCTGGCGCAGGTGCTGGCCGATGGCGCCGCCGTGCTTGGGCCCGGCAGTGGTGATCAGGCCTGCGGCGAGGTGGGCGACGGCCGCATGCTCGAGGCCGGCGAGCTGCTCGACGAGCTGATCGCCAGCTTTCAACCCAAGCTGCTGCAAGGCCGCAAGGTCTTGATCACTGCCGGGCCGACCTATGAGGCGATAGACCCAGTGCGTGGCATCACCAATTTATCAAGCGGCAAGATGGGTTTTGCCATCGCCCGTGCCGCGCAAGAGGCAGGCGCTGCGGTGACCTTGATTGCCGGCCCTGTGCATCTGCCAACGCCTCGCCATGTGCAGCGCCTGGACGTGCGCAGCGCCCAGCAAATGCACGACGCCGTGCTGCCCTTGGCAGCGGCGTGTGATGTCTTCGTGGCCACAGCTGCAGTGGCCGATTGGCGACCCGCCACCGCCACCGAGCACAAGATCAAGAAGGACGGCTCAGGCCAGGCGCCCATGATCGCCATGACCGAAAACCCCGACATCCTGGCGGCCGTGGCGCGCATGGCCTGCGCCGCTGATGCGGCGGCTGCAAAGGCAGGCCGGCCCCATCCCTATTGCGTGGGATTTGCGGCCGAGAGCCACGATCTGGCGCGCCACGCCCGAGAAAAGTTGCAGCGCAAAGACGTGCCCTTGATCGTCGGCAACCTCGGCCCGGCCACCTTTGGGCGAGACGACAACACCCTGCTGCTGGTCGATGCCCATGGGGACAAGGCCATTCCCACGGGCGACAAACTCAGCCTGGCGCGCGAGCTGGTGCGCGAGATCGCCCAGCGCATCGCCTGAGCCCATGTCCAGGGCGGCAAGCCCGACACCAAGCCATGAAGGAAGAGCGCATTGAGCACCATTGACATCAAAGTTCTGGATGAGCGCATGGCCGCGCATTTACCGGCTTATGCCACGCCCGGCAGCGCCGGACTTGATCTGCGTGCCTGCCTGGAGGCGGCCATCGAATTGGCCCCCGGCCAGACCACCTTGATCCCCACTGGCCTGGCCGTGCACATCGGTGACCCTGGCCTGGCCGCGATGTTGCTGCCGCGCTCCGGCCTGGGCCACAAGCATGGCATCGTGCTGGGCAACCTTGTCGGCCTGATCGACAGCGATTACCAGGGGCCCTTGATGGTCAGCGTCTGGAACCGCGGTTCCCTTGGCTTCACCGTGCAGCCCATGGAGCGCATCGCGCAGATGGTGATCGTGCCAGTGGTGCAGGCGCGGTTCCGGCGTGTCAATGAATTTGACAGCTCGCTTCGGGGCGAAGGCGGATTCGGATCGACCGGGCGCGCCTAGCGCGAGATCCCGTTTGCCCGCAATCGCACGGTGGGCGATCGAGAGCGCGGCGCTGCCTTCAATGCAAGGCGCGTGAACCCGGCACCGCGGTCAACACGCTGACCCCAGTCTCGGCCACGGTGCGTGTTTCCAACTCCTCACTGCTGGCGTCACGCACCGCCACCACTTTGACCTGCAGGCGCAGCGACATGCCGGCCAGCGGATGGTTGCCGTCGAGCACCACATGCGAAGGGTAGATCTCGGTGATCGCGTAGATCGCGTCGGTGGGCATGCCCGTGGTCTGCGCGCCCTCGGGCAGGCCGTCGAACTGCATGCCTTCGGTGATGCCCTCCGGGAACAGCGAACGGTCTTCAAAGCACACCAGCTCGGAGTGGTATTCACCAAACGCGTGCTCGGGCTCCAGGTACAAATCGGCCTCGAAGCCCGCAGCCTGGCCGGCCAATGCGTGCTCCAGCTTGGGCAGCAGGTCGTCGCCACCGTAAAAGAATTCAATGGCCTCGGTCAGTACATCCAGCTGCTCGCCTTGGGCATCGGCAAGCGTCCAGGTCAGGCTGACGACGCAGGGTTCGGTGATCAACATCGCGGAATGATCGCACAGGCCGCGCGACAATTCGCCATGGACTCGACCCTATGGATGTGAACGCCGGCATGGCTCTGTTGGGTGGCATGTCGGCCGCCCAATTCATGCGCAAACACTGGCAGAAGCGGCCTCTTTTGGTGAGACAGGCCTGGCCGGATGTGCAGCCCCCTTTGCCCCGCAGTGAGCTGTTCAAACTGGCCAGCCAGGCGGATGTGGAGTCGCGTCTGGTGAGCGCATTCGCGGGCCAATGGCGATTGCGCCACGGCCCCTTTGCGCGCAGCGCCTTGCCGCCGCTCAAACAGCGCGAATGGACCCTCTTGGTGCAGGGGCTGGACTTGCACTGTCAAGCCGCGCACAAGATGCTTTCACGGTTTCGCTTCGTGCCGGATGCGCGCCTGGACGACCTGATGGTTTCTTACGCCAGCGACGGCGGCGGCGTCGGGCCGCACCTGGACTCCTACGACGTGTTCTTGCTACAGGTGCAGGGGCAGCGGCGCTGGCGCGTGGGCCCGGTGCCTGATGCCACGCTGGTGGAGGGCGCGCCGCTGAAGCTGCTGAGCAACTTCAATGCCCAGGATGAATGGGTGCTGGAGCCCGGTGACATGCTCTACCTGCCACCGCGCTGGGGCCATGAGGGTGTGGCCCAAGGCGAGTGCATGACCTGCTCGATCGGCTTTCGTGCCCCGGCCGCCACCGAGCTGGCGGCCGAGTTGCTGGCACGGCTGGGCGACGACCTGCCGCCATGGCGCGGCGCTGCACGCTATCGCGACCCTGGGCAGGCGGCCACGGCCGCGCCGGCACAACTGCCCGGCGCCCTGCAAAAATTCGCCAGACAGGCGTTACAAAAAGCGCTGAGCGATCCGTCGCTTCTGGCAGGCGCGCTGGGCAGCTTGCTGACCGAGCCCAAGCCCAAGGTGTGGTTCGACGCGGCACCCGATGAGCAACACGCAAGGGACGCGTCCATTCGCGGCCAGGCAATACAACTGGATAGGCGCAGCAAAATGATGTACGACGCCGAGCATGTGTTCATCAATGGCGAGGCGTTTCGCGCCGCAGGGCGAGATGCGCAAGTGCTTGCCGAGCTGGCCAATTGCCGACAGTTGGGCGCGCATCAGACACGCCGTTTGAGCTGCGGGGCGGCAGTGCTGGTCAATGATTGGCGTCTGGCAGGTTGGCTGCACATCGGCAATTGAGGGTGGGCCGTGGACATGATCAAAGTTGAATCGTCGCCCGTCGTGATCGACGGCCGCCAGGCCTTCACCGATGCCCTGCGCGCCACTCTGCTCAGCCTGGCAGAACAGCCGCCTTTGGCGGGCGAGCTGTGGTTGATCGACCAAGAGTTTGCCGCCTGGCCGCTGGACGAGCCGGCCGTTCTGGCCGCCTTGACGATGTGGTTGCGGCGTCCGGGAACTCGACTGCGCCTGATCGGCAACGACTACGACGCTGTGGCCCGCAGGTGCCCGCGATTTTCGCAGTGGCGGCGCCATCAGGTGCATGTTTTCGAGGCCTGGCAACCTGCGCCCAGTGAGCGGCGCGTGCTAAGCGCAGTGCTTCTGGCTGGCAAGCGCAGCATCGAGCTGCTGGATGCCGAGCGATGGCGTGCTCGCCACGTTACTGAGCCGGCGGCGCTGCGCGGCTTGCTTGAGCATGCCGCAGTGTTGTTGCAGTGCTGCGAGCCCGCCTGGCCAGCCACCACCCTGGGTCTGTAGGTATCTACCCGAGCTTCCTGCTATAATCGTGGGCTGAATTCCAGGAGGCTCGAGCTCTCTGGAATTCGGTTGCATGGACAAGTCCTCGTTTGGGGGCGTCCGATTCGATACCGGTATTTAGTCGACCCTTTTTTAACTGAGGACACAAATGAACAAATCGCACCTGTTGGCCGCCCTGGTTGCTGCCGTCGCCCTTTCCGCCTGCGGCAAGAAGGAAGAAGCGCCTGCTGCTGCCGCTCCGGCCGCCGCCGCTGTTGCTTCCGCCGCCGCCGCTGTGGCTGCCCCCGTGGCCGCTGCGGCCTCTGGCGCCGTCGCCGCTGTGGCCGGCGCTGCTACTGGCGCCGCTGACGCTGCTGCTGGCGCTGCCTCGGCTGCTGCCAACGCTGCTGCTGGCGCTGCCACCGCTGCCGCCACCAAGGCCGCCGACGCTGTGGCCTCCGCTGTCAAGAAGTAATTCAGCGCAGCGTGCAGCAGACCTGATCTGCGCAACGCAAAAAAGCCACCCTCGGGTGGCTTTTTTTTGGGCGCTTCAGCCCGGCTGGCGGCAGGCTTGTGAACACCTCGCCAGCATCTGCAGGCGCAGATGCCGGTGGGCCAACTTGAGGGGTCTTACTTGAGCTCTTCGACCAGGCGCGCCACGATCACTTTGGCGGCGTCGCCGTTGTCTGGCGCGCCCTTGTCGTTTTGCACCGCGACGAGCGTCTTGGCGCCACTGGCTTTGACCGAAACGCGAAAGCGTTGCAGTAACTTGGCGCGGTCCTTGTCGCCACCAAAGAGCTTGCTGAAGAAGCCGGGCTCATCTTGCTCGGCCTGCTTGGCGTCCACGTAGCGCACATAGAAAAGGCCGGCACTGCGATCGCGGTCTTCGACCGTGAAGCCGGTGCGGTCCAGAGCCAGGCTGACCCGTCGCCAGGCGCGGTCAAAACCGTCATCGATCTCAGCCGCCGCGCCGGCCTGCCCAGCCAGGCTGCGGGCGCGCGCTGCTTGCGCGGGCGCAGCTGCCGTGGTGGCCGCTCGGGCGACGTCTTCCTTCGCACCCAGGCGGACCATCAGCCGCGTCAGGAACTCGGCCTCGAGTTGCGGGTCGGCCGGGCGCGGCTGCCAGACGGTGGATTCCTTGCGATCACTGGCGTATACCTCGGCCAGGCCGCGGTGGCTGATGAAGACCTCGGTGCCCGTGGCGGTGCGCTCCACGCGGGTGCGAAAGCGATCCCGCTCACTGGTGGAATACAGCGAGTCCAATACCCGACCCAGCGTGGCGCGAATGATGTCCTGCGGCAGCTTGGCGCGGTTCTCCGCCCAATCGGTTTCCATGATGCCGATTTCGGCGTTGTCCAGGGTCAGGTTGAAACCGCGCTCTTGCCAGAAGCCGCGCAATTGCGGCCACAGTCGCTCGGGGGGCAAGGAGCTCACCAGCCAGCGCTGATTGCCGTGACGCTCGATGCGCATGTCGCCGATGGCCGAGGGCGCCGTTGAGGTGGCGGCCACTGGAGCCGCGCCACCGCTGGGTTGGCGCTGCAGTGCCGTGGCGCTAACGACTCCCGTCTGCGGCTGATAGCGCGATTCGCGCGCCAGTTGGGTCAGATCGGGTGGCACTTCCAAAGGTGCGGTTTTGTTGGCCTGGGAGCGGTAATCGAGCTTGTCACCGCCGAGGAAATTTTCGATGCTGGAGCATGCACTCAGTGACAGCGCCAAGCCCAGCACAGCCAGGCGAACAGGGGTAGCAACGTACGCACGATTCACGTTAGAAATCTCCAGGGCAGGCCGGTTCTTGAAGGCGGCCGAAATAGATCGGGGACAGCAGCTCGCGTGGGACAGACGGGCGTGAGGGGGGAGGTCTTGGCGCGGCCAAAGCGCCGGGCATTACAACAGGCCAGCCTCGATCATCGCCTGCCTGACCAAGGCCTGGCCAGCATCGGTCAGCGGCGTGATGGGCAGGCGCAGGGCGGCGCCACAACGGCCCAGCTGCGCCAAGGCCCATTTGGTCGGTGCCGGGCTGGGCTCGCAGAACAATTGCTTGTGCAGTGGCAGCAGTTGCAGATGGATGTCGCGCGCCTGATGCGCCCGGCCTTCGACGGCGGCCATGCACATCTCGTGCATCAATTTGGGCGCCACATTGGCCGTGACACTGACATTGCCATGGCCACCCAAAAGCATCAGCGCAACGGCCGTGCCGTCGTCGCCCGAGTAGATCGAAAAGCCCTTGGGCGAATGTTTGATGAGCTGCGCTGCGCGCTCGATGTTGCCGCTGGCTTCCTTGATGCCGATGACGCCGGGAATCCGGGCCAGGCGCAGCGCGGTTTCAGGCTGCATATCGGCCACGGTGCGGCTGGGTACGTTGTACAGCACCTGGGGCAAATCCACCGCTTCGGCAATCGCCTTGAAGTGCTGGTAGATGCCCTCTTGCGACGGCCGGTTGTAATAGGGCACGACCTGCAAATGGCAATCGGCGCCCACCGATTTGGCGAAGTGGCCGAGCTCGATCGCCTCGCGCGTTGAATTGCCGCCCGCTCCGGCCATGATGGGCACGCGGCCGGCGGCGTGTTTGACCGAGACGCGGATGATCTCGCAGTGCTCTTCAACCGACACCGTGGGCGACTCGCCCGTGGTGCCGACCACGCCAATGCAGTCGGTGCCTTCGGCGATGTGCCAGTCAATCAATCTGCGCAGCGCGTCGTAGTCGACGCTGCCGTCCTCGTGCATCGGCGTGATCAACGCCACGATGCTGCCAACAATGGGGTTCATGCGGGTTCCTTGCGAACCGGCGATTTTAGCCGGCGCCCGACTGTGCAAACCCGGGCCCAAACAAGTGACGCCAGGATCGACTACAGCGGCAAGCGAGCGGGGCCGTGTCGCTCAGCCTCGGCGCGGACGGCGGCAATGCGCTGCACAAAGCGATCCGGGCCACCGAGAAAGCCGCATTCATAGGCCACGATGTTCAGGCCGGCGCAGCGTTGCAGCAGTTCGCCGGGCTGCAGAAGAAAGTCGGGCCGCGATGGCCGGCCCACGGTCTCATTGCCCGCCGCAAAGGTCTCGTAGATCAAGGCCGCACCTGGGGCCAGGCTGGCCAGAATCTGCGGCCACAAGGGGCGCCAAAGGTAGTTGGTGACGACAACGCCGCCGAACACTTCACCGGCAAGGGGCCAGGCACCGGCCTCGACATCTGACTCGATGACACGCGCCACGCCGCGCAACGGCGCCAACGCCAGTGCGTCGCGGTCTACGCCGGTGACAGGGTGGCCACGCGCGGCCAGCCAGTGCACATGGCGCCCGCTGCCGCAGGCCAGGTCAAGGACGCTTGCTTTGGCTGCTATCAGATGGGCCCAGCGCGTCACCCAGGGCGAGGGCTGCAGTGCGGCGTGCATTGGTGTGGTGTGCATCGGTGCGGCGTGCATCAAAAACAGGCCCACACCCGATTGGCGAACTCGACCAGCCGGTGCGGGTTCAGGTAAGCCAGGAACACCCACGTCAGGACCGCACCCGTCAAGGTCAGCCCGGCGGTGATCCACACCAGGCGAATCCGGGGCTTCATCGACCGCGGCACCGCGTTCATCAGGCAACCTACGTGCTTCGCACTTCGGTATTCGCCTTTCGGGCGGCCGGGCAGGCTCATGCCACAGCCGCGGCGCGGCGTTCGATGGCGCGCTCGTTCACGGGCAGGTTGATGAGCGCTGCAAACACGCCCAGGGCAATGGCGATCCACCAGACGACGTCGTAGCTGCCGGTGGAATCAAACAGCTTGCCGCCCAACCACACCCCCATGAAGGACCCCATCTGGTGGCTGAGGAACACAAAGCCACCCAGCATGCCCATGTACTGCACGCCAAAGACTTGCGCCACCACGGCATTGGTGGCCGGCACGGTGGACAGCCACAGCAGGCCCATCACCGAGGCGAACACATAGACCGACAGCGGCGACAGCGGTGCCAGCACAAAGGCCGTGATGGCCAGCGAGCGCAGCAGGTAAATGCCCGCCAGGATGTGCCGCTTGGCCATGCGCTCGCCCAGCATGCCGGCGCCATAGGTGCCGAAGATATTGAACAGCCCGATCAGCGCCAGGGCTGTGGCCGCCACCTCGGGGCCCAAGCCTTTGTCCTTCAAATAGCTCGGCAGGTGCACGCCGATGAAGACCACGTGAAAGCCGCAAACAAAGTAGCCGGCCGTGAGCAGCTGAAAGCTGCGGTGGCCGAAGGCCTCACGCACAGCCTCGCCAACGCTTTGCCTGAACCCGGTTGCAGCCGTGGCCACGGGCTCACGCAGGCCGGTGGCCAGGGGCACGATCAACAAGGCCGCGCAGCCCAGGATGAACAGCGCGTTCTGCCAGTTCCAACTGGCGATCAACCAGCCCTCCACCGGCACCATCAAGAACTGGCCAAAGGAGCCCGCCGCGGCCGTCAGGCCCATCGCCCAGGAGCGCTTTTCGGGTGAGGTGTTGCGACCGACCACACCGTACAAGACAGCGAAGGTGGTGCCCGACTGCGCAATGCCGATCAGCAGGCCAGCGCCGGCCATGAAGGCCAGGCCCGAGGTGGCCATGGCCATGGCCGCCAGCCCAAGCGCATACAGCACGCCACAGACCATCAACACCCGCCAGGCGCCAAATCGATCCGCCAGCATGCCCGCAACAGGTCCGGCCAGCCCCCAGGCCAGGTTTTGCACCGCAATGGCAAAGGCAAAGGTCTCGCGCGACCAGCCGCGCTCCATGGTGATGGGTTGCAGCCACAGGCCAAAGCCATGGCGAATGCCCATGGACAGGGTCAGGATCAGCGCCGCGCACAGCAACACACGCTGCATCGACAGCGGCGCTGTGGCGCGGTGGGCAGTCATGGCCGCACTGTAACCAAGCACCCTTGCAGTGCGCGGCCGAGCGTTGGCGCTGCGCAGTGCCGGCTTTGCCGGGCCAGCGCCTGGGTGATGCCACGCCATACCCCCTCCCTACAATCCCGCGCCATGGCCATCGATCCGAAATCCAGCAGCAAAACCACCGCTAAGGCCGGCAACAAAGCCGGCAGCTACAGCGAAGAATCCATACGCGTGCTCAAGGGGCTGGAGCCCGTGAAGCAGCGCCCGGGCATGTACACCCGCACCGAGACGCCCCTGCACATCGTGCAGGAGGTGATCGACAACGCCGCCGACGAGGCCCTGGCCGGCTTTGGCCAGCGCATCGCCGTCACCCTGCACACCGACGGCTCGATCTCTGTCGATGACGACGGCCGTGGCATCCCCTTTGGCCTGCACCCTGAGGAGCAGGTGCCAGTGGTCGAGATCGTCTTCACGCGCTTGCATGCGGGCGGCAAATTCGACAAAGGCTCGGGCGGCGCCTACAGTTTTTCTGGTGGCTTGCATGGCGTCGGTGTCAGCGTTACCAATGCCTTGTCCAAGCGGCTGCAGGTGACCGTGTGGCGCGAAGGCCAGGCGGCCTCACTGGCGTTTTCGGGCGGCGATGTCATCGAGCCCCTGGTGTTGCGCAAGTCCACCGCCGCCGAGCGCAACTTTGCCAGCGCCGCCGCGGGTGAGGGCGCACGCGAGCGCAAGACCGGCACCAGCGTGCGCGTCTGGCCCGACGCGAAGTACTTTGAATCGATGGACCTGCCGCGCCACGACCTGATGCATGTGCTGCGCAGCAAGGCCGTGCTCATGCCCGGCGTGACGGTGACGCTGACGCACGAGAAGACCGGCGAGACCCAGACCTGGCTGTACAAGGGCGGGCTGCGCGACTACCTGCTGCAAGGCCTGGCGGCCGAGCCGCTGATCACCGTGCTGGAAGGCGAGAACTACGCCACCAGCAACGAGACCGAGAACTTCGCTGAAGGTGAGGGCGCGGCCTGGGTGCTGGCCTTCACCGATGAGGGTGCGGTGCTGCGCGAGAGCTACGTCAACCTCATTCCCACGGTGGCCGGTGGCACGCACGAATCGGGCTTGAAGGATGGCCTCTTTGCTGCTGTCAAGGCCTTCATCGAGCTGCATTCGCTTCTGCCAAAGGGTGTCAAGCTCATGCCCGAGGATGTGTTCTCGCGCGCCAGCTTCGTGCTATCGGCCAAAGTACTTGACCCGCAATTCCAGGGGCAAACCAAGGAGAGGCTGAACTCGCGCGACGCGTTGCGTTTGATTTCCAGCTTCACCCGCCCGCCGCTGGAGCTGTGGTTGAACCAGCATGTCGAGCAGGGCAAAAAGCTCGCCGAGCTGGTGATTCGCCAGGCGCAGACGCGCCAGCGCGCCTCGCAGAAGGTGGAAAAGCGCAAGGGCTCGGGCGTGGCCGTGCTGCCCGGCAAGCTGACCGATTGCGAGAGCCGCGACCTGCTCTTCAACGAGGTGTTTTTGGTCGAGGGCGATTCCGCCGGCGGCTCGGCCAAGATGGGCCGCAACAAGGAGACGCAGGCCGTGCTGCCGCTGCGCGGCAAGGTGCTCAACTCCTGGGAGGTGGAGCGTGACCGGCTCTTCGCCAACAACGAAATTCACGACATCGCCGTGGCCATTGGTGTTGACCCCCATGGCCCGAACGACACGCCAGACATGTCCGGCCTGCGCTACGGCAAGGTGTGCATCCTGAGTGACGCCGATGTCGACGGCTCGCACATCCAGGTGCTGCTGCTCACGCTGTTTTGCCGGCACTTCCCGCAGCTCATCGCCGCCGGCCATGTCTACGTGGCCAAGCCCCCGCTGTACCGGATCGATGCCCTGGCGCGTGGCAAGAAGCCGGCGGCCAAGATCTACGCGCTTGATGACGGCGAGCTCAATGCCACGCTGGACAAGCTGCGCAAGGAAGGTGCCCGTGAATCGTCGTGGACCATCAGCCGTTTCAAGGGCCTGGGCGAGATGAACGCCGAGCAGCTGTGGGAGACCACGCTCAACCCCGAGACCCGGCGTCTGCTGCCGGTGGCCTATGGCGCCCTGGACTTTGAGGCCACCGCCGCCTTCATGACCAAGTTGATGGGCAAGGGCGAGGCTGCATCACGGCGCGAGCTGATGGAGCTGCATGGCGACACGGTGGACATCGATGTCTGAGGCGCGCACGGCGTCGGCGGCCGGGCTGCGCCTGCGCCCGACCATGTTGTCCGACCTGGACTTTGTCGCCACCGTCGAATTCGATGCGCACAACCTGCCCTTCATCACGCCCTGGGAGCGCCCGCAGCACGAGGGCGCCGTGCGCATCCCGGACTTTCGCCACTTCATCATCGAGACCGCGCTGGCCGGGCATGAGCGCGCCGGTTTCGTCATCTTGCAAGGCTGCCGCAACCCGCACCGCAGCATCGAGTTGAAGCGCCTGGTGCTGCAGCCCAAGGGCCAGGGCCTGGGCCGCGCCTGTGTGCGCCTGCTCAAGCGCATGGCCTTTCGCGATCTGCGCGCGCACCGTTTCTGGCTGGATGTGAAGCAACTCAACACCCGGGCGCAAACGCTCTACGCCAGCGAGGGCTTCATCGAGGAAGGGCGCCTGCGCGAGAGCGTGCGCTTGACGATTGACAGCGCCCGCCTGCAGGCCACCGACAGCGGGCCCGATGGCTACGACAGCCTGGTGGTGATGGGCATGCTGGACAGGGAATTTCAGGCGCGGGTGGCCTTGGGCCTGGAGACGGTGTAGGGCGGCACAGGTCAAGATATACAATTCAATCTTGTATATCAAATAACGCAGGAGCCGATGATGCAAGTGTCCAAGTGGGGCAACAGCCTGGCCATTCGCTTGCCGGCCTCGGTGGTGGAAGCGCTGGGTCTGAAGGAAGGCGATGACGTTGAGGTCAGCGTGGCCAGCGAGAGCAAGTTTGAATTGAAGCGTCAGACGACCAACCGCGAATTGCTGGCCAGGCTGCGCAAGTACCGTGGCACCTTGCCAGCAGACTTCAAGTTCGACCGGCTTGAGGCCAACGCCGGCGGGTGATGTGGGTCAGAGCCCATGGCACACGTCTCTGAGCTGGCATTTTTCGACACCAACATTCCCTTGTATCTGCTTTCCAGCGATGACCGCAAGGCCAGTGTGGCCGAAGACCTGTTGGCCGAAGGCGGCATCATCAGCGTGCAGGTGCTCAATGAGTTCACCGCCGTGGCGCGGCGCAAGCACACCACACCCTGGCCCAGGGTGCACGACATGCTGGCGACGCTCAAGCGCGTGTGCCAGGTCGAGCCACTGACGCTGGCCGTGCACGAACACGCGGTCACCTTGTCGCGGCGATTCAAGCTGCCCATATACGACGCCACGATTGCCGCCAGCGCACTTGCTGCCGGCTGCAAGGTGCTCTACACCGAAGACTTCCAGCACGGCCAGGTGATAGAGCACCTGACCATTCGAAATCCCTTTGTCTGAATGAACCAAACCCCTCTCGACTTCAACTCCCCGCCCGAGCCTGCGGGTCTGCCACCCAAACAGCCACCAAATCAGCCGCCAAATCAGCCGCCAAATCAGCCGCCGAACTCGCCACCCAACACCCCGCCCAAAGAGCCACCCGCCGACGCCATCACCCTGGCGCACTACGCCGAGCGCGCCTACCTGGAATACGCGTTGTCGGTGGTCAAGGGCCGGGCCCTGCCCGATGTCAGCGATGGTGCCAAGCCGGTGCAGCGGCGCATCCTGTATTCGATGCAGCGCATGGGCCTGGCCTTCGGTGCGGGCGGTGCGCCCAAGCCGGTCAAGAGCGCCCGCGTCGTGGGCGATGTGCTCGGCCGCTTTCATCCGCACAGTGACCAGGCGGCCTATGACGCGCTGGTGCGCATGGCGCAGGATTTTTCGCAGCGCTACCCGCTGATCGATGGCCAGGGCAACTTTGGCAGCCGCGATGGCGATGGCGCCGCGGCCATGCGCTACACCGAGGCGCGGCTGGCGCCCATCGCCCGGCTGCTGCTCGATGAGATCGACGAGGGCACGGTGGAGTTTGTGCCCAATTACGACGGCTCCACCGTCGAGCCCAAGCTGCTGCCGGCGCGCTTGCCTTTCGTGTTGCTCAATGGCGCCTCGGGCATCGCCGTCGGCCTGGCCACCGAGATTCCACCGCACAACCTGCGTGAAGTGGCCGCCGCTGCGGTGGCCTTGATCCGCGACGAGCGCTTGAGCGATGAGGCGCTGTACGTCATCTTGCCCGGCCCCGACTACCCCGGTGGTGGCCAGATCATCAGCAGCGAGGCTGACATCCGTGAGGCCTACGCCAGCGGCCGCGGCTCGCTCAAGGTGCGTGCGCGCTGGAAGATCGAAGACCTGGCGCGCGGCCAGTGGCAACTCGTCGTCACCGAGCTGCCACCGGGCACCAGCGCGCAGACCGTGCTACAGGAAATCGAAGAGCTGACCAACCCCAAAGTCAAGGCTGGGAAGAAGGGCCTCTCTGCCGATCAACTGCAGTTGAAGGCCAGCGTGCTGATGGTGTTGGACGCGGTGCGCGATGAATCGGGCAAAGAGGCCGCCGTGCGCCTGGTGTTTGAGCCCAAGAGCCGCACCATCGAGCAGCAGGAACTGATCACCACGCTGCTGGCACACACCAGCCTGGAGACCAGCACCTCGATCAATCTGACGATGGTCGGCGCCGATGGCCGGCCGACGCAAAAAAGCCTGCGCCAGATGCTCACCGAGTGGGTGGCCTTTCGCCAGGCCACGGTGCAGCGGCGCTCACAGCACCGGCTGGACAAGGTTCGCGACCGCATTCATGTGCTCGAAGGCCGGCAACTGGTGCTGCTCAACATTGATGAGGTGATCCGCATCATCCGCAATGCCGATGAGCCCAAGCCGGCCTTGATCGATCGATTCAGGCTCAGCGACCGTCAGGCCGAAGACATCCTGGAAATCCGCCTGCGTCAACTGGCCCGCCTGGAAGCCATCAAGATCGAGCAAGAGCTGAAGTCCCTGCGCGAAGACGGGGCCAAGCTCGAAGAAATCATCGGCAACCCGTCGGCCTTGAAGCGCCTGCTGATCAAGGAGATCGAGGCCGACACCAAAGCCCATGGCGATGAGCGCCGCACCCTGATCCAGGCCGACAAGCGCGCGGTGGCTGAAGTGCGCATCGTTGACGAACCCGTCACCGTGATCGTTAGCCTGAAGGGTTGGGTGAGGGCACTCAAGGGCCATGAGATCGACATCGCCACGCTGGCCTTCAAGGCGGGCGATGCGCTCTACGGCGCCTTCAACTGCCGCAGCGTGGACACGCTGCTGGTCTTTGGCAGCGCCGCCAAAGGCAGTGGTCGCGTGTACTCGGTGGCCGTGTCGCTGCTGCCGGGTGGGCGCGGCGATGGGCAACCCATCACCAGCCTGATCGATCTGGAGCCCGGCACCCAGCCGGCGCACTACTTTGCCGGCGCGTTGGAGAGCACGCTGTTGCTGGCCAACACCGGCGGCTACGGCCTATTGGCCAAAGTGGGCGACATGCAGGGCCGCAACAAGGCCGGCAAGGCCTTCCTGACCCTGGCCGACGATGAGCTTGTGCTGCCGCCTGTGCCAGTGGCCGCCACGCATCTGCAGGTCGCCTGCCTGTCCCTGGACGGGCGCTTGCTGGTGTTCGCGCTGGACGAGCTCAAGCTGCAAAGCAAGGGCGGCAAGGGCTTGACGCTGATGGATGTGGATGCCAAAGCGCCGCTGGTTTCGGTGGCCAGCTTCGTCGGCATGATCACCGTGTTAGGCAGTGGTCGCGGCAGCAAGGCCAAGGAAGAGGTCTTGAAGGGCGCGCCGCTGGAGCCGCATGTGGGCAAGCGCGCGCGCAAGGGGCGAGTGGTGGCGGGCTTGCAGAAAGTGCTGCGCGTGGTGTAGGGGTGTCGGTGCCAATTTGGCGTATTGACGTGAATGTGGCGGCGCCAATTTGGCGTATTGACGTGAATGTGGAGGCGCCAATTTGGCGCCTGTGCCAGTCGGCCGGCCCGGGCAGACCCCGAGCCCGCAGCCAGGGTGGCGCAGTTAGACTGGCCCGACCGCATTTGATCGCTGGAGGCTCCCCGCTGTGCATCCCACCAATGTGTCCAACCCGGATTACTTCCACAAGGTTGTCGATTGCCAATGGGCCTGTCCTGCCCACACCCCCGTTCCCGAATACATCCGCCTGATTTCCCAGGGCCGTTTCGATGCGGCCTATATGGTGAATTGGGTGTCCAACGTCTTCCCGGGCATCCTCGGTCGCACATGTGATCGGCCCTGCGAGCCAGCCTGCCGGCGCAGCCGGGTGGAGGAAGAAAACGCTGTCAAGCCCGAGCCGGTGGCGATCTGCCGCTTGAAGCGCGTCGCGGCTGATTTCAAGGGCGATGGCATGCGCGCCATGATCCCGCGGCCCCTGCCCAAGAACGGCAAGCGCGTGGTCTGCGTGGGCGCCGGCCCGGCGTCCCTCACGGTGGCGCGCGATCTGGTGTCGCAAGGCTATGCGGTGACGGTGTACGACGCCGATCCCAAGGCCGGCGGCTTCATGCGCACGCAAGTGCCGCGCTTTCGCCTGCCCGAGGAAGTCATCGACGAAGAGGTCGGCTACATCCTGAACCTGGGCGTCGAATTTCAAGGCGGGCACTACATCAGCTCGATGAAGGCCTTGCTCGGTGAAGGCTGGGATGCGGTCTTCGTCGGTTGCGGCGCACCGCGTGGCCGCAACCTCGAAATCCCCGGCCGTGCTGAGGCCGCGGCCAACATCCACATCGGCCTGGACTGGTTGTCGTCGGTCTACTTCGGCCATGTCACCCAGGTCAAGAAAAAGGTCATCGTCCTCGGCGGGGGCAACACCGCGATGGATTGCTGCCGCTCGGCCCGCAGGTTAGGCTCAGACGACGTCAAGGTCATCGTGCGCTCGACCTTCGAGGACATGAAGGCCTCGCCCTGGGAGAAGGAAGATGCCATGCACGAGGGCATCCCCATCCTGCCCTGCCATGTGCCCAAGGCCTTCATTCACAAGGATGGCATGCTGGTGGCGATGAGCTTCGAGCTGGTGAAGTCGGTCTACGACGACAAGGGCCGGCGCTCGCTGGTGCCCACCGGCGAGCCCGATGCGGTGTTTGAGTGCGATGAGGTGCTGATCGCCGTTGGTCAGGAAAATTCTTTCCCCTGGATCGAGGCCGACAGCGGCATCGAGTTCGACAAATGGGGCCTGCCCAAGCTCGATGCCAAGACGCATCAGTCGAGCATCCCGAATGTCTACTTCGGTGGTGATTCGGCCTTCGGCCCGAAGAACATCATCACCGCCGTGGCCCACGGCCATGAGGCGGCGGTCTCCATTGATCGCATGCTCAACAGCGAGAACCCGAGCCGGCGCCCGACGCCACACCTGAACCTGATGTCGCAGAAGATGGGCATCCATGAATGGAGTTATGACAACGCCATCAGCGATGACCTGCGCAATGTCGTGCCCTGGGAAAAGGCCGAGAAGGCACTCAAGAGCATCAAGGTCGAGGTCGAGCTGGGCTTTGATCTGGCCACGGCTTTCAAGGAAGCCCAGCGCTGCCTGAACTGCGATGTGCAAACCGTCTTCAACGACAAGCTGTGCATCGAATGCGACGCCTGCGTCGACATCTGCCCCATGGACAGCATCAGCTTCGTGGCCAATGCCGAGGAGCCCGACCTGCGCACGCGCCTGAGCGCGCCGGCCACCAACCTGACGCAAGATTTGTACGTCAGCACCGAGCTCAAGACCCACCGCGTGATGGTCAAGGATGAAGATGTTTGCCTGCACTGCGGCCTGTGCGCCGAGCGCTGCCCCACAGGGGCCTGGGACATGCAGAAATTCTTGTTGATCACCACCAAGGCCGGCCCGCTGTGCCGCGACCGCGCGATGACGCCGCAAGGGGTGCTGGCATGAAGCACATCGAAGCCGTCAACGATTTCGTCATCAAGTTCGCCAATGTCAACGGCTCGGGCTCGGCCTCGGCCAACGAGCTGTATGCCAAGGCCGTGTTGCGCATGGGCGTGCCGGTGAGCCCGCGCAACATCTTCCCCAGCAACATCCAGGGCCTGCCCACCTGGTATGAGGTGCGGGTGAGCGAGCGCGGCTGGCTGGGCCGGCGTGGCGGCATCGACATGATGGTGGCCATGAACCCGCAAACCTGGGCCCAGGATGTGGCCGAGATCGAGAGCGGCGGCTACCTGTTCTACGACAGCACCAAGCCGCTGCCGGCCAGCGCCTTTCGCGACGACATCAATGTCATCGGCATGCCGGTGACAGCGATCTGCAACGCCACCTACGAAGACCCTCGCCAGCGCACGCTGTTCAAGAACATCATGGTGCTGGGCGCGTTGTCCTCACTGATGAACGTCGACGCCACCGTGATCGAGGGCCTGTTCAGCGAGCAGTACAAGGGCAAGGAACGGCTGCTCGAATCAAATGTGCGTGCACTGCAGGCCGGGCGCAGTTTTGCGCAGGATCATCTGCAGCCGCCCAAGGCGCCCGCCATGGGCCTGCGCGTCAAACGCGCCGACAAGGTGGGCGATCGCATCTTTGTCGAAGGCAATGCCGCCGCTGCCTTGGGCTGCGTCTACGGCGGCGCCACCGTCTGCGCCTGGTACCCGATCACGCCGTCCTCGTCAGTGGCTGAGGCCTTTGAGCGTTATTGCCAGAAGTTTCGCGTCGATGCCCAGACCGGTGAGCACAAGTTCGCCATCGTCCAGGCCGAGGACGAAATCGCCTCCATCGGCATGATCACCGGCGCCGGCTGGAATGGCGCGCGTGCCTTCACCGCCACCTCGGGCCCGGGCGTGTCGCTGATGACGGAGTTCATCGGCCTGGCCTACTTTGCCGAGATCCCGCTCACCATCATCGACGTGCAGCGCGGTGGCCCCTCCACCGGCATGCCCACGCGCACCCAGCAGGCCGATCTGATCAGCAGCGCCTACGCCTCGCACGGCGACACCAAGCATGTGATGCTGTTGCCGCAAGACCCGGGCGAATGCTTTGAGTTTGCCGCCGAGGCGCTCGATCTGGCCGACCGCCTGCAGACCCCGGTGTTCGTCATGACCGATCTGGATATCGGCATGAACCAGCGCCTGTGCGAGCCCTTCAACTGGAGCGATGAACGCCGTTACGACCGCGGCAAGGTGATGAGCGCCGAAGAGCTGGAGGCCGGCAAGGATTTCGGTCGCTACAAGGATGTGGATGGTGACGGCATCCCCTGGCGCACGCTGCCGGGCACGCATCCCAACAAGGGCGCCTACTTCACCCGCGGCACCACGCGCGACGCCTATGCGCGCTATTCCGAGGCGGGCCACGACTACATGTACAACGTGCAGCGGCTGCTGAAGAAATTCGCCACCGCAGCCAAGCTGGTGCCCCAGCCGGTGGAGCGCCATGCCACGAAGAAAACGCGTCTGGGCGTGCTGTATTTCGGCTCCACCGCGCAGGCCATGGATGAAGCCTTCGAGGCCCTGGCCGAGGACGGCATCCACCTCGATGCCCTGCGGCTGCGGGCCTTTCCCTTCCCGCAGTCGGTGAGTGAATTCATCGCCAACCACGACCATGTGTTTGTCATCGAGCAAAACCGCGATGCGCAGATGCGGCAATTGCTGGTCAATGAGTTGGAGATCGATCCCGCCTGGCTGATCAAGGTGCTGCACTTCGATGGCACGCCCATCACCGCGCGCTTCATCACCCAGGCCATCACCACCCATGTGCATGCCCTGGCCGTAACACCGCGCCGCGAGCGCATTGCTTGAGGCATTGAGTTGACATGACCTACATCACCAAACCCAAGCTGCGCCACCCCACGCTCACCCGCAACAAGGTGGGCTTCACCCGGCGCGACTACGAAGGCAAGATCTCCACGCTGTGCGCCGGCTGCGGCCACGATTCCATCTCCGCCGCCATCGTCCAGGCCTGCTGGGAGCTCGACATCGCGCCGCACCGCGTGGCCAAGCTCTCAGGCATCGGCTGCAGCTCCAAGACGCCGGATTACTTTCTGGGCGCCAGCCACGGCTTCAACACCGTGCACGGCCGCATGCCCAGTGTGCTCACCGGCGCCAACCTGGCCAACCGCGATCTGCTCTACCTGGGCGTGTCGGGCGATGGCGATTCGGCCTCCATCGGCCTGGGCCAGTTTGCCCATGCCATGCGCCGCGGCGTGAACATGGTCTACATCGTCGAGAACAACGGCGTCTACGGCCTGACCAAGGGCCAATTCTCGGCTACGGCCGATCGCGGCAGCAAGAGCAAAAAAGGCGTGGTCAACCCGGACACGCCGGTGGACATGGTCGGCATGGCGCTGCAGCTCGGCGCCACCTATGTGGCGCGCGGCTTCTCGGGCGACAAGGGCCAACTGGTGCCGCTCATCCAGGGCGCCATCGCCCATGGCGGCGCGGCCTTCATCGATGTCATCAGCCCCTGCGTGGCCTTCAACAACCACGCCGGCTCGACCCGCAGCTACGACCACGTGCGCGAGCACAACGAGGCCGTGAGCCGCATCGATTTCATCGACCTGGCCGCCGAGATCAACGCCGAGCCCGACCCCGGCGCGGTCATCACCCTGCCTCAGCCCGATGGCAGCCTGATGCGGCTGCGCAAGCTGCACGCCGATTACGACCCCACGGACCGCATCCGCGCCATGAATCACGTGATGGCGCACCAGGCCCAGGGCGAGGTCATCACCGGCTTGCTCTACATCGACCCACTGGCGCAGGATTTGCACGCGGCGCTGAACACCGCGGCGCGGCCGCTGAACACCCTGGCCGAGGGCGATCTGTGCCCGGGCGCGGCGGCCTTGGGCAAGCTTAACGCCTCACTGCGTTAAACGCTCTGGCGGGTGCGGGCCAGTGCTGATCGGTCGCCGCCTGCGTGTGCTGCAGGCTGAGGCTGTCGGCATCATTGAACCGTTAGGTTGCAAGCATGTTTGAAATCGACCGCTTCCTGCTCTTCGTGGCACTGCCCACTGTGGTCATCGCCTCCTTGATCGAGGCCCTGGTGCTGAGCCGACGCAGCCACTACGACTGGCGTGCCACGGCGGTGTCGCTGTTCGATCTGGCGGCGCGCGTCGGCATGCAGATCTTCCTGCCTTTGACGATTGCGGCACCCATTCTGTATTGGTGCTATCAACATCGCCTCACCACCATCGCGCTCGACTCCTGGCTGATGGTGCTGGCGCTGTTCATCGGCCAGGAGTTTTGCTATTACTGGTTTCATCGCGCGGCGCACCGGATGCGCTGGTTCTGGTGCAACCACGCGGTGCACCACACGCCCAATCAGCTCAACCTGTCGGCGGCCTACCGCATCGGCTTTTTGGGCCGGCTCGCGGGGACGCCAGTGTTTTACGCACCCCTGGTGCTGCTGGGCTTCCCGCCGAAGATCGTGTTTGCGATGCTGCAGCTCAATTTGCTGTATCAATTCTGGATCCACGCCACCTGGATACCGAAGTTAGGCCCGCTCGAATGGGTGCTGAACACGCCCTCGGCGCACCGCGTGCACCACGCCGCCAACCTGGACTACCTGGACGCCAACTACGGCGGTGTGCTCATCGTCTTTGATCGCCTCTTTGGCACCTACCGTGCCGAGCGCGCCGATCTGCCCTGCCGTTATGGCCTGGTGACGCCGATGACCAGCTACAACCCGCTGCGCGTCGAGTTCCAGCAGTGGATCTGGCTGGGGCGTGATCTGCTGGCCGCGCGCAGCCTGCGCGCCGTGTTGGGGCATCTGGCGATGCCGCCGGGCTGGAGGGTCAGCGGTGAGGGCCAGACGACGCAAGACCTGCGCCGCCGGGCGGCTGCGCTGCAGTCGACTGCAGCGCCTGCGGCCTTCAGCGATGGCCGCGAAGCCAACGCCACATCGCCCCAGCCAGCAGCGTGAAGAGCAGCAGGCTCCAGGCCTCATAGGGCAGCCCAGCGAGCTTGACCTTGGCGTCGGCGCAGGACGCATAGGCCGCAAACACCTGGGGCAGGACCGCGTCCAAGCCCAGGGCGGCGATGATCTTGTCGGCCAGGGTTTGCGCACATGAGGCCGATGCCGCCGCCACAAAGTGCTGCCACAGCGCGGCGGCCACACCACATGCCGCCAAGGCCAGGGCCAGCCCGGCCCACAGGCGCTGGCCCAAGCCCGACCGCCAGACCACGCCGAGCAGCGCGCACAGCGCAAACAGTACAAAAATCAGCCGCTGCAGCACACACCAGGGGCAGGGCTGCATGTCATACGCATATTGCGTTATGAGCGCGACCCCCACAGCGCCCAAGGCAGCCGCCGCGCTGCCAGACAACAGCAGGGTGTGGTGGCGCTGGTTCAGCAGCGGCAGGCTCACGCCACTTCGGCGATCAGCTCGATCTCGACGCAGGCGCCGGTGGGGATCTGGGCCACACCAAAGGCGCTGCGGGCATGCTGGCCCTTGGGCCCGAATATCTCACCCAGCAGCTCGGAGCCACCATTGACCACCAGGTGGTGCTCGGTGAAGGTGTCGGTGGAGTTGACCAGGCCCAACAGCTTGACGATGCGCGTCACCTTGTTCAGGTCGCCGGTGGCGGCGTGCAGGGTGCCCAGCAGATCGATGGCGATGGCCCGAGCGGCCAGCTTGCCTTCGGCCGTGGTCATGGTCAGGCCCAGTTGGCCGACCCAGGGTTTGCCGTCACGTTTGGCCACGTGGCCCGACACAAAAATCAAATTGCCGGTGCGCACAAAGGGCACATAGGCGGCCGCTGGCGTGCCCAGCGGGGGCAGGGTGATGCCGAGTTCAGCGAGCTTGTCGTAGGCGGACATGGGGTGTGCCTCAGTGGGGTGAGTCAAGCGGGCGCGCATCCTACACTGGCAAGGTGGCAGACAGAGCATGGGCCTGACGGCCTTGAACCCGGGTTGGCGCATCGCGCTTTGCGTGCTGGCCTGGCTGGCCGGCTTGGCCTTGCAGATGCAGCAGCCGCGTTTGTGGCCCGCCGCGCACTACGGCTTGATCTGCGGGTTAGGTGCGCTGATGCTGGGCCTGGCTGGCTTGTGTTGGTGGCTGCGGTCACGGCTTGGGTCGGGGTTTGGGTCATGGCTTGGGTCGTGCCTCGGCCGACTGAATCCGGCATTGCCGCTGTTGTTCCTGGCCTGCATCCTGGTCGGTGCCGGCAGCACAGGTTGGCGCGCCACGGCCCTGCAGGCGCAGGCCCTGGCCGCCGAGCTCGAAGGCGCCGATCTGGTGCTGACCGGCGTCGTTGCCAGTCTGCCGCAGGTGGGCGCCACGGGGACGCGTTTTGTGTTCGCGATGGAGTCGGCGCATCGCGCCGGGGCTCCGGAGCAGGGGCTGTCGGTGCCCGGCCAGATCCCCCTGCGCATTGCCCTGGGCTGGTACCACAACGAGCACGATGAACCGGCGCTGGCCGGTGCTGGCCCCGGGCTGGCGGGCGATACCGCGGCCGCGCTTCGTGCCGGGCAACGCTGGCGGCTGCCGGTGCGCCTGAAGCGCCCACATGGCGCCATGAACCCGGGTAGTTTTGATGCCGAGCTGTGGTGGTGGGAGCAGCGCCTGCGTGCCACGGGCTATGTGCGCGTGGCCGCCGGAAAGGCCCAAGCCGAGCTGCTGACCGCAGATGCTGGCTATGGCATTGACCGCCTGCGCCAGGGCATCCGCGATGACATCCAGCGCCGGGTCAGTGATCAACGGCTGGCCGGCGTCATTGCCGCCCTGGTGGTGGGTGACCAGGCGGCCATCGAGCGTGAGGATTGGGACTTGTTTCGCAACACCGGCATCGCCCATCTGATGAGCATCAGCGGCCTGCATGTGACGATGTTCGCCTGGGCCGCAGGCCTGGGCGTGGGCTGGGCCTGGCGCCGAAGCACGCGGCTGATGCTGTGGCTGCCCGCGCCGCAAGTGGCGCGCTGGGGAGGCTTGATGGTGGCCACCGCCTATGCGCTGCTGGCGGGCTGGGGCGTTCCGGCGGTGCGCACGCTGTTGATGTTGGCCTGCGCCGTGCTGCTGCGCAGTGCGGGCATGCGCTGGCCGTGGCTGCTGGTGCTGTGCGCGGCGGCGCTGGTGGTCACGGTGTTTGATCCCTGGGCATTGCTGCAGGCCGGCTTTTGGTTGTCGTTCGCCGCGGTCGGGCTGCTGCTGGTGTCGGAATCGGGCGATGCCGCCACCACCGCCACCGCAGCCCACGGCTGGCGCGAGCGTGTCCGCGGCCATCTGCGCTCGCAGGTCGTGGCCACTTTGGGCCTGGCACCTTTGTCGCTGGTGTTCTTCCAGCAACTGTCTGTGGTGGGCTTTGTGGCCAACCTGGTGGCCATCCCCTGGGTGACCTTGCTGGTCACGCCTGTGGCGCTCTTGGGTGCCCTGCTGCCGCCCGTGTGGACCGTGGCGGCCTGGGCCGTGCAAGCGCTGACGCTCTTGATGGCGTGGCTGGCCAGTTTTCCGTTTGCGGTCTGGACCGTGGCCGCCGCTGCGCCTTGGGCCGCTGCCGCAGGCATGGCGGGGGCGCTGCTGGCGGTGCTGCCTCTGCCGTGGCGCTTGCGTGCGGCTGCACTGCCCTTGATGCTGCCCTTGCTGTGGCCGGCGCCGCCGACACCGGCGCAAGGGCAGTTCGATGCCGTCGTTGCCGATGTTGGCCAAGGCACGGCAGTGTTGTTGCGCACCCGCAGCCATGTGCTGCTGTACGACACCGGGCCGCAGTACTCGCGCGACAGCGATGCCGGCGCGCGCGTGTTGCTGCCCCTGCTGCGCGCCCGCGGTGAGTCGCGCATCGACCTGCTGGTGCTCAGCCACCGTGACATCGACCATGTGGGCGGAGCGGCCTCGCTGCTGTCCGGGGCAAAGGTGGCGGCCATCAGCAGCTCGCTGGAGGCTGGCCATCCGCTGAGCTTGCGCGCGCCGCATCAGCGCTGTGAAGACGGTCAGTCCTGGAGTTGGGACGGTGTGCACTTCGAGATCCTTCACCCAACAAGCGAAGAGCACGCCAGCGCACGCAAACCCAATGCCGTGTCCTGCGTCCTGCGCGCCACCGACGCCCAAGGCCGCAGCCTGCTGCTCACCGGTGACATTGAGGCCGCGCAAGAGGCGGCGCTGCTGCAGCGCCACGGCGCGGCCCTGGCCAGCACCTGGCTGCTCGTGCCCCACCACGGCAGCCGAAGCTCATCGACCACCGCCTTCCTGCAAGCCGTCAAGCCGCACACCGCCTTGGTGCAAGCCGGCCACCGCAGCCGCTTCGGCCACCCAGCGCCCGATGTGTTGCGGCGTTATGAAGAACACGGCATCCGTGTCGAGCGCAGCGATCAATGCGGCGCCTGGCAGTGGCGCGACGGGCAAGCGCTCTGCACCCGAGACCAGCGCCGGCGCTACTGGCATTGGGTGCCCTGAGGCAATTCTCAGCATGGGGTCACAGCACGTATAGGATGGGGTCAGGTCTCAATACTCATAGTTTAATGTCTGCCGCGTTATAATTTCACCTTCTCGACCGAGGAGGCAGTGATGGCACGAACCAAGGCGGTACTGGGTGATGGCACTCGACTGGCT
>JAYSSS010000062.1:0-10826 GCA_043720415.1 Ideonella sp.
GAACTACGTGATCGCCCCTGCTGGCGCTCGTCGGACCACGAAGCAGCAGCACAAGCTCCGCGACAACTTGTAAAAGTAATTTCTTGACGGCGCCTAAGCCCCTTGCGCCCCGACTACCCCATCACGTCGGTGACGACCTTGCGCAGCATCTTGATGTCGGCCACCGAGAGGTGGCCCATGATGCGCAATACGAGCCCTTGCTCGACGGTGGTGAACACGGGCTTGAGCATCGATACCTTGACGAGCCCGGCGCCATGCCAGTCGGCGACCATCGCCTCGCCGAAGTTCAGCGGCGCGCGCAACTGGCTGGTAATCGCCATGATCACGATGTCGCGCCGGCTTGTGTTGTAGCGGTGGCTTGAGACGACGACGGCCGGGCGCTTTTTGGTACCCGACTGATCGGTGAACCGAAACGGCACGAGCACCACGTCGCCGAAGCTGAACCCTGACGAGTCGGCCATCGGGTCACATCCGGTCGTAAGCCGCGTCCTCGTCGTTGTCCCAGACCTTGGCAAAGCTGGCTTCGCTGGCCTTGGAGGCAGCGTGCGTGAGGCGCTGCTCGGCATCGCGCTCGCGCAGGAAATCGACGAAGTCTTCGACCTCGGCCATGCGCTGCGGCGGAAGCTGCCGGATTTTGTCGAACAAAACTTTATCGGGGGCGTTCATGGCATCGACTCCTTCGGGTGACTCATGCTTGCCGCTGTAGTCGCGCGCTGGCCAGCGCGCAGCCCGAGCGATCACGGGCTCGATTATCTGCGCGACGAACTGCCGCTTGGCCTTGGCTAGCTGCGCCACGACCTCGATCTGCTGGGGAACGGGGGGCAGGTCATTACTATTGGCTGCCTGCCGACTCCGCCGATCCCCACTCTTCGCGGCCACTCTTCGCGGCAACACGTGACGTTCGCAGCGCCGATAGCGCAAATGACAGATCGCTGGCGCCAACGCAGTTCAGCGAAAGCGAGTCGCCGCTGCTTGGCGCAGTAGCTTGCGGCTATGGCTTCGATGCCATCGGCCGCATCACCACGCAGACCGGCACCCGGCCGGGAAGTGTGGCCACGTCCAGTGTGCCGCTGCCAGACCCATCGGCAACTGCCTTCGGTCATGGCCTTGCGCAACGGTGCCTTTCTGAGCGTCATCTGCCCCCAACATCGCGTGGGGTCACACATCGAGTGGGGTCAGGTCTTTATTCTCAAGCGCCTCGCCGTGACGGCTAACGAGCAGGCGAGCTGACATGTTGCGAATTCCCCAGATACTCGGCGCTCTCGCGGCACCGAGTCGGTGCCACCTAGGATCAACGCAACATGACACTGCGACTGAGCGACGAGGAAAAGTCCATGCGCGATGGCGCGCAGGGCGCGGCCATTGCCCGTGCGATGGATTTGCTGATCCGCTATGGCGAGGCCTTGGGTGCCGAGAGCCTGGTTGAGACGCGCAACGTCTGCGGCACCGTCACCGCCACGACGCCCTTCATGCGCGACTTTGCGTTGGCCAAGATGGGCGAATCGAAAGCCCTGGCCAACGGCACCCCACCGGTCCATCAAGCCGACGCCGATCACCCGACAAACACATCTGCAGACCACGACGACGCCGGCCTGGCCGCCGTCTTCAGCGAATTCAACCTGGACAGCGCCGAGATCGTCACACCACCCAAAGTGCGCGCCTTCAGCTCGCACCTGCAGCTCGGCTTCGATCCGCACCACCCGAAGGAGATGGGTGTCACCGAGCAGATGGTGCAGTTTTATCGCAAGAGCGAGGCGCTGACTGCCCGCATGGGTGTGCAGATGATGAACACCTGCACGCCCTACCAGGTGGGCAATGTACCCACGCGCGGCGAGCACTGCGCGTGGATGGAATCGTCGGCCGTCATCTACTGCAATTCGGTGCTGGGCGCGCGCACCAACACCGAGGGGCGCGAGAGCACCAGTGCGGCGATGCTGACCTGTCGCATCCCCAACTGGGGCTACCACCTCGATGGCCCGCGCCTGGCCACGCTGGGCGTGCAGCTTGACACGCCTGTCGAGACGGTGGAGGACTGGGGCCTGCTCGGCTACTGGATGGGCGAGTGGGTGCAGGACCGCGTGCCGGTGATCAGCGGCACGACCGCCGTGCCCAACCTGCCGCGGCTGAAGCATTTCGGTGCGGCGGCATCGTCTTCCGGCGGAGTTGAGCTCTACCACATCGTCGGCGTGACGCCCGAGGCGAACACGCTGGATCAGGCCAGCGGCGGCCGTCGGCTGGATGAGCTTAGGCGCTACGGCGCCCGCGAGCGCCGCGAGACCTTTGAGCGCATCAACGCCACCGGTCTGGACCGCGCCGTGGATTACGTGATGCTGGGCTGCCCGCACTACACGATTGAGCAGATTTGGGAGGCGGCGCAGTTGATCGAGGGCCGCAAAGTGCACGTCAATAGTGCGTTATGGATTTTCACGCCCTGGGCGATCAAGGCGCTGGCCGACCGCAATGGCTACACCGCCATCATCGAAGCCGCCGGCGGCAAGATCATGACCGACAGCTGCTCGGCCATGAGCCGGGCCACGCCCAAGGGCACCAAGGTGGTCGCGCTGGATTCGGTCAAGCAGGCGCACTACCTGCCGGCGATTCTGGGTGTGCAGGCCTGGTACGGCACGACGGCGCAGTGCATTGATGCGGCGTGCACGGGTGTGTGGAGGGGCGCATGAGCGAATCACAGGTGATCACGATTCGCGGCCGCAAGGTAGTGGGCGGCGTGGCCGAGGCGCAGGCGCTGGTCACACGCGACCGTATCTCCGGCTGGGGCGGCGTCGATCCGCGCACCGGCACAGTTGTCGAGACACGCCACGAGCTGCGCGGCCAAAGCTTTGCCGGCAAGGTGCTGGTCTTCCCCGGCGCCAAGGGCTCATCGGGCTGGTCGGCGCAGTTCCATGTGGCGCGCGCCATGGGCACCGCGCCGGCGGCCTGGCTGTTCAACCGCATGTGCACCAAGGTGGCCCTGGGCACAGTGGTCAGCCACGCGCCGGCGATGACGGATTTCGACATCGATCCGCTCAGCGTCATTCGCACCGGCGATTGGGTGCGGGTGGATGCGGATGCGGGCGTGGTGACCATCACGCGGTTGGGTTGACTGGCCGCAGCAGCAGGGTTTGACCTGCCAGCGAAATTTGACCGACCCGACCGACCTAACCTCTATTTACACTGGACATTTGAATGCAAGCCAAGCGCCCCTTGCGCAGCAACTTCCCCCGTGGCAGCTACCTCTGGTCGGTGCGCAATGCGCAGTGGCAGGCCTTGGGTCTGCGCGAAGAAGACTGCGAAAAACCCAAGATCGCGGTGGTCAATTCGAGCAGCGAGCTGGCCAGTTGCTACAGCCACCTGGATGACGTGGCCAAGGTGGTGAAAGAGGCCATCCGCGCGGCCGGCGGTGTGCCCTTCGAGATCCGCACCGCCGCGCCCAGTGACTTCATCACCGGCGCCGGTGCGCGCGGCGCCTACATGCTGGGCGCGCGCGATCTGGTGACCAACGACATCGAGGTGGCGGTCGAAGGCGCGCAGCTCGACGGCATGGTCTGCCTGACGAGCTGCGACAAGACCGTGCCGGGCCAACTGATGGCCGCGGCGCGGCTGAACATCCCGAGCATCCTGGTGCCCTGTGGCTATCAGCAAAGCGGAGCGTACAAGGGCCACCACTGCGACATCGAAGAGGTCTTCGTCGGTGCCATGCACGTGGTCACGGGCGCCATGGATGTCGAGACCCTGGTGGGCATGAGCCGCGAGGCGGTGCGCTCGCCCGGCGTGTGCTCGGGCATGGGCACGGCCAACTCGATGCACATCGTCTGCGAGGCGCTTGGCATGGCCTTGCCGGGCAGCGCGCCGGTGGCGGCGATGAGCGAGAAAATGATGGCCGACGTGCGCGCCGCCGGTGCCCGCATCGTGCAGATGGTGTGGGACGACCTGAAGCCGCGCGACATCTTGAGCGCGGGCGCCTTTGGCAATGCCGTGCGCGCGGTGCTGGCGGTGGGCGGATCGGTGAACTGCATCAAGCATTTGCAGGCGGTGGCCAGTGAGATGGCGGGGGCGGTGATGGTTGAGACGGCGGCGGCGGCGCGGGCGGCATCGGTGGCATCGGCAACGCAGGCCGCACAGATCGCATCCACCGCACTCGCCGCACCCTCCGGTGTCGCCGACGAAGCCGTAGCCATCGTCGATGTGTACGCGCTGTTTGAGCGCTACTCCGTCGAGACCCCCGTGCTCTCCGGCATCCGCCCGTTGGGCGAGCAATCGATAGAAGCCTTCGAGGCCGCCGGCGGCGCGCGCGCGGTGTTGAAGCAACTGCGCCCGCTGCTGGATACCCAAGCGATAAGCGTCAGCGGCCGCACCCTGGCCACCGAGCTTGACAGTTATGCCGTGGCCAATGCCGACACCATCCGCCCCCTGAGCCACCCCGTGGCCACGCGCGGCGCCATCGTCGTGCTGCGCGGCAGCCTGTGCCCCGAGACCGGCATCGTCAAGGCCGGCATTGCGCCGCGCAAGACGCGCCGCTTCGAGGGCCCGGCCCAGTGCTTCGACACCAGCGATGCGGCCATGGCGGCGATCAAGGCGGGTGAGGTCAAGCCCGGCAGCGTGCTGGTGATGCGTGGCGCCGGCGCCAAGGGCGGGCCAGCCATGGGCGGCGGCGCCTCGCGCGTGGTCTTCACGCTCGATGGCGCCGGCCTGGGTGATGAGGTGGCCATGCTCACCGATGGCCATTTGTCCGGCCTGGTGTGCAAGGGCCTGGTGGTGGCCGAGGTCTCGCCCGAGGCGGCGCTGGGCGGGCCGCTGGCGCTGGTGCAAAACGGCGACCGCATCACCATCGATCTGGACACGCGGCGCTGCGATCTGCATGTGGATGAGATCGAGATGCAGCGCCGCCGCGCTGCCTGGAAGCCGCCCGCGCCGCAGTTTGATCGCGGCTGGTTGCAGATCTACCGCCACAACGTCGGCCCGCTGTCAAAGGGTGCCGTACTCGTCCGAACCGAAGCCCAGGAGTAACAACCATGCAGAACATGCCATTGCCCATGCACATGTCCATGCCCCGCCGCCGCGCTTTGCACGCGTTGGCCGCCGGTGCCGCCACGCTGGCCGCGCCCCAAGCCTGGTCGCAGGCCTTCCCGACCAAGCCGCTGCGAATGATTGTTGGGTTTGCCCCCGGCGGCGCGGCCGATGTGATGGCGCGCATCGTCGCCAAGGGCTTGTCGGCGCAGCTCGGTCAACTCGTCAATGTCGAGAACAAGCCCGGCGCCGATGGCATCCTGGCCTCGCAAGAGTTGATCCGCGCCACGCCCGATGGCTACACCCTGATGATGGGCACCAACACCGCCACCGTGGCCGTGCCGGCGCTGCGGCCCAACCCGCCGTATGACCCCTTCAAGGCCTTCACGCCGCTGAGCACCGCGGGTGAGTTTTCGATGTTCCTGGCCGTCTCGCCGGCGCTGCCCTCGCGCAGCCTGAACGAGTTCCTGGATCACGTCGCCGCCAACCCCGGCAAGTACAACTCGGGCTCATCCAACAGCGCCGCCGAGCTGGCCATGCTGCAGTTGCTGGGCACGCGCGGTGCCAAGGTGGTAAACGCCCGCTACAAGGGCGATGTGCAGGCCATGACCGATCTGGTGGGCGGCAGCATCCACATGATGTTCTCCACCGGCACGCTGACACCGGGCTTCGCCAAGGACGGCAAGATTCGCCCTCTTTTGACCTTATTACCGCAGCGCAGCCCGCTGCTGCCCGAGGTGCCCACCGCCGCCGAGCTGGGCATCGGCAAGCTCACCATCACGCCCTGGGCTGGCTTCTTCGGGCCCGCCGGCATGGCGCCCGAGGTGGTGGACAAGCTCAGCACCGAGTTGCGCAACGCGCTTGCCCGGCCCGATGTTCGTGATCAGCTGGTTGGCCAGGGCTTCTCCAGCTACGGCATGAGCGCGGCCGATTTCACGGCGTTTTTCAAGCGCCAGTACGACGGCTTTGTGAACACGGTGCGTGAGAACAATGTGAAGTTTGAGTAGATCTTGCTGCGAGCGGCCACTGGCCTTGCCGCGGCAGGGTTTCAAGCCGTTCAGCGCTGTGCCGCTTGCACCGACTTCAGCGCCGTCTCCAGCGGCAAATAAAGCCTCTGCGCTGCCCCCGCAAGCGCCGCAAAGCCAAAGCCTTGGTCGTCGCGCTTGCCTTGCTCGACCTGGCTGACGGCCAGCCGGGCAAGCCGGGCCAGTCGGGCCAGTCGGGCCAGCATGACCACAGGAATGGGATGGCGGGGCAGGGGCTTGGCTTCAGCGGCGCCGAGCTGCTCGCGGGCCACCTGGCTGTTGCAGAGGCTGTAGAAGCCAATGACGTGCCGAGGGTGGGCGCTGTCGGTCAACACAAAGGTGCGCGACATACGGCGCGCCTGATGCTGCGCGGCCTTTGTCAAAAAGAAGTCATCGAGCGCGGGCTCACCGCATTGGCAGGCCGCGCGGTCGTGCACGGCCTTGTCCAGGCTGGCAATGATCTTGCGCGCACGGGCCAGCGCTGGGCCGAGTACGAATTGGCCAAGCTTCACCCCCTCGACTTCAGCGGCGCGGGTGAGCAGCCCTTTGTCGGCAGGCGGAAGGCGCATTTCCAGGCGATCAGTGGCAGTCTGCATGATGGGTGTCGATGTCAAATGTTGCCGTACCTTGTACGGTCAGTGTTGAGGCCCTTGCCCCACTTGAAGCCCTGGCGCCAACCACGCCGCCACCGCCTCATTGAATTCCACCGGCTTGTTCTTCATCACCCAGTGCCCCGTCTTCATCCCCACCGCCGCGCTGCCCGGGGTGGCGTTGAGCGCGGCCACGAACGCGGCGGAATGGAACTGGAAGGGCTTGCGCTGGCCGTAGATGAACAGCATGGGCCACTGCGCCTTGATCGGCACCGCACTGCCGTAGCCGCCATAGGCCCCCGTCCAGCGGATGAAGTAGGGGTAGCCCATGGCCGCGTTGATTTGATCCGCGGGCGCCGGCGCGCGCAGCAGGCGCGCCATCCAGCGCGCCATGCGGTCACCCAGGCCACCGCCGATGAACCAGGCCAGGGCCAAGAAGGATTGGTAGCCGAAGACCATGGCCTTGGCCTTGGCGCCGAGGCTGCGCACATGGGCGGCTGAGCCAGCATCGCCAATGTCCACGCCGACGATGCGTTTCACCAACTGCGGGTGTTGCATGGCGAACTGGTAGCCGAACAGGCAACCCCAATCGTGCAGCAGCAGGGTCACCTGCTCGCCCGGGCAACTGAGCTCGATCACCGCCTTCAAGGTGGCCACCACCTCGTCGAGCGAATGCGCACGGCTGGGCCGCGCCACATCAAAGCCCGGCAGGGTGAAGCGGATGCAGCGGTGCTGCGATTTCAGGCGCGCCACGGTGTCGTCCCACAGGCGGTGGCTGTCCGGCCAGCCATGCACCATGACGATGGCCTCGGGGCCCTCGCCCTCGATGAAAACTTCAACATCGGCGATGCATTGGGGGGAGGTGGTCATGGCGGGCTCGGGTGGGTGATGGGCGGCCGGGGGGCGAGGTCGGCGTGGCGCTACAGCGACTGCAAGGGCGCCTGCGCTACAGCGCCTGCAAGGGCGCCTGCGGCACATCGGCCCAGGCCGCAGGGTCGTGGCCGAAGAAGAGGCGCGCGCCTTGGGATTGCAGCGCCTCCAGCCGGTCCAGCGAGGCCAGCATTTGCTCGCGGTCGTGCACAAAACGCGGCAGGCGCCGCGCCCGCAGCGTCTCGCAAAAATAACAGGCATCGCCCGTGAGCACGGCCTCACCGTGGGCCGTGCGCACCTTCAGCGATTGGTGCCCCGGCGTGTGGCCAAAGGTGGGGATGCAGACCACGCTGCCGTCGCCAAAGACATCGTGTTCGCCGTCCACCTGCTGCACCGTGTGGCCGAGCTCGACCTCGCCGGGGCGCAGGCCGGTGGCCGCTGCCAGCTCGGCGTTGTGCGCCGCCTGCCACTCGCGCTTTTGCACGATGAGGGTGGCGTTGGGAATCAACTCATTGCCACCGGCGTGATCGAAGTGCAGGTGCGAATTGACGACGATGTCGATCTTGGCCGGGTCGCGGTCAATGGCCTGCAGGCGCGATTTCACATCGTCGGCGGCGCCAAATTGGTCGAAGGCAAAACGGCGCGCAGTGCCCTCACCCAGGCGCGCGGCCGGGTCCACCCGGCACTGCGGGTGCATGCCGGTGTCAAACAACACACGGCCCTTGGGGTGCTCGATCAAGAAGGCCGGCACAGGCAGGTGGGCGCGGCCCTCGCCGCCTTCGATCATGTCCTTCATGCCCGCGCCCAAGTGGCCGCAGGTCATGGCGTAGAGTTTGGCAACCATCGATGGCCATCCTTTTCTAAGACTCTGGAGACTGCAATGAAGCTGTTTTTCTCGCCGACCTCGCCCTACGTGCGCAAATGCCTGGTCGTGGCCCATGAACTGGGATTGGCCGATCGTATCGAGTTGCTGCCCGCTGCGGCGCACCCCGTGAACCGCGACGCCAGCATCGTCGCCCGCAACCCGCTGGGCAAGATCCCCACCCTGATCACCGACGACGGCGTGGCGCTGTACGACAGCCGCGTGATCTGCGAGTACCTCGATGGCCTGGGCGGCGGCGGCATCTTCCCCGCCGCAGGCGCCGCGCGCTGGCAGGCCTTGACCGAGCAGGCGCTGGCCGATGGCGTTCTCGATGCCGCGCTGTTGGCGCGCTATGAAGTGGCACTGCGCCCCGAGGCCCTGCGCTGGGCCGATTGGTCGGCCGGCCAGATCGACAAGCTGCGCACCGGCATGGCGGCGATGGAAGCGGCCTGCCCGGGCTATGGCACACGCGCCGACATCGGCACCTTGAGCCAGTATGTGGCGCTGGGCTATCTGGATTTCCGCTTTGCAGATCTGCAGTGGCGCAGCAGCCACCCCAAGCTGGCAACGTGGTGGGCGGAGTTCGGCCAGCGGCCATCGCTGCAGGCCACCTGGTCGCTGTGATTTGAAAGCCTGCCGCCACCATGACCGCACTTCACATCCAGCCTAACTCCCTGATCAAGCAGATCGACGCCGCGGCCCTGGCCGCCCAGGACCAGGTCGTGGCCTGGCGGCGCGACATCCACCAGCACCCCGAGCTGGGCAACCGCGAATTTCGCACCGCCGCGCTCGTCGCTGCGCACCTGCGCACGCTGGGCCTGGACGAGGTGCAAACCGGTGTGGCCCACACCGGCGTCGTTGGCCTGCTCAAGGGCGCCCTGCCGGGCCCGGTGGTGGCCCTGCGCGCCGACATGGATGCGCTGCCGGTGAAGGAAGAGGTCGATCTGCCTTTTGCCTCCAAGGCCACGGCGCCCTGGAACGGCGAGCAGGTGGGCGTGATGCACGCCTGCGGCCACGACTGCCATGTGGCCATCCTGATGGGCGTGGCCAGCGTGCTCACCGGTCTGCGCGCGCAGTTGCGTGGCACGGTGAAATTCATCTTCCAGCCTGCCGAGGAGATGCCGCCCGAGGGTGAGGACGGCGGCGCCAAGATGATGGTGGCCGAGGGCGTGATGGAGAAGCCGCGGCCCGACGTGGTGTTCGGCCTGCATGTCACCTCCGGCCTGCCCGCGGGCGTGGTGGGTTATCGGCCCGGCCCCATCCTGGCCAGTGGCGACACCGTCAAGATCACCATCGATGGCCGCCAGACCCACGGCGCCATGCCCTGGCTGGGGGTGGACCCCATCGTTGTCTCGGCGCAGGTGGTGCTGGGCCTGCAAACCATCGTCAGCCGCCAGGTCGATATCACCCGCGAGCCGGCAGTGGTGACCATAGGCGCCATCCACGGCGGCGTGCGCTCCAACATCATCCCGGACAAGGTGGAGATGATCGGCACCATCCGCACCTACGACGAGGAAATGCGCGAGGACATCCACGAGCGCGTCAAGTACCTGGGCGAGGCCATCGCCCGCGGCTCGCGCGCCGGCTGCACGGTGTGCATTGAGCGCGGCTACCCGGTCACCGTCAACGACCCTGCGCTGACCGAGGCCATGCGCGCCACCCTGCAGCGCGTGGCCGGCAGCGATGGCGTGGGCGGCGGCGGCCCCGGCGCCATGCTGGTGCCGAAGATTTCGGCCTCGGAGGATTTCGCCTACTTCCAGCGCGTCTCGCCCGGGGTGTTTGTCTTCCTCGGTGTGACACCCGCGGGCCAGGACCCGCGCAAGGCCGCGCCCAACCATTCGCCGCGATTTTTTGCCGATGATTCAGCGCTGGTTGTGGGCGTGCGCACCCTGGCCCACATGGCCTGCGACTACCTGGAAAGTGGCCCGGCGGCGGGCGCCTAACTTGTGGCTGACCTGCGCCTAACCCGCGGATGATGCCGACGGCCGACACCCAGCGAAAACGCAGACAAGGTGCACGCGCAAGACTTCCATTCGCCCTGGCCCACGGCCCTGCACGACATGCAGGAGTTCATTGCCCTCACGCAGCTGGCACTGGGCCAGGGCCGCGCCGGCCGCGTGGCGGTGTTGATCTCGCGCCAGCGCGTGGCGGCGCCGCAGTTGCAGCCGCATGTGCAGCAGTTCCGCGCCGCGCTGGCCCGGCAATGGCCCAGCCTGGTGCTGACGGTGACGCCGGTGGACCGCGCCAGCCACCGCGTTGAGCTGGTGTATGCGGCTTAGGCCGGGCGGCGATGGCTCGGCGGCAGATCGATGAAGACATTCAACTCAGCCGGTCGCGCATCGTCCTGGTCAACGGCCAAAGCGCAGGACTGATGCGAATTGACGAGCACCCGACCCATGTCGATGTCGACCAGTTGTTTTTGCTGCCTGAGCAGCAGAGTCGGGGCATCGGCGCAGGGCTGATGAAAACGGTGCT
>JAYSSS010000063.1:0-36355 GCA_043720415.1 Ideonella sp.
CGGGGCTGCGCATGACGATCAGCGGGCCGATGAAGTTGTTCCAGCTGGCGATGAAGGTGATCAGCCCCAGCGTGCCCAGCGCCGGCTTGAGCAGCGGCAGCACGATGCGCGCGTAGATGCCAAGCTCGCCACAGCCATCCATGCGCGCGGCCTCGATCAGGTCCTTGGGCACCGAGCTCAACACGAACTGGCGCATCAAAAAGATGCCGAAGGCGCTGGCCGCGCCGGGCAGGTAGAGCGCGCGCGGCTGGTCGATCCAGCCCAGGGCGTCCATCACCATGAAGGTCGGGATCATGTTCATGAAGCTCGGCAACAGCAGCGTGGCCATGACGAAGGCAAACAACGCGCTTTTGAAGCGGAACTCAAAGCACGCAAAAGCGTAGCCGCCCATGCTGCAAAACAGCAAAGTGAGTGCGGTGTTGGTCAGCGCCACATACAGGCTCCAGCCCAGGTTGCGCCAGAACGGCAGGCGCTCGGTGAGGATCTTGAAGTTGGCCAAAAAGTCATCGCCAAACCACATCGGCGGCGGCAGGCTGAAGATCTCGGTGCGCGATTGCGTGGCGAAGACGAACATGAAATAAAACGGCGCCAGCATGATCAGCGCGCCTACGCCGATCATGAGGTAGGCAGACCAGGGTGCGAGCTTGTTGTGGTTCATGACTTTGGCTTGAAGGCGCGGTTGGTCAGCCAGGTGAGCGCCACCACCAGCACGAACAGCAGCCACGACATCGCACTGGCGGCGCCGAAATCATTGAAGTCAAAGGCCATGCGGTACAGGTAGATGGCGGTGGTCATGCCGGCCTGATCCGAGCCACCGCGGCCACCGGTCAGGATGAAGGGCTCTTCGAACAACTGCAAGCCGCCGATGACGCTGAGCGTGACGCCGAAATAAATCATCGGCTTCAGACTGGGCAAGGTGATGTGCATGAACTGCCGCAGCGCGCTGGCGCCGTCCAGAGTGGCGGCCTCGTACAAATCCTTGGGGATGGTCTGCAGCGCGGCCAGGTACAGCACCACGTTGAAGCCGACATAGCGCCAGAACACGATCAACGCAATCGCCGGCTTGATGTTCTCGGGCGTGCCCAGCCAATCAATCGGCGGCAGACCGAGCAGGCCGCGCAAGGCGCTGTTGATGACGCCGAAATCGGTGGAAAACAGCGCGCTGAACATGATGGCGATGGCCACCGTGCTGGTGATGTAAGGCAGAAAGTAAGCCCCGATGGCGGCGTTGCGCAGGCGCTTGAAGCGCTTGTGGATGAACACCGCCAGCGGGATCGCCACCAAATGCTGCGGCACGCCGCTGGCCACGGCCAGCCACAGCGTGTTGCCCAGCGACTTCCAGAACCACTCGTCCTGCAGCGAGAAAGCGAAGTTGTCCAGCCCGACAAAGCGCATGGCTTCCAGGCCGCTGGTCGGCTCCCAGCTCTGGAAGGCCAGGTACAGCGAGAACAGCAGCGGGAACAGGCCAAACACCGCGAACAGCACCACGAACGGGCTGATCAGCACGTAGGGCGTCCAGGCGGGTGAGAGGCGGGGCAGCTTCATTTCAGTTGTTAGGCTTCTGGGTTTACGGCGCTGCCTAACGCCGCGCGCGCTTCTCCAACAAGCGCGCCGCATCGCCCAACGCGGCACGGATGTCCTTGCCGTGATCGAGCACCTTGTCGAGCTCGGTGTCGATCACCTCTTCGGCGAACGCGTCTTGCTTGTGCACCGCCACCGCCGTGATGTGGCGCGTGGCCTCGCGCCATTGCAGGCGCGCGGGCTGGCCGCCGAGAAAGGCAATCGGCTGCTCGAAGAACGCGTCATCGTGGCTCGCCAGCAGCGCCGGGAAGGCATCCTGCGATTTGAAAGCGGCGAGCTGCATCTCGCGGTTGAGCGTGAGCAGCTCGATCAGCTCCCAGGCCAGCGCCTTGTGGGCCGGCGCCGCGCCGCGCGGGATGGCCAAGAAGCTGCCGCCATAGGCCGCATAGGCGCCGCCGGGCAAGGGCAGCGCGCGCCATTGGCCGGTGGTGGCCGGGGCCAACCAGTTGTTCAAGTGGCCGGCCAACCAGGCGCCGGTGAGCTGCGTGGCCAGGGTGCCGCGCTTGAAGCCCTCGCTCCAATCGTTGCTCCAGGCCGAGACGCGGGCGTCGAGCTTGCTCTGGCGCACCTGGCGCGCCAGCTCAAAGGCGTGCACAAAGCGCGGGCTGGTGACCAGCACGCGCGAATCCTGATCGAAGTACAGGCCGTGGCCGGGTTCAATGCCAGTGCGAATGGCGATGTCCTTGATGTCGCGCGCATGGGCTAACAGGTAAGCGCCGGTGGCACGCTTGATCTTCACGCCGGCCGCCAAATAGCTGGCCCAGGACTGCGTCATCTCGGCTTCGCTGACCCCCGCCTTGGCCAGGATGTCGGCGCGCACCAGCAGTGTGCCGGGGCCGATGTCGGTGGGTGCGGCCAGGATGGCGCCATCGGCGCGGCTGGCCTGGCGCAGCGCATAGGGCACGTACTTTGCGGCATGGCGGCCGATGTCATACGGCGGCTTGGCCAGGTCTTCGAGCCCGCCGCCTTGCGCAAAGCGGCCGACGTAGTCGACTTCGAGCGCCATCACATCGGGCAGGTGCGAGCGCGTGGACAGCGCCGTGGTCATGGCCGTGTGGTGATCGTTGAACTGCCGGCTGATCACCTGGATGTCGACATGGGGGTGCCGCTTCTTCCAGGCCGGGATGGCGGCCTTGACGATGGCATCGACCGCGGGGAAGGCGGCCACGGTGAGTGTGGTCTGGGCTTGGGTGGGCAGGACGGGCAGCGCAAAAAGGCAGGCCAGCACACCGCGCCGTACAAGCCGGTTCGGTGTGATCGCCGCGCGCAAGCCGTGCTGTGAAGTCATCGCCAGATGGGACCGATGGGTGTCGGTCCGATGGGTGGGGACCGATTTGAGTGAAGCCGTCGGGCGCAGCGCGCCGTTGCCCTTCGCTGACCAAGGATCCGACACAAAATCGAATCGCCGTGAAAGCGCTTTCAAACTATAGGGACGCCACCACGGGCTGTCAATCAAGGGAAATCGCGCAGTGGCCCCAAACGCGACCGCCGCGCCAGCCTCAGCCGTGAACGCGCCGGCTCGAATCGCGCGCCACCAGGCGCGGCGCGGGCACATCGGCACTGGGCACAGCGCCTGCCAGCAATTGCAGCAGGGCGGTGGCGGCCAGGCGGCCCTGCTCATAGGCCGGCTGGTGCACAGTGCTCAGCGGCGGGCTGGCATAAACGCTGGTCAACAGGTCATCAAAGCCGACCATCGAGACATCGTCGGGGATGCGGATCGCGCGGCGGTGCAAGGCCAGCGCCGCGCCCACCGCCATCTGATCGTTGGCGGCAAAGATCGCGGTGAAGCGCTGCCGCGTCTCGAACAGGCGCTCCACCGCCAGCAGGCCGCTTTGCTCGTGAAATTCACCCACCACCACCAGCGCCGGATCGAAGGCGATACCGGCCGCCACCAGCTCGGCCTGGTAGCCACGCTGGCGCTCATTGGCATCGGGGTGGGCCGGATCACCGGCGATGAAGGCGATGCGCCGGTGGCCCAGCTCGATCAAATGGCGGGTCGCCAGTCGCGCACCTTCGAAGTTATCAAAATTCAGCGAAAACAGGCCCGGCGCGCGCAGGTCGCGCCCCGTCACCACCACCGGCAGGTGCTTGGCGCAGGCCTTCAATGCAGCATCGGTCAAGCGGCCATGCAGCACGATCAGGCCATCAACGCGGCGCGAGCGCAGCACATCGATGCAGCGGGCCTCGGCCTTGGCGTTCCAGTGGCCGCTGAGAAACAGCGGGCTGTAGCCGGCTGGACCCAGCGCATCCTCGATGCCGCGCATGGCCACACCGTAGAACGGGCTGTCCAGCGCTTGGGTGATAACGCCGATGCTCAGCGTGCGGCCGCCGGCCAGGCCGCGTGCCACCGGGTTGGGCACAAAGCCGAGTGCGGCGATGGCCGCGGCCACCGCTTCGGCCTTGGCCGGGCTGACCGCTGCCGAGCCGTTCAAGATGCGCGACACCGTGCTCAGCGAGACACCCGCCGCCTGCGCCACCGCCTCGATGGTGACGCCGGCCGGGCCGCTGGTCGCGCCGGCGCGCGAGCCCGGTGTCGAGCGCTTGGCGGTCCTCATGCGGTGGCGGGCTTGATCACGGCGGCGAGTGTACGGGCGGGTGTACGGGCGGGTGTGGCCGCCCCGCAGCTTGTCAGGCGCAGCCCGCTACGGCGTCCACCAGTACCGCACCGCATGAAAGAACACCGGCGCGGCGAAGACCACCGAATCCAGCCTGTCAAGCATGCCGCCGTGGCCTTCGATCATGTCGCCCCAATCCTTGACGCCACGGTCGCGCTTGATGGCCGACATCACCAGCCCGCCCAGAAAACCCATCACGCAAATGACGAAGGTCAGCGCCGCCGCCTGCCAGGGGTTGAAGGGCGTGATCGCGTGCAGCGCGGCGCCCAGCGCGGTGGCGCTGAGCACGCCGCCGATCAGGCCTTCCCAGGTTTTGGAGGGCGACAGCTCGGGCGCCACCAGGCGCTTACCGAGCAGCTTGCCCCAAACGTACTGCAGCACATCGCTGCCCTGCACCACGATCACCAAAAAGGCAATCAACATCAGGTTGCGGCCCGGATAGCCGGGGACATCCAGTGTTAGCAGAGCCGGTACATGGCTGACGCAGAAGACGCAGATCATCAACCCCCACTGCACTTTGGCCGTGCGCTCCAGAAAGCGCTGGGTGTCGCCGCTGAGTGCGGACAGGATGGGCAACACCAAGAAGGCGTAGAAGGGGATCAGGATGGCGTACAGGCCGTACCACTCATCCCACACCAGCCAGTACTGCAGCGGCAGCACGATGAAAAATGCCACCGAGATGGCGTGGTGATCGCCGCGCCGGGTGTGCAGCAGCGAGACGAATTCGCGCAGCGAATAAAACGACATCAGCGCGAACAGCATCACCACCGCGCCCTTGCCCAGCACGAAGGCCATGCCGAGGATGGCCACCATCCACCACCAGGCCTTGATGCGCTGGTTCAAGTTGTCGATCACGCCGTGCGGCGCGCCCTGGGCCACACGCCACTTCAGCAGCGCGCCGACGAGTGAGGCAAAGACCAACACGCCGCTGACGCTGGCAAACAGCATCAGCGTGGCCGGGTTGATGGCCTGCAGCAGCGGGGTCGAAGGCGTCATGGGAGGAGCGGGGCCAGCAGCGCGGCCTGCGCCGGCCGCAGCGCCAGCAGCGCGGCCTGGGCGCGGGCCAGGTAGGCGCGTTTGTCCTCGCCGGGCTGCAGCGCCAGCGTAGTGCCGAAGCTCACGCTGCAGGCCAGCGGCAGCGGCACCAGCATGCCTTTGGGCAGCACGCGGTTGAGGTTGTCGATCCACACCGGCACCACCTGCACTTCAGGGCAGGCCTGGGCGAGGTGAAAAAGGCCGCTCTTGAACGGCAGCAAGCCGGCCTCGCCGGTGTTGCGCACGCCCTCGGGGAACAGGATCAGCGACTGCCCGGCGCGCAGCGCGGCGGCCATCCGTTGCACGGGATCAAAGGCGTCGGTATCGGCCAGCGCGGCCTTGTCGCGGCGAATCAATAACGCCCGAAAGACGCGCTCGCCGATGAAGCGGCGAAAGGCCGAAGCCCGCCAGTAATCGGCCGCCGCCACCGGCCGCGTGGCGCGGCGCAGTGCCGGCGGCAGGCTAGACCAGAGCAGCACGAAATCGGCGTGGCTGGTGTGGTTGGCCACGTACAACGTGGGCGCTGTCTGCGGCGTGTCGCGATGCCAGTAGGCACGCACGCCGGTGAGCAAGCGCGCCACGCCAACGACGGCCAGGCCGACCAGGCGCGCGGCGGCGCCGGACTGCGGCATGGTGGGGGTCGGCGCGGCCACAGGCGTCGGTGCCGATGGGCTCGCAGGTTCGGTTAGGTTTTCGTACGCCGATGTCGATGTCGATGTCGATGTCGGTGCGGATGCGGATGCGGATGCGGGTGCGGGTGCGGGTGCGGGTGCGGCCATTGAAAAGTTCGCGGCAAGGGCAGAAGCGGTCACGGTCGAGTCTCCATTGGCGATCAGGGTGCGAGCAGCAGTGCGCTTGCCAAACCGAGCAGTTGCAGCGTGGTCAGCAGCCAATGCAGGCGCAGCAAGCGCTGCGTTCCTTTGATGCGGTCGGGCAAGGCCCGCGACGGCGTGGCAGGACGCAGACGCAAACCGGTCAGCGCGGCATCCAGCAGGGTGAGCGTGGGCAGACGGCCATCGGCCAGGGCATCGAACAGCCGCGCATCGAAATCCAGCCGCAGCGCCAGCATGCGCTCGACCAGGCCGAGCATGGCCACGGCGGCCAGCGCCAGGCTGCAGGCGGTGAAAAGGCGACCCGTGCTGGCAGCAGCGATCAGGCCCAGCAGCGCCACGGTGGTGACCACCAGGCCCAGCGTCGCCACATGGCGCGCAGCGTGCAACCAGGCGGCCAGCATCAGGCACAGAGCGTGTTGTTCAACGGTGAGCACTTCGGTCTTGGCATCGACCTTGGGGTTGGCAGCCGTGGCGGTGTGACCGGGGTTCATCGCAGCACCGGCCGCGCCGCCTGCTCGATGACTTGCAACCAGGCCGCGCTCAGCACGATCTGCGGCCGCGCGCGGCGCAGCACCGCCAGCGCCTCGTCTATCGTGGCGGCACGGCCACTGCGCAGCAGCCAACACGCGGTGGCCGCTGCGCTGCGCGAAAAGCCCAGGGCGCAGCAGACCCGCACATCGCCGCCGCGTTGGCGCTGCATCTCGATAGCCTGTGCGGCGCGGCGCAACGCGGCGGGCGTCGGCAGCGCCAGATCGAGCATCGGCACACAACGCGTCAAGGACGCGTGCGGTGCTTGCAACTCGGCGCACAAGCTAACGATCTTTGTGCGGTGGCACCGAGCGCGTTGTGCGGTGTCGTGCGTCGCCGGTTGCACCGCTTCACTGCGGCCACTGTGCCCCGGCAAATGCCCCAGCCACAAGCCCGGCAGCACCTCGCCCGACGGCGCCAGATGTCGGGTCCACAGCCGTGCATTGACCCACGCGCCCAGCCGGTAGGGCGCCAGCAGCCAGCGCCCGGCCCAGGCCATTTGCCCTTGCGCATCGGTCTGAAAACCGCGCGCACCGAAGCCGGCGTAGATCAGCGCCACCAGCGCCAGCGCGGCCGTGGCCCACAGCAGCCACAGCCCGGCGCCGCCCAGGCTCAGCGCGAACAGCGCGGTGGCCAAGGCACCCAGCGCATACAGCGCAGCCAGCTTGCCGCGCTTGGCGTCGCGGGTCAGACGCCAGGCCTGGGCCATCGAGGCGCGGCGCTCCAGCGGCCAGGCCCAGACGCAGAACAGGCCCAACAAAGCGCCGGTCGGGATGTCGATGAAATGGTGCTGGTAGGTGGTGAGCACCGAGGCGCAAATCGCCAGCGCCCAAGCGTGCATCAGCCAGCGTGCCCAGGGTGGGGTGATGAGGCGGCGGTACAGATCCCACAGGATCACCGCCAGCGCGATGTGCAGCGAGGGTGCCTGGTTGAAGGGCGCATCAAAACTGCGCAGCCCGGCGAACAAAAAGCCCGGCAGACCGCCTTCAACGGCCGGTTGGCTAAAGCCAAAACGCAGCGGCCAGATAAGGAAGCAGGCCACGGCCAACGCCTGCGCGGTGAGCAGCCGCGCGCCGTGGCGATCGAGCTCATGGCGGCTGCGCGCCAGCAGCAGCGACAGGCCGTAGAAGGCGTTGATGGTCCAGTAGGGGACGATGGTCCAGGCCCAGAACGGCAGCTGCTGCTCCCAGCCAAAACTGATCGCCGGCACCGCGCCGGGCGTGGCCGCGCGCTGCAACGCGAGGAAGTTGGCGGCGCCGTAGCTCAGGTAAAACAGCGGCGCCAGGCCGGCCAGCCACAGCAGGCCGCGGCGCCAGGGGCGCGGCGGGCGGTCGGCCAGCCGCGCCGAGCGGCCGGCATTCACCTGTGCTGCGTTGCCGCCAGCGCTGTCGGTGTCCTGCATGGCCATCGAGGACGCGTCGTTTGACTGCAAGGCAGAGTCGCTCACTTTGCCCGCCATTCATCCGATGGCGCCAGGCCTCAAGCCGCCACCCGCTGCGCCAGCGAGACAGTGAAGATGCCCCACTGATCCACGCGCTGGTCGATCTTTCGAAAGCCTGCGGCCTCGACCAACTGATCCATCTCGCCCTGCGTGCGCCGGCGCATCACCCAGGCCTGGCCCTGGCGGTGGCTGGTCAGCGCGCGGGCGATCAGCTCAAGTTGCGGGTGCCAGGGCTGGCCGGTGTAGACGAGGTAGCCGCCCGGTGCGATGGCGTCGCCCAGGCCGGCCAGAGAACGCGCCACTTCCTCGTTATCAGGGAACAGCTCATACAGGCCCGAGACCACGCCCAGGTTGGGCCGCGGCGACACCGCGCCCAGGCTGTCGCGGTCAAAGGCATCGGCCTGCTCGAAGCGGGCGACATCCTGCAGGCCCTTGGCGGCGATCAATGCGCGGCCGTCGCGCACGTTGATGTCGCTGTAGTCGCGCAGCAGAACGGCTTCTGCGGCCACCGGCGCGCCCTGCAGCGCATCCAACACATAACGCCCATGGCCAGCGGCAATGTCCATCACCCGCACCGGCCGATCCGCGCCAGCGAGGCGGCCCATGGCTTGGCGCAGCAGCTCTTCGACGTGCAGCTTGCGCTGGCGGATGCCGCGCCAGCCGATGGATTGCAGATAGGTCTTGTCGATGGCCGCGCCGATCAGCGGCACGCCCTGCGGCTGGTTGCGGTAAACGTAATCCAGCGTGCTGCCCGAATCAAAGCCGGTGCGGTGGCCTAACGCGATCCCAGCCGACAGCAGGCCGCCGAGTTTGAGCGAGGCGCGGGTGAGGGCCCAGTAGGCGCCGCGTGGCGTCCACCACGGCAGGGGCTTTGCCAGCGCGCGCGACTCATCGGCGGTGGCGCCGGCCACATGGGCCTGGCTCAAATCGACGGGCGCCGGTGGGCGATCAAACAGCTCGAGCACAAAGCTGCGGATCTGTGCCAGCGCAATGCCGCGATCACGCTCGCCCAGGGTGTCGTGCAGGAAGCCCGGCAGCTCCAGCTTGCGCTTGATACTGCTGCCCAGGCGATCAAAGAAGTCGTGCTGCGGCTGGTGGTGCACCACCCAGTCGTCGCCCGAGATCAGCAGCTGCGTGGGCAGGGTAATGGCCTGCGCATCTGCCACAACGCGCTCGGCGGCCTCGTACAGGCCGAGCAGGATGTTCACCGAGATCGGCCGCGCCACCAGCGGATCGGCGTTGAAGTTTTTGATGCGCTCAGTGTCGTGCGTCAGGTACTTGGCCTGCACGTAGCTGGTGACGTAGAAGTTGCCACGCAGCGCCTGCAGCAAGGCCAGGCCCTGACGCGCAAACGGCACGTACAACTTGACCTTGAAGGCCGGCGAAGTGAGCGTCATGCCGCGCAGCTTGGGGGCGTAATCGTGGGCCCAGGTGGAGACCAGCACGGCGCCCACGCTCTGCGCGATCACATGCATGTCGGCGACCGCCACGCCGTGCGCGGCGGTGATGTGATCGACGAAGCTCTGCACATCGCGCACCGAATGCCCAATGCTCGGGCTGTAGCCGCGCGGCCCGGGTGAGCGGCCATGACCGCGCGCGTCCCAGGCGTAGACGTCGAAATCGGGCAGATCAAGCTCATCGGCCAGATGCGCCATGCGCCCCGAGTGCTCGTGGCCGCGGTGGAACATGACGATGGCGCCGCGCCGCACCGCGCCGGTGGCCGGCCAGCGGCGATAGAACAGCGACTCGCCGTCGTGGGTGCTGAAGTGGTGCTCGGTGCAGAGGCGTGTCATGGGATGGTCGGTTTGGGTGATTCGGTGTCGGGGCGATACGGCGGTTAGGTGTCGAGTGTCTTGTCAGATCGTCATGCCGATTCAGCCAGCGCCCGGCGCAAGCGCCGCAACACGGTGCAGGCGATGGCCGCAGCCATCACCGGCATCAGCCACTGTGCGGCGCCGGGCAGCTCGGGCGTGGTCGCCACCCACAAGCCCAACGCGCCAAAGACGAAGGCGCGGTCGCTCTTGCCCATCGGGCCATCGTAGCGGCGCGAGGCGCCGATGGTCTGCGCCAGCACGCCGGCAAATTCACTCAAGCCCGCCAGCACGATGACCGCGCCCAGCCACAGCGGCTGCAGTGGCGCGATCAACGCAAAGGGCAGGTAGAGCATCGCGTCGGCGACCACATCCGTCACCTCATTGAGCAGCGCGCCGAGCTTGGAAGCCTGGCCGAATTCACGCGCCAGCATGCCGTCCACGGCATTTAGCGCCATGCGCAGCAACTGCTACAGCGGCAGCAACGCAAAGGCCGCGCGCGGCAGCGGCAAGGCGAACAACGCGGCACCCAGCAGCACCGAGACGGCGCAAGCCGCCAGCGTCACCTGATTGGCCGTGAGCCCCAAGCGGTGCAGCCAGGCCACACCCGGGCGCAGCAGGGCCTGGAAGCGGGGTTTGAGCAGGTAGAGGGACATGGTTGAGTGGGGACTGAGGGCGCCACCGCAGTGTCGGCAACCCATGCTTCAGGCAGGCTTCGCAGGCGCTGCCCGGATGCCCGGTTTGTTTCAAGCGTTGCAAACCGTGGCGCAGCAGCCGGGTGTTTGCACCAGCACGCGAAGGCGCGCTGCGCAGCGAGAATTTGCTGACATCAAAACGACGCGACAGGCATCCTGCCGAGGCAGTCGTCAGGGAGTGAACACATGGCAGTGATTTCTGGCACGGCGGGCAACGACTCATTGGTGGGCGGCCCGGGCGACGATCGGCTGTATGCCTCTGATGACCTTTGGCCCTACGCTGCGGGCCGCGACACGCTCGACGGCGGCAGTGGCAATGACTTCTACCAAGTCGAAGGCAATGACGTCGTACTCATTGAAGCTCCGGACGGCGGATATGACAGGATCGGATTGCAGGCCCACGGCGATCTCAGCTTCAGCATTCCGGTCAACTTCGAAGGCCTCAGTGTCGTCAGCAATTCGAATGGCGCACTGATCACCGTGTTGGGCAACGCGTCCGACAACTACATCGTCGGCGGATTCGAGCGCGATGTGTTTGACGGCGCTGACGGCAACGACTTCCTGCTTGGCGAGGACGGCGACGACACCTTGATCGGCGCTGCCGGCGACGACTACCTCGAAGGTCGCCAGGGCGATGACTGGCTCGAAGGCGGCGAGGGTGCGGATGAGCTGCTGGGCGGCGACGGCGACGACACCTTGATCGGTGGCCCGGGTGCTGACCGCCTGGACGGCGACAACGGCGGCGATACCTACCTGATCAACGATCTCGACGACACCGTCATCGAGGGCGCTGGCCACGGCGTCGACACACTGATCGTCTCGGTCAACGGTGCCAGGCTGCCGACAGCAAACATCGAGCGCGTGGTCTACACCCACGATGCGACGCCGCTGGCTTATTGGGTGGACGCACTGATCGGCAACACCGCCGGGCACGCGATCGGTGCCCCAATCACGCTCAGTTATGCCTTCCCTGCGCTGGACGGCACGATTGGCTTTGAAGGCCAGCTCGCCTCTGCTTTTTCACCCGCCGACCAGGCCGCAGCCAGGCAGGCGCTGGCGCTGTGGGCTGCGCAGACCCAGCTGACATGGATCGAAGCCCCTGCAGAGACTGCCGACATCGTCTTCGGTTACCGCAACTGGTCCGACACGGGCGTCAAGGGGCGGACCTGGGAAGACAGGGGCGTCACCATCGTGAGCCTTGACCTGGCCGGGGCAGGCCTGTTGGGCAGCGACACAGGCTGGTTCCATGTCCTCGTTCATGAGCTCGGTCACGTGCTCAAACTGAAGCACCCAGGCGTCAGCGAGTCGCTTTACTTCGAGCAAAGCATACCGCCCTACTTGCCCGCTGCCGAGGACAACACCAGCCTCACGCAGATGTCGGCCGTCAAGGACGACGCCGCCTGGCGCCCCAGCGACGACACCACACTGCGCCCCTTCGATATTGCTGCGGCGCAGTGGCTGTATGGCGTCAACGCCAGCCTGCACGCGGGTGACACGACTTATCGCTACAGCAGCCTGGCCTGGCCGCACAGCCTGATCGCCGACGGCGGTGGCATTGACACCCTGGACGCCAGCGACATGGCATCGACCGGCGGCTCAGGCACTGACCTGACGCTGGATTTGCGCCCCGGCACGCGCAGCTTTGCCGGCCCGGCGCAGACCTTGATCACGGCCGCCGGCCAGGTCTCGATCAACTACGGCAGCGTGATCGAAAACGCCATCGGCTCGGCCGGCCGCGATGACATCCGCGGCAACACCGCCGACAACTGGCTGCAAGGCGGCCTGGGCGACGACAGCTTGCGCGGCTCGGCAGGCAACGACACGCTCGAGGGCGGCGGGGGCAGCGACAGCTTTGTCATCACCTACGCCGCAATGAATGCGCCGCATGGCGTCTCGCTGCTGCGCGGCGGCGCGGGCGTTGACAGCCTGATCATCCAGGTCGATGTCGAGTCCCTTTGCGCCGCAGATTTCGGCGTGTTGATCGGGCTGCGCATGGCCTTTCCGGCCGCCGACTCGGGCCGCAGCCTCGGCCTCAGCCTGGACAGCATCGAGCACCTGGCCTGGGCCGACTTGAGCGGCACGCCGATCACCCGCTTCCAGCCTCTGGCACTGCCCGGCACGCTGACGCTGGACGAAGACGTGGTCACCCACGCGCGGCTGCCGCAGGCCGTCGATTTGGACGGTGACACCTTGGTCTACGAGGTCCTTGAGCCGCCCCGATCTGGCCGGCTGGTGCTGGCCGCCGATGGCCACTACGTGTACGCGCCGAACGCCGAGTTTTCCGGCACGGATCAGTTCACCTACCGTGTGAGTGACGCGTACGGATCCGACACCGAGACGCTGTTCATTCGCGTCAGCCCTGTCGATGACGCACCGGTCCTTCGCCTGCACACACCGGACATGCTGGCCAGTGCAGGGCAGGCCTTCAGCCGCCGCATCGACGCGCGCGCGTTCACTGATATCGACAACGCGTCTCTCAACTACAGCGTGAGCCTGGCCACAGGCGCGGCGCTGCCGGCCTGGCTGCACTTTGATCCGGTCAGCCTGATCTTGTCGGGAACGCCGGCGGCCGGCGACGCGGGTGTGTTGGCCTTGCGTCTGACGGCGCGCGGCCGTTTCGACTTCTACACGCCGGTTGAAAACGGCATCCTCGCCGCCGGCGCCAGCGATGACTTCTTGCTCGGCATCCCCGGCGGCATCGAGCACACCCCCGTGGCCGCCGACGGCGTGGCGCTGGTGGCCGAAGACCAGGTGCTGCGCGCGACACTGCCCGCCGCCAGCGATGCCGACGCTGATCCTGTGCGTTATGACTGGGTCCAGCTTCCTGCGCACGGTCTGCTGGAGTTGTCACCGGACGGGCACTTCATCTACACCCCGCAGGCCAACTTCAATGGTGCCGATTTCTTCTGGTACGAAGTGATGGACGGGCGCGGCGGCAGCACCCGCTATGGCATGAACATCACTGTCACACCGGTGGACGATGCGGCCACCGGTGGCCTCAGCATCGTCCCTGACGATGGATCGTTTGAAGTGGGCGCGTGGCTGCGCATCGACAGCACGCTGGCCGACGCCGACGGCATCCGGTACGACACGCTCAGCTCGACCTGGTTGCGCAATGGGGTTCCCATCCACAGCACCAGCCCCTACCCGTACCACTCCTACAAGCCGGGCTTCGACGACATCGGCGCCATGCTGTCGGTGCACGTCGAATTTGTCGATCGCGATGGTCAGCAGGCGGCCTTCGATTCACCACCCACCGCGCCCCTGCCCGCACCGGCTGTGCGCAGCGGCACGGCGGGGCCCGATCACCTGACGGTCAGTGGGCCGGCCAACAGCCACATCCTCCAAGGTTTGGCCGGCGATGACACGCTCAACGGTGGCCCCGGACGCGACAGCTTGGTCGGTGGCGAGGGCGACGATGTGCTCTCAGGTGGCTTGGGCGGGGATGTGCTTGACGGCGGCCCGGGCAACGATCGCCTGGTGCTGGATGTCGCAGCCTTGCGGCTGACCATTGGCAACACGAGAGTCCATGGCGGTGAGGGCGACGACAGTTTGCAGCTGTTGATCGACACCTGGCGGATCAATGCAGAGATGATCGATGCGCTGATCGTTCTCATGGCCAACCCGAGGGCATCACACGGGCTGAAAGCGCTCGGCCTTGACGTCGACGGCGTCGAGCATGTGGTGCTCCTGCAGCCCAGCGGGCAAGCCATGGGCGACATGGCCCCTGTCGCCCGCTCTGCCACGCTGGGAGGGCAGGAAGACAGCGCACAAAGCGGGCGACTTGGTGGCGTCGATCTGGAGGGCCAGGCATTGCGCTTCCAGGTCATTTCGCAGCCCCAGCACGGGCGCGTGGTGTGGGCCGATGACGGCAGCTTCACCTACACCCCGGACCTTAACTTCAACGGCCATGATGGCTTCGTGTTCCAGTGCACCGACGGGCAGAGCTGGTCAGAGGCCATGTTCCATTCGGTGCTGATCGGGGGCGTGAACGATCCGCCGCAGCTGGCCTACTCACTGCGGGACCGCAGCGCAACACCTGGTGTGGCCTTTCAAGCCGACATCAAGGCCGAAGACGGTACAGCCAATTTCCGTGACGTGGACGGCGATGCCCTCACCTACAGCGCCACCTTGATCGATGGCGGGCCACTGCCGGCCTGGCTCAGGCTGGGGCCAAAAACGGGTGTCTTCAGCGGCACGCCGGCAGCCGGCGATGTGGGGCAGTGGCAGCTGCGCATCCAGGCCAGCGATGGCCAATCGGCGGTCAGCGATGTGATCTTGCTGGGGGTCTACGCGCAGGCCAATCACGACCCGCAGACGACGGCCCTGAGCATCACCGTCGATGAAGACACGCGCATCGATTCGGCCTTGCCCCCAGCGCGGGACAGCGACAACGATGTGCTCAGTTATGCCCTGCGCGACGCGCCTGGGCATGGGCGTTTCGAGCTGTCGCCGACGGGTCAGTTTTCATACCAGCCCGATGCCAACTTCAGCGGCACCGTCAGCTTCAGTTACCTGGCCAGCGATGGCCGCGGCGGTGCGGCCATCGGGCAGGCGGCGTTGACCTTCGCCGCGGTCAATGACCCGCCCACAGGAAACATCCGCATCGTCGGCGAACCGCTCATCGGCCATTGGCTGACGCTCGACACGTCTGAGATTCGCGACGCCGACGGGACGATGATTGGCGGCGACTGGGAATGGCTGCGCGACGGCGTCGTCATCGACCGGCAAACAAGCCATCGGGTGAATGTGGCCGATTTCGGCAGCCAGCTCAGCGTGCGGTATTCATACCAAGATTGGGGCGGCACGCGCGAGACCTTCACTTCGGCGCTGCTGCCACCCGTCGGCGGCTTTGTCTCGATGGTGGGCGGGCAGTCCGCGGACCATTTGTGGGGCACGCGCGCGCCCGACCACATTTTTGGCATGGGCGGCAATGACAACTTCATCGGCGCCGAGCAAGACGACAGCCTCGACGGCGGCGAAGGCATCGACCAGGCCAACTATGCCGGCACCCGCGCTCAAGCCACGCTAACGCACCACATCAGCGACAACGCCTGGACAGTCAGCACCACCACCGAAGGCAGCGACACCCTCATCGACATCGAGCGCCTGCGCTTTGCCGATGTCTCGGTGGCCCTCGATCTCGACGCCGACGGCCACGCCGGGCAGGCCGCCAAGATCATCGGCGCGGTGTTTGGCACGCCCTACCTGAGCCACAAGGATTTCGTCGGCATCGGCCTGCAGCTGCTCGATGGCGGCATGGCCTACCCGGACCTCATCAGCCTGGCCCTGGGCACGGATCTGTTCAAGCAACTCGCGGGTGCGACGGCGGGGGGCGTGGTGAGCAACACGCAGTTCGTCGACTTCATCTATCGCAACGTCGTTGGCGCCGCGCCCAGCCCGCAAGAGCTGGCTGATTTTGTCGGCCTGCTCGATTCAAAAGCGCATACCCAAGCGTCTTTGGCATTGCTGGCCTGCGAGGCCAGCATCAACCTGCTGCACATCGATCTGGTGGGCCTGGCGGCGCATGGCATTGACTACATTGCGCAGCCAGGCGGGTAGCGTGTTGGAAGTAATGCGATGGCAGTAAAGCGATGGCAGTGACGCGACGGCAGGACGACGCTGGCGGGGTGCCACCAGGGCAGCGGGTGCTGTCGCTGCCCTTCGGCCATATCACCCTGCCTATCGTCCTTCCCATGGCCCCTCCCATGGCCCTGCTGATCGCCCTGCTGATCGCCTCAGGCCTGGCCGGCTGTGCCGGGCCGCGGCCCGCGCCAAGCTCCGCACCCGCACCGACATCGACGCCCAGGCCCCTACCCCTGCCACCGCTGCGGCCGCAGCCGGACCCGGTCACGCCCATGCCCGATCGCGACGGCCCGGGCGCGAACCCGCCGCCCGATCTGCTGCACTTGCCCGACGCCCAACCGCGGGTGGAAGCGCCGCGCAGCGGCGGCCCGAACAAGCCCTATGAGGTGCTGGGCCAGGCCTATGTGCCTCTGGCCGGCGACCCGCCGCTGGTCGAGCGCGGTCTGGCCTCGTGGTATGGCCGCAAGTTCCATGGCCGGCCCACGGCCAATGGCGAGATTTACGACATGTACGCCATGACGGCGGCGCACAAGACCATGCCGCTGCCGAGCTATGCGCGGGTGCGCAACCCGGCCAATGGCCGCGAGGTGGTGGTGCGCATCAACGACCGCGGGCCCTTTGCCGCCGGCCGGGTGATTGACTTGAGCTACACCGCCGCGCTCAAGCTGGGCCTGCTGGCCGGCGTGGCGCCGGTGGAGCTGGAGCGCATCACCTTTGAGGCCATTCGCACGGGCAGCTGGCGCCAGGCGCCGGCGGGGGTGGCTGCGGCCGATGCGGACCCGCCAGGGGCGATGCCGCGCGAGCAGGCGCCGACCGACACACCGCAGGCCGTGGCGACTGGCGAAGACCCGATCGGCGATTTGGCGCAGCGCTTGGCACTGCCATCGCCCCCGCCATCGCCATCGCCCCTACCCGCGTCGCCGTCCCCGTCCCCGGCCCTTGGCTATTGGTTGCAGCTCGGCGCCTTTCGCGACGGCCCTTCGGCGCAGGCCTGGCGCCAGCAATTGCTGCAGCGTGCCGATTGGCTCAAGCCCTGGCTGGCGGTGTTTGGCGATGAGCCCTGGCACCGCGTTCAAGCCGGCCCTTACGCCACCCGGCCCGAGGCCCTGGCGGCGGCGCAGCGGCTGCGTGAGCTGTTGCGGCTGGCGCCGATGCTGGTGCAGCGGCGCTAGCGCAGCCCATCCGGCGGGGCGATTCAGGCGAATCGACGTTAGCGCCCGCTTTGCTGCAAAGCCAGCAAATGGCAGCCTGCGCCGGCGATGACCAGCAGGTGCCAGACCAGGTGGCACCAGCGCACACGGTGGCCCAGCAGGTAGAACCAGCTGCCCACGGAATAGGCCAGGCCACCCGCCAACAGCAGGGCCCAGGCCGTGGCGTTGAGCTGGCGCAGTGCGGGCAAGGCGGCGGCCGCCGCCAACCAACCGAAGGCCAGGTACAGCAAGGTGGAGGGCAAGGTCTGACGCAGTCGCCCGGCCACCTTCAAGGCCATGCCGACGCAGGCCACGGCCCACACCGCAGCGATGGACCACCACGGCAGCGCAAAGGTCGAGGCCTTCGCGCCACCGCCCATGCCGCCCCCCGTGCCAGCCCAGATGCCAGCCTCCATGCCTCCCCCCATGCCTCCCCCCATTTGGCCCAGGCCAAAGGCGGTGCAACTGCCGGCGATGGTCAAGAAGATCATGGCGTGGTCAAGCCGGCGCATGTGCAAACGCAGTCGCCCGGCGGGCGCGGCGTGATAAAGCGCTGAGACCACGAACATCAGCAGCATGGTGAGGATGAAGACCTGTGCGCCCAGCGGGTGCGGGCCGGGTCGGCCGCCCTCGGGCGCGGCGGCCAGAGCCGGCCAGGCCGCCAAGGCCAGGCAAAACGCCAGGCCATGGCTGGCGGCATTGGCCCACTCTTCAATCCGGTCGTTGATGCGCGCAAGCATGCACATGCTTTCGGCAGCGCCCATCGCAACTGGAGGGTGTGCCGGCGGAATTGATCGGTGCAACATGGCCGAAGCGGCCAGGGCCGCAGCAATGACATCGACATCGACATCGACCGCAGTCCGCAGTCCGCTGTCCGTCGGTACGGAAACCGCCGGGCAACAAATGCTCACGACAATGCCGTGATGTTTGCGTCGCGCCGCGTTTGCCGGGCGCCGCAGCCGCCCACCCGCCCACCCACTTCGCCGCCCGCGCCGAGCCACTGCATGCCACTTGCCAATCCCACCACCTTGCGCCTTGGGCTGGCGCTGCTGGCCCTGGCGCTGTTCACCCGCCAAGCCCTGGCGCAGCCGGCCACGCCACCCGCCTCAAGCGCAGCGCCATCCGCCGCCCGCGCCGCCTCCGCACCGCAGCGGGTCGAGATCACCGGCGCCACCGACCCCAATGCCGAGCGTCGCCGCTCCACGGCCTCAAAAATCATCGTCGGCCGCGAGGAGATCGAACGCATGGGCGACACCACCCTGGGCGAGGTGCTCAAGCGCCTGCCCGGGGTCAGCATCGGCGGCGTGCCGGGCCGCGGTGGGCCGCCGCGCATGCGCGGCATGGGCGCTGGCTACACCGCCATCCTGATCGACGGCCAGCGCATGCCCTTTGGCTTCTCGCTCGAATCCATCGCGCCCGAGCAGATCGAGCGCATCGAGATCATGCGCACGCCCACCGCCGAGATGACCGCCCGCGGCGTGGCCGGCATCATCAACGTCATCATGCGTGAGGACTTCCGGCGCAAGGCCAATGAGCTGCGCTTTGGCGGTGGCCTGGAAGATGGCCGCCGGCCCAGTGGCGGCGGCAGCTGGAACTACAGCGGCCAGAACGAGGCCCTGGGCTACAACTTCTCCGCCGCCACCCTGGCGCAGCGCACCGCTGATGAAAGCTTTGGCCATGTGCTGGGCACCGACGCCCAGGACCACACCACGCTCGAGCAGTTCAGCCACAACAGCTCCACCAACCAGCGCGCCAACCTGTTCCTGAATGGCCGTTTGCAATTCCGCCTGGGCCCGGGCCACACCCTGGATGTGCAGCCCTTTGCCAACTTCAGCCGCGGCAAGAGCAGGGGCCTCACCTTGCTTGACCAGACCGTCACGCCGCCCGCGCGCCTGGGCATCGAGCCCTATGGCCTGGCCAGCTACCGCACCGACAGTGACAACGCCATGGGCCGCATCGGTGGCGCCTGGATTCGCACCCTGGCCGGCGGTGGGCGCATGCAGGTGCGTTTTGGCACACGGCTGGCCAAGAGCAACAGCCTGACCGAGCGCCATGAGTTCCCCGAGGCCAGTGTGCTGAATGGCGTGGCCAGCGGCGCGCCCAGCCGGCTGAAGGTGGACGACGGCAGCGTGCGCGATGTCTCGGTTGATTTGAACGGCAAGTACTCGCTGCTGATTGCCGAACGCCACAGCGTGGCCGCCGGCTGGGATCTGGAGGCCGGCCGGCGCAGCGACAAGCGCACCACCACCGAAAACGGCGTGCCCACGCTCACCGAGTTTGGCGACACGCTGCAGGCGCGCACCTTGCGCCTGGCCGCCTTTGCCCAGGATGAATGGGACTGGAGCCCGACGTTTTCCTTCTACGCCGGCCTGCGCTGGGAGGGCATACAGACCCGCAGCGACGGCGCGCTGGGCCAGAGCGTCAGCAACCGCAGCAGCGTGCTCACGCCCCTGGGCCACATGGTGTGGAAGCTGCCCAATGCGCCACGCGACCAGATTCGCGTCAGCCTGGGCCGCACCTACAAGTCCCCCACCACGGCGCAGCTGATTGCCCGGCCCACGCTCAGCAACCTCTACCCGAACACCGCTCGCGGCAACGAGCCCACCAGCCCGGACCGCGCCGGCAACCCGCTGCTCAAGCCCGAGCTGGCCTGGGGCCTGGACACGGCCTTTGAGCATTATCTGGATGCCGGCGGCCTGGTCAGCGCCAACGTCTTTGTGCGCAGCATCGACAACCTGATCCGCACCGTGCGCACGCTCGAAACCGTGGATTACGCCAGCGCCCCGCGCTGGCTGGCGCGGCCGCAGAACATCGGCGCTGCGCTCTCGGCCGGGCTGGAGCTCGAAGCCAAGTTCCGTGCCTCCGACCTGTGGACCACCGATCTGCCGATTTCACTGCGCAGCAATTTGAGCCTGATGTGGTCGCGCGTCGATGGCGTGGCCGGCCCCAACAACCGGCTCGACCAGCAGCCGCGCTACACCACCAATCTGGGCCTGGATTGGCCGCTCAAGGGCACGCCCCTCACGCTGGGCGGCAACTTCAATTTCACGCCCAGCTTTGTCATCCAGCAGATCGATTCACAGCAGTACCGCCAGGGCGTGAAACGCGTCATCGACGGCTACGCCCTGTGGCGCTTCAGCCCCGAGGCCAGCGCGCGCTTGTCGTTCGCGAACGCCGCGGCGCGCGACTATGAAACCGGGTCGACCACCTTCCTGCCCGACGGCAGCGCGCAATCGCAGGACAGCCTGAACAAGACCTACTCGACGGTGAGCTTGCGCATGGAGTTGCGGTTTTAGGCGGTCAATGCGCTACCGCACCTGATGGTGTGGACCCCGGCCGCCGCAAGCTTGCGGATGGCCTGCGCGGCCGCTGCCTGTGACACCATCGCTCGGTGCCCGCCGCCCTCAACTCACATTCCGCCGAGTGCGCGCCCGGCCCGCCGCGGCGCATCCTGCTGGCAGTGACGGGCTTGACGCCCCAGGTCGTGACCGAGACCGTGTTTGCCTTGATGCGTGAGGGTGTCGAGCGCCTACCGCACGAAGTACATGTCCTGACGACCGCCGAAGGCGCGGAGCGCGCCAAGCTGGCGTTGCTGTCCGACCAACCGGGCTGGTTTTATCGCCTTTGCGCTGACCACGGGCTCACCCCCATTCGCTTCGACGCCAGCCACATTCACATCCTGCGCGACGCGCAGGGCCAAGACCTGGCCGACATTCGCAGCGCGGCAGACAACGCTTGCGCCGCCGACCAGGTGGCTGAGCTGGTGCGCCAGTTCACCCAGGATGAGGCGTGCCAATTGCACGTTAGCCTGGCCGGCGGCCGCAAGACCATGGGCTTCTTCGCGGGCTATGCACTCAGCCTCTGGGGTCGCGACCATGATCGCCTGACGCATGTCCTGGTCAGCGAGCCGTTCGAGTCGAGTTGGGACTTTTTCTACCCCACACCCTACGAACGCATCATCGAAGCCCGCAACGGCAAGCTGGCTGATTGCCGAAACGCCGAGGTGACGCTGGCAGACATCCCGTTTGTGCGGATGCGCCATGGCTTGCCGCACAGCTTGTTGAGCGGGCACGCCGGTTTTGCGCAGGCGGTGAGGGCGGCGCAAGCACAGTTGGGGCCACCGCGACTGGTGCTCGACTTGCCAGCTCAACGCATCGAAGTCGCGGGCCAATGCCACGCCTTGGCCCCTGCGGAGCTCGCGTTCTTGGCTTGGTTCGCGCGACGTACCTTGCTGGGGCTGCCGGGTCTTGAGTGCCCACAGGACGGCGCACCCTCACTGGATCACGCCAGTGCCTATTTGACGGAGTACCGCCGAATTCGTGGCACCTTGGGCGACGACGGCCGAAGTGCGGCCCGCTACCGAAGGGGCATGACCAAGGGCGACTTCGAAGAGCGCAAGTCAAAACTCAAACGCGTGCTCGTCGGCGCCTTGGGCGCAGCCGCCCAGCCCTACCTGATCACAGGCGTTGGGCGCAGACCGATGCGTTTTCGCCTGGTGCTGCCAAGCGATGCGATAAGCTTCGCGCCAATAGAAAAGTAACACCAATAAGGGGAGGTGGCATGCGGCCAATTTATCAAGGCGGCAGCTCATTCGGTTGGGCTCAAGCAGGCTCGGTCCGCGACTTGCGCCTGCGCGGCCAAGGCGGCCGGCAAGCTTGTGGCAGTGCGCTGAAGCGGCCGTGCTGCGCACAATCTGGGCTCACTATTGGCAACGCCCGCCCATGTTGATCCGCTCCTACACCTTGCGCTTTATCACGCCCGCGTTTTTGGGCAATGCCGAGCAAAGTGGCCAGTGGCGAACGCCACCGATCAAGGCGCTGTGGCGGCAGTGGTGGCGTGTGGCCTATGCGGCCGATCAGCGCGGCGCGGTCGATGTGGCGGCGATGCGTGCGGTTGAGGCGGGCTTGTTTGGGGTGGCCGCAGACAGCGGTGCTCACAAAAGCGACATCAGGCTTCGTCTGTCCCGATGGGATAGAGGTCGCCCGACGCCATGGCAAGGTGCGGAATCAGAACGTGTGACTCACTGCGAAGTCAAAGGCCGCGATGGTCGGCCGGCTCCTGTCGGGCCACTGCTCTATCTGGGCTACGGCCCGCTGCGGTTCCTGCAAGGTCAAACAGCACTCAAGGCCAAGGCGGCCATACAGACCGACGAATCAGCCGTGCTCAGCGTGGCCTTTCCATCGAGCAGCGCCGAAGCACCCCACCTGAGCCTCGCGCTGCAGTTGATGAACCTGTACGGCACGCTGGGTGGCCGCAGCCGCAATGGCTGGGGCTCGTTCGATCTGCGTCCAGCGGACGCCGCAACGCCCGAACTGCTTCAAACACTGGACGCACGCTTGACGGCCCGATGGCAAGACGCGCTGGCGCTCGAATGGCCGCACGCGCTGGGTTGCGACGCGGGTGGGCCTTTGATTTGGCAAACCGAAGCCCTGGCCGACTGGAAAGCCGCTATGCGGCGCCTGGCGGAAATCAAGATCGGCCTGCGCACCCATTTCAAGTTTCCTGTAAATGTTCAGCCACCCCATGCGCAGCCCTTGCAGCGTCATTGGTTGAGCTACCCGGTGACGCGTCACGAAGTCGTGGGCTGGAAGGAGCGCGGCGCAGGCGGTGAGTTCCGTTTACCCAACAGCCTGCGCTTCAAGGTGCGCATGGGCGACGACGGCAAGTTGCGCGGCGTCATCTTTCACGTGCCCTGCCGGCCACCGCCGCAGTTCAAACCCAACACCCCCGCGTTGGTGGCTGTCTGGCAGCAAGTTCACGCCTACCTGAACCATCCTGCGCAGCGCCTGACGCGCATCGCCGCCTGAGCTCACGCCATGAACAACGACAGCCTCTGGCAAACCAAGTTGCACGCCCGCTTGCATGATTCCGCCGAGAAGGCCCTGGTGCTGCTGCGCGACCCGGCCGGCCACGAGGGCGGTACGTCGAGGTCGCTGCATCGCTTGCTCGGCTATCACGAGATCGACGCGTCCAATATCGACCCAGACAATGCCGATGTCTTGCACCGCGCGCTGTTCAAAAACGGCATCCCCAGCGCGATGTACAAGACCGTCAAACGTGCTGACTGGTGGGCGGCGGCGGCCGATCGGCCGCAGTGGCCGATGGAAAAAATCACGGTTCAGACAAAAAAGGGCGATCTGCTCACCCTCAAAGTGGCGCCCTGGGCGCAGGTGCGATGGGCCAGCAAGCCGGTATTGATCCATCCGCTGACGGGCTCGCAGAACGATCTCGGCAAATTCGGCGGCCTCAGTGACAACGAGATCGGCAACATCAAAGCGCGCAGCTTTGCGCACTTCCAAGCCTTGGTGCAACAGCGCGGCGACGCTGTCGATTGGTGCGCCACACAGCTCGCGTTCTGGCGCTTTGGGCCCGGCCTGAGCGAAGTTAACGACAACGGCAGCCTCGGCGCCCTGTGGCCGCTGTTGCCCGCCGACACCCGCGTGCCCGACCACAGCATCTGGGATCACCTGGACATCACCTCGGCCTTTGCCGGCGCCTTCGCCGACGATCCCAGCGCCGAGGCCGCCATGCTGACGGTGGCCCTGGGCCCTGTTCAAAGCTTCATCGAGGCGGCGCGCTCGACCTCGGATTTGTGGGCCGGCTCGCACCTGCTGGCGCGATTGGCTTGGGAGGCGATGAAGCCCGTGTGCCAGGCGCTGGGGCCCGATGCCATCGTCTTTCCGCGCCTGCGTGGCGTGCCCCAGGTTGATCTGTGGCTGCGCGATGAGTGTGGGCTGCCCAAAGCGCTGTTCGTTGACTGCGAATGGGCCCACAGCGCCACCGATGCCAACCCGCTGTTTGCCGCCGCGCTGCCTAACCGTTTCGTGGCCATCGTCCCTGCGGCCAAGGCACGCTTGCTGGCCGAGCAAGTCGAAGCCGCTGTGCGGGCCTGGCTGCAGGCACAAGGGCAGGCGGTCGTCAACGCCTTGCTTGAGGCCGCCGGCATGGCCGCCGCCGATGGCAGCGAGCTGCACTGCCACCAACAAATGCGTGAGCAGCTTGCCGGCTTCCCTGAAGTGCACTGGGCGGTGGTGCCCTTCGCGTTGGCGCGCCCGCGCAATGTGGCCAAGCAAAACGATCTCGATACACAGCCCCTGGCCGAGGCCATGGCGCCCTTCTACGGCAGCGCGCCGGGTGTCGTCAGCGGTTTTTTGGCCAGCCCGGCCTGGAAGGTGTTGAACAACGAGCTGCACTGGGACGACAACACCACGTTCTGGTCACCCAACCCGGGCGCCCTGTACCCGGCCGTGCATGACCTGGCTGAACGCGCGTTAGCCGCTGCCAAGGCGGCGCGCAGCTTTGCGCCACTGCCGCAGCAGGGCTGGCGCTGCTCGCTCACCGGCGAGACAGAGTGGCTGACCACCGATCCGGCGCAACTCACCAGCAGCTATCGCCAGCGAACAGACACGCTGTGGGCGCAGGTCGCGGCCCGTCGGCCCGCCTGGGCCAAGAGCGGCGAGCACCTGGGTGCACTGCCGGCCATCAAGCGCCTGTGGCCGACGCTGTTCTGGCGGGAAGTGGGCCGCGCTTTGAGCAAGCCAGGCAGCGCGGATGGGGCATCGGGCGCCCAACGCTTCGTGGTCTCGACCCACACGATGGCGCTGGCGCATCAACTCGACCAGTGGCTGCAACGCGGCGGCCCGCGGGCTGATGGCCTGGGCGAGGCACTCAATGGCATGGCCCCAGAGCCGGTGGCATTGCCGCAAAAACTCATCCGCCAGCATGCGAACAACGCCGCGTTGCTGGCCGATGCCAAACGCCTGCCGGCCCTGCTGGACGCAGCAGCCGAAACTGAAAACGAAGCGCGGGCTCAGCAGCTCAGGCGCCTGGTGGCCGACACGCTGCGTGACCCCGCCGCCGTGCAAGCAGGCCTTGAAACCTACTACGGCATGTTGATGCTGGACGGTGACCACATGGGCAAGTGGCTGGGCGGTGAGCCCGAGTACGCGATTCGTTATGCCGAGAGCTTCCATCCCGACGTGCGCAAGGGCTTTGATCGGCATGCCGAGCGTCAGCCCCTGCTGCGCGCCTACGCGGCACAGGCCCGCGCCATGTCGCCCAATCGCCACATGGCGATCTCGTCGGCGCTGAACGACTTCTCTTTGTGTGTGGCGCGCCATGTGATCGAGCGCGAGCACCTGGGGCGGCTGATCTATGCCGGCGGCGACGACGTGCTGGCCATGCTGCCCGTGGCCGATCTGCTGCCGGCCATGCAGCGCTTGCGCCGGGCCTATTCTGGGCATGATCCTGAGCACGAGCGCGGTGATCGCACTGGCTTGGCGCTGAGCAATGGCTTTGCTCTTCTCGACGGCGATTCGCAGCGCCGGCCACGCCTGATGCGCATGATGGGCGAGCGCGCCACGGCCAGTTGTGGCGCGGTCGTTGCCCACCATCAAGCTCCCCTGGGCGCCGTGTTGCGCGAGCTGCGTGCGGCTGAGCAGCGCGCCAAGGGCGAAGGCGGGCGCGACGCTTTCAGCCTGGCCATCATCAAGCGCTCGGGCGGTGCGCTGCGGGTCACCGCCAAGTGGGGCGAGCCCGTCAATTTGCTGGGCGACCTGCGCCGGTTTCTCGCGGATGACGGGGTCTCGCGGCGGGCGGTTTACAACAGCTTTGAGTGGCTGAAAGATTTGCCGCCCAACCGGCCCGACATGCTGTGCTCATTGTTGGCCTATCAACTTGATCGTCAGGCCGACAAAGCTGCCAGAGTGGCGCACAAAGTACCCGCGCTGGCCAGTCGTCTCACCGCGTTGGCGTTTGATCCGCAGCTTCGCCCGGCCGGCGCCGATGCCCTGCGATGGCTGCAGCACTACATGAGCGCGGCCGAATTCCTGGCCCGTGAAATACGCGGCCAAAGCTAACGCCATGAACACGCTGAGCCACCACTTCATCGAGCCGCTGGACGTTCTGTTCCTGCGCGGCAACAAACTCTTTGGCGATCCCGGCAGCCATGGCGAGAGCCTGGTGCCGCCGTGGCCCTCGGTGGCTGCCGGCGCGCTGCGCTCGATGATGTTGAGCGCAGACGGCGTCGACCTGGACGCCTTCGCGCGCGGCGAGCTGCCGCACCCGACGCTGGGCACCCCGGCCGTACCCGGCAGCTTCAGGCTTCGCGCATTTGATCTGGCACGGCGCGGGGCAGCAGGCCGCGTCGAGAGCCTGCACGCGTTGCCAGCCGATCTGGTGGTGATGCGCGACGATGTGGGCGCGCTGCAAGTCAAGCGCATGCAGCCGACATCGCCTGCAGCGGGCCTGGCCAGCTCTGCGCCGTTGCCGCAATGGCCGGTGCTTGCGCAAGCCAGCCGCGACAAGCCCGTCGGCGGGCATTGGCTGTCGCAAGCTGGCTGGGCGGCCTACCTGGGCGGTGCGACACCGTCGGCGCAGCACCTGGTGGCTTCAACCGATCTGTGGAAGCTCGACCTTCGCACGGGCATCGGCATCGATGCCGAGACACGCAGCGCCGCAGACACCCAGCTGTTCACCGCGCAGGCCGTGGCCATGGCGCCGGGTGTCGGGTTTTTGGTCGCGTTGAGTGGGGCGGTGTTGCCCAGCCACGCCGTGCTGCGCCTGGGCGGCGATGGCCGTGGCGCGGCGCTGCAGGCGATCGAGCACACCCCCAGCCAAGCCGACCTGGCCAAGATCGCGCAGGCCCGGCGCTGCCGCATCGTGCTCACCACGCCCGGCCTGTTTGAGCAAGGCTGGCATTTCGCTAACTCCAATGAGACGCGACAGATTAGTTTGCCGGGGATGCACGCACGGCTGGTCTGTGCGGCCGTGCCGCGCCCGACCATCGTCAGCGGCTGGGATCTGGCCCGGCGCCAGCCCAAGGCGGCCGAGCGCATGGCGCCCACGGGCAGCCTGTATTGGCTTGACGAGCTTGACGCCACACCCGAGCAACTTCGCAAGCTTGTCGAGCACGGGCTGTGGCCGGCAGACACCCAAAATTCGCAGCGGCAGGCGGAGGGCTTCAATCGCCTCAGCCTGGCGCCATGGTGAGTTGCACGATGTGCCCGTCTTGATTTCGAATAAAACCTAACTTCCACATTGACCCCCGCAAGGACAGCCCATGTTCCAGAGCCAAGCCGCCGTCTTCCTGTACGCCGTCAGCCCCGTCCACATGGGCTCGGGCAGCGCGGTGGGTGTCATCGACAACCCCATCCAGCGCGAGCGACACACCGGCCACCCAAGCTTTGCAGGCTCAGGCATCAAGGGCGCGCTGCGGCATGGTTTCAAGGCCATTGGCGGTGATCTGGCATTGGTGGATCGGCTCTTCGGCCCCGCCTCCGACAACCCCAACCTGCATGCCGGAGCGGTTAGTTTTGGCGATGCGCAGCTCATCACGCTGCCGGTGCGCAGCCTCAGAAACGGCTATGTTCACGCCACCTGCCCGCACGCCATCGCGCGGGCGCAGCGGCTGCTGGGGCTGGTGGGCCGGCCGGTGCATTGGGCAATACCAGCTGTGGCCGAGGGCCACTGCGTGCTGTCGAACCACGAGCTGTTGTCCACCCGTGGCCAGCTGCACCTGGAAGCCTTCGAGTACACGGCCAAGGTGTCCGAGCCCCTGCGCGCCATCGCCACCGAGTTGGCGGCGCTGGCCTTGCCGCCAGACCCGGCGAACGAGTTTTTCCGCAACAAGCTGGCGCACGATCTGGTCGTGCTCAGTGACACGGATTTCGCCTATTTCGCCAGCAATGCCATGCTGGTCGAGCCGCATGTGCGGATTGATCCCGGCACGGGCACGGCGGACAAGGGCGGCCTGTTCTACACAGAAAATTTGCCGCCGGAATCACTGCTGCTGGCGCCCCTGCTGGCCAGCGCCACACGCACTGGGCGGGCCGATGAGCACATGCCGGCCGATGAGGTGATGGCCAAGCTGCGAACGGCGCTGGATGGCAAGCTGGTGCAAATCGGCGGCGACGCCACCACCGGCCGCGGCCTGGTGATGCTCAGATTGACCGAGGGTTGAAGCCATGACACCGACGATGGAACAACAGCGCGCAGCCTTCGCCTGGACGGCGGCCGAACAAGGCATTGCCGAGGCCAGCGACAAGTACACCAAGCTTGCGAAAGGCGTGCCAGCGCTCATCATGGGCAGCGGCTTGATGCAGACCTTGGCCTTCCTGCGCGACAAAAAAGAGGCCCAGCATCAGCAACTGCTGCAGCATGTGCTGGATTGGCTGGCGCAGCGCTTCGATGGCGAGGCCACGCTGAACGCGCAGCACCCGTTTCCACGCCGCAACCAATGCAGCTTCGAGGCCATGATGCAGGCCCTGTTCAGTGCCAAACCGCAGCAATACCAACGCGCCACCCATGAAGCCATGATGATCCTGCGCTGGATTCGTCAGCTGGCGGCAGCAAGGTAAGGGCCACCATGGCACATGTGGCTGCACCCGCCTACCTGGGCGACGACTTTTCCACCGCGCCGCCGGGGCACCGCTTCAGCCTGTACCTGCCGTACTGGGTGCGCGGCACATGGGCCCGCGAGCCCGACAAAGCCGCAGGCAAAGGCGGCCTGCCGGTGGCCACGGGAAAGGCGCCCACATTTCAATCGGTGGTGGCGATGGGCCAGGCGTTCACGGCGTCGAATCGGGCCCTGGTGGTGCGCCAGAGTGCCATCGCCGCGCCGCTGAATGAGCAAGGCGCGATGCTCACTCTGCACGCCGAGGCGGTGGCGCCATTCACCACCGGCCTGGGCAACGAACATCCGCTCGAAAACGGCTTCGCCTTTCTCAACCCCTATGGCCTGCCGTATCTGCCAGGCAGCGGAGTGAAGGGCGTGCTGCGACAAGCGTCGCGCGAGTTGATCGATCACCACTGGGGCAGCGACCAAGGTTGGTCGGCCGACGCCGTCGACGCGCTGTTTGGCAAGACAGGTGAAACGACCGATGCCGATGGTGCGGCCGAGCTGCAGCGCGGCGCGCTGACGTTCTGGGACGTGCTACCGCAGATCGACGGCGACGCGCTGCAGGTCGAGGTGATGACGCCGCACCAAAATCACTATCATCAAAACGACGCGACTCCACACGAATCCGGCCAGCCTAACCCGATTCACTTTCTGACGGTTCCGCCCGGCTCCAAGTTCACCTTTCATGTGCAGTGTGATCTGGCCTTTCTTGCCAGCTTGCCGCCCGACTTGGCCAGCAATGGGGCATGGCAGCACTTGATGAACGCCGCATTCGTGCACGCCTTTCAGTGGTTAGGTTTTGGGGCCAAGACGGCCGTCGGCTATGGCGCCATGAAAGAGGACCTTGACGCGCGCCGCGCCTGCGAATTGCAGGCGACCCAGCGCCGCGAGGCCGCACAAGCCGCAGCGCGTGAGCAGGCCTTGAGCGAGATGAGCCCGCAGCAGCGCGAGCAGCATGAGGCCGGCCAATCACTTGCCGAGTTTCGGGCTGCGCTGGACACCGAGCGCCAGCTCAAGCGCTACAAAAAGGGCTCGGCCTTCGATGAGTTGCGCAATGCGTTTCTGCGGCGCGCGATGGCCTGGACCGAGCCAACGCTGCGTGCCGACGCCGCGCGGGCGTTGCGAGAGGCCTACAAGTTCACCGATTGGCCTGGCAACAGCGAACGCAAAAAGGAAGTCAAACTCAGCTTGACGGCGCTCGATGGCCAGCCGTAGCGCCGCCGCCGCCCCAGCCCCAGCCGCCACGGAGCCCCGTCATGTCCACTGAACACACGATTGCCGAAGCCGTGACCCGGCTGGCCGCCGATCCACTGCCACAGCGCATCATCCTGTTCGGCTCACAAGCCCGGGGCGATGCGGACGCGGGCTCTGACATCGACCTGCTGGTGATCGAATCCGCCGTGCCCGATCGCGCCGCCGAGATGGTGCGCTTGCGTCGCCTGCTGCGGCCCTTGCCCGCATCGTTCGATGTCCTGGTGTACTCGCACGATGAGGTGCAGCGCTGGGGCCAGCAGCCCGGCACGGCGCTGTATTGGGCGCTCAAGGAAGGCAAGGTGCTGCATGGCTGAGACCGTGCCCGCAATGCTGCTGCGCCTGGCCGCCATCGATGCCGCCGCTTGCAGGGTGCTGGCGGCCACACCGGACATGGCCGATTCAGTCATCGGCTTCCATGCCCAGCAGGCCAGCGAGAAATGCCTCAAAGCGGTGTTGAGCGCACGCAGCGTCGAGTTCGAGCGCACACACGATCTGGCCCGGTTGCTGGATCTGCTGGCGTCCCACGCCATCGACGTGCCGGCCATCGCGCTGGAGGTCGATGCGCTCAACCCGTATGCCGTGCAGGCGCGCTATGGCTTGGTGGGCGAAGGCCAGCTGAATCGAACGAATGCGCTGGCCATGGTCGATGCCCTGTTGGTTTGGGCGCAGCCGCATCTGACCGCGCGCGTGGCCCCGTGATCCCGCATGCGCTACTTGCTCAACAGCCCCGTCATCACCGACTACGGCGACTACCGCTTTGAAGGCCCGGTGCCTCTGGCGGCGGCCCGCGTCTTTGCGTCGCAGCAAGCCCAAAGTGCCATTGGTCACAGCGCCACAGCGCGCTTTTTGTCGGCGCAGCTTGGCATCGAGGTGGCTTGCCAACGCGTCGCTGTGCGCATGGAACCGGGCGATCAGGCCCTGGTGCTGCGCGTGCTTGATCGCCTGCCCGAAGGCGCCGTGCTGGATTCGCCAAGCCTGGCCGCACTGCCGCACGAATTTGGCCTGTTGACGCGTCTGGCCTGACGCGCGCAGTCGGGCTTGCCCCTGTCGCCACGCTGGCCACCTTCATCCCGCCGGCACCAATCACCATGGTCATGCCCTCAAGCTTCCCTGTCGTGCGCTATCGGCTGGAGTGCAGCACCGAGCAGCCGATCCACTTTCCCGAGTACGCGGGCTCCGCACTGCGAGGTGCCTTTGGCCATGCGCTCAAGCGCGTCGCCTGCGTCACAGGGCTGCCCGAATGTTCGGCCTGCCCGCTGTATCGCAGCTGCCCCTACCCTGCGATCTTTGAGAGCCCGCCGCCGCTGGATTACGCGCGCCGCACGATGTTGAACGTGCCCCACCCATTTGTCGTCGAACCGCCAGCCTGGGGCGAGCGCGATTTCCCCAAGGGCAGCACGCTCAGTTTCGGTGTTGTGCTGATCGGCCCGGCACTGCAGCACCTGCCGCTGGTGCTGATGGCCTGGCGCCGGGCACTGCAGCTTGGCCTGGGCCCGCAACAGGGCACCGCGCGGTTCGAACGCGTGTTTGTCGAACACATGACCGAGCCCCTTCTTGCCGAATCGGGTGCGCCGCTTCACGCCCACGCCAAACAGCTGCCATTGCCACTGCCCGAATCCGCACCAGCGGCGATCACGCTGAACTTTGAAACGCCGCTGCGCCTGCAGCGGCGCGGTCAATTGCTGGGCCTCGGCAAGCTGACCGCACATGATCTGCTCATGGCCCTGTTGCGCCGCGTTGCCAACTTGACCGAGCTGCAACTCGGTGGCCGGCTGGACGTTGACTTTGCCGCGCTCAATGCCCAAGCCGGCACCATCAGTGACACCCGGCAATTGCAATGGCGCGACTGGACACGCCAATCCAATCGCCAGCATCAGCGCATGGTGCTGGGCGGCGCCGTGGGGCGCTGGACATTGCACGGCGATCTGCGCCCGTTCTGGCCGCTGCTGCACCTGGGCCAATGGCTGCACATTGGCAAGAATGCCACCTTCGGCCTCGGCCGCTATCACCTGGAAGACGCGACATGACTCTGGCCACACCGCCACTGCACCTGTGCATTGCCACCGGGCAAAACCTGGCCAACATGATCCCAGCGCTGCAATGCGGCGCCAGTGAAGTGTGGATATTGCAGACGCCGCAAATGCGCACCAGCGCCTCGCACCTGGCCGATGCGCTCAAAGCGCATGGCATCGCTGTGCAGCGAATTGACTTCGCTGACGACGATGTCACCACACTCCAGGCGCAGGCCGAAAAGATCGCGCTTCAGTTGGACGGAAAACCAGTAACGATCAATCTGAGCGGCGGCACCAAGCTCATGACACTGGCCCTGGTGGACACCTTGGCCGCCCACTTGGCCACCGGCGATGTGGCCGCGCAACCGCACCTGGTCTACACCGACACCCGCCATCAGCGGCTCGACTGGCTGCGCCCCACGCCGCGCAGCCAGACCATGGCCGATGTCTTGCGTATCAATGACATCTTGCTGGCCCAGGGCTACCGGCGTCAGGCGGCCAGTGGCGGCGCCGAAGCTGCAGAGTGGCAACGCGCTGCCACTGAACGCGCCAGCCTCACGCGGCATTTGGGCGACAAAGCTCCGGCGCTGGCCCGTTTTTTCGGTGCGCTCAATGCCCTGGCGCACCGCGCGCTCAACAGAGGTGACACATGGCGGCCAGAGCAAGAACTCGACTACGCGCCGGGTGGTGCCAGTGCAGCGGTGTTGCGCGCTGCCAGCGCTGCGGGGCAGCTGAGTTGGGATGGGCAGACCCAGCTCGTGTTCCGAAGCCCTGACGCAGCAAAATACCTCGGCGGCGGCTGGGTGGAGGAGTACGCGGGCCTCAAGATCAGCGGCATGCGGCCCAGCGAATGGGCGCCGTGCCTGCGCATCGAAAGCGTGCAGGGGCACACACCCAACGAGTTGGACGCCGTGGTGGTGCAGGGCAATCACATGTTGGTTGTCGAGTGCAAAGCGGCAGCCGCGCTCGATTACAACGTCGCGGATTGGATTTACAAGATCAGCCAACTGGCACGCAACGTGGGTGGCCAAATGGCACAGCCGCTGCTGCTGTCGGCGCGCGCCATCAATGATCTTCATCGCGAGCGCGCGAAAGAGTACGGCGTGGACATCCTGGCCGCCGCAGAACTGGCCACCTTGCCCAGCTATCTGCGCCGCTGGATGGACAGGTAGTTAGCTCGTTATGACGGCGCCGCCGTTGCACCCGCAACTGCGCAGCGCAACGCCGCCGCAAGCTTGTGATTGACGGGCCAGTGCCCGCCCCGGGCCTACATTGCTTGCACCGACACAGCAAGCAGCGGCTCCATGCATCGCCACCTGTTCATCATTGCCTACGACATCGCCAGCGCCCGGCGCCGAAGCCGTGCGCTCAAGGCCATCAAGGGCCACGCCATCGGCGGTCAGAAGTCGCTGTACGAGTGTTGGCTGACGGCCGGCGAACTGCAGCAAACCATGCAAGCCTTGCGCGCCCTCATCGACAGCGCCACCGACCGTGTCGTCTTGCTGCGCCTTGACCCGCGCGCCACGGTGCACACACTGGGTGTGGCCGTGGGGCCGCACGATGGTAATTCTTCTACCAGGGCTGAGCGGTCGATTCACCCATGGGCACGCTCTACATTGACCGCCAAGGCATATCACTCAAAGTGCGCGACAGCGCACTCGAGTTGCGCGCCGAGGGCGAGCGCCTGCGCAGCGTGCCACTGCGACTGCTGGACCGTGTCGTCTTGTTCGCCGACACCCAGCTCGGCAGCAGCGCGCTGGCCAGTCTGGCTGACGCGGGCGTTGGCCTGCTGGCCTTGGGCGGCCGCGGTGGCCAGCGCGTGGCCCACCTGCTGGGTGAGCCCGCTGGCGATGCCCGCGCCCGCATTGCACAGTGCCAGCGCGTGGCCGACGAGGTGTGGGCCACCGAGTGGAGCCGCCAGATCGTGCGAGCGAAGCTACGCAACCAGCAGCGTCTGTTGCAACGCGCGTTGGTTGAACGCGCCGATCTGCGCAAGCCCTTGACCGATGCGATCGCGACGCTGCGGCGCGTCTTGGATCGATTGCCGCAGGCCCCCGACCGCGACAGTGTTCGCGGTTTCGAAGGCGCCGGCGCGGCTGCGTACTTCAGCGCCTATGTCCAACCTTTTGCACCCGCCTTGGGTTTTGCCGGCCGTCGCCGCCGGCCACCGCCTGACCCTGTCAACGCCTGCCTGTCGCTGGGCTACACCCTGCTGCAATCGCAGGCGGTGCAAGCCAGTTGGGCCGCCGGGCTCGATCCGATGGTCGGCTTTCTGCACTTGCCCGCGCACGGCCGCGCCTCCCTGGCTTGCGACCTGGTCGAGCCCTGGCGCCCCTTGATCGACGATTGGGTCTGGCAGCAATTTCGCAGCCGCGAGCTGCGCCCGGAGCACTTCGGGCGCGATGGTTCGGGCGCCTGCTTGATGGGCAAGACCGCCCGGGCGCATTTCTACGAAGCCATCGTTCCGATGCAACGACGCTGCGCCACCGCGTTGCGGCGCCACGCTCGTTTGACGGCTCGCACACTGGCGGACGCCGCCGAGCTGCCTGCCGGGCTGGACTCACAGGATCACGGCGACACCGACGACTTCGGCGCAGCCATCGTGTGGGACGACAAGCCATGATTCGCCCGCTGTATTTGGATGCTGCACTGCATTGGCAGGTGCGTCTCGATGACGGGCCCACACTGAACGTCAGCGCCCCCGGGCGCGCACGCAGCCTTTACCCGCTGAGTCGCCTGGCGCGCGTGCTAAGTCCAAGCCACGCGCAATGGAGCACACCGGCCCTGCTGGCCTGCTTGCGCGCAGGCGTGCCGGTGCTGTTCCACGACGCCACCGGCGAGCTTGTGGCCTGGTGCTTTGGCCCGCGCAAACGCGAAACCACACTGACGGAGCTATTGCGCGAAGTGGTTGACCACCCGAAGTGGGCCGAGCTAATCACCGAGTGGGTACTGTCCGCACAGCGGCGAGAAACCCTGGCAGTGCTGCGCAACATCAACACCAGCAGCCCACGGCTGGACCCTGCTGCGGTGCGCGTGCACCTTTGCAACCTGCACCGCGTGCGCACAGGCCAACCCGCCCGCGCCTGGATCAACGCGCTGCAGCGCGCCAACGCCGGGCTTGTCGCCGAGAGGCTGCACGGCTTGTTGGGCGACCCCACACTGATTGGCTTCGCGCGCGAAGGCCTGCATCTGGGCCACACGTTCGCGGCCCTGATGGAGTGGCAGTTGCACGCCATCCTGCACGAGGCGCCGCTCGACGCCATCACCTACGGCACGCCCGGCAGGTTTGCGGCCGAGTCCATCGAACGCCACGGCGCCCGGCTGCACCGCTGCTGCGGAGAATTGGCGGGCAGCCTCGAACATCACTTGCGCGGTCACCTGACATGAGTCACCCGCCAACGGCATGGCTTTTGGCCTACGACATTTGTGAGCCCCGCCGCTTGCGCCGCGTGCATCGGCTGATGCGCAAGCAGGGCGTCGCAGCACAGTACTCGGCGTTCATGGTCGAGGCAAACGACGATCAGATCACTGAGTTGCTTGCACGTCTGCGCTCGTTGATTGACACGCGTGTCGACGACGTGCGCGCTTATCACTTGCCCCAGCGATGCACCGTCTGGAGCCTGGGCACGCAGCAATGGCCCCAGGGCATCAGCCTCACCGCGACCAACGCAGCCAAGCTGCTATTGCAAGCATCTGCGCCCACCGACCAAGCCGCAGAAACGGTCGATTCACCCGACCTGCTCCCCTCAACTTGATCGCATCTGAAAAGTCTGTCAGCTCCAATGCCAAGTCGTTGCCGCACAATACAAATTCCGCGCCAACGAAAACCGGCTCGCCCCGAATTCGAGGGGATTAAGACACACCCTGCGGGTGATTTCGCTGGGGAGTAAAAACCGGCTCGCCCCGAATTCGAGGGGATTAAGACACTCTTATCTAAGTGCTCAGCTTTGGCACGTTGAAAACCGGCTCGCCCCGAATTCGAGGGGATTAAGACAACCCAGAGTCTCGGTCGGAGATTGCAAGCCAAAACCGGCTCGCCCCGAATTCGAGGGGATTAAGACGGGCTCGGTCAGGATAGCCAACTCGGTATCTTGAAAACCGGCTCGCCCCGAATTCGAGGGGATTAAGACCCAGCGGGGAGGCCGCCGGGACCACGTAGCGAAAACCGGCTCGCCCCGAATTCGAGGGGATTAAGACCGGAATCTATCTTTCTCTTCGACGGGGTTTTTAAAACCGGCTCGCCCCGAATTCGAGGGGATTAAGACCATGAGAAATTCACATGCTGGGTGATTGAAGTAAAACCGGCTCGCCCCGAATTCGAGGGGATTAAGACAGTGAAGCACAGCCAAGAAACCCACTCGTAGGAAAACCGGCTC
>JAYSSS010000064.1:0-36181 GCA_043720415.1 Ideonella sp.
GTTTCGGAACATGATGAAAGCGATGGATTCGTTCGCCAGGCTAGGCGCAAACCACAGCCATAGCCTTTGCTATGGCGCGGATTTGCAACGACGCATGGCGGACGAAGACGCGGTTTCATGTTTCGAAACTTGTGGGGCGGAGTACTACACGCTCAAGTAACGATCTACGGCAGCGGCATCGGCGCGCAGGGCCGCGCTGTCGCCCTGCCAGGCGATGCGGCCTTTCTCGACGATGTAGTGCCGGTCGGCCAGGGGCAGCAAGGGGCGAATGTTCTTGTCGATGATGATCATGGCCATGCCCTCGGCTTTGAGGCGCGCCACGCAGGACCAGATCTCCTGGCGGATCAGCGGGGCCAGGCCCTCGGTGGCCTCGTCCAGCAACAGCAACTTGGGGTTGGTCATCAGCGCGCGGCCAATGGCCAGCATCTGCTGCTCACCGCCCGACATCTTGCCGCCCAACTGGCTGCTGCGCTCGGCCAGGCGCGGGAACAGCTCGAACACGCGCTGCAGTGTCCAGGGGGCGCTGCCGGCGTTGCGCAGCGAGGCCGTGGCCACCAGGTTCTCGCGCACGCTCAGATTCGGGAAGACCTGCCGGCCTTCGGGCACCAGGCCTATGCCCTGGCGCGCGATGCGGTAGGCGGGCAAACCGATGAGGGCGACGCCACCCAGGCCGATGCGCCCGGCGCTGGGTGCCAGCAGGCCCGAGAGGCACTTGATGGTGGTGGACTTGCCCATGCCGTTGCGGCCCAGCAAGGTGATGACCTGGCCCGTGCCGACCTCGAAATCCAGGCCAAACAGCACCTGGCTGCTGCCATAGCCGGCCTCCAGGCCTTGCACGCTGAGCAGGGCGCTCATCAGTCAAGCTCCGTGCTGCGCACTGCGCTTTTCAGGTTTCGGGCAGGCCAGCGTCTCATGCCTGCATCCCCTCTTCACCCAGGTAGGCCTCGCGCACCTCGGCGTTGTTGCGAATGTCCTCGGGCGTGCCGGTGGCGATCACGCGGCCATAGACCAGCACGCTGATGCGGTCCGCCAGCGCGAACACCGCCTTCATGTCGTGCTCGACCAGCAGCACAGGGTAGTGGCCGCGCAGCTCTTGCAGCAGCGCCACCATGGTCTCGGACTCGGCGCCGCTCATGCCCGCCAGGGGCTCATCGAGCAGCAGCACGCGTGGCTTCAAGGCCAGGGCCATGGCCAGCTCAAGCTGGCGGTGCTCACCGTGGGCAATTTCGCGCGCTGGGCGCTTGGCCTGCGCGCCCAGGCCCACACGCTGCAGGGCCTGCATGGCGGCATCCATCACGCCGGACTGCGCACGCAGCGGCCGCCAGCTACCGAAGGCACTGCCAAAGCCCTGGCGGTCCACCGACATGGCGGCCAGGGCAACGTTGTCCAGCACCGTGAAATCGGGGCAGATCTGGGTGATCTGGTAGGAGCGCGCCAGCCCCAGCCGGGCACGTGCGGCCACCGGCAGCGAGGTCACGTCCTGGCCATGCAGCCACACCGTGCCGGCATCGGGCACATGCTCGCCCGTGAGCTGGCCGATGAGCGTGGTCTTGCCGGCGCCATTGGGGCCGATCAGGGCGTGCACTTCGCCGGGCAGCAGGTTCAGGCTGACGTCATCTGTCGCGGTGAGGCCGCCAAAGCGCTTGACCAGGCCGCGGGTTTGCAGTGCGACGGTCATGGCGTGGTGGCCTTGTCCTGTGCGGCGCGCTCACGGCGCAGCGACCAGGCCTGCAAGTTGCCATACAGGCCCTTGCGCGCCAGCAGCACCACCAGGACGATGGCGATGCCCAGCGGCGCCATCCAGTGGGTGGTGAGCGAGGCCAGCCATTCCTCCAGCAGCAAGAAGGCCAGGGCGCCGACCAGGGGCCCGACGACGGTGCCCACACCGCCCAGGATAACGATGACGATGAGCTCGCCCGAGACCGTCCAGGCGGTGTAGGAGGGCGACGCATACATCGTCAGGTTAGCCAACAAAAACCCGGCCAGGGCGGCGATGCAGGAGGCGATTACGTAGATGGCCAGCTTGAAACGCAGGGTGTGGTAACCCAAGGCCTTCATGCGCCGCTCATTGGCGTGGATGCCGCGCAGCGTGGTGCCGAAGCGCGCATGCACCAGTCGCCACGAGCCATACAGTACGGCCAACAGCAGGGCGAAGGTCAGGACATAGAGCTGTGTGGCCGAGGCCATGTCCATCGGCGCCAGGGCAGAGCGTGCGGCCAGGCGCATGCCATCGTCGCCACCATAGTGCTTGAGCGAGACGCCCAGAAAAAAGGCCATCTGCGCGAAGGCCAGGGTGATCATGATGAAGCCCATGCCACTGGTGCGCAGCACGATCAAGCCGGTGAGGGCCGCCACCACCGCGGCGCTGCCCAGGGCCAGGGCCAGGTGCAGCCAGCCATTGCCCAGCTCGTGAAATACCGGAATCGACACCGCATAGGCGCCCAGCCCCAGGTAAAGCGCATGGCCAAAGCTCACCAGGCCGGTGTAGCCGATCAGCAGGTTCAGGCTGCAGGCCGCGATGGCGTAAATCATGATGCGGCAAAACTGCGTCAAGTAAAACGGCTGGTCGAACACGGCGGCCAGCACCGGCACGGCGGCAAAGGCCAACAGCAAAACAGCGGTGAACCACAGGCGCGGGGCCGACAGGGCGATGCGCTCGGGGAACAGGGCTGTCACCGCGCCAGCCCCAGGGTATCGAAGCGTTTGCCATTGGCGTCGCGCCAGTCGGCTATCGCGTGGCTGGCTGGCAAGGCCGCAGCACGCACCAGCTTGATCTGCCCAGTGATGACGCCACTGCGTTCAGACTTGATCTCGAATGACAGCAGCGAAGCATCGAGCAATCGTGCGCTCAGGTCCATGGCCTGGCCACCGACATCGACGCTCTTGCTCACCGTGGCCGCGGTGAGCGCTGTGGGCCCGGCCGGAAAGGCCTGGCGCAAGGCGCGCACAGCGTGGGCGAAGGGGTAGTCGAAAAACATGAACGGGCCCTTGTCGCCACTGGCCAGGTCTTCATCGCTCATGCCGAGGTAGAGCACCTGTCCCGAGGGCTGCAGGCGCATGAAACGCCTGTGCGCCGTGGGCGTGACGATCTCGGCCAACAGCTCCTGATTGGCATGGATGGTCATGCGAATGGTCTGCGCGCCCGAGCGCAGCTCGATGCTGCCAAAACAGGCCCAGGGCTGCTGTGGTGCGTCGCAGGGGTCGGCGGCATGGGCTGCCGCACAGAACAGCGCCGGCACCAAGGTGAACAGCAGTCGCAGCCAACGTGGCCAGGCTTTGCTGCCACACGCGAAGCGTTTTGAAATCACGAAAACCTAACCATGTTTGACCGGAAACAGCCCATCCGGTTTGAAGGCCAGCACGCCGGCCATCAGCAAGTAAATCAGCATCGAGGCCAGCGCCGGCCCTGCGGCCTGGGCGATGGAAGGGTCCATCAATTGCGCCATCCAGATCGGCAAGAAGATGCGCCCGGTGGTGTCCACCACGCCGATGATCAGCGCGGCCAGGAATGCGCCACGGATCGAGCCGATGCCACCGACGATGATGACCACCAGGGTCTGGATCAGCACCGTCTCGCCCATACCCGACTGCACTGAGAAGATGGGCCCGGCCATCAGCCCGGCCAGCCCGGCCAGACCGGCGCCCAGCGCAAAGATCAGCATGTTCAGGCCGCGGATGTTGATGCCCAGGGCGCTGACCATGGGCGCATTGGTGGCGCCTGCGCGGATCAGCATGCCGACGCGCGTCTTGTGAATCAGCCAATAGAGAAAGGCCGCCACCACAAGGCCCACCGCAATGATGGCCAGGCGGTAGGAGGCGTAGCTGAAGCCCAACCACTGCACCGTGCCGTCAAGCCAGGCCGGGGTTTGCGAGTACAGCGGGCTGGCGCCCCAAACGATGCGCACCGCCTCGTTGAAAAACAGCACCAGGCCGAAGGTGGCCAGCACCTGATCCAGGTGGTCCCTTGCGTACAGGCCCGACAGCACCACGCGATCCACGATCAGGCCCACCAGCATGGTGCCGCCGATGCCGGCCACGGCGCCCACGATGAATGAACCGCTGGCTGTGGTGGCCGCCGTGGCGAGGTAGGCCCCCACCATGTACAGCGAGCCATGCGCCAGGTTGACGAAATTCATGATGCCGAAGACCAGGGTCAGGCCCGCGGCCAGCAGGAACAGCAGCACCCCGACCTGCAGGCCATTGAGCAACTGGGTGACGATGAGGGCGGTGGTCAAAGCGGTGGTATCGGGTAAGAAAATGGGCGCGACGCTTGAAGCATCGCGCCCAAAGCCAGCGGCTCAAACACAAGGTCTAGATCTTCATCTGGCACTTGGCAAAGTGCGAGTCCTTGTCCTGCTTCAGTGGCGTGGCGATGGTCTTGAGCGTCATGCGGCCCTGGGCATCCTTGAAGGCCTCGAACATGTGCAGGTCCTGGATGGGGAACTGGTTGGTGTTGAACTTGAAGTCGCCACGGATGGACTTGAAGCTGGCGGTGCGAAACGCCGCCATCAGAGCCTTCTTGTCGTCTGTCTTGCCACCCACCTTGGCCAGCGCCGCATCGAGCAATTGCGCCGCGTCGTAGGACTGCGCGGCGTACTGCGAGGGGATGCGCTTGTACTTGGCTTCGAACTCCTTGACGAACTGCTGATTGGCTGCGTTGGCGAAGTCCGGCCCCCAGAAGGTGCCGGCGAGCACGCCCATGGCGGCCTCGCCCATGGCGGGCAGGCCGATGCCATCGGCGGTGGACACGGTCAGCAGCGGCACCTTGCCGCGCATGCCGGCCTGGCCCCACTGCTTGACGAAATTGATTCCCAGGCCGCCGGGCAGGAAGACGAAGACGCCGTCGGGTTGCGCGGCAGCAATCTGGGCAATCTCGGCCGAGAAATCCTGCGTTGTCAGCGCGGGCCAGAGCTCGTTCACCGTGGGGGTCTTGTAGTGCTGCTTGAAGCCGGCCACAAAGTCCTTGCCCGCCTGGTAGTTGGGGGCGATGGTGACGATCTTCTTGAAGCCGTTGTCGGCGGCGTACTTGCCCACCACCTCGGCCTGTTGGCCGTTCTCCCAACTGGTGGAGAAGTAATACGGTGAGCAGGCCGCGCCGGCGATGGGCGAGGGCCCGGCGTTCGAGCCGATGAGGAAGACCTCTTTGTCGGTGATCTTCTTGTGCACGGCCATCATGATGTTGGAGAAGGTGATGCCGGTGATGATCGGCACACGCTCCTTTTCGATCAGCTTGTCCACCAGCTGATTGGCCACGTCGGGCTTCAACTGGCTGTCTTCGCGCAGGATCTGCACGGGCACGCCGCCGAGCTTGCCGCCATTGCGCTCAACCACCAGCATCAGCGCGTCGTACTGGTCCTGGCCGAGGGGGCCCTGCGGGCCCGAGAGCTCGGCCATGAAGCCGATTTTCAATTGCGCTTGGGCGGCCATGGGGGCCAGGCCGATGGCGGCCAGGGCCAGCGTGGCGGCCCAAGTCTTGGCCTGCAGGATGGCGCTGCGCTGGGGCGCGCCGTGGGATGTGCGATGCATAGGGGTTCTCCAGTGGCCAACGGGTGATATGTGAGGGTTGGCGGACGGGCCGCAGGCTAGCACGCGCGGGGCCCGCGCGGCCTCAGTGACTACTCGGGGGAAGTGTGTCGCGAGCATCCTGCCCGGGCCCTATCGCATCGAAAACCTGGAGGTGCAGGCCCGATGTTCCATGTCCAACGCCGCCGCGGTGGGCATTTACCGCGGCGCCGGCCGGCCCGAGGCGGCGATCCTGCTGGAGCGGCTGGTGGACGCCGCGGCGCAGGCCGCCGGCATCGATCCGCTGGCCTTGCGCCTGGCCAATGTCTGGCCAGCGGCGCTGCCTTGCTCAGCACGGTGGAGGTGAGCTACACGGCGCCGCAGGAGGCCTGGGCCTCGGGCTGTGTCATGGCGCAGGTGCGGATTGACCGCCTCACCGACGTGCCCGCGGCGCTGCTGAATGCGGCGCACGATGCGCTGTGGCCGCTGGGCCCGCAACAACTCGATTTCCCGCTCACCCCTGAGCGGCTGTGGCGCGCCATGCGGGCCAGTGCTGCCGCCGCTTCGGGTTGACCCGTTTCGGTTCATCCCAACACAATGCCCCACATGGACTACACCAAAACCCAGGCCCAGGCCTACGCCAAGGCGCACTTCACCGGCGTGTGGGCGGCCTCGCTCACGCCCTTTCACAGCGATGGCCGCTTTGACGAGACCAGCTTTCGCAGCAACCTTGAGCACTGGTTCGGCACGCTGCAGCTCGGCGGCCTGTTCATCAGCGGCAAGCAGGGCGAGTTCTTCTCCATGTCGGTGCCCGAGCGCAAGCGCAGCTTCGAGATCGCGGCCGAGTTGGCGCGTGGCCGCTCGCGCACCGTGATGTCGTGCTCGGACACCAACCTCGATGTCGTCATCGATCTTGCGCGGCACGCGCAATGGGCCGGCGCCGACTGGATCATCGTGCACAGCCCGGTGCTGCACTTCGGCGCCGACACCGACGACACCATTTACGAGTACTACCGCCACCTGAGCGACACCCTGGACATCGGCATCGCCATGTGGAACCACCCCGATTGCGGCTACATCATGAGCCCGCAACTGTGTGCCCGCATCGCCGAGCTGCCCAACATCGTGGCCATCAAGTACAGCGTGCCGCGGGTTGAGTACACCGAGCTCACCCGCCTGGTGGGCGAGCGCATCCAGGTCTCCACCGCCAGCGAGGAAGAGTGGTTGGACAACATCACGCAACTGGGCTGGCGCCTGTACCTGTGCTCCACACCGCCGCTGCTGCTGCAAACCGCCGTGGACCAACGCATCAACGACTACACCCGCCTGGCCTTTGCGGGTGAGATTGAAGCAGCACGCAAAGTACGCGACAGCCTGCAGCCGGCGCGCGATGCCTTCAAGGCCAGCCGCCCACGCGGCAAGCCGCAAGCGCACAGCAAGTACTGGCAAGAGCTGCTGGGCCAGGCCGGTGGCCCGGTGCGCCGGCCTTTGCTGCAACTGAGCGAGGCCGAACGGACGCTGATCCGCGAGCAGTTTGCGCAAAGCGGATTGCGCCTGGCTTGAAGACCTGGTCTGCGCACAGCGCGGCCTGCGCTTGTGCACCTAACTTTCATGATGCGGGGCAACGCCCCGAATCATGGAAGACTTCCACATTAAGCCCGCATAACAGCCGCATCTTGCTCATCGGGAAACCACCATGCTGAAGTACGGCAAACCCTTCAACTTCAACCGATGGATAGACGCGCACGCCGCCGATCTCAAACCGCCCGTGGGCAACCAGCAGATCTGGGCCGATGCCGACCTGATTTGTACCGTGGTCGGTGGCCCCAACCAGCGCACCGATTTCCATGACGACCCGCACGAGGAGTACTTCCATCAGATCAAGGGCCAGGCGCACCTGATCCTGTGGGACCGCGGCCGCTATGAGCGTGTCGATTTGAATGAAGGCGATGTCTTCCTGCTGCCCGCGCATGTACAGCATTCGCCACAGCGGCCCCATCCGGGCAGCCTGTGCACCGTGATCGAGCGCGCCCGTGCGCCGGGCGTGCTGGATGCGTTTTGCTGGCACTGCGCCCACTGCGGCACGCAAGTGGCGCGGCGTGAGCTGCAACTGGCCAGCATCGTCAGCGATCTGCCAAGGGTGTTTGCTGAGTTCTTTTCCAGCAGCGAAGAGCAGCGCCGCTGCAGGGGCTGTGGCCAGGTGCACCCGGGGCGCGACTGGGCGGCTTGGCACGCCAGCCTGCGTGCCGCGCATGCGCACGCTGCGGTGCCCTTGACGCCGGCCTGAGCGCCCAGTCGCAGATTGGGGTGCTGGCCCCTTGGCCGGCCGCCGAAAAAGCCGCCTGCCCAAGCGGCCTTGCGCCCACCGACGTGGATGGCACCAAGGTCCGAAAAGACCGCATAGCCCCTGTCAACTCGGCGCTATGCCAAGACGGCCGACCTGCACACTCAGTGCTGAAGCCGCGATGCCACAGGGCAAGGCGCGATCCTGCACCAGAGCCGGGCCAGCGCAGCCGTCGAATCCAAGCAGGGAGTGACTCCATCATGTTTGCCTTTGTTCAACACCTTTCATTGGCCCGCAAGCTGGCGCTGTTGGGTGCCATGGCGGCCACCATGTGCGCCATACCCTCGGCACTGCTGATTCGAAACATGGAGTCCACAGCAGCCGCTACCCAAGCCGAACTGGCGGGGTTGGAGCCCTCGCGCGCGCTGCTCAAGCTGATGAGGTTGACACAGCAGCACCGTGGTCTGTCGGCCAGTGTGCTGGGTGGCAGGGCCGAAGTGGAGCCCGAGCGCGCAGCCAAGCAGGCGGAGGTGGATCAGGCCTTGCGCAGCTTCGACACCATGCTCAAAGCCGGCACCCGCGATGCCCATATCACCACCGACTGGCAGCGCGCCCAGACCGAGTGGCAGGCTCTGGGCCCGGCCGTTGCCGGCAAGACCGCCGATGGTGCGCAGAGCTACCTGCGCCACACCGCCCTGGTGGCCATGCAGATTGAATTGCATGAGCGTCTGGCCGATCACTTCGGCCTGACGCTGGACCCCGACGCCCCGACCTACCACCTGGTCATCGGCACCTTGCAACTCATGCCCAGGCTGACCGAAGTGTTGGGCCAGGCACGGGCCAGAGGCGTACTCATCCTGGCCAAGAAGGAGGGCGCGGCAGATGACAAGGCCGCCGTCTCGGCGCTGGCAGAACGCGCGCAGATGGCCCTGCGGGATTTGGACATCAGCCTGAGCAAATCCTTTGATGCCAGTGCCAGCATCAAGACAGCGCTGTCGGGCACGGTGCAAAAGGCCAGTGCCGAGGTGGCCACGGTCATGAAGCTGGCGCGCGATCAGATTGTGCTGGCCAAAGAGCTGAACTACCCGGCGGACGATTACCGCAAGGCCACCACAGCGGCGATCGACAGCATGTACGACCTCAGCGCCCAGGCCAGCAAGAGCCTGGAGAGTGAGTTGCACGGCCGATTGGCGCAGACGCGTCGCGACGAGGCCGCCATGGCCGCAGGCATCGTCGCCGTGGCCTTGCTTGGTCTGTGGCTGGGCCTGGCGACTTTTCGCTCGCTGTCGCGTTCCATGGTCGAGACCCAGGCCGCGGCACGCCGCATCGCTGCGGGTGACTTGAGCGGCGAAATCGTCGTCGGCAGCGGCGACGAAGTAGGCCAGATGATGGCCGCCATGCGCGACATGCAGACCTCGCTGACCCAGGTGGTCGGCACCGTCAGGCGCAACGCCGAGAACGTGGCCACCGGCAGTGCACAGATCGCCCAGGGCAACCTCGATCTCTCGAACCGCACCGAGCAGCAGGCCGGCGCACTGCAGCAAACCGCCGCCACCATGGACGAGCTGGGCACCACGGTGCGCCACAACACCGACAACGCCAAGGTCGCCAGCCAGTTGGCCACCAGTGCTTCGGCCGTGGCCGAACGCGGCGGCGCGGTGGTGGGCCAGGTGGTCGAGACCATGCGCGACATCAATGACAGCTCCAAGCGCATTGCCGACATCATCAGCGTGATCGACGGCATTGCCTTTCAGACCAACATCCTGGCGCTCAACGCCGCTGTCGAAGCGGCGCGTGCAGGCGAGCAAGGCCGCGGGTTTGCCGTGGTCGCCGGTGAGGTGCGCTCACTGGCACAACGCAGCGCCGATGCTGCCAAGGAAATCAAGGGCCTGATCAGCGCCAGCGTGGAGCGCGTGGACCACGGCACCACCTTGGTCAGCCAGGCTGGCGAAACCATGACCGAGATCGTGGCCTCGATCAAGCGCGTGAGCGACATCGTCGGTGAGATCAGCGCCGCCAGCATCGAGCAAAGTGCAGGCGTAGGCCACGTCGGGCAGGCCATGGCCAGCATGGATGCGGCCACGCAGCAAAACGCTGCCTTGGTGGAGGAAAGCGCGGCCGCGGCGCAGAGCCTGCGCCACCAGGCCGACCAGTTGGTGCAGGCCGTGGCGGTGTTTCGGCTGTAGGGCCAGCGGCGGTGGCGGTGGGGTTGCGGTAGCGGCGGTGACCCGACCTCGCTCCATGGCCCCAATGCAGCAGGCGCCAGTGTCCTCGGCGTCGGCTGGCGCGAGCGCCGCCGTGCTACGCTGAAGTGGCCATGGGTCATCACTGTTGGCGTGTCGCAAGACAAAGCCATTTCGGCCGCGCTTTATCGACGGCCGACCAAGGTCTTCCAGGACGTGCTGGCCGCGGGCGGCGCCGGTTTGCGCGTGCTCACGCTGCGCGGCGCCAACGCAGTTGAAGGCGGCGTGCCGGTCGTGGTGGATGGCAAGATCATCGGCGCCATCGGCGTGTCCGGTGGTTCGGCTGAGCAAGATGGTGTGGTCGCCAAGGCGGGCACCGACGGCTTGGCAAAGTAGTCCAGCCCTTGGCGTGGTGGAGCCGCAGCACAGTGCCAACGTGACGCCGCGCCGCCGCGCCGTTCCGCCTCACCTGGCGGCCCCAGCTTGGCCGCGGTTCGACGCCTTGCCTTGATCGGCGTCAAGCGGCAGTGGGGTCAGCGATCTTGACGGGCATGGCCTGATCGCTAGGATGGTGCGGGTGTGGCGCCGCGGCGGCCACGCCGATCTGCAGCGCCAAAGTCGCCTGTCTTCGGGCGGGGCAGATCACGCCACCGGCCGCGCGACCTGGAGCATCCGCATGCCTGCGCTTTCCGCCATCATCAATTCACGCTTGGCCCAGCTGTCGCACGAGATGCCGCAATTGGCGCTGGAGTGGCCCGGCGGCAGCACCGGCCCTGCGGCGGCGGCCGTCAAGCTGAAGTTGCACAGCCGCCGTGCGCTGGCCTGGCTGGCGCAAGGCCGCATTGGCAGCCTGGCCGACGCCTACGTGCGCGGCGACCTGGAGATTGAAGGCGCCATGCCCGATGTCATGGCGGTGGCGGCCACCTTGGCGGGTGACCCGGTCAAACGCGGCGAGCGCCTGGTCTGGCCGCGCTGGCTGGGCCTGTTGCGATCACGCTGGATGCACCAACGCCAGCGCGATGCCCAGCAGGTGCGCCACCACTATGACGTCAGCGACGATTTCTATGCCCTGTGGCTGGATCCGCTGCGCGTGTATTCCTGCGCCTACTTTGCCCACAGCGCCATGAGCCTGGCGCAGGCCCAAGAGGCCAAACTCGATCTGATTTGCCGCAAGCTGCGCCTGGAGCCCGGCCAGCGCTTTTTGGACATCGGCGCCGGCTGGGGCGGTCTGCTGCTGTGGGCCGCCCAGCACTACGGCGTGAACGCCCTGGGCATCACCTTGTCACGCAACCAGCATGCCCATGTCACCCGCCTGATCGAGTCCAAGGGCCTGGCGGGTCGCGTCGAGGTGCGCTTGCTGGACTACCGCGATCTGATGCCGCAGCAGCGCTTTGATCGCATCGCCTCCATCGGCATGTTCGAGCACGTCGGTGACGCTCGCCTAACGGCTTATTTCAGCCGACTGAAGTGTTTGCTGCAACCTGGCGGCCTGGTGCTCAACCACGGCATCACTGCGGGTGGCTTGCGCAACGATCAACTGGGCGCTGGCATGGGCGACTTCATCGAAAAGCACATCTTCCCCGGCGGCGAGCTGGTGCATGTGTCGCGGGTGGCGCAGGCGCTGGCGGCCGGTGGGCTGGAGCTGGTCGATGCCGAGAACCTGCGGCCACACTACGCCCGCACGTTGTGGGCCTGGTCAGAGGGCCTGGAGGGCCAGCTCGATCAGGCCCGGGCGCTGACCAATGACGCCACGGTGCGCGCCTATCGCCTGTACCTGGCGGGTTGCGCCATGTGCTTCGAGCGCGGCTGGCTGGCGCTGTACCAATTGCTCGGCGCACACGCCGATGGGCAGATCGATCATGGTGCCCTGCGCGGCGCGCAATCGGCCTATCCCTTCAACCGGCGCTACATGCTGGATTGAGCGGGACTACATCACCCGCCCGAACCACCACACACTCAAGCCCGCCGCCACCAGAGCCAGCAAGGCGCCCAGGCCAGCAAACAGCGCGCTGACCTCGGTCTCCTTGGTCTCCACGACCAGGCGGCTTGAAAGACCCTGGTAGACCTGCTTCAGGTCCTCGGCCGTGCCGGCGTAAAAGTAGTTGGCGCGGGTGGCGTTGGCAATGGCCTTGAGGGTTTCCTCATCCAGGCGCACGCGCATGCTCCAGCCCTCAAAGCCGATGACCTCGCCGCCCTTGGTGCCTATGCCCACGGTGAAGACCTTGACGCCGCGCTCGGCCGCCATCTTGGCGGCCTCCATGGAATCCGGCCCGGTGGTGCGCTGGCCATCGGTGAGCAAGATGACGGCGGCCGACGAGTAGCTGCCCGGCTCGACCGGTGTGAAGGGTTTCTTGTCCTTCTTCTCGGCCGGCGACAGGGGCATGGCGCGGGCCCCCGTGATCTGGCTCAAGTCGATGCCATCGTCCGGGAAGATGGTGGCCAGCGACAGGATCAGGCCCGAGCCAATGGCCGTGGCGCGCTGCATCTGGAAGCGATCAATCGCCGCCACCACATCCTCGCGGTTCAGGGTGGGCGGCTGCACCACAGCCGCCGTGCCGGCAAAGGACACGATGCCGATGCGCACACTGCGCGGCAGGCCGGCCACAAAGGCCTTGGCGGCCTCTTGCGCCGCGACCATGCGGTTGGGTTTGACATCGGTGGCGCGCATGCTGCCCGAGACATCCATCGCCAGGATGATGGTCTGCTGGTTTGACGGCAGCTTGATCTTGGCCATGGGCCGCGCCGCGGCGATCAACAACACGGTGATCGCCAGCAACAACAGCGCGGGCGGCACATGCCGGCGCCTACCCGGGCCTTTGCCCAGGGCCTGCTTGACCAGGGCCACGCTGGCCAGGCGCACGGGCGCCTTCTTGCGCCGGCACAGCAGCCACAGGTAGGCGCCCACCAGTGCCGGCACCAGCAGCAGCAGCCACAACACTTCAAGCCATTGAAAACTCATCATGGTCGGGCCTCGCTCAGGCGGTGTTCATGCGGGGTTAGGGCCGGAGTTCGGGTCGGGGTTCGGGCGATCTCAGGTTGGCCGGCAAGCGGCGCCCGGCCGGCGCGCGCAGGCGCTGGCGGCGCAGCGCCACAAAGCGCATCAGGGCGGCCATCAGGTCATCATGGGTGGCAAGCTCCAGGGTGTCCACGCCGGCGCGGCCCAGGGCCTGGCGCAGATCGGCCTCGTGGGCCTCGGTCAGGGCCTCGAAACGCTGGCGGAAGCCCGGGTCCTGGGTGTCGACCAGCACCTGCTCGCCGCTTTCGGCATCTTCAATCGTCACCATGCCGACATCGGGCAGGGTCATCTCGGCCGGGTCATACAGGCGCACCGCCAGCACCTCGTGGCGCCGCGCCAGCCGCGCCAGGGGCTCGGCCCAGCCCGGGGCGCTGATGAAATCAGAGACCACGAAGACCATGGATCGGCGCTGGATCAGGGTCTCGCCGGCGCGCAACAAATCGGCCAGGCGGGTCTCCTGCCCGCTGCTTTGAGCCGAGCGCTTGTTCGTGGCCGAAGGCGGTTTCTGGCGCATGCGCTGCAGCAGTTGCAGCACCTGGGCGCGGCCCACGCTGGGCGGCAACACGCCGATGTTGCCAGGCGCCAGGTTTTGCCCATAGAGCATGGCCCCGACGCGGTTGCCATGGCGTGTGAGCAGGCGCGCCATGGCCGCCACAAAGCCTTCCGACACGGCCAACTTGGTGCGATCGTCAGAGCCGAAATCGATACTGCCGGTGAGATCGAGCAAAAACCAGGCGGTGAGCTCGCGGTCCTCGGTGAACTGGCGCACATGCGGCACCTGCAGGCGTGCGGTGACATTCCAGTCGATGTGGCGCACATCGTCGGCATGCTGGTATTCGCGCAGGTCGGCCAGGTCCAGCCCGGTGCCGCGCCACAGCGTGCGGTAGTCGCCCTGCAGCAGGCCGTCCAGGCGGCGCAGGACGGTCCACTCCAGGTGGCGCAGCAGGGCGTCGGGCGAGGTCTGGTTCATGTCGGCGGGCAGCAAAGTGCGGAGGGCGGTCGGTGGCCGGTTGCGGCTCAGCTGGTGCTGTGCTGCATGGGCTTGTCGGGTACGGCAATCTTGGCCATCACGCGCCGAATCAACTCATCAGCGCTCAGGCCCTCGGCCAGGGCCTCGTAGCTCAGCACCAGGCGGTGGCGCAGGGTGTCGGCGGCCAGGTCGGTCAAGTCCTCGGGCAGCACATAGGCGCGGCCGCGCAAAAAGGCCAGGGCGCGCGAGGCCTCGATCAGCGAAATGCTGGCCCGCGGGCTGGCGCCAAAGCTCAAATACTTGGCCAGCTCGGGCATGCCTTGATCGGCCGGCCGGCGGGTGGCGCCGACCAGCTTGACGGCGTATTGGATGAGGCTGGGGTCGACATAGACCTTGCGGCACTCTTGCTGCAACTCGGCCAACTGGCCGGTGGAGGCCACGGCCGAGACCTCGGTGGCCGGGCCGATGACGCGCTGCACGATGACGAACTCTTCGCCGTCGCTGGGGTAATCGACCAGCACCTTCATCATGAAGCGGTCCACCTGCGCCTCGGGCAGCGGGTAGGTGCCCTCGGTCTCGATCGGGTTTTGCGTGGCCATCACGACAAAGGGCGAGGGCACCTTGTGTGATTCGCCGGCAATCGTCACCTGGCGCTCCTGCATCACCTCGAGCAGCGCGCTTTGCACCTTGGCCGGTGCGCGGTTGATCTCATCGGCCAGCAGCAGGTTGGCGAACACCGGCCCCAGCGAGGTGCTGAACTCACCTGTCTTCTGATTCCAGATGCGCGTGCCGATCAGATCGGCAGGCACCAGATCGGGGGTGAACTGGATGCGCCGGAAACTGCCGCGCAGGGTGGAGGCCAGGGTGCGCACGGTCAGCGTCTTGGCCAGGCCGGGCACGCCCTCGACGAGCAAGTGGCCCTGGGCCAATAACGCGATCATGACGCGTTCAAGAAAGCGATCCTGGCCGACGACGACGCGCTTGACCTCGTAGAGGATGCGCTCCATCAGGTTGGAGGCCTCCGCGGCGATGTGCGGCGCGTTGCCGGAGCTGCCGGGGGGCGCGAAGGCGGAGGTTTCGAGCGATGAGGGTGCGCTGGAGCTCATGGTGGTGGTCGCGTAGTTTGATGGATAGCAAATTCGCTGAGAGACGGCTGGACGGCGGCTGACTGGCTGCTGGAAAGGCAGCTAAAAAGGCGGCAAGCCGGCGGCGCCCGCGGCGTTTTCGATGGGCACCGCAAAGCCGATACCGATGAAAGTGCGCTGGCGGTTGGGGTTCATGATGGCCGTGACGATGCCCACCACATGGCCGTCGAGCGTGATCAGCGGACCGCCCGAATTGCCGGGGTTGGCGGCGGCATCGAACTGGATCAGGTTGCTGAGCACGCGCTGGCCCTCGGGCGAGCGAAATTCGCGCTTCAGCCCCGAGATCACGCCGGCCGAGGCCGAGGGCCCGATGCCGAAGGGGAATCCCACCGCCACCACCTCGTCGCCGGGCGACAGCCCCGAGGTCGAGCGCATGGTGGCGGCGTGCAGGTCATCCGGAATCGTCTTGGCCTGCAACACCGCCAGGTCGTCCTTGGGCTGCAGGCTGACGATGGTGGCCTCGGATTCGCTGCCATCGGCAAAGGTGACGGTGATCTTGCGCGCGCCGGCCACCACATGCAGGTTGGTCAGGATCAGGCCCTTGTCGACGATGACCACACCGGTGCCCACGCTGCGACCATCCTCTTCGGCTTCGGGTTTGCCATCGGCCTTGGTCTCTGGCTTGCCGGCCGGTGAGGAGCTGGCTTTGCTGCCAGGCTTGGCCTCGGCTTTCGGATTGGCATTCGCCCCAGGAGGGTTGCCACTGCCCGCAGCCGACGCCGCTTCGCCGGGCGGCGGCCCATGCTCGCCAACGACCCGCACCACCGAGGGCAGCACCGCGGCATAGGCTGCGGCATAGGCCGAGGGCAGGGGCTCTTTGGCGATGGATTCGCGCAGGGCGGCGTCGATCTGCTCCAGCGTCAAGGCGCGTTGAATCTTGGCTGTCCACGCAGGCCATCCGGCCAAGACGGCCAGCAGCACAACGCCTGCCAACCACAACCATCGCTCACGGCGTTGCACGAATTGCTGCCACCGTGGCAAGGGGGCCAACGGGGTGTTGTCGGCGTTCGGCTGCTGAGCGCCGACTGGCAAGGCCACCGCCGGCGTGGGGCGCGAGGGAGAACGGCTGTACAGCGGTGTTCGGGCCATCGTCAAGGGCTCCGGCAGCCAGCTCCGGGCCGCGCCGTGCCACGGTAACACGGCCTATGGCGTGATGCATCATGGGGAATGCCTGAGCCCTCACCCGTGGTCGCGGTCGCGGTCGCGGCCGCAACCGCAATTGAAGCCACGGCCTCAGCCACGTCGCACTGGATTGACACGCACTGCCACCTGGACGCGGCCGAATTTGACGCCGACCGCGCTGTTGTGATCCAGCGCGCGGCAGCGCGGGGCGTGGGCATGTTGGTCGTGCCCGCCGTGTCACGACACAACTTGGATCGCGTGCGTGAGCTGGCGCATGGCGCCTCGCTGTCCTACGCGCTGGGCATTCACCCCTTGTGTGTGGATGCCGCACAGGACGCTGACCTCGATCACCTGGCCGAGGCCTTGCAGCGCCACCGTGGCGATCCGCGCCTGGTAGCGGTGGGCGAGATCGGGCTGGATTTCTTCGTGCCTGGCGCAGATGTGGCGCGCCAGGAACGCTTCTATAACGCCCAGTTGAAGTTGGCCAAACAATTCAGTTTGCCTGTTATTTTGCATGTCAGAAGATCGGCCGACGGGCTGCTCAAGGGGCTGCGTCGCATCGGCGCGGCGGGCGGCATCGCCCACGCCTTCAATGGCAGCCTGCAGCAGGCCCAAGCCTTCATTGATCTGGGTTTCGCGCTCGGCTTTGGCGGCGCGATGAGCTTTGAGCGCGCCTTGCAGTTGCGCCGCTTGGCAACACAGCTTCCTGAGCAAGCCTTGGTGCTGGAGACCGATGCGCCCGACATCCCACCGCAGTGGCTGTACCGCACGGCGGCGCAACGCGCCGCGGGTGAGACCTCGCGCAATGAACCGGCCGAGCTGCCGCGCATTGCACAGACCCTGGCCGCGCTGCGCGGCTTGTCCATGGCAGAGACGGCGGCGTTGACCACCGCGAACGCCTTACGCGCCCTGCCGCGGCTACGGGGCTTGGCACCCATGCCGGCGTGCGCCGGACCTTGACTTCGGGCCGTGAACGGCCGGCCTTGGACAATGCCGGGCCCTGACACCGATGCCCTATGAAGCCACGCACATCCACCATTGAACACGCCGGCGCCACCATCTCTGAGTTTGATGGCGTGCGCTACCTGCACCTGGGCACGCCCTGGGTGCAGGGCGCCATGCGCATGCGCAAGCCCAAGCTGCTGGAGCTGGAATACGCCAGGCGCATGATGGCCTGGATGCTGTGGCGCGACAGCGAATCGCTCACCACCGGCCACGCCGTGCAGCTGGGCCTGGGCGCCTCGGCCATCACACGCTACACGCACGATGTGCTGGGCATGCGCACCACCGCCGTGGAGATCAACCCGACGGTGATCATGGCCTGCCGCATGTTCTTCCGCCTGCCGGAGGATGGCGACGGCTTGACCGTGGTGTTAGGTGATGCTGCGCTGTGGCTGGCCGACCCCGCACACGCGCAGACGGTAGACGTGCTGTGCGTGGACCTCTACGACCACGAGGCGGCGGCGCCGGTGCTCGATGACGCCGCCTTTTACGCCGCCTGCCGCGCGGTGTTGACCGAGGGCGGCTTGATGACGGTCAACCTGTTCGGCCGCCACGCCAGCTTTGGGCGCAGCTCGGCCCTGATCGCCCAGGCCTTTGGCAGTGATCAGCTGTGGCAGGTGACGCCCACCAAGGAAGGCAATATCGTCGTCGTCGCCGGGCGCGGTGTGGTGGTGCCGGAGCGCGAGGTGCTTATTGCGCGCGCGGCCGACATCGAGGCGCGCTTTGGCTTGAAGGCCAGCCAGTGGCTGCACATGGTCAAGCCCTGGCGGCCAAAAGTGAAAGCGGCGACGCCCTGATGCGGCCGGGAGGTGTGGGGCGAGATCTTGCCGGCCACACCGACGCAAACAAAGCCAGCTTCGCCCTGGCGATCAATCGCCGTCCTTGCCGCCCAAGCGCCCGCGCAGCGCCTTGACCTGCCCGCGCTGCACCTTGCCCTCCACCCGCCGTTTCTGAGACGCCTTGGTGGGCCGCGTCGCCTTGCGCGCCTTGGGCACATGCGCGGCCTCGTTGATGAGCTCGCGCAGGCGATCGATGGCGTCCTCGCGGTTGCGCACCAGGCTGCGCTGCGACTGCGCCTTGATGACCACCACGCCCTCGCCGCTGATGCGCTGATCGCCCAGGGCGAGCAGTCGCGCCTTCACCGCATCGGGCAGGGTGGCGGCGTGGATGTCGTAGCGCAGGTGCACGGCGTTGGACACCTTGTTGACGTTTTGCCCACCCGCGCCCTGGGCGCGTATGGCGATGAATTCGATTTCGGCCTCAAGTGGCTCCAGGCGGGATGGCATCATGGCTGTGGGTGGCTGCTCGGTGCGGCCCAGGGGTGCAAGCAATGTTTGGAGTGGCCGACTATGGCGCCTTCGTGGTCGCGGTGATTGTCTTCCTGGCCATCCCCGGCCCGGGCAACCTGGCCTTGATCACCTCCACCAGCAAGGGCGGCGTGATCGGTGGCCTGGCCGCCACCCTGGGCGTGATCCTGGGTGACCAGGTCTTGATGTGGCTGGCGGTGGCCGGCGTGGCCACACTGCTGGCCGCATCGCCCATGGTGTTCAACGCCGTGCAGTGGCTGGGCGCGGCCTATCTGGCCTGGCTGGGCTGGCGCATGGTCAGCGCCCAACCGGGGGACGCGCCGGTGCTCAACATCCGCGCCGGCCAGTACCTGCGCCAGGGCCTGGCCATCACCTTGCTCAACCCCAAGGCCATCGTTTTTTACATGGCCTTTTTTCCACTGTTTGTCGATCCCGCCCGGCATCAGGGCATGCTCACCTTTGGCGTTATGGCGGTGACGATTGCGGCCTTGACCATCCTCTACGGCCTGGGCCTGGTGCTGCTGGTGCGCCACTTTGCCCAGCGCTTGCGCGGCAGCCCGACGGCCACGCGCTGGTTGAACCGCATTGCCGGCACCATGCTTATCGGTTTTGGCCTGAAGCTGGCGCTGTCGCGTTAGTTCCCGCCAGTCAACGCCAGCCCTGAAACACATGCAGTACGGCGCCTCCAACCTGGCCAGCCAGACCCTCGGCTTCGCCTGCTTCGATACCGTCATCGGCACGCTGGCCATCGCCTGGGGGCCCGCTGGCATCACCGGCTCGCAGTTGCCGGAACGCGATGCCGTGGCCATGCGGCTGCGCATGCAGCGGCGCTTTCCGGGTGTGGCGGAGTTGCCGCCGAACGACGAAGCGCAGGACGTAGTCACCGGCCTGCAAGCCCTGATGCGCGGCGAGCGCGTGGATTTGTCAGGCGTGCGCCTGGACATGCGGGGCGTGCCCGATGCGCAGCAGCGCATCTACGCACTGGCGCGTGAGTTGCAGCCCGGGCAGACGGCCACCTACGGCGAGTTGGCGCAGCGCCTGGGTGACCCGGCGCTGGCGCGCCTGGTCGGCCAGGCCATGGGCGACAACCGCTTCGCGCCCATCATGCCCTGCCACCGCGTGGTCGGCGCGCATGGCGCCACCGGTGGCTTTTCATCGCCCGGTGGCGTGCACACCAAGCTGCAGATGCTGGCCATCGAAGGGGCCGCGCCCAACGGCCAGCCGTCGCTGTTCTAAGGCGTTATGACAGCGGCCGGGCGGCCAAGCACCTGATCGTCGAATGGCCTATGCCGCCGCACCCAGCCCGGCCCGCGCCAGCACCACCTGCAGCAGCACATTGGCCCCGGCCTCCACATGCGCCTGGCTGGCCGATTCAATCTCGTTGTGGCTGATGCCGTCCTTGCAGGGGATGAAGACCATGCCGGTGGGCGCCAGGCGCGCCATGTACACCGCGTCGTGGCCGGCGCCTGAAACACAGGGCATGTGCGACAGCCCCAGGGCCTGCGCCGCCTGCGTCACGGCCGCCACGCAGGCGCCGTCAAAGGCCTGCGCCGGGTAGTGCGACACGGTTTGCAAGCCGATGGCCAGGCCGCTGCGCTCGGCGAGCGCAGCCGCCACGGCGCGGATGTCTGCGTCCATGGCTGCGCACAGGGCGTCGTCGGCATTGCGCAGGTCAATCGAAAATTTCACGCGGCCGGGGATCACATTGCGGCTGTTGGGGTGCACCTGCACCATGCCCACGGTGCCGCGGCCATGCGGGCCGTGGCGGTGGGCGCAGGCCACCACCTCTTGCATCAACTGCGTGGCCACTTGCAGGGCGTCGCGGCGCAGGGCCATGGGCGTGGGGCCGGCGTGTGCCTCCTGGCCGGTGACGACGCAGTCGTACCAGCGTATGCCCAGCACGCCGCTGACCGCGCCGATGGTGATGCCGTGGTCCTCCAGCACCGGGCCTTGCTCGATGTGCAGCTCAAAGTAGGCGGCCACCGGGTGCTGGCCCGGCACCTCGTCGCCCAGGTAGCCGATGCGCGCCAGCTCGGCCTGCACCGTCTTGCCCTCGGTGTCGGTGGCGGCATAGGCCAACTCCAGCGGCACGGCGCCGGCAAACACGCCCGAGCCCATCATCACCGGCACAAAGCGCGTGCCTTCCTCATTCGTCCAGAACACCACCTCAATCGGCGCCTCGGTCTCAATGCCGTGGTCGTTGAGCGTGCGCACCAGCTCCAGCCCGGCCAGCACGCCCAGGTTGCCATCGAACTTGCCACCCGTGGGCTGGGTGTCGATGTGGCTGCCGGTGACGATGGGCGCGAGCGCCGGGTTGCGGCCGGCGCGGCGCATGAAGACATTGCCGATGCGGTCAACCGTGACGGTCATGCCGGCCTCGCGCGCCCAGGCGGTGACCAGGTCGCGGCCCTGGCGGTCCAGATCGGTCAAGGCCAGGCGGCAGACACCCCCCAGCTCGGTGGCGCCGATGGCGGCCAGGGCCATCAGCGATTGCCACAGGCGCTGGCCGTTGATGCGCAGTGCGAGGATGTTGGAGGATTCGCGGCTGGAGGAAGAGGGCGCGCTCATTAATGGCGTTATTTCTTGACGATGTCGATGAGCTCGACCTCAAACTGCAAGGTCGCATTCGGCGGGATGGTGCCACCGGCGCCGCGCTCGCCGTAGGCGATGGCCGGCGGGCAGCTCAGCTTGGCCTTGCCGCCGATGGCGATGCGCTGCACGCCCTCGGTCCAGCACTTGATGACGCGGTTCAGCGGGAACTCGGCCGGCTGGCCGCGGCTGTAGGAGCTGTCGAATTCCTTGCCATCGGGGAAGCTGCCGCGGTAGTGAACCTTCACCGTGTCGGTGGCCTGCGGCTTGGCGCCGGTGCCCTCTTTGAGCGAGCGAAACACCAGGCCGGTATCGGTGACCACGGCGCCGGCCTCCTTGGCGGCCTTGGCCAGCGCTTCATTGGCAGGGGCGGGGGCCGCGGCGGGCTTGGCCGGGGCGGTGGTTTGCGCCAGGGCCAGCGGTGTGCTCAATCCAAGGCTTAGGGCAATGGCCAGGGTGAGGGCTTGGGCGTGGGTGCGGGTGAATGGGATCATGGTGGGTCGAGTGGCAGGGTTGAAGTGGATGGTGGAGGCCGCGTGGGGCAGGCCGCGGCGGTGTTCTCGGTCTCGTGAATGGGTCAGTGAATCGGCCAGTGAACGGGCCGTTGCGTGAGTGAATGCGTGGGTCATTTCGCTGGCGAGTCGTGCGGTGCCGCGCGGGCCGGCATCATCGCATCGCTGTCGCCGAGGCCTGCAGTTGCGCGGCCACCGCTTCATTGATGGCGATGGGCATGTCCAGGAGGATTTGGCCCATGCCCTTGCCCAGCGGATCCAGCCGCTGCGAGACCGGCCCGCCGCCATCCAAAGCCTCGTGCAGCAGCAGATTCATGGCGTCGATGCCGGGCAGGTGAAAGCGCTCCACCCGGCCCTTGACCAGGTGGCCCAGCCAGGCCAGCACGGCCTCGGGCGTGACCTGCTGCCAGAGCAGCGGCAGCCACTCGGGCCGGCGCGCGATCAGGCCGATGTTGGACAGATCGCCCTTGTCGCCACTGCGCGCCCAGGCCAGGCGCAACAGCGGCACGGTGAGGCTGGGGTTCACGGGGCCAAAGGCGGCTGGGTCGGGCAGGGTGGGTGGCGCACTGGCCGTGGTCTCCCGAGCGCTGTCCTCGGCGGCGCCCAGCGCGGCGCCCTGCATGCCGCCCAGCGCGGCAGCCGTGGCAAGCTCAAGCGCCGCCGTGGTGTCCGACATCGGCACCTCGAATGCGGCCTCGCCGATGCGCACCACGGGCACCACCTGGGCCCGCGCCACGGCAAAGCTGCAGGGCACGATCAAGGGCTGCACCGGGGGGCGGCCACCGCCGGCGCCGGTGGTGCCAGGCGACCAGGAGGTGCCAGCGGGCGAAATCTCACGCGCAAACAGCTCCAGCGGCTCGCGCGCGCTGTGGTGCACGGCCACACGCATCATCACCTCGCGCGGCGGCTTGACCGTGGCGTTAGGCCCGTAGGAGGCCTCGGCACCCAGCACCTCGATGCGCGTCGACAAAAACGGCGCCCAGCCGCGTTGGGCGAAAAGCTCGCCGACGCGCTCCAGGATGGCCTCGCCGCTGCGCTGCGCCTTGGCCGCGGCATCGATGCCGACGATGGTCAAGGTGCCGGTGCAGCGCCAGCCGTGCATGGCCGTGGCACTGACCTTGAGCGTGGGCATCGGTGCACGGCCGCGGGCGCCGCTGACCTGCACGCGGTGGGGGGCAATTTGCTCGATCTGCACCTGGCGGAAGTCGCAGCTCACATCGGGCAGGTGGTAGGCGCCGGGGTCGCCAATCTCGTATAGCAACTGTTCGGCCACGGTGGCGCGGCTGATCAACCCACCGGTGCCGGCCACCTTGCCAACGACAAAGCTGCCGTCGGCGGCGCAATCAACGATGGGGTAGCCGATGTGGGCCCAATCGGGCACCTCGCGCCAATCGGTGAACAGGCCGCCCGTGGCCTGGCAGCCGCATTCGATGATGTGCCCGGCCAGGCTGCCACCGGCCAGTTTGTCGAACTCGTCCATGCCCCAGCCAAAGTGCTGGATCAAGGGGCCCAGGGTGACGGCGCTGTCCACACAGCGGCCGGTGATGACAACATCGGCGCCCTCGGCCAGGGCGCGGGCCACGGGCAGTGCGCCCAGGTAGGCATTCGCGCTGAGCAGTTTTTCGGGCAGTGCTTGTCCACTGAACATATCGGTTAGGCCCTCGGCGCGCAACGCCGGCACCTGGGACCGCAGGTCGTCGCCCTCGACCACGGCTATGCGCAGCGGCACGCCCAGCTCCTGCGCCAGGGCCGCCAACGCCTCGCCGCAGGCGCGCGGGTTCACGCCGCCCGCATTGGCCACCACCTTGATGCCGCGGCGCACCACCTCGGGCAGCACCTGGCGCATGGCGGCATCGACAAAATCGGTGGCGTAGCCCAGGGCCGGGTTCTTGCGCTGCGCCGCCACCAGGATGGCCATGGTGGTCTCGGCCAGGTAGTCGAACACCAGCACATCGATGAGGCCGCTGTTCACCAACTGCGGCGCGGCCACGCTGGAATCGCCCCAAAAGCCGGAGGCGCCGCCAATGCGCAAGGGGGGTCGGGTCATGGTGCTGTCTTTCTGGGTTGGGTGGTCAGGTGGGGTGAGACCGCTGCTGGGGCAGTCAGCGGGGCAACCAACAGGGCAGTCGATGATTCAGTGGGCAGATCGGTACTTCGGTGGTTCAGGCGGTGCGGCGACCGATGCCGCGGCCGCCCCGGCAGCCTGCGTTATCGTCGGCGCCCTCTCACCACAGCCGGCCCGCCATGACAGATTCTCCCGCCATCGTGCACGACAAACGCGGCGCCGCTTTCTGGATCACCATCCACCGGCCCGACAAGCGCAACGCCTTGAACGCCGCGGTGTTGGCCGGCATCCGCGCCGGCTATGCCCTGGCCCATGCCGACCCCGAGGTGCGCGTCATCGTGCTCACCGCCGCGGGCGACAAGGCCTTTTGCGCCGGGGCCGATCTGCAGCCCGGCAAATCATTCGAGTTCGACCTGTCCAAGCCCAACGCCGATTACGCCGATCTGCTGCGCGAGGCCAGCAATGCCACCTTGCCCAGCATCGCGCGCATCAACGGCGCCTGCATGGCCGGTGGCATGGGCCTGGCCTGCATGACCGACATGGCCATCGCCGCCGATCACGCGATCTTCGGCCTGCCTGAGGTCAAGGTGGGCGTGTTCCCGATGCAGGTGCTGGCCTTGCTCAAAGACATGGTGGCGCCGCGCCTGGTGCGCGAATGGGCGCTCACCGGCGAGCCCTTCAGCGCGGCTGAGGCGTTGGCCGCGGGCCTGGTGAACCATGTGGTGCCTGCAGCTGAGCTCGATACCAAGACCGATTGGCTGGTGCAGCGCCTGGTGAACAAATCGCCCACCGCCATACGCCGTGGCAAATACGCCATGCGGGCGATTGCCGCGATGTCCTTCGATGAGGCCATCCGCTACATGGAAGGCCAGATTGCCTTGACAGCGATGACCGAGGATGCGCGCGAGGGCCGGGCTGCGTTTGCCGAGAAGCGCCCGCCGGCTTGGACGGGGCGTTAGGCGCCGACCACGCAGCAGACCTCAGCCCTTTAGCGCATCATCCCGGCACTGCTGCTGCAGTGCCGCCCAGCCCTCTGGCCCAAGCGCCCGCAGCGTGGCCATGTTGGCCTCATAGATGGCCTCGGGCTCGGGGAAGGCCTCTACAGCGCGCTCAATGCTGTCCTCGCGCAGCAGGTGCAGGGCAGGGTAGGGCGAGCGGTTGCTGGCGTTGCCGATGTCGTCTGGCGCGGCGTCGGCGAATTGGTAGTGCGGGTGAAAGCTGGCGATCTGGATGACGCCTTCCAGATCGAGATCGACCAGGGCGGCGTCGGCCAGATCCAGAAAATCGTTGTAGTCGGCAAAGTCTTGCAGCACGCCAGGGTGAATCAACAAGGTGGTGTCGACGGCCTGGGGGTCGGCGGCGGCCAGCAGTTGCAGCTCGGCGATCAGGGCGTCGCACAGTGCCGCCTCAGTCGTCGCCGCACTCACCACATAACGCACCAAATGCTTGACCTGCACCGCCTTGGCAAAGGGGCAGAGGTTCAGGCCGATGACGGCGCGGTCCACCCAGGCACGGGTCTCGGCGATGATGCGTGATTCATCCATCGCGGCATTTTGCCCGCCACCATGATCCTGCTCGCGCCCATGGAAGGGCTGCTTGATTTCAGCCTGCGCGATGTGCTCACGCGTGTGGGCGGCATTGACCGCTGCGTCAGCGAGTTCATCCGCGTCACCGATCAGTTGTTGCCCGACCGCGCCTTCTTGCGCATCGTGCCCGAGCTGCGACACGCCGGCCGCACCCCCGCCGGTGTGCCGGTGCGCGCGCAACTGCTGGGCTCGGACCCCGCCTGCCTGGCCGACAACGCCGCGGCATTGGCGCGGCTGGGCCCGGCCGGCATCGACCTGAACTTTGGCTGCCCGGCCAAGACGGTGAACCGCCACCGCGGCGGCGCGGTGTTGCTCGATGAGCCTGAGCTGGTGCACGCCATCGTCGCCGCCGTGCGCCGCGCCGTGCCAGCGGCGATGCCGGTCTCGGCCAAGATGCGCCTGGGCAACCAGGACGACTCGCGCATGCTCGATTGCGCGTTGGCGATCGAAGCCGCAGGCGCAGTAGAGCTGGTGGTGCATGCGCGCACCAAATTGCACGGCTATCGGCCGCCGGCCTATTGGGAGCAGATCGCCCTGATTCGCCAGGCGGTGGCGCTGCCGGTGGTGGCCAATGGCGAGATCTGGACCGTGGCCGACGCGCAGCGTTGCCGTGAGATTTCAGGCTGCCACACCCTGATGCTGGGCCGCGGCATGGTGGCCGATCCGGGCCTGGCGCTGGCCCTTGCCGCGCCACAGGGCCCGGCGGTGAGCTGGGCGCAATTGCGGCCCTTGCTGCGGCTGTATTGGCAGTTGATTGCCGGCCACTGCGCGCCCAAGCACCGCGCCGGCCGGCTCAAACAGTGGCTGAACCTGCTGCGCCGGCGCCACCCGCAAGCGCAGGCGCTGTTCGATGCCGTGCGCACGGTGAACGAGCCAGCGTTGATCGAAGGCCTGTTGCTCGACGCCGAGTGCCAGCCAATGCCGCAGTCAGAGCCGCAAGCCCTGCCGCGGGCCGTGCCTAAACCGTTTTTGCCAGAGGCAAATTCAACAGCAGGTTTTGCGGCTTGAGCCGCAACAGCTTGTCCGCCGTCATCGCCAGGCCCAGATACACCGGCTTGCCGGCCAGATCGGCGCGCATCTCGGCAGGGTTCACAAAGCGCAGCTCAAACAGGCTGATGAGCCGCTGCATGCGCGTGTCATCCACCGGCTGTTCAAGGTAGAGGTCATTGAGCAGCGCGGTCGACTCAACATCCAGACCCAGATGCCAGCGCCACTGCGCATCGCTGATGCGCTGCTGCGGTGTGATCTCCACCTGCACGCCCAGCAGGTGGGCGATCCACAACTCGAGCACGCGCGCCAGCGCCTGCAGGCCTGAATGCTTGAGCGTGAGCTGCACCGTAAAACCTTCGGCCAGCGGCTTGGCCACGCCGTGTGTCAAGTCCAGCAGGAAACGATGCCGGCCATCGGCCCAGTATTCGACGCCGTTTTCCGCCGAGAGCACCTGCAACTGCAGCGCCTTCATCGGCGCCTTGGCCTCGATCAAGAGCCGGCCGATGTCGCCCAGGCCGCCGGTGTCGTTGAGCAGATCGAGGGTGTCGCGGTCGCCGGCCAGCACGCGGCCCTCTTGCAGGCTGATGCGCTGCGGGCGAAACAGCAGCTCGGCGGCGCGGGCCTGCATGGCATCGCTGCAATCGTCCAGCAGGTGGCGCAGCATGGCCTGGACCATGAGGTCGATGAAGAGCGGCGGAATACTGATCTTGCCGCTGCGAAAAAGCGTCAGGGTGTAGGACTGCAGCGAGCCCGCGGCCAGCAAGGCATCGCGAAAGCCCAGGAACATGCGCCAGTTGTCGCGGGCGTCGGCATCCGCCAGCGCGGCCAACTCCTTGGCCGGGACGGCGCGTGCGGGTGTGGCCAGCAGCGAGGCGTGCAGGGCGCGCTCGGCGCGGCAGGCTTGCGCCGGGGGCGTCAGCTCGGGCCGCGCCAGAAACAGGCGCAGGTAGTCGTCGGTGGCGGCCAGCCAGCCGCTGGGCAAGACGCGCAGGGCGCGGTAGCCGCACTCGGGCCAGAAATCTTGCACTGCGGCTCAGCCCGCGAGGGGGCGTTTCAACGCGCGACCCAACCGTCCTTCAACCCCGTGATGCGGTTGAAGACGGGCTCGCCCAGACCATGCTCAAGGCGATCACTGACAAAGTAGCCGTGGCGCTCGAACTGCAGCCGCACATCGGCCGGCAAGGCCGCCAGCGAAGGCTCGACAAAGCCCTTGGCCACAGTCAGGCTGGCGGGGTTGACGACCTCGCGGAAATCGCGGCCGCCGGCATCGGGCTGGGCCTCGGTGAACAGGCGGTCATAGAGCTTGATCGTGGCCGGCAGGCCATCGTGGGCGCCGACCCAGGTGATGGTGCCTTTGACCTTGACGGCGTCCGCGCCCGGCGTGCCGCTCTTGCTGTTGGGCACCACCGAGGCCAACACGCGAATGACGCGGCCATCGGCGTCCTTCTCACAGCCGTCGCACTGCACCACCATGCCGTACTTCAGGCGCACCTTGTTGCCTGGGAACAGGCGGAAGAAGCCTTTTGGCGGCACTTCGGCGAAATCATCGCGCTCGATCCACACCGATGGCCCCAGGCCGAAGTGGCGCAGGCCCAGCTCAGGCAGTTGCGGATGTGCCGGCGCGCTGCAGGGCTCAAGGTGATCGGCGCCGAACAGCTCGGCCCAATTCGTCAGCACCAGCGGCAGCGGGTCGATTACCGCCATGGCGCGTGCCGCCTTGCCCTCCAGATCGGCGCGCAGGGCGCCTTCGAGCACGCTGTAATCGATCCAGACATTGGTCTTGCTGGCGCCGGTGTCCTCGGCAAATTTGCGCACCGCCTCGGGCGTGTAGCCGCGCCGGCGCAGGCCCACCAGGGTGGGCATGCGCGGGTCGTCCCAACCCTGGACGATGCCTTCCTCGACCAGAGCACGCAGCTTGCGCTTGCTGGTGATGACATGGCTCAAGTTGAGCCGGCCAAACTCATGCTGCATGGGCAGGGGTGCGGTCAGCAGCGCATCAAGTGCGCGTCCATCGCTGCAGCGCACCGGCCGCGCCAGCGCCGCCAACAGCCAGTCGTACCAGGGGCGCTGGTCTTCGAATTCGAGCGTGCACACGCTGTGGGTGATGTTCTCCAGCGCATCCTCGATCGGGTGCGCAAAGGCGTACATCGGGTAAATGCACCAGGTGTCACCGGTGTTGTGGTGGGTGGCGCGCTTGATGCGGTAGAGCGTGGGGTCGCGCAGGTTGATGTTGGGCGAGGCCATGTCGATTTTGGCGCGCAGCACCATGGCGCCATCGGCGTGGACGCCGGCGCGCATCTCACGAAAGCGCAGCAGGTTGTCCGCCGGCGAGCGATCACGCCAGGGGCTGTTGGTACCGGGGGTGCCAAAGTCGCCGCGCTTGGCGCGCATGACATCGGCGCTTTGCTCATCCACATAGGCCAGGCCGGCCTCGACCAGGTGCTCGGCGGCGCGGTACATGAAGTCGAAGTAGTGACTCGCAAAGTACAGGTGCTCGGTGCCGTTGGCCTGCCAGCTCCAGCCCAGCCAGTGCACCATTTCGACGATGGCGTCGACGTACTCCTGCTCTTCTTTCTCGGGGTTGGTGTCGTCGAAGCGCAGGTGGCACACGCCTCCGAAATCCTGCGCCAGGCCAAAGTTCAGGCAGATGCTTTTGGCGTGGCCGATGTGCAGGTAGCCATTGGGCTCGGGCGGGAAGCGCAGGCGCACGGGCGCGGGGTCTGCCGGGCCACCGGCGTGGTGGCTGGCGTCACCGGGCGTGCCGCCCCAGTGGCGCTGGGCGTAGACGCCGTCCTGCACTTCACGCTCGATCAGGCTGCGCAAAAAGTTGCTGGGTTTGGACGGCGTTTCGGTCTTGGCGGGCGCGAACATGGGGCGGGTGGGCAGGGCCGCAGCAGGTGGCGGCCAGCGAAAGGATTTGGGCCGTGAATTCTATCGGCTGGCCCTTGGCCGGTGATGGCAAGGTGGCCCGCGGCAAGCGCCTGGCATCACCGTTCGCTTGATAGATGGGTTAGCTTGCGCTTGGTTGCAGACGTTCAACCACGGCCACCGCGGCCACCGCGGCCACCGCGACCACCGCGACCTGACGCGCGGGGGCGTCGAAGGTGAGCGCGATGTGGCCCACATCGACCCGGCCGCCACCGGCCGCAAAGCCCGAGCCGCTCAAGCGAGAACGCCCAAGGCGTGTTTCCAGAGCAGATTGCCCAGAAAGCGCCCGGGGATCAGGGTGAACACCCCGGCCAGGATGCAGCCGCCAATGAACAAGCCCTTCATCAAGCTCCTGTGGCCGGCCACATCGCCTTGGCGGATGAGCCAGACGGCGCGCGGCAGGCCCACGACCACCAGCACGGTGAACAGGTGGATGGGGGTGAAGCCGGCGACATTGGGCATTTGAAAGTCGCGGATGAAGGCCGTGGCCAAGGCCGTGCTGCCCATCAGTGCCACCCAGGCCCAGCCCAGGGCGCGATGCCTGGCCGTGCCCTTGCGCCGGCTGAGGATGAAGATGCCCAGCAACAAGGCCGCGAAAGCGGTGACGAGGTGGAAGAACACCAGCGGGTGGCGCCGCAGCAATTGGGTGAGGGCGTTTTGCATGATGGCCGGGATGCTGCTGGCTGGGCCCTTCAAGCGCCACGACGCCGCGACGAAGTGACGGGCCAAGGGACGAAGCAGTGCGGACGTGTCGCCACATGCCGGGGCGCCACGTCAACCGCTGCTGTGCGCTGCTGCTGCGCGCCGCGGGGCGCCCGGGCCGTCCCGCCCCGCCCCACCCGAACTACATGCCCTTGAACAGGTGTGCGTACAGCCGGCTGGCGGTGAGGCGCTCGTCGCGCCCGTGCAGGCTGAGGAACACCCTGCCCGATTCATCGCGCAGCGCACTGCGTATGGCCGTGGCGCGCACCACCAGGCTGCGGTGCACCTGCCAGAACTGTTGCGTGTCGAGTTGCGGCATGAGTTCTTTGAGCGATAGGCGTATCAGGTGCTCACGCTCGGCGGTGACCACGCGCACATATTTGTCGGCGGCCTCGAAGTACAGCACCGTGGCCACCGGCACCATGTGTACGGTGGCGCCAACGCCGGCCTGGATGACCTCCAGCCGTGGCGGTGCCGGTGCCGATGCCGCCTGTGCGGTGGACCCTGCCACGCTGCTGCCCGCACCAACGCCTTGGGCTGAGGCCAGCAACAGGGCGCGCAGCTGATCCAGCGTGCGCGCCAAGGCGACGTCGCTCGGTGCCGCGGCCACGGTGCCCTGGGCAGCGTCTGCGGCCTGCCGATCACGCAGTTTGCGCTGCAGCCTCTGTACGCAGGCCGCGAGCCGCAACGTATCAATGGGCTTGACCAGGTAGTCCACGGCCTGCGCGTCAAACGCCTGCAGGGCGTACTGGTCATAGGCGGTGGCAAACACCAGCAGCGGGAAGGGCGCGTCATCGGGCCAATCCTCCGCCAGTGCCTGAGCCGCCTCCAGCCCGGTCTGGCCGGGCATGCGGATGTCCAGAAAGCACAGTGTGGGTCGCAAGGCCAGGGCCTGCGCCGCAGCGCTGAGGCCATCGCCAACCGTGGCCACGATCTGAAGTTCGGGCCACAGGCGGCCGAGCTCGGCCTGCAACGCTGCGGCCAGCAGCGGTTCGTCTTCGGCGATGAGCGCTGTGGGTGTCATCAGGCAACTTACGTGCTTCGCACTTCGGTATTCGCCTTTCGGGCGGCCGGGCAGGCTCATGGCGGCAAGGGCAGTTCAATCACCGCCAGCGTGCCGCCATCGGCGCTGGCGCGCAAGGTGAAGCTCGCCGCCGGGCCAAACTGCGCCGCCAACCGGTCGCGAACCTGGGCCGTGCCAAAGCCGCGGCCTGGTTGATCGTTGCTGGTGTCGGTGCCAACGCCAACGCTTGCGCCAACGCCAACGCCAATGTCAATACCGCTGCCCGCTTTGGCAATGCCACCCATCACACCGACACCGCTGTCGCGCACGCTCAAGCGCAGCCGCTGGCCATCGCGCTGCGCGCTGATCTCGATGTGTCCGCCTTCGACCTTGGGTTCCAGGCCATGGACGATGGCGTTTTCCACCAAGGGCTGCAGCAGCAGCGGCGGCACCGCGAGTGCGCGCAGTTCGTTGGGTAGGTTCAGCGCAACCGTCAAGCGCGGGCCCATGCGAATCTGCATCAGCGCCAGGTAGTCGTTGACGCGGTCGAATTCATCGGCCAGGGCATGTGAACCGGTGCGTGAGGCCTGAAGCGTGGCGCGCAAAAAGGCGATCAGGTGATCGAGCATGGCCTGGGCGCGGCCGCTGTCCAGCGCAATCAACACGCGCAAATTGGACAGGGTGTTGAACAGCATGTGCGGCTCAAGCTGCGAGGCCAGCAGTTTGAGTTGCTGCTCGGCGGCACTGCGCCGGGCGGCTTCGGCCTGCACATGCAGGGTGGCCATGAGGCTGCGTGAGTAAAAAAAGTAGGTGGCCGCCACCGACACACTCAATGAGCACACCAGGACGATGGCCAAAACGCGCCAGTTGCCATCGAAGACGGCGGAGCCATAGCGCGCACCGCTGAAGGCATCGCCCAAGGCCGATCCAATCCAATAGCCAACCACGGTGGACAGCAGCACCCAGGGGGCCATGAACGCCCAGCCAGGCCAGTTGGACTCTGCGCTGCACCGCAGTGGGTGGCGCCGCCGCAGCCAGGCCGCAGCGCTGTAGCGGCCGCCCTCGATCAAGGCCTGAATCGACAGACCGATGCACAGCGAATAGACCAGGTTCAGCCAGAACGAGTCGCGAAACACCACGCTGATGAAGACGGCGATGCCAAGGCACAGCGGCAGCCCAATGCGCAGCTCGTGCCAGAGATAAACCGGAAGCGGTTGGCACACGTCGGCGGCGGGTGGCTTCATGGTCGGGGTGGCGGGATTGTGCGGGCGCTAGGAAGCGATGAGGCCGCGCTTAGCAGCGGCCGCGGGCCAGCGCTTGAAAGCAAGCGCCAGGCGTGGGCGACAAGACGGTGGTGATGAAGACGGTCATGAACGGGCCTTGGAGTTGAACCCGAAACCGGCATGGTGGCCAATGCGGCGCACGTGGCCAAGCCCGTGGCGACCGAGTGCGTGCAGGTGTCGTCAGATGCGGTGGCGTGCCCGCCAAGTGCGGCAAAGCGTCCATCAAGTGCGGCAACCTGTCCAGCACTTGGGGCCCACGCGGCGCGGCAATGATGGCGCCGTTACTTGACATCTGAACTTTGCACTGCTTTACGTCAACGCAAACGGGGGGGCGCGGCGTTCATCGGCGATGAACCCGATGCTTAAGTCCATCTCAACACCGCCGCGCTGGGTTGTTTTGCCTGCAGCGGCTGTTGTTTTTCTGGCCGGCTGTGCTGTCGTGCCACTGCCGCCGCCACCCGAGCGAGCAGGCGGTTCGCAGGCCACGCCCAGTGGCGCGCCCGCCGTCGTGGCGGTGCCCAGCCCGCCCAGGCCCACGCCGGCAGCGGTGGGTGAGCCCGCATCGGCCCAGCCGCCGCATGCGCCGACGCACCCACCGGTGCACACACCGCTGCAACTGCCCATGCCAGCCCCCCGGCAAGCGCCGCTGCAGTCACCCAGCGGCCCAGCAGGCGCACACCATGGGCCATCGGCGCCCGTGTTTTTCTACCCTGAGCGCGGCCAGGCCGAGGCCAAACAAGACCGTGATCGCTATGAGTGCTACCGCTGGGCGGTGCGCGAATCGGGCGTGGACCCCGGCATGACCACGCTGTATCAGCCTGTGGCGCCACCTATGGTGTCTGGTGAGCGCCTTCGCGATGGCTCGGGTGTGGCGGCAGGCGCGGTGACTGGCGCGGTGCTGGGGGCGGCGGTGTCGTCGCACCGTCAGGCCGGCGCCAATGCGGTGATCGGGGCCATTTTTGGTGCCGTGCTTGGCGCATCGGCCCAGGAGTCAAGGGCCCAGGCGGTCGAGTCGGTGCAGGCACGCCGCCAACAATCGGCCGCCGCCGCGGCTGAAGCCGCACACGCGCCGTACGACAACTTCCGCCGGGCAATGTCGGCCTGCATGCAAGGCCGCGGCTACCGCATCGGCTGATGAGCACGCCTCAGGAGATCGCCATGACCCATGCCGTCCTTTATTCCTCCAAGCCCGACACCTCAAGCCGGGCGAGCGCCAGCGCTGGTGCGGCGACGTCTCTCGCCTTTGCAAGGCTGCGCCGATCGGCCCGCAGCATGGGGGCGGCACTGCTGCTGTGCCTGACCGCGGTGTCGAGCTTTGCCGCACCTGAGTCCTCACCTCGCAACCACCCCGACGGCCCGCCCGCCGCCAGGCAACACCGAGACGGCGCCAACGATGGCCACCGCGGCGGCGGCACCCGGCGCGCTCCACATGGGCATGGCGTCGGGCAAGCGCATGGCACCGGGCATGCCCATGGCGACGGCCGGCGCTGGCACGACACCGCCCATGGCCACGGCCGCCACTACCCGGCGCATGGGCACACCGTGCGTGCGCTGCCGCCGCACAGCCGCAGCATCTTCTGGTCAGGCGTGAACTACAGCTTTTGGGATGGCGTTTGGTACGCGCCGGGAACGCGTGGCTATGTGGTGTCGCGGCCACCGTTTGGCATCGTCGTCTCCGACCTGCCCGTGCTGCGCACCCTGGTGGTGATCGGTGGCATTGCCTACCTGTATGCCAACGGCGTTTACTACCGTGAGCGCAGCGAGGGTGGCTATGAGGTGGTGCAGGCACCCGCTGGCCAGGCCGCGCCTGTCGAGGTGGTGACAAACACCAGCATGGCGACCCGTGTCTTCGTCTATCCTCGCGCCGGTCAAAGCGCGGAGCAGCAGGCCAGCGACGAGTACGAGTGCCACCGCTGGGCAGTGACGCAATCGGGTTTTGACCCCACTCTGGCGGCCACCTCAACGGCCGCTGTGGAGGGTGGCCGGCGTGGCGTATATCAGCGCGCGCGCATCGCCTGCCTGGAAGGCCGCAACTACACCGTGCGTTGAGCCGGCGAGGCGGCAGTCCATTGCCAGCGTGGCGCCATCCCCTGCTGGCGGGCGGGCGCCTGGAGGTGGCGCCCCCAGTGGCCACCCCTGATGGGGTCGGGCCCGAGGGGTCGCGCCGGATAGCATCCGCCCATGTCTAAAACACCTTGCCCCCTTGGGCCCGAAGCCACGCGGCGCCTTCTGAGCGCCGCGGTTTTTTGTCTTGCCAGCGTGGGCGTCGGCGCGCAGGGCTTTCCCGCGCCGTATCCGCCGGCCGTGGCCGCGCGGTTCGCGCCGCCTGAGAAGCCACTCGATGGCCCGGTATTCGCCGCCCAGCGGCAGCACTTCACCACCGACGACGAGCTGGCCGCACAGTTGGACGAACTGGTAAAAGCCAACAGCCAAAGTACGCGAGCTGAACTGCTGCTGCCGGGTCGCTCACAGGAGGGCGCGACCATCCGCGCCCTGCGCCTTCGAAAGCGCGACGCGGCCGGCAGCCAGCGCCCCACGATCCTGCTGATCGGCCAGCAGCATGGCGATGAACCGGCCGGTGCCGAGGCCCTGTTGCTGCTGGCGCGCGAGCTGGTGCACGGCGAGCTGGCCGCCGTGTTGAACCACATCGAGGTCATCATGCTGCCGCGCGCCAACCCCGACGGTGCGGCCTGGATGCGCCGCGTGGCGGCCAACGACATCGACATCAACCGCGACCACCTCTTGCTGCGCACGCCCGAGGCGCAGGCCGTGGCGGCGCTGGTCAAGCGGCACAGACCGGTGGTCGTGGTCGATGCCCATGAGCACACGGTGGTGGGGCGTTATCTGGAGAAGTTCAACGCCGTGCAGCGCTACGACATGCTGCTGCAGTACGCCACCGTGGCCAACCTGCCCGCGGCCTTGACGCAAGCCAGCGAGACCTGGTTTCGCCAACCCATCATCCAGGCGCTGGAGGCACAAGGCCTGCGCAGCGAGTGGTACTACACCAACCCCATCGCCGCCGGTGACATGCGCCTGTCCATGGGCGGTGTGCAACCCGACACCAGCCGCAATGTGCAGGGCCTGCGCCATGCCATCAGCCTGTTGCTGGAATCACGCGGCGTGGGCATAGGCCGCCTGCACCTGGAGCGCCGCGTGCACTCGCAACTGGTGGCCATGCGCGCCATTTTGCAAAGCGCCGCGCAGCATGCCGATGGGCTGGTGGCCCTGCAGCGCGCGGCTGATGCGCAGGTGGCTGAGGCGGCGTGCAAAGGCCCACTGGCCATTCAGTCGGCAACCACGCCGATGCAGCGCGAGGTGCTGATGCTCGACCCGATCACGGGTGAGGACAAGGCCCTGTCCGTGCGCTGGGAGTCGGCCCTTGAGCTGCGCGTGCTGTCGTCACGCCCGCGGCCCTGTGGCTATTGGTTGGCGGCCAGCGAGGCGGCCGCGGCGCAGCGCCTGCAGGCGCTGGGTGTGCAGGTCGAGACCCTGGGTGCCGAGCGCAAGTTGTCGGGCGAAGCCTGGATCGAGCGCACTCGGCTGGAAGCGGCGCGGCCGGATGTGCGTGGCACCGCCGCCGATGGCCGGCAGAACATCCTGCGCGTCGAGGTCGAGCTGCAGGCGCGCAACTTCACGGCGCCGGCCGGCAGCTTTTACGTCGCACTGGCCCAGCCCTTTGCCCATCTGGCCACGGCAATCTTCGAGCCCGACACGCAAAACAGCTGGTTCGCCAATCGGCTCTTGCCGAGCCTGGATTCGGCCATGCGGGTGATGGCGCTGGATTGAGGCTGCACGCGCCGCTTCGCAACTGCCGCCTGTCAACTGCCAACCGCCACGCGCCACCCGGTGCAGCCTGGTCGAAAGCAACGCCTCATTCAGCGCCGGCGGCCACCGCCCAGCATCGAGCCCAGAACGCCGCGGATGATCTCGCGGCCAACGGTGGAACCAATCGAGCGCATGGCCGAGCGCGCCGCCGATTCGGCCAGGCCCTC
>JAYSSS010000065.1:0-36006 GCA_043720415.1 Ideonella sp.
TGTCACTGCAACCGGCACCGCTGGCGTTGGGGGTGCCGGGGGCGCCGTCGTCAAGCTCTGGCAAGTGGCCGACGTGATCGACGGCCCGCAGGAACAGGAAAGCCTGGCGCTCTACAACGGTCAGCGCACGGTGCTGCTGTCGGTGCAGAAGAGCCAGGGCGAAAACACCATTGGCGTGGTGGATGGGCTGATGAAGGCGCTGACTGATTCCAAGGCCGTGACGCCGCCCAACATCCGCACCGAAGTCAACCGCGACAACTCACGCTCCATTCGCGTCAGCGTGGCCAACGTCAAGCGCACGCTGATCGAAGGCGCGGCGCTTACCGTTCTCATCGTCTTCCTGTTTCTGAATTCCTGGCGCAGCACCGTCATCACCGGCCTGACGCTGCCGATCGCATTGATCGGCACCTTTCTCTTCATGTACATCTTCGGCTTCACCATCAACACCATCACGCTGATGGCGCTGAGCCTGTGCGTGGGCCTGTTGATCGACGACGCCATCGTCGTGCGCGAGAACATCGTGCGCCATGTCCAGATGGGCAAGTCTGCGCACGATGCGGCACTGGAAGGCACGAACGAGATCGGCCTCGCGGTGCTGGCCACCACGCTGTCCATCGTCGCTGTGTTTTTGCCCGTGGGCTTCATGGCCGGCATCATCGGCAAGTTCTTCCATGAGTTTGGCGTGACCATCGTGGCCGCGGTGCTGATCTCGATGTTTGTGAGCTTCACGCTCGACCCCATGCTCAGCTCGGTCTGGCATGACCCGGCGATTGACCGCGCCGGCCAGGCTTATGAGAAAACGCCGGGCCGCTCCCAAGTTTTCTCATCCCCCGCGGGGGGCCTGACGCGAAGCGGCGGGTTTGGGGGCGCTTTCAAGCCGCGCACGTTTTACGACCACACCTTGGGCCGCCTCACGCACCTGGTGGACCGCGCTTCGCACCGTTTGGGAGACGCCTATGTTGCGGCGTTAGGCTGGTCGCTGCGCCACAAGGGCATCACCGTGGGCCTGGCCGTTGCCAGCCTGGTGGCCAGCGTGGCACTGATGCGTTTTGTCGGCGCCGAGTTCGTGCCCAAGGCCGATTTCTCCGAGACCACGGTCAGCTTCTACACGCCCGCGGGCTCGTCGCTGGAGACCACCGAGGCGCGCACCCGACAGGTCGATGCCATCCTGCGCGCCATGCCCGAGGTCAAGACAACCCTGGCCACCATCAACACCGGCCAGGCCCAGGGCCGCAATTACGTCAACCTGCTGGTGCGCCTGGTCGAGCGCGACCTGCGCCAGCGCAGCGTCGATCAGATGTCCGTGCCCCTGCGCCAGCGCCTGGCCGAGGTGGCCGGCATCACCGTCACCCATGTCGGCCTGCTCGACGCCGTGGGTGGCAACAAGCCCATCCAGCTGTCGATACAGGGCGGTGACCTGGCCACGCTGCAGCGGCTGACCGATGAGCTGCTGCCGCGCCTGCGCGCGGTGCCCGGCCTGGTCGATCTGGACACCAGCATGAAGCCGCCCAAGCCCACCGTGGTGGTGGAGGTGCGGCGCGACGCGGCCTCCGATCTGGGGCTGTCGGTGGGCAGCATCACCAGCAGCTTGCGCGCCCTGGTGTCCGGCCAAACGGTGAGCGATTGGCGCGCCGCGGATGACCAGAACTACGACATCAAGGTGCGCCTGGCGCCCGCTGCGCGTGGCGCGCCGGCCGATCTGGAAAAGCTCGGCCTGGTGGCCGGCCTGCTGCCCGATGGCAGCCCGCGCATCGTGCGCCTGTCGCAGGTGGCCGAGGTGCGACCAGGCTTGGGGCCCAACCAGGTGAACCGGCGCGACCTGAACCGCGAATCCGAGCTCACGGCCAACACCTCGGGCCGCTCACTGGGCGAGATCTCCACCGATGTGCGCGCCGTGCTCGCCGCGACGCCGCTGCCACCCGGCTACGGCATCCGCTTTGGTGGCTCGACCAAGGACATGCAGGAGTCCTTCGGCCATGCCATCTCAGCCTTGGTGATGGGCGTGATCTTCATCTACATGATCCTGGCCTCGCAGTTCCGCAGCTTCTTGCAGCCGCTGGCGCTGATGAGCTCATTGCCGCTGACCCTGATCGGTGTGGTGCTGGCCCTGCTGGCCTGGCGCTCGACGCTGAACATGTTCTCCATCATCGGCGTGGTGATGTTGATGGGCCTGGTCACCAAGAACGCCATCCTGCTGATCGATTTCGCCATCCGCGCGCGCCAGGACACGCCCAACGCCGATGGCACGCGCCAGCCCGGCATGGCGCGCGATGCCGCCCTGCTGCACGCCGCCAAGGTGCGCCTGCGGCCCATCCTGATGACCACCCTGGCCATGATCTTCGGCATGCTGCCCCTGGCGCTTGCACTGAGCGAAGGCTCGGAGCAGCGCGCGCCCATGGGCCAGGCGGTGATCGGTGGGGTGATCACCTCTTCGGTGCTGACCCTGGTCGTGGTGCCGGTGATTTACTGCTGGCTGGATGATCTGGGCACCTGGGCCAGGCGGCGGTTCACCGGCCAATCCGCGGCTTTGGCCGATGTGGCCGGCCCCTAGAATTCGCCGGCTTTCGTGCGCCCCTCCCCCTTGCCTTGCTCCCACTGAGAACCACCCGCCATGAACGTCGAACAGGCCCGCTTCAACATGATCGAGCAGCAGATCCGCCCGTGGGATGTGCTCGACGCCGACGTGCTCGATGTGCTCGGCGTACTTCACCGTGAAGACTTTGTGCCCCCAGCCTACCGCGCCCTGGCCTTCATGGACACCGAGGTTCCCATCGGCGAGGGTCAGCACATGCTGGCGCCAAGGGTCGAGGCGCGCTTGCTGCAAGAGACGCAGCTTCAGCGCCACGAGTCGGCGCTGGAGATTGGCGCCGGTTCGGGCTTTATGGCGGCCCTGCTGGCCTACCGCGCACGCAGCGTGATCGCGCTGGAAATTCGCCCGGCCATGGCGCGGCAGGCCCAAGCCAACTTGCGCCGCGAGGGCGTCACCAACGTCTCGGTGCTGCACGCCGATGGCGCTGCCGGTTTGCCGGGCCAGGCGCCGTTTGATGTGATCGTGCTGTCGGGCTCGGTGGCGGCGGTGCCTCAGGCCTTGCTCGATCAACTCAAGCCCCGTGGCCGCTTGCTGGCCATCGTCGGGCATGAGCCCGTGATGTGCGCGGTGCGCATCACGCGCCAGGCCGCAGGCGGCTTCGACACCAAGATCCTTTTCGACACCGTGGCGCCGCGGCTGGAGGGTTTCCAGCGGCCCTCGGCCTTTACGTTCTGAGCCACGGTGCAGCGCCTCATCATCGATTTACCACTGCACAGGTGGTCCGAACAGCACCGCGTCACACCGCGCTTGCGCCGGCCAGCCGCTGGCCGCTACAAGCGCGCACGTCACGACCAACCCTCAGGACATCACGCATGCCGCAATTGAAGATTTCACTCCGTCCTCTGGCCCTGGCCGCGGCCTTGTTCGGCGGGGCCGGCGCGGCCCAGGCGCAGGGCCTGCAAGCGCTTTACGATGCGGCGCGCGCCTTCGACGCCAGCTACCTGGCGGCCAAGGCGCTGGCCTATTCGGCAAATTTCAGGGCCGAGCAAGCCGAGGCGGTGCGCTGGCCAACGGTGGTCATGACCGGTTCTATCACCCGCTCTGACATCCAGACCGCAGCCAGCACCGATGTCAACAGCAACAACGAGCAGGCCACGCTGCAGTTGCGCCAGCCGCTGTTCAACCGCAGCAATGCCGCCACCGTGGAGCAGGGCCGCCGCCTGATCGACCTGGCCAAGGCCGATCTCGACGCTGCCGAGCAAGACCTGATCTTGCGCGTGGCCCAGGCCTATTTCGATGTGCTGGCCGCACAGGACGTGCTGGTCACGGCGCAGACCAGCAAGAAGGCCATCGCCGAGCAACTGGCCTCGGCCAAGCGCAACTTCGAGGTCGGCACCACCACCATCACCGACACCCGCGAAGCCCAGGCGCGCTTCGACCTGGCCACCGCCCAAGAAATTGCCGCCGACAACGACCTGCGCACCAAGCGCATCGCCATCGATCAGCTGGTGGGCCGCAACGGCATTGAGCCGCGCCCGCTGAGTGTCCCCGTCGTGCTGCCCGCGACCTTGCCCGCCGTCGTCGACGAGTGGGTCAGCAAGGCCGACGGCACGCACCCGGCCATTCGCAAGCTGCGCCTGGCCCAGGAGCTGGCGCGGCTGGAGACCGCCAAGGCACAGGCCGGCACCCTGCCCACGGTGGACCTGGTGGCCTCCTTCACCGACAGCCACAGCTCGGGCGCCACCACCAACCCGCCCATCGGGCGCTCGGGCAGCACGCGCACCGGCAGCCTCGGCGTGCAGATGAACTGGCCGCTGTTTACCGGCTTTGCCGTGCAAAACCGCATCAAGGAAACCGTGGTGCTGGAGGACAAGGCGCGACACGATCTGGAGGCCGCGCGTCGCAGCATCGCCCAGGGCACGCGGCAAAGCTTTTACGGCGTGCAATCGCTGGCCGCACAGGTGAAGGCGCTGGAGGCCGCTGAGTCGTCCAGCCTGCTGGCACTGGAGGCCACACAGCTGGGCTACAAGGTCGGCGTGCGCGTCAACCTCGATGTGCTCAACGCCCAGACCCAGCTCTTTCAAACCCGGCGCGATCTGGCCAAGGCGCGCTACGACGTGGTGCTGACGGGCCTGAAGCTGCGCCAGGCCTCGGGCCAGTTGTTGCCGCAGGACGTGACCGCGGTGGACGCGCTCCTGGCCAGGTAGTTGCGGCGCCGGCGCCGCGGCCGGGCCTTCACATAGCTTTGTTCGAGGCCAAGCAGTCGCTGGAGTCCGGCGGCCACCGCCCGCATGAGCTGGCCAGCGGCTGGCTGGCGCGCGCCCTGGCCGTGCTGCGCGAGGGCCTGCTGGCCAAGCGGCTGAGGCGGGCAGTGCTAACGTCGGTATTCCGTGGCCAGCAGCAGGATGCGCTGCGCCATCTGCCGCGCCGCGCCACGGTGCGCTCCGGCAAAGGCCAGAGCGCGCTGCACCATGGCCGGCCGCTGTGGGTCCTGCGCCAGGGCCACGGCCGCGGCCACGCCTTCGGCCATGTTGGCCACACGCAGTGCCGCGCCGGCGGCCAGGGCCTGCTCGGCGGCCTGGGCAAAGTTGAAGGTCTGCGGCCCCATCACCACCGGGCAGCCGCAGGCCGCGGCCTCGATCAGGTTATGGCCGCCCAGCGGCGCAAAGCTGCCGCCCTGCAGCGCCACATCGGCGCAGGCGTAGTACAGCGCCATCTCGCCCATCGAATCGCCCAGCCAGACATCGGCCAGGCCTGGCGCGGCGGTGGCGGCAGCGCTGCCCATGACAGCCTCACTCGCAACGGCGTGGCCTAACGCATCACCGCCATCACCAGCAGCTGAACCCCGCAACAGCCATTCGTCGGCCCAGCCACTGCGCCTGGCCAGCGCCAGCCCGCGCCCGCTCACCAGGCCAGCCACCTCATCAAAGCGCTGCGGGTGGCGCGGCACCAGCAGCAGCAGCGGGCGCGGCGCCGCCAGGGCGCACCAGGCGTCGAGCAGGCTGGCCTCTTCACCCTCGCGCGTGTTGGCGGCCATCACCACCGGGCGCTGCAGCGCAGCGCGCCACTGCCGGCCGCGCTCGAGCTGCAGCTCGGGCGGCGTCATGTCGAACTTCAGGTTGCCTTCGATCAGCACGCGCGGCGCGCCCGCCGCTTGCAGGCGCGCGGCATCGGGCGCGGTCTGCGCCAGTGCCAGCGTCAGGCGCCGCGCCGCCGGGTGCAGCAGGGCTGCGAGGCGCCGGCCCTTGCGCGCGCTGCGCTCGCTCAGGCGCGCATTGGCCAGCACGATGGGCAGGCCCGCGCGCTCGGCCTCGCGCATCAGGCTGGGCCACAACTCGGTCTCCATCAGCACGCCCACGCAGGGCTGAAAGCGCAGTAAAAAGCGCCGCGCCGCGCCGGGCGTGTCATAGGGCAACCACACCTGATGATCACCAGGGCGCATCAGCGCTTGGCCCGCCGCGCGCCCGGTGGCCGTGCCGTGGGTGATGAGCAGGCGCAGCGTGGGCTGCTGCTCCCGCAGCGCCTCGATCAAGGGCGCGGCGGCGCGTGTCTCGCCCAGCGAGACCGCATGCAACCACAGCAGGCCGGGCGCTGGCGCGGGGCCGGCATAACGCCCAAAACGCTCACCCAGGGATTGGCGGTACAGCGGCTCGTGGCCGCCACGGCGCCACAGCTTGAACAGGTACAGGGGCGCAGCCACGCGCAGCAGCAGGGCGTACAGGGCGCGGGCGGCGCGCTGCCAGAGCAGGGTCATGGCCTTGAAGAATGGGGCGCCGGCGGCGGCCGCGCCCCTTGGGCCAAACCGCCTAACAAATCAATCAATGGGCCGCCTTGGCCAGCTGCGCATCGGGTTTGATGCTGCGCAGCAGGGCCATGAACTGCGCCTCGATGCGCGCCAGGGCCTTGGCACTGTGGCCCTCGAAGCGCAGCACCAGCACCGGCGTGGTGTTGCTGGCGCGGATGAGGCCGAAGCCATCCTTGAAATCGACGCGCAGGCCGTCGATCAAGCCGACCTCGCCGCCCTTGAACTTCAGCCGGCCATCGGCCACACGGGCGTTGAGCTCGGCGACGATGGCGTGGTGCTCGCCCTCGGCACAGGGCACATTGAGCTCGGGTGTGGAATAGCTGGTGGGCAGGGCGTCGAGCAGGGCACTGGGGTTGGCCACGCGGCTGGCGATCTCCAGCAGCCGGCCGGCGGTGTACATGGCGTCGTCAAAGCCATACCAGCGCTCGCCAAAGAAGATGTGGCCGCTCATCTCGCCCGCAAAGGGCGCGCCGGTTTCCTTCAGCTTGGCCTTGATCAGCGAATGCCCGGTTTTCCACAGCAGGGGCACACCGCCGGCCTCGCGGATGGCCACGGGCAGGCGCTGCGAGCACTTCACGTCATAGATGATCTGCGCGCCCGGCAAGCGCTGCAGGATGTCGCGGGCGAACAGCATGATCTGCCGGTCCGGGTAGATGATGTTGCCGCCGCGGGTGACCACACCCAGGCGATCGCCATCGCCATCAAAGGCCAGGCCGAGCTCGGCCTCGGTGGCGTGCACCACCTTGATCAGATCGGCCAGGTTCTCGGGCTTGCTCGGGTCGGGGTGGTGGTTGGGAAAATCGCCATCCACGCGCGAATACAAATCGATCACCTCGCAGCCCAGCGCGCGCAGGATGGCCGGCGCGGTGGCGCCGGGGATGCCGTTGCCCGAATCGACGACGATCTTCATCGGCCGCGCAAGCTTGCAATCGCTGGTGATGCGGTGGGCATATTCGGCCAGGATGTCCATGGCCGCGCTGCGGCCGCCGGCGCCGCGCTTGGCGCGGGTGTAGCGCTCATCCTGCATGCGCTGGCGCAGGCGCTGGATGTCCTCGCCATAGATCGCCCGGCCGCCCAGCACCATCTTGAAGCCGTTGTAATTTTTCGGGTTGTGGCTGCCCGTCACCTGGATGCCGCTGCGGCAGCCGTGCTGGCCGCGCGTGGCCGCCACGTAGTACAGCATGGGCGTGGTCACGGCGCCGAGATCGACGACATCAATGCCCGTTGACTTCAAACCGCGCATCAGCGCGGCCACCAGGCTGGCGCCGGAGACCCGGCCGTCGCGGCCGACGGCCACGGCGCGCTCGCCTTGCGCCAGCGCCTCACTGCCAAAGGCCCGGCCCAGATGCTCTGCAAAGGCGGTGTCGATGCCCTGGCCAACCACGCCGCGGATGTCATAGGCCTTGAAGGCGGTGGCTTGCACGTGCATGGCTGGGGATCCCCTGGGTTGAGCAGCAGGCGATTCTAAGGAGGGGGTCATGGCTTGCTGTTCAGCGCCCGGTCTGGCTGCGGTGGCTGTGGACGGTGTTGTTCGCTTGCGCTTGGGCCAATGGCGTCAATCGCATCGCCGGCATGCTGGTCTCAGGTGGGAGCGCCGCTTGCAGCACCCGCAGTTGCGCCAATAAGGTCGGCACGCTCTCGGAGACGATCAACCAGGTTTCGCAGCACGGCGTCGCAGCGCATGCGGTCCGCCAAGAGCGATTTCTGGCCATGCCCAGCGCTGTAGGCCAAACCCGTTCGCAGAACTCCACCATGTCGTGCAGGTAGAGCCGGCCGTCCCGGTCAGGCAATGGCGATGGCGTCACGCAGGACAAAGGGTCGCAGTTGCGGGCGCAAGGCTCGCTCCGTCACGAGAGTGTGCGGCGTGCGGCGTGCGGCGGGGCGAAGGCTCAGGCCCTTCTAGAAGCTGCGCGCGTTTGCGGTTTCAGCACAGGTCCGAAAACGGCGAGCCGCGGTCGCATGCCGGCCTATCATCGCGGCCCATGACCCTGGCCCCTGATGCCGCTTACCGCGTGCTGCAAACCCACGATGCGCGCTTTGACGGGCGGCTGTTTGTGGGTGTCACCACCACGCAGATCTATTGCCGCCCGGTGTGCCGGGTGCGTCTGCCGCTGCAAAGGAATTGCCGCTTCTTTGGCCACGCGGCGGCGGCCGAGGCCCAGGGCTTTCGCCCCTGCCTGCGCTGCCGGCCTGAGCTGGCGCCGGGCCTGGCCTTGATCGATTCTTCCGGCACGCTGGCCGGCCAGGCCGCGGCCCTGCTGGACCGCGCCGCGCACAGCGGCGACACCGCGCCGCTGCCGGCCATCGCCGCGCGGCTGGGCGTGACCGACAGGCATCTGCGGCGCATCTTTGCCGCCGCGCACGGCGTCGCCCCCATCGACTACCTGACCACCCGTCGCCTGCTGCTGGCCAAGCAGTTGTTGACCGACACGGCCTTGCCCATCACCCAGGTGGCCATGGCCGCCGGCTTTGCCAGCCTGCGGCGCTTCAATGCCGTGTTCCTTGAGCGTTATCGGCTGAGCCCCAGCGCGCTGCGGCGCGGGCCTGGCCGGGCCGCGCCCGGCAACGTCACGCCCGGCAACGTCACGACCGGCCGCACGGCGCCGGCAGCAGCGGGCATAGCCCGCAAGCGCTCAGGCAGCAGCGCCTCGGTGCAAGACATCGCCGCCGCCTCACCGCTGGCCGACAGCATTGCCCTTCGCCTGGCCTGGCGCGAGCCCTATGACATGGCCGGCGTGCTGGGTTTTTTCAGCCGGCGCGCCATTGCTGGCATGGAGCTCGTGCAGGGCCAGGTGATGCGCCGCACCCTGGCCCTGGCGCAAACTGGCCAAGCCCCTGACTGCGCTGTTCGGGGCTGGCTGCAATTGCACTTCGATGGCAAGGCCGGCGGGCTGGAGCTGCGCTTGTCCAACAGCCTGCTGCCGGCCCTGGGCGCCGTGCTGGCCAGCACCCGCCACGCCCTCGATCTGGATGCCGAGCCAGCGCTGATCGACCCGGTGCTTCACGACGCCACCTTCACCCGCCTGGGCGCCGCGGCCTGCCCCGGCCTGCGCCTGCCCAGCGGCTGGGATGGTTTCGAGATGGCCACGCGGGTGATCCTGGGCCAGCAGGTCAGCGTGGCCGCGGCGCAGACCCTGACGCGGCGCCTGGTCGAGCGCTTTGGCCAGCCCATCACGACGCCGTTTGCTGACCTGAACCGCCTGTTCCCCAGCGCCCAGGCCATTGCCCAGGCCACGCCCGAGGCCATAGGCACCCTGGGCATCGTGCGCCAGCGCGTCAAGGCGCTGCAGGCGCTGGCCGTTGAAGTGGCCACCGGCCGGCTGCGACTGCACCGCGCCGCTGCAGTGCAGCCCACGCTCGATGCCCTGCTGGCCCTGCCCGGCATTGGCCACTGGAGCGCGCAGCTCATCGCCATGCGCGCCCTGGCCTGGCCCGATGCCTGGCCGGCCACCGACATCGGTATCCTGAACGCCCTGCGGCCCATCACCACCACCCGCGACGCCGCCCAGGCCACCGCCCTGGCCGAGGCCTGGCGCCCCTGGCGTGCCTATGCTGTCATGAAGTTATGGGCAAGCCTGGAGCAAGGGCGGCCCCTGCATGGCGAGCCCTTGGACAACTTGAGAGGCAAATCATGAACACCACACACATCACCGCCCAATGCCGCCTCGACACGCCCCTGGGCCCGATGACGGCCGCGGCCACCGAGGCCGGGCTGGCCGGCCTGTGGTTCGATGGCCAGGCCCACCACCCTGGCCCGCTGGCGGCACCCCTCCAGCCCGAGCAGCGCTGGCTGCGTGCGGCGAACGTGTCGCTAACACGTTACTTCAATGACCAACCAAATTCGCTGCGCGGCTTGAAGCTGGATTTGCGCGGCACGGACTTCCAGCGCGCCGTGTGGCAAGCGCTGCTGGCCATCGCGCCGGGCCAGACCCGCAGCTACGGCCAGATCGCCGCCCAGGCCGGATCACCGGCGGCGGTGCGCGCGGCCGGCGCGGCGGTGGGCCGCAACCCGGTGTCGGTGCTGGTGCCATGCCACCGCGTGCTGGGTGCGTCCGGAGGATTGACTGGTTATGCCGGTGGGCTGGCACGCAAGCAGGCGCTGTTGCAACGCGAAGGCGCGCTGCCCGCCCTGCGCCGCGCGGCGTGATGGCGGCGCTGCACTGGCGCGGGTGCGGCAGCACCTGCAGCCGCTTTCATACCCACACCCGCAGCCACGGCCTCAGCGGTAGCCGCAGCCGCAGCCGCAGCCAAACCCAAACCCAAACCCAAACCCGAACCCAAACACAGACCCAGACCCAGACCCAGACCCAAACTCAGCGAGCTCGCCCCTGATGCCGGCCAGCACACCCGCCACGGGCGACGCCAGCGCCCACACCCACCTGCGCGATCTGTTGCTGCTGGCCACGCTTTGGGGCGCGTCTTTCCTGTTCATGCGCCTCACTGCGCCGACCTTTGGGCCCGTGGCCATGGCCGCGCTGCGGGTGGCCGGCGCAGCACTGCTGCTGTTGCCGCTGCTGCAGCACCGCGGCCAGCTTGCTGCGCTGCGCCGCCATTGGCGCGGCCTGCTGCTGGTGGGTGTGGTCAATTCCGCCCTGCCCTTCACCCTGTTTGGCTACGCCGCGCTGCACCTCACCGGTGGCCTTTCGGCCATCTTCAATGCCGCCACGCCGCTGTGCGGCGCGGCCATCGCCTGGTTGTGGCTGCGCGAGCGCCTGGGCGGCTGGCGCCTGGCGGGCGTGGTTGTCGGCTTTGCAGGCGTCGTCTTCCTGGCCTGGGCCAAAGCCACGGGTGCGGGTGGTGGTGGTGGCGGCGGTGCGGAGGGTGCAGGCCCAGCCGGCAGCGCCGGATTGGGCGGCCCGGCCTGGGCCGTGGCGGCCTGCCTGGTGGCGGCCTGCGCCTACGGCTTCGCGGCCTGCTTCACACGGCGCCACCTGGCTGCCGTGCCCTCGCTGGCGGTGGCCACCGGCAGCCAGCTCTTTGCCGCGCTGGCCCTGGCCATCCCCGCGGCGCTCACCTGGCCCAGCGCCGCGCCGGGTGCCAACGCCTGGCTGGCGATGGCCGCCTTGACGGTGTTGTGCACCGGCGCGGCCTACATCCTTTTCTTCCGCCTCATCGCCCAGGCGGGCGCCAGCTATGCGATGACCGTCACCCTGCTCGTGCCGGCCTTCGCCATGGCCTGGGGGGCGGTGGCGCTGGGCGAAGTCATCACCCGGCCGATGCTGCTGGGCTGCGTCGTGATCCTGACGGGCACGGCGTTGGCCACCGGGCTGCTGCCGCGGCCACCAAAGGGCCAAACCACCCGCCGATAATCGCGCCCTTCCCCGCCACACCCAACCCGCACCGTGCCCGCCAACATCCTCCAACACCTCCCCGCCGGCGAACGCGTCGGCATCGCTTTCTCTGGCGGCCTGGACACCAGTGCGGCCGTGCACTGGATGCGCAGCAAGGGCGCCATCCCCTGCGCCTACACCGCCCATCTGGGCCAGCCCGACGAGAGCGACTACGACGCCATCCCGCGCAAGGCCCTGGCCTATGGCGCCGATCTGGCCCGGCTGGTGGATTGCCGTGCGCAACTGGTGGCCGAAGGCATCGCCGCCCTGCAAAGCGGCGCCTTTCACATCCAGACCGGTGGCGCCACCTACTTCAACACCACACCGCTGGGCCGCGCCGTCACCGGCACCGCCCTGGTGGTGGCGATGCGCGAGGACGGTGTCGACATCTGGGGCGATGGCAGCACCTACAAGGGCAACGACATCGAGCGCTTCTACCGCTACGGCCTGCTGGCCAACCCCAAGCTGCGCGTCTACAAGCCCTGGCTGGACCAGCGCTTCATCGATGAGCTGGGCGGGCGCAAGGAGATGAGCGAGTACCTCATCGCTGCCGGCTTCGACTACAAGATGAGCGTGGAGAAGGCCTACTCCACCGACAGCAACATGCTGGGCGCCACGCACGAGGCCAAGGACCTGGAGTTTCTGAACGCCGGCATGCACATCGTCAACCCCATCATGGGCGTGGCCTTCTGGCGCGAGGATGTGGCCGTCAAGGCCGAGACGGTGAGCGTGCGCTTCGATGAGGGCCAGCCGGTGGCTTTGAATGGCGTCACATTTGCCGACACCGTGGCTCTGTTCGAAGAGGCCAACCGCATTGGCGGCCGGCACGGCCTGGGCATGTGCGACCAGATCGAGAACCGCATCATCGAGGCCAAGAGCCGCGGCATCTACGAAGCCCCCGGCATGGCCCTGCTGCACATCGCCTACGAGCGCCTGGTCACCGGCATCCACAACGAGGACACCATCGAGCAGTACCGCAGCAATGGCCGCCGCCTGGGCAAGCTGCTGTACCACGGCCGCTGGTTTGACCCGCAGGCGCTGATGCTGCGCGAGACCGCCCAGCGCTGGGTGGCGCGCGCCATCACCGGCGAGGTGACGCTGGAGCTGCGCCGCGGCAACGATTACTCGCTGCTGAACACGGAAAGCCCGAACCTCACCTACCACCCCGAGCGCTTGACGATGGAGAGCGGCGCCGGCGCCTTCACGCCCGCCGATCGCATCGGCCAGCTCACCATGCGCGACCTGGACATTGCCGACACGCGCGACAAGCTGGGCATCTACAGCCGCACGGGTTTGCTCGGTGCGGGCGGCGATGGCGCGATACCGCTGTTGACATCGGCCGCGTCGCCTGCAAAGCTGGGTTAGGCCCGTGGGGGCAGGCCTGCGCTCATTCCTGGCCGCCGCCAGCCTGCTGGCGCTGCCGCTGCTGGCCGCCGCCCACGGCATCTCGGATGAAGACAAGCAGCGCATGCTCGACGGCGGCTACCTGCTGTATGTGGGCCTGGGCGCCAGCCACATGCTCACGGGCTACGACCACCTGCTGTTCCTGTTCGGCGTGGTGTTCTTCCTGGCCAGCTTCAAGGACATCGCCACCTTCGTCACCGCCTTCACCGGGGGCCACTGCATCACGCTGATCGCCGCCACCTTCCTGCAGATCACCTGGAACTACTTCCTGGTCGATGCCTTGATCGCCGCCAGCGTCATCTACAAAGGCTTTGACAACAACGGCGGCTTCCAAAAGCACTTCGGCACGCGCTCGCCCAACCTGCTGGCGATGGTCTTCGCGCTCGGTCTGCTGCACGGCTTTGGCCTGTCGACACGGCTGCAACAACTGCCTCTGGGCGACGATGCGCAAGCCATCTTGCTGCGCATCCTGAGCTTCAACCTGGGTGTCGAGTTCGGCCAGATCGCCGCGCTGACAGTGATGGTGGCCCTGCTCGCGCTGTGGCGCCGGCGGGCCTCGTTTGTACGCTTCAGCGTCCTCGCCAATCAAGGCCTGGTCTTTGCCGGTGGCTTGTTGCTGCTGATGCAATTGCACGGCTATGTGCATGAGGCCGACCCCAATGGCTTTGCCTTTCCGGCGCAGCAACACCGCCACCAGCACGAGGACATGGAGGTGCAAAAGAGCACCGACACTGGCCGCGACAAGCTTTGAGGCCGCGGCCACCGCTGCCACCCGCGAGCGCATCCCCCGCCCACCCCTTGGAGAGCCCACATGATCCAACGCATCGCCCCATCCTTCACCGCCGCGGCCGCTGGCCTGGGCACAGCCATGGCAATGTCCTTGACCCTGGGCCTGGCGTTGAGCTCGCCCGCGCTGGCCGGCGACGCCGAAAGTTGCCACTTCCACGGCAGCAAGGCCGCATCCCAGGACACCATCACCGGCTGCGCCGCCAAGCGCCAGCAGGCCCTCGTGGCCAGCGGCAAGATCGACAAATCCTGGCAGGCCATCAAGCCCGCCAGCATCGAGCAAGTCGATGGCCAGCGCGGCAAGGAGTGGAAGCTCAGCTACAAGAACCCGGCCGCGCTCGACAAGACCAAGGACACGCTCTTCCTGTTTTTCACCCTGCAGGGCAACTTCATCGCGGCGAATTTCACTGGCAAGTGAATGCCGCGGCCCGGGCCGCCGTCAAATCGCAAATTGGACGCTCATATTTCGCGTTGGGTGAAGCTGATAGGCGTTTACCCTTCCCGTGATCGAGGGGAGTGAGAGGCCGCAGGCGTCCCTCGAATTGCTGATGTGCAAGCCCAGCCGCCGAGGTAAGGTTGCGGCCTCGCGAAGACTCGGCGCCTGGAGATCACATGACCTACCCCTGCTGCCGGCTGCGGCCGCTGTCGCGGCTGCTGACGGTCTTGACCACCTTGCTGCTGGTGGCCTGCGGCGGCGGCCGTGAAGCCCCACAGGGCATCCCCACAGTGGCCGCGGCACTGCCATCCGCGGGCCAGGTGGCCTCGGCCGCGTCGGCCCCCAGCGTGAGCTTCTACGCCGCCTCGCGCTTTGCTGAACAGGCCAGCTTCGGCCCGACGCCGGCCCTGGTGGCCGAACTTCGCAGCAAGGGCTTTGAGCGCTGGATCGATGAGCAGTTGGCGCTGCCGGCCTCGCAGATCGATACGGCGCCTTTCCAGGCCTTTGTCGATCCGACACCGCAGTCCGAGCACCGTGCCTACCAGGCGGCCTTCCCCAATTTGGCCATCGGCGCCAACGATCAGTTGCGACTGCGCATGACCTGGTCGCTGTCGCAGTTTCTGACCATCAGCGACAACAAGGGCGATCTGGTGGGCGCCGTGCACTGGATCAACATGCTGCAGCGCCAGGCGCTGGGCGGCTATGGCGAGCTGCTCTTTCAGCTCTCGGTCCATCCCATGATGGGGCAGTATCTGGACAACCACCAGAACCGGCCCAAGAGTGCCGAGTGCAACCACTGCGCACCGAATGAGAACTTCGCGCGTGAGCTGATGCAGTTGTTTTCCATCGGCGTGGTCAAGCTCCATGCGGACGGCACGGCGCAGCGCGACAGCCGCGGCCGCGCGCTGGAAACCTATACCCAAAGGGACGTCGAAGAGCTGGCCCGCACGCTCACCGGCTGGGACATGGACCCCAACCCGCCCAACCGCGGCAATCGCAACTGGGCCAACTGGGCCAAGCCGATGGTGCCCACCACCTGGCCGCCGCTGCGCGATGCTGGCGCCAAGACCGTGATGGGCAAAAACTTCCCCGCCGCCCAGTCCCAGACCAAGGACTTGCGCGATGTCGTTGACCTGTTGATGGCACACCCCAACACCGCGCCGTTCGTGGCCACGCGCCTGATCCAGCACTTTGTCAAGAGCAACCCGAGCCCCGCCTATGTGGGCCGTGTCGCCGCGAAGTTCATCAACAACGGCGGTGGTGTCAAGGGCGATCTCAAGGCCGTGGTCAAGGCCGTGTTGCTCGATGCCGAGGCCCGCGCCGGCGACCATCCGGCCGGCCTGGGCGTCGATCACGGCAAATTGCGCGAGCCCTTTTTACACCGCACCGCGGTGTGGCGCGGCCTGGGCTGCACCGCCGCCCCACGCACCAGCTGGGGCGATGTCGCCACGACCGGCGTGCAGCGCCCGTTCAGCCCGGAGAGCGTGTTCAGCTTCTATGCACCCAACGACCGTGCGCCCGGCAGCAACCTGCTGGCGCCCGAGCAAAAGCTGGTGTCGGCCAATGAGCTGACGGACCGCCTCAACCTGCTGGGCTGGCCGCGCCAATGGGACAACCAGACCCAGACCGACAACTTCAGCAACTACATCGATGCCGGCTGTCAGGTCAACGCGCTGAACTCGGCCTACGCCCAGAGTCCGCGGCATTACCTGGATTTCATCGCTGAGCGCTATTTCCGCGGCGCCATGCCGCCCACCCTGCGCAGCAACATCGAGCAATTCATCAACCTGCCCAACCCACCGTTCAACAAGAACGTGCCCTTTGACGGCGCCAATCGCATGCTCAGCTTTGCGCTGACGACGCCCTACTTTGGAGTCATCAAATGATTCACAGGCGCAACTTCCTGGGGGCCGGCGGATTGCTGGGCGGCGGGCTGCTGGGCGGCGGCCTGCTGGGTGGCCTCTGCTCATCCGGCCTGGCCGCGGGCGAGGACTATCGCGCCCTGGTGGTGGTCTACCTCAACGGCGGTTGCGACGGCAACAACCTGCTCATCCCCACCGACGGCGCCTATGGTGATTACAGCCTGGCCCGCCAAAACCTGGCCCTGGCCAAATCCAGCCTGGCCAGCCTGCCGGGCACGGCCATCGGCCACAGCTTTGGCCTGCACCCGGCCCTGGCGCCACTGGTGCCGCTGTACGCCCAGGGGCGCTTGTCCTTCATCTCCAATGTCGGGCCCCTGGTGCAACCCTGCACGGCGCGCCAGGTGCTGGACAACGCGGTGGACGTGCCGCCGTTCTTGTTCTCGCACAACGACCAGCAGGCCATCGTGCAAGGCTGGACAGTCACCGACGACATGAGCGGCTGGGCCGGTCGCACGCTGGAGTTGCTGCCCTCGAACCTGCGCCACCCCATCGCCGCCGTGACCATGAACAACAACCGCACCCTGGTGCAAGGCAGGCAATCTCCGGTCACCTTCATGCCGCGCGGTGGCCAGCGCTGGTGGGGCATGGCCGACCTGACGCAGCCGCAGTCGCTTGCGGCGCAAAGCCTGGAGCGCATGACCAAATGGCAGTTCGCCAATGCCTATGAGGCCGAATATGCCCGCACCTTTGGCGCGGCCTACGCCGACCAGACCTACCTGACCAAGGCCTTCATGGCGGCGACGACGCCGAGTGCCGATTTCGGCAGCGACAACAACGGCAACCTCGGCGACGAATTGAAGTCCCTGGCCTCGGTGCTGCCGATCTTCAAAAGCGATGGCCTCAAGCGCCAGGTCTTCCTGCGCCACTGGGGTGGCTTTGACACCCACGCCGGCCAATTGGGCAACGGCAACAACAGCCAGGACACGCAGTTCGCGGCGCTGGGCAAGGCCCTGGCGGCCTTCGACGCCACCAACCGGGCCACCGGGGTGGACGCCAACGTCATCACCCTGGTGATGACCGAGTTCGGCCGCACCATCCGCCCAGGCTCGGGCGGCGGCAGCGAGCACGCCTGGGGCAACCATTGGCTGGCTTTTGGTGGCCCGGTGGCCGGGGGCGGCGTCATCGGCAGCTTCCCCAGCCTGGTGCTGGGCGGCGCCGACGATGGCGATTCCGGCAAGAACGGCCGCCTGGTGCCCACCATCAGCAGCGACCAGGTGGGTGCCTCATTGATGCAATGGTTAGGCTTGGCGCCCAGCCAGTTTCATGATGTGTTTCCCAACCTCGTCAACTTCAACAACAAGACGGTGCCACTGCTGCGGGTGTGAGGCCGGCGGCCACACCCGAAGCGCGCGCCAATAACAGATTAGTCAACAGGGACACACCCGTGGCCGAATTTCGTCTGGGCAGCGCCGACAACTTCTACGTCCAGCGCTTCGATGACCGTGACCAGTGGAACAACGTCTTTGGCGAGGCTGGCAACGACGACATCCGCCTGTATCAGGGCACGGCCGTTGGCGGGCCTGGCAATGATCGCTTCGAGCGCCTGCCCGTGGCCGATCAGCCCTGGCGCAACATGGATGTGGCCTATTGGGATTCACCCGCAGGGGTGCGCGTCGACCTGGCCTTGGGCACGGCGCAAGACGGCTATGGCGGCGTTGACACCCTGATCGGCATTCGCAATGTCCACGCCAGCGGCTACAACGACTGGTTCAACGGCAATGCCGAGAACAACTTCTTCTGGGGCAATGGCGGCAATGACACCATGCTGGGCGGCGCCGGTGACGATGGCGCCGGCCTGAACCACTTCACCCCCAGCGTCGGCCCAGGCCGCAACGCCAAGCTGGCCGATGTGAGCATCGTGGTCTCGCCCGATGGTCGCAATGCGGTGATCAAACCCCTGGCCGGAACCGGCTTTTTGTACACCCTGACCGACATCGAGTACATCCAGACCGAAGAGACCCCGAACAACTGGCTGCAGACCAGGCTCAGTGACTTCATCACGCAGCAATCCATCGCCGAGCAGGCCATTGCCGCCGGCCCCACGCTGCGCTGGAACGCCGCGCAGGCCCTGGGCACGGCCACCAGCGTGAGCTACAGCTTCGTCACCAGCGCCCCTGCCAGCGGCGTCGGCGCCGCGGGTTTTCGCGCCTTCACGCCCGCCGAACAGCAGGCCGTGCGCGACATCCTGGCGCAGGCGGCGGCCGTGGCCGGCATCAGCTTCAACGAGGTCGCAGAGGCCGGCGCCACGGTGGGCCAACTGCGCTTTGGCGTCAGCCAGCAGGCCACCAGCAAGGGTGTGTCCTGGCTGCCGGGCCAGGCCGGTGCGGGCGACCAATCGGGTGATGTCTGGATGGATGTGGAATCCATGCTCAATCTCGCGCCAGGCAGCGAGGGATACCAGGCGCTGCTGCATGAGATCGGCCATGCCCTGGGCCTGCGCCACGGCCGCAACACCGATGCCGGTGACAGCTGGGCCGTGCAAATGCGCAGCCAGGATGACCGCAGCGCGCTCACGGTGATGAGCGGCGAGGCCTCCGCCGATGGCCTGTTCCGTGCCAACTGGGGCCCGCTGGACGTGCTGGCGCTGCGTTATCTGTACGGCGCGCGCAACGTCAACACGGGCGACACGCGTTATGCCCTGGGCAGCGCCCAGGCCAACGCCCAGACCAGCATCACCGACGATGGTGGCAGGGACACCCTGGACGCCTCGGCCTACGCCGTCGGGGTGAGCCTGAACCTCAAAGCCGGCGGCCTGTCCAGCGTGGGCCTGAGCAGCACCGGCTTCACCGGCGTCGACAACCTGGCGCTGGTGGCCACGTCGCTGATCGAAAACGCCGTGGGCACGGCCTACGACGATGTGCTGCTGGGCAATGAGCTGGACAACACGCTCACCGGTGGCCTGGGCAATGACGCCATCGATGGCGGCAAGGGCGTGGACACGGCCGTCTTTGCCGGTGCGCGCCAGGCCTACGAAATCAGCAATGCCTTTGGCATCACCTATGTGCGCGCCCGCGATGGCAGCAGCGGCTACGACAACCTGGTCAACATCGAAAGCCTGGCCTTTGCCGACCAGACGCTGGCGCTGGGCGCCTCGCCGCTGTCGGAGGACATCAAGCGCAGCGTCGATGAAGACAGCTCGCTCGGCGCGGCCCTGCCTGACCCCAGCGATGTGGCGCGCAGCGCGGTCAGCTATAGCCTGCTGGGCGCGGCCGCCCACGGCACAAGCAGCATCACCGCCAATGGCAACTTCACCTACACCCCAGCGTCCAACTACTGGGGCGCCGATGCCTTCAGCTACCAGATCAGCGGCGCGGGCGGGGCCAACCGCTACACCGTCTTTCTCAATGTGCTGCCAATCAACGACGGCCCGCCGCTGGCCGCCCCTGCCACCTACATCGTGCCCGTGGCCAGCCTCTTCAACGGCCAGTTGCCGGTGGCCAGCGATGTCGATGGTGACACCATCGTCTACGCCTTGGGCACCGAGCCGACCAAGGGCACGGCCACAGTCAGTGCCCATGGCGCCTTCACCTATCAACCCAATGGCGCGGCCTATGCCGACGACAGCTTTGGCTACAGCGTGAGCGATGGCCAGGGCGGCAGCAACAGCTACACCATCACGGTGCGTGCCGGCCTGGTGACCCAGGAGGACACGGTGCTGTCGCAACTGCTGCCCGATCCACCCACGGGCTTGCGCAGCGCGGCCAGCTATGCCCTGGGCACGCCCGCCGGCCACGGCGTGGTGTCCATCAACGCCGCTGGTCAGCTCAGCTACACGCCCGCGACCAACTACTTTGGCAGCGACAGCTTTGCCTATGACCTGACGGCTGTGGGCAGCACCACGCGCATCACCGTGCCAATTCGCATCAACTCGGTGAGCGACGGCCCGCCGGTGGCGGCCAGCGCGGCGCGCAGCACCGATGAGGACACGCCGCTGTCCGGCGCCCTGCCCACAGCCACCGACCCCGACAACGGCGCCATCGTCTACAGCCTGTCCACCCCAGCCGCCCATGGCACGGCCAATGTCAGCGCCAGCGGCCAGTTCAGCTACACGCCGGCGGCCAACTACTTTGGTGCCGACAGCTTTGCCTTCACCGTCACCGATGTCGATGGTGAGCGCAACAGCTACAGCCTCAGCCTCAGCGTGGCCTCGGTCAACGATGTGCCGCAGGCCACACCCGGCAGCGCCAGCGTCAACGAAGACGCCGTGCTCAGCGCCAGCCTGCCCGCCGGCAGCGATGCCGATGGCGATGCGCTGAGCTACCTGCTGCTCAGCGCGGCCGCGCAGGGCAGCGTGGTGGTCAATGCCAATGGCAGTTATGTCTACACACCAGCGGCCAACTACGCCGGGCTTGACAGCTTCAGCTTCAGCGTGAGCGATGGCCGCGGCGGCCAGGCCACCGCCAGCCTCAGCCTGACCGTGATCAATGTCGTCGACACCATCACTGGCACGGCGGGCAACGACCAGCTCGCCGGCCATGCAGGCGGCGACCGCTACAACGGCCTGGCCGGCAACGACAGCATCAGCCCCGGCGCCGGCGACGACACCGTCGATGGCGGCGAGGGCATCGACCGCGTCTCCTATGTCGGCAGGCTGGCGGCCATCGTGGCCGACCTGGCCGCCGCCAGGGTGCTCATTGGCGCCGAGACCGATGCGCTGCAAAACATCGAGGCGCTGTGGGGCGGCTCGGGCGCGGACCGGCTCAGCGGCAATGCCGGCGCCAATCAATTCTTCGGCGGGCCAGGCAACGACACGCTCGACGGCGCCGGCGGCTTCGATGTCGTCAGCTACGCCGGCGCAGTGGCCGTCAGCCTGAACCTGGCCGGCGGCAGCGCAGCCCAAGGTCTTGCCATCGACAGCCTGGCCAACATCGAGGCGGTCTTGGGTTCGGCCACGGCCGACAGCCTCACCGGCCTGGACGGCGCGGCCACCCATCTGGGCGAAGTGTTCCGCCCGGTCGGCGGCAACGACACGGTCGCTGGCGGCGCGGGCGTGGACACGGTGGAGTTCACCGGGCCCAGGGCCAACTATTCGATCAACCGGCCCAGTTTGGCCAGCGATGCACTGAGCGTGACGCAGACCGCCGGCGCCCTGGTCAACGACGGCACGGACGCGCTCAGCGGCATTGAGCGTCTGCTGTTCACCGACCGCCTGTTGGCCTTCGGCAGCCGCGCCGAAGAGGTGGCCAAGGTGGCCTTTGTGCTGTGGAGCCCGGCGGTGGCCACCAATGCCGATCTGTTCGGCATCGGCATCGGCTTTTACGACACGGGTCTGGCCTATGCCGCGCTCATCGACGCCGCGCTGAGCTACTGGACGTTGAGCGACAGCGCCTTGGCCCTGCAATTGCTGGCCAATGTGCCGGGCACGGCGCAAACGGCGACCAGCCTGGCCACGGCGATGGCCGGCAAGGGCGGTGGCCGCGCGGGCCAGCTGGAGGCGATTCGGGTCATGGCCGAGGACCCGGCCAACCTGGCCAACATCAGCGCCGCGGGCCTGCGCGCCAATGGCATCGAGGCCTCATTGGTGGTCAACGGTGTACCCAGGTTTGCCGCGCAATTGGCCGTCTTGAACCTTGCACCCAGCGTGGCCGGCGGCAATGCCAGCGTCAACGAGGATGGCGCGCTCGCTGGCAGGCTGCCCAGTGCCAGCGACGCCGACGGCGACACCCTCAGCTACAGCCGCGCCAGCAACGCCTTGCATGGCAGCGTCAGCGTCAGCGCCGACGGCAGCTACAGCTACACACCCGCGGCCAATTACCACGGCCCTGACAGCTTCACGTTCACCGTCGCCGATGGCCAGGGCGGCACCACCACGGCCACGCAGACGCTGTCGGTGATCGCCATCAACGACCTGCCTGTGGCCAGCACCGGCAGCGCCACCCTGAGCGAAGACACGGTCTTCAACGGCACACTGCCGCTGGCCAGCGATGTCGACGGCGACGCCCTGAGTTACAGCCGCTTGAGTGGCCCGGCGCATGGCAGCGTGACGGTCAGCGTCAATGGCGGCTATGGCTTCACGCCCGAGGCCAATTACTCGGGCAGCGACAGCTTCAGCTACCAGGTGTCCGATGGCAAGGGCGGCACGGCCACGGCCAGCGTCAGCCTGCTCATCAACAGCGTGGTCGACGTCTTCAGTGGCAGTGCGTCGGCCGATCAGCTCGGGGCTTATCCCGGCGCCGACCGCTACCTTGGTTTGGGCGGCAACGACAGCATCACGCCGGGCCTGGGTGACGACACCATCGACGGCGGCGATGGCCTGGACCGCGTGTCCTACACCGAGCGCAGTGCCGCCCTCAGCGCCCACCTGGCCACCGGCCGCGTCACCCTCGGCAGCGAGACCGACAGTGTGCAGAACATCGAGGCCATCTGGGCCGGCGCCGGCAACGACAGCCTCACCGGTGATGCCGCCAACAACGCCTTCTGGGGCGGCCCTGGCAACGACAGCATGGATGGCGGCGGCGGCATCGATCTGGCCAGTTATGAGGGCGGCGCCGCGGTCATCGCCAATTTGCTCACCGGCCTTGCCACCCAGGGCGGTGACAGCGATCAATTGACATCCATCGAAGTGCTCATCGGCAGCGCCTTTGCCGACACCTTCACCGGCCTGAATGGCCCTGACATCGGGCTGGGCGAAAGCTTCCGGCCCGGTGCTGGCAACGACAACATCAACGGCGGCAGCGGGGTCGACAGGGTCGAGTTCTCCGGCCCGCGCTCGGCCTATGTCATCAGCCGCCCCAGCCTGGCCAGCGATGCCCTCAGCGTCAGCCACCTGGTGGGCGGCGGCGATGGCAGCGACGCGCTGGTGGGTGTGGAGCGCCTGCTCTTCAGCGACCGCCTGCTGGCCTTTGGCAGCCGCGCCGATGAGCTGGCCAAGGTGGTCTTCGCCCTGTGGTCCAGCACTGTGGCCAACGACAAGGACCTGTTCGCCATCGGCGTGCACTACTACGACAGCGGTGTGAGCTACGACACCCTGATCGGCGCCGCACTCGGCTACTGGGCGCACCGCAGCAACGATGCCCTGGCGCAGCAGCTGATCAACGATGTGCCCGGCACCGGCCGCACCAAGACCGAGCTGCTGGCGCTGATGGGCGGCTTCATCGACCCGCAGCTCGGCCGCGCCGCCGCCACCAAGCTGATGGCCGATGACCCGGCCAACCTGATCAACATCGATCTGGCCGGGCTGCGCAGCAGTGGCATCGAGGCCGGTTTGACCATCGACGGCGCCGTGGTGTTCGGGCCCTGGCCGGGCGGATAACACGTTAGCAGACCCTGCACAGGTGATTGAGCAAACATGGCCGAGTCCTTCTATAGGGTCAACCCCAGCGGCACCTACCTGGTCACGGCCAGTTGGGATCGTCCCGCCGCACCCACGGCGCTGAACCTGGCGGCGCTGGGTGCGACGGCGGGCGAATGGCTGTCGCTGCGCATGACGGGCCTGTGGTCATGGGGCATCGGCACGCCGCAGGACGCCAACTCACTGGTGGCGGTTTTTGTCAATGCCAGTGGTGGCTTTCTGGCCAGCGTCGGTGGCAACGGCGTGGTCACCATGCCGCCCTACCAGACCAACCTGGTCACCGACATTGCGCAGGATTTTTCCATCGGCGCGTCGGCCTCACTGGTGCAGGTGCCGGTGGGCGCGGTGGCCATCTGGTTCGGCACCAATGATTCGGCGTTCTGGGACAACACCGATCCCGATGGCGACTTTGGCGTGTGGATCGAGAAGCGCGTGGTCGATCGCACGCCGCCACGGATCGACTTCCAGTCACCGGGCCATGGCTCCACGGCGGTGCCCACCGACAGCGACGTCTTCGTCCGCTTCGACGAGGACATCGTGCGCGGCGGCGGCGCCCTGCTGCTGCGCGATGAAGCCGGCGCACTGCTCGAGACCCTAAGCGCCGGCAGCGACCGCGTCAGCCAGAACGGCCGCAGCCTGACCATCAACCCCTTCACCGAGCTGGTCACGGGCAAGACCTATCGCATCGAATTCACCAGCGGCTTCGTCATCGACACCGCGGGCAACGCTTTTACGGGCAGCGCCGCCACCAGCTTTCGCACGGGCGGCCCCAACCTGGGCGTGCTCAGTGCCAGCGTGCTGGACCGCAACGACCAGACGCACGACGACTGGAGCCAGGTCGGCAACACCTGGGTCTTCAACGGCAGCTTCCAGCTCGGCCACAGCGCCGGCGTGGCCGCGGTGAAGGTGCGCAATGCGCACGCCGTGCTCAGCGGCGGCACGCTCAGCATCAGCGGTGATTTCGACGAAATTCTCGGCGCGCAGTCGCGCGCGCTGTTCTCCGGCAATGTGTCGCTCAATGTGGGCAGCGGCTCGGGCGCGGTCACGCCCAGCGCGACCTCGCTCAAGCTTGCCGGCGTCTCGCTCACGGCACAGACCCTGGCCTTCGAGCCCGGCATCGTCAGCGTCGGCGCCGGCCTGCAGCCGGTGGCCGGCGACATCTCATTGCCCGCGCTCAGCCTGCCAGCCATTCGCATCGCCGCGGCCGGCATCGCCACGCACGCCAGCATCGGCATTCCACCTGGCGCCGAGGCCAAATGGCTGCTGTTCAACACCTTCCAGCTCAGCAGCGAGGCCGGGCTGCAGTTGAGCTATTCACCGCTGTCCGACCAGATCAATCTGATCGGCGACCTGACGGCCAAACCCAACTGGCAGATGTGGTCGGCAGAGAAATGGGAAAGCGTCACCGGTGGCGGCAAGACCGTCAACAAGCTCGACATCATTCCGACGGTGACATTGGAGTTGCCAGCGCCAGGCCTGGTGATCCGCAATGGCACGGTCGATGTCAATGGCAAGCTCAGCCTGAAGGATTTCACGCTGGTCGGCATGTTCAATGTCGAGTCCATGTCGCTGGCCATCGACACCCTTGAGAACAAGCTCAGCGGCGCCTTCAAGCTGGGCATAGGCGGCAGCCGCGTGGGCATCGATGCCACGCTCGAACTGCAATGGACCGACCCCTACATCAACCTCAACAGCCTGCAATTCAAGTCGATCACGCTGGCCGCAACGCTCTCGCCCGGCATCCCGCTGTTTGGCACGCCGGTGTGGCTGACGCGCATTGGCGCGGGCATCAGCAACTTCGACTCGGCCAAGGATGTGCACCCCAGCATCACCGGCCTGTTTGGTTTTGACATCTTCACGGCAGCGCTGCACCTTGAAGGCCAGGCCACCTGGGGCAATGGCGAAAGGATAGAAGGCAAACTGAGCGGCCACTTGGGCCTGAACACCGACATCGCCCTGGTCAAGTTCGACATGGAAACCACCATCGACCTGGGCCATGGCTTCACGCTCAAAGGTACGGTCGAGGTGCCACTGGGGCTGTCCAAGACCCATGTGCCGATCTGGGCCAAGCCCTACTTCAGCTGGTTGCCCAGTGAGCCTCTGAAGATCAGCGCCGCCGCCAGCGCCGACTTCGACAAGCGCAGCCTGGTGCTGGGCGCCGAGGTGTTGAAATTTCCCGGCCTGTCCGAGCTCAGCGGTGGCGTCTCGGTGCGCTGGGTCTTTGACGACAACGACAGCAACGATGTGATCGAGGCCTGGGCCGCGATGTCGTTTCGTGGCGTGAAGATTGGCGCGGGCGTGAAGATCAATCCGCACACCGGCGCCGCCGAGTTTGTCGGGCTCGACGCCATCACCAAGATCGGTAGCTGGCAGGCCACGCCGCAGATGCAGGCCCTGCTCGTCACCGCCAGCTGGGACCACCCCAGTATCGTGCGGCCACAGACCCGCGTGGTGGTCTACGACGACGCCGCACACAGCCACGTGTTGGCGCGTTATGAAGAGGCCGACTACGCCGCCAACAACATCGAGGTGATAACCCGCCTGGGCGCCGACACCCATCTGGTGCTGGGCATTGCCCACCCCAACGCCGGTGTGTGGGACGTGGAGCTGGTCAATCCGCAGGGTCTGGGCACCGTCATTTTCAGCGCCATCGCGCCGGGTGAATCGGGCAGCCTGGCCTTGCAAGCCCTGCACCAGGCCGGGCCCCTGGTGCAGATCGATTTCAGCTCGGCTTATGCCCCCGCCAACCCCGGCATTGACTTCTTCATCGACACCGACAGCAGCGGCTACGACGGCGTGCTGGTCGGCTCCATCACCGACGCCGATGGCGCCGCCAGCTTCACCTGGAACAGCGCGCGCCACAGCGCCGGCACCTACTGGATCTACGCCCAGATGAACCCGGCCGATGGCGTGCCGGTGCGCAGCTACCTGGCCACGCCCATGGCGATTGCGCCGCAACCTGCCGCCCTGCCTGGGGCCAGCCTGGCCGACGACCTGGTCATCGGCAGCGCCACGGCCGAAGTGTTTGAGGCCGGCCTGGGCGACGACACCCTGGTCTCGGTCGGTGGCGCCGACACCGTCGAAGGCGGGCCAGGCAATGACCTGCTGGTGCTGCCCGGTCGCGCCAGTGGCTACACGCACAAGCTGGTCACCACGGCGCTGCAAAGCTTCACCGACATCGACCCCGGCGATGGCCAGCAGGGCACGCTGTTCCTATCGAACATAGAACGCGTCCTGTTCAGCGCCGACGCCCAGGCCACGGTCTTTGTCGAGACCAGCGAGGACAACGCCCAGCCCGCGGGCCGGCTCATCGCTGAGGCCTTGCTGTTGCGCTGGGCGGCGAGCCCGGCAGCGCCTGCGCCGGCTGGCGGCATCGCCCTGACCAGTGCCGAGGCGGGCCACGGCCAGTGGCAATACCGGCTCGATGGCGCTGCCCCCTGGGCCCAACTGGCAGGTCTGGCCTGGGCGCCGGGCCAGGCCCTGCTGCTGCCGGCCACGGCCCAACTGCGCTTGTTGCCTGCGGCAGATTTCAATGGTCTGCTGAGCCTGGGCTACCGCCTGTGGGATGAGTCCAGCGGCACGGCAGGCAGTGTGGTGGCCGTCACGCCAGGGGCTGGTGGCATCAGTGCAGCCCTGCTCAGCGCCCAGGCACGGGTGAGCGCCGTCAATGACCCGCCCGTGGCCACCAACACCGCCCCCAGCCTGGCCGAGGACCATGCGCAGAGCGCCACCCTGGTCGCCAGCGATGTCGACGGCGACAGCCTGAGCTACGAAATTGTTAGCCCGCCCGCACATGGCAGCGTCACGCTGGGCAGTGATGGCCACTTCAGCTACCTGCCGCATGCCGACTACAACGGCCCGGACAGCTTCACCTGGCGCAGCCACGACGGCATGCTGGCCTCGGCGCCAGTCAGCGTCACGCTGCACATCACGGCGGTGGACGACGCACCGCGCCTGGCCCGCGCCCTGCCCGATGTTTTTGCCACCACCGGCCAGGCCTTCAGCTGGAGCGTGCCGGCCGAGACCTTCTTCGATGCCGATGGTCAGCCGCTCAGTTTGAGTGTTGTTTTGGAGAACGGCGGCCCCTTGCCGGGCTGGTTGCAGTTCAATGCCGCAAGCCATCTGTTCAGCGGTCATCCGGGCAACGCCGAGCTCGGCACCCTGGCGCTGCGCATCAGCGCCAGTGACGGTGCAAGCAGCAGCAGCGACGTCATGCTGCTGCACGTGGCCGTGCCCAACCGCGCCCCCATGGCAGCCGATGCCAGCCTGGCCGGCAGCGAGGACCAGGTGCTGTCGGGCCAGTTGCCCGTGGCCAGCGACGCCGATGGCGACACCGTGGTCTATGCCAAGGCCAGCGATCCGGCCCATGGCAGCCTGAGCGTGTCGGCCTCGGGGGCCTTCAGCTACACGCCGGCTGCGAACTTCTTTGGCGCAGATCGCTTTGAATTTCAGGTGAGCGATGGCCGCGGCGGCAGCAGCAGGCATGCCGTGCAGATCACCCTCACCGAGATCAACGACGCGCCTGTGGCCAGTGCCGGCAGTGCCAGCACGGCCGAAGACAGCGTGCTGCTGGCACGTTTGCCAGTGGCCAGCGACATCGAGGGCCACAGCGTGGCCTACAGCCTGTTCACCGCGCCGGCCCATGGCAGCGTGCTGGTGCAGGCCAACGGCGACTACCGCTACACGCCGCGGGCCGATTACCACGGCCCCGACGGCTTTGTGTTTGCGCTGGACGATGGCCACGGCGGCAGCAACCGCTACCCGATCAGCCTGGTCGTGAGCGCCGTCAACGATGTGCCCAGCGCCAGCGATGGCCAGGCCGATGCGGTCGAAGATGTGCCGCTGTCAGCACGCCTGCCCGCAGCCAGTGATGTCGAGGGCCACAGCCTGAGCTATGCCCTGGCCAGCCCCGCGGCCCATGGCACGGTGGTGGTCGATGCCGCCGGCGGATTTGTCTACACGCCGCAGGCCCACTTCAACGGTGCGGACAGTTTTGGCTTCAGCGTCACCGATGCGCAGGGCGGCAGCAGCCGCTACCTCATGCGTGTGCAACTGGCCGCCATGAACGACGCGCCGCAAGGCACATTGGCCATCGAAGGCGACATGAGCCTGTTCGAAACCCTGCAGGCGCGCCTGGCGCTCAGCGATGTCGATGGCCTTGGCCCCGTCAACCACCAGTGGCTGCGCAACGGCGCGCCGATCGCCGGCGCCAGCGCCAGCAGCTACACCCTGAGCGCCGTCGACATCGAAGCCCGGATCTCGCTGCGCGTGAGCTACACCGATGGCGGCGGCACGGCGGAATCGGTGCTGTCATCGGCCACTGGGCCGGTGCTCGGGTTCACGCTGCGCACAGGCACGGCGGGTGAGGACACTTTGAATGGCGGCTCCAGCCTGGACCTGATGCTTGGCCTGGACGGCGCTGACCGGCTGTTCGGCCTGGCCGGCCGCGACAGCCTGGATGGTGGCGCCGGCAATGACACCTTGTTCGGCAACGACGGCGACGACACCCTGCTCGGCAGCGAGGGCAATGACGTGTTGCTGGGCGGCAGCGGCAGCAATGAGTTGCGTGGTGGCGCTGGCTTCAACATCGCCAGCTATGCCGGCCTGGTGCCGGTCAACGCCAACCTGGCCACGGGCTGGGCATCGGCCAACGGCCTGGATGTTTTGCTCGGCATTCAGGGCCTGGTCGGCTCGGCAGCGGCCGACACCTTGACAGGCCGCAACGGCGCCGACATCGCCTTGGGTGAGACCTTCCGGCCCGGTGGTGGCAACGACAGCGTCGATGGCGGAGGGGGCATCGACACGGTCGAGTACGCCGGCCGCCACAGCAACTACAGCGTCGTGCGCGGGGCAGGCAGCGGCGAGCTCAGTGTCAGCCACCGCGCCGGTGGCGCCGATGGCATTGACACGCTGCGCGGCATCGAGCGCCTGCTGTTCCAGGACGGCCTGTGGGCCTTTGATGCGCGCGCGCAAGAGGTGGCCAGGATCGCCTTCGCCCTGTGGGGGCCGGGCGTGGCCAGCGATGCCGCGCTGTTGGCCATAGGCATCAGCCACCATGACGGCGGCCTGAGCTACGCCCAACTGGCTGGCCTGGCGCTGGGCACCTTTGGCGACATCAGCAACACCGATCTGGCCTTGAAGCTGCTCGCCAATGTGCCCGGCAGCAGCCAGTCCCTGGCCAGCCTGGGCCAGCTCATGCAGCAAGCCGGCGGCGGCGGCCGGCTGCAGGCCGTGCAGCTCATGGCCGACGACGCCGCCAACCTGGCGCAACTCGATCTGGCCGGGCTGCGTGAACGCGGCATCCCGGTGGCGCTGGTCGCCAACGGCAGCACGCTGTTTGGGCCCATGGTCGCGCCAGCCAGGGACATGATCCTGGCCGACGACAGCAGCGTCAGCCTGGTCGAGGACAGCCCCTGGGCGGGGCGCTTGCCCATGGCCCTGGACATCGATGGCGACAGCCTTGTCTACAGCCTGGCCAGCGCCGCCGCACATGGCAGCGCCGTGGTCGACGCCGACGGCAGCTACCGCTACACCCCGGCGGCGCACTACGCCGGCATGGACAGCTTCAGCTACAGCGCCAGCGATGGCCAAGGCACGCGCAGCACACGCACCGTGACACTGACCGTGACCGACCAGGTCGATGCCTTCACCGGCACGGCAGGCGCTGACGCCATGCCCGGCCACGCCGGCGCCGACCACTACAGCGCTGGCGCAGGCAGTGACTTCGTCGCCACAGGCGGCGGCAATGACAGCGTGGACGGCGGCGCCGGCATCGACCGCGTCGGCTTTGCCGGGCCACGGGCGCAGTACACCGTCACGCGGGCCAGCCTGCAATCCGACGCCCTGGCGGTGCAGCACCTGCAGGCGGGCGGCGATGGCAGCGACAGCCTGACCGGTGTCGAGCGCCTGATCTTCCAGGATCGCCTGCTGGCCTTTGGCAGCCGCGCCGACGAGCTGGCCAAGGTGGCCTTCGCGCTGTGGTCAGGCAATGTGGCCAGCGATAGCGCGCTGTTTGCCGTGGGCCTGAAGTACTACGACGGCGCCAGTGCGCCCAGCTACAGCCAACTCATCGACGCCGCGCTCGGCTATTGGACGAACAGCAACGCCGCGCTGGCCGCCCAGCTTGTGGCCAATGTGCCCGGCAGCACGCACAGCGTGGCCGAACTGCTGTCGCTGATGAATGCCGATGCCGCAGGGGGCCGCGCCAAGGCCACGCTGCTCATGGCCGACGACCCGGCCAACCTGCTGCAGATCGAGCTGATGGGCCTGCGCAGCAACGGCCTTGTGGCCGACCTGAGCATTGATGGCGTCGTTGTGTTTGGGCCCTGGCCGGGACCTTGAACGCCGCTGCGCCTTGGCGCAGGCGGGTGTCGTGGGTGGGTGCCGCGGGTGGGTGCCGCGGGTGGGTGCCGCAGCCTGCTGCGCCTGGCGCTTCAGTTCAAGGTCGTCCCATGGCACTTCTTGAACTTCTTGCCGCTGCCGCAATGGCAGGGGTCGTTGCGCCCGGGCAGGGCGTCGACCCGGCGTGTGGCCGGCTTGGCGACGTGATCGAGCCAGTAGACGCGCAGGTCCTGCACGCCGAAGCAGGCGTCGTCCACGAGCTGGTCGCGTGTCAAGGTGTCGCCGGGGTAGTTGGCGGCGATGTGCGCTTGCAGCTCGGCCTTGTCCAGGGTCAAGGCCAGCACACGGTCCAGGCAGTCGTCGTACCAGCGGCCCTCTTCGGTGTCGATGTCGGGCTCAACCCAATCGGCGGCGAAGGCCAGGGTGGCCGAGTAAAAGCCATCGGCCCAGATCATGCCGGTCTGCAGGTTGTCCTCGGCCTCTTCGGCGCTCATGTGGCCAGCGGCCACGATCTCGGCGCGGGCGGCGTCATCGAAGCCGATCATCAGCGGGCCCAGGCGCAGCTCATCGGGGGCGTCAAGCAGGGATTCGGGGTCGAGCTGGCGGGTCAACACATTCCAGCGCGCCAAAAAGGCGGTGGAGGCTTGCACCACGTCCTGCGGGTCGGCATAGGCGCGCTCAAAAGCATCGCCCAACATCGCCGGCAGCCACTCCGAGGCCGGCACCAGGCGAGGGCCGGTGATCAGGGCGGTGAAATATCCGTCCACCCATTCCAGTGACAGCTCTTCACCAAAATTGGCCAGGCGCTCGATCACGGCCTCCAGGGCGTTGATGTCTGCTTCGCTGCTGTGGCGGTTGGGTTTCATGGTGGGCCTGTCGGCTGTGCCGGTGGGTTAGGTTGCGGGTACGCGATGCTGCAGCGTGTGCGCCAGATCGCATCAGCGGCGCGACACCTGCTCTTGCACAAAGGCCAGCAGCCGCGCCTGCGAGGCGGCGCGCGCTGCCGGCTCACCGCCGACATGCACGCCCTGGCCTGGGTTGACGCCACCGGGCACATCGCGGCGCAGGCGCAGGGCGGCCGTGCCATCAAAGCCGTGGTAGGCGCCGGCATAGCTTTCCAACTGGGGCGGTGGCACGGCCGCGCCGGCCGCTTGCTGGGCCGCTTGCAGGGCCGCTTGCTGGGCCGCTTGCAGGGCCGCGGCGGCCTGGCCGGCCAGGGCCTTGCACGGTGCCGCGGGGGTCCAGTCGTCGGCCTCGCCCAGCAGCAAGAGCAGTGGCATCACCGGGCGGTAGCCGCGCCGAAGCTCATCCTCGCAGCCTGGGTAGAAGGCGATGGCAAATGTCGGCTTGACCGCAGCGTTAGCCACCTCTTCGTGGTGGGCATTGGTCGCCGCCAGCACATTCGAGCCGCCGTTGGACCAGCCCAGCAGGCCAAGCTTGCCAGCGTCCACATCCGGCCGCGCCGCCAGCCACTGCAGCGCACCCAGGGCGTCGCGTCGGCGCTGGGTTTGCGTCACCTTGCGCGTGCCGACCTTCTGCGTGCACAGCTCGCGCTCACCGCGCGGCGTGAGCGAATCGGTGATCAGCACATGCAGGCCTTGCTCATTGAGCAGCCGCGCGTAGTCGCGCATGCGCTGGCTCAGGCGCTGCGGCAGCGCGTCGCGGTAGGGCCCGCCGCAGCCGTGCAGCAGCAGCATGGCCGGCGCGCGGCCGGGCACGGCTGCGCGAAACCAAAACGCGGGCTGCTGGACGAAGGCATCGCCCGCGCGGTCGAGGCTGGGCACCTCCAGCCTCAGGGGCTCGGCCGCCGTAACAGCCAGCGCGGCGCTGCCCAGCGCCCACGCCACCAGTCGCCCAGATAACTTGATAGCCCAACGCACAGCAGGCCACCGGCGGGGCCGCGCGGGCAAGACACCGCACCAGGCAGCAGGCATCGTTCAAGCCTCCCGTTTAGACCGGCGCCGGCTACGCCGGACCAACAGCCGCGTGCCAGGCGCCAGGCACTGGCGGGCGCGGATGCAGGCGCGCCATGGCCAGCACGTCCACATACTCGCCTTGGCGCAGTGCATAGGCGCGGTGGCGGCCCTCGTGCTCGAAACCAAAGCGCTCGTACAGCGCGATGGCACGGTGGTTGTCGGCAAACACCGTGAGCTCGATGCGCAACACCTGGGCCCAGTCGTCGGCCCACGCGAACAACGCCGTCATCAGCGCACTGCCCGCGCCTTGGCCGTGCGCGTTGGCATCCACCGCGATGCCAAACCCCATGACGTGGCGGCGCCGCAGGTTGGGGTTGCCATGCAGGCCGGCGTTCCCGACCACGCGGCCGTTGCACTCGGCCACCAAGAACAGCTCGTTCGCGGTCGAGCCGCCGGGCATGTCAGTGATGCGCTTGCGCCAGAAGGCCTCATCAGCAAAGGGCAGTTGCAGCAGGGCCGGCTGCACCAGCGGGTCGGCCATGGTGGCGGCGATGGCCGCCGCATCATCGAGACGCGCGCGGCGCACGCTGATCGCCAGCTTGTCTGCGCCGGCAGCGGGCTCAGACACGCTCGCCCACCCAACCCGCCACCCCCGCCAAGGCCGCCGGCACCGCTGCGGCATCGCTGCCGCCGGCCATGGCCATGTCGGCCTTGCCGCCGCCCTTGCCGCCGACTTGCAGCGCGACAAAGTTCACCAGCTCGCCGGCCTTGATGCGGCTGCCCGGGCGGGCCAGCACATCGGCGGTGACGCCGGCGGCCAGTTGCACCTTGCCGCCGTCAATGGCCGCCAGCACGATGGCCGCGGTCTTGAGCTTGTCCTTCAACTTGTCCAGGGTCTCGCGCAGGGTCTTGGCATCGGCGCCGGCCAGCACGGCCGCCAGCACCTGGATGCCGCCAACATCGACCGCCTGGGCCAGCAGCTCATCGCCCTGGGCGCTGGCTAAGCGGCCTTTCAATGCGACGATTTCCTTCTCCAGGGCACGCACTTGATCAAGCACGGCGCCGACACGCGCCGGGGCTTCGGCCGGCGTGACCTTGAGCTGCCCGGCCACGCCGCCCAGCGTGCTTTCCAGCTGCTGCAAGTAGGCCAGCGCGTTGTCGCCGGTGACGGCTTCGACGCGGCGAATGCCGGCGGCCACGCCGGACTCGGCGACGATCTTGAACACGCCGATGTCGCCGCAGCGCTGCACATGCGTGCCGCCGCACAGCTCTTTGCTCGAGCCGATGCTGAGCACGCGCACGGTCTGGCCGTACTTCTCGCCGAACAGCATCATGGCGCCGGACTTTTGCGCGTCATCCAGCGCCATCACCTGCGCCGAGGCCGCCGCGTTGGCCAGGATTTCGGCGTTGACCAGCAGCTCCACCTGGCGGACCTGCGCATCGCTCACCGGCGCGCCGTGGGCAAAATCAAAGCGCGTGCGCTCGGCGTTGACGAGTGAGCCCTTTTGCTGCACATGGCCGCCCAGCACCTCGCGCAGCGCCTTGTGCATCAGGTGCGTGGCACTGTGGTTGCGCACGGTCTTGGCGCGGGCCTCGGCGTTGACCTTGGCGGCCACGGCATCGCCCACGCTGACCGTGCCCTCCACCACCCGGCCCTGGTGGCCAAAGACATCGGCCTGGATCTTGGTGGTGTCCTCAATCAGCACGCGCGAGGCAGCGTTGCGCAGCTCGCCCACATCACCGGCCTGGCCGCCGCTCTCGGCGTAAAACGGCGTGTGGTCAAGCACGATGACGCAATCGTCGCCGGCCTTGACGCTTGGCACCGCCGCGCCATCGACGTAGAGCGCGGTGACTTTGGCGGCCTCATGCTGCAGGCTGTCATAACCATGAAACGCCGTGGCCACGCCGCTGTATTCCAGACCGGCGGACATCTTGAATTTGGCCGAGGCCCGGGCCTGCTCGCGCTGGCGGTTCATGGCGGCGTTGAAGCCGGCGACATCGACGTTGACATCGCGCTCGCGGCAGACATCGCCGGTCAAATCAACGGGGAAGCCAAAGGTGTCGTGCAGCTTGAAGGCGGTGTCGCCATCGATGGTTTTGGACGCTGACTTTGCCAGTTGGGCCAGCGCCGCTTCCAGGATCTCCATGCCGTTGTGGATGGTCTGGAAGAAGCGCTCCTCCTCGGCCTTGAGCACGGCGGTGACGCTGCTGGCGGCGCGGCGCAGCTCGGGGTAGGCCTCGCCCATCTCGGCGTCCAGCGCCGCCACCAATTTGTGGAAAAAGGGCTTGCGCGCACCGAGTTTGTAGCCATGGCGGATGGCGCGGCGGGCGATGCGGCGCAGCACATAGCCACGGCCCTCGTTGCCCGGGATGACGCCATCGCTGATGGTGAAGCTGCAGGCGCGGATGTGATCGGCGATGACTTTCAATGAGGGCGAGTCGGCATCACAGCCACCCGCGCCGGCACCGGTGGCGGTACTCGCGCCGCCGGCCTCATCGACAGCCCACTTGGCCGCCGCCAGCAACTGCGCAAACAGATCGATCTCATAGTTGCTGTGCACATGCTGCAGCACCGCGGCCAGGCGCTCCAGGCCCATGCCGGTATCCACACTGGGCTTGGGCAGCGGGTGCATGACACCGTCTTCGGTGCGGTTGAACTGCATGAAGACGTTGTTCCAGATTTCGATGTATCGGTCGCCGTCTTGCTCGGCCGATCCGGGTGGGCCACCGGCCACGGCCGGGCCATGGTCGAAGAAGATCTCGGTGCAGGGGCCGCAGGGGCCCGTGTCGCCCATCATCCAGAAGTTGTCGGAGTCATAACGGACGCCCGGCCCGGCCTTGCCGGGCCTGTCGCCAATGCGCACGATGCGCTCGGCCGGGATGCCCACGGTCTTGTTCCAGATGTCGTAGGCCTCGTCGTCTTCGGCGTAGACGGTGGCCCAGAGCTTGTCCTCGGGCAGCTTGAAGTACACGGTCAGCAGTTCCCAGGCGTACTGGATGGCGTCATGCTTGAAGTAGTCACCGAACGAAAAGTTTCCGAGCATCTCGAAAAAGGTGTGGTGGCGCGCGGTGTAGCCGACGTTTTCCAGGTCGTTGTGCTTGCCACCGGCGCGGATGCATTTTTGGCTCGTGGTGGCGCGCGAATACGGCCGCTTGTCGAAGCCCAGGAACACGTCCTTGAACTGGTTCATGCCGGCGTTGGTGAACAGCAGCGTCGGGTCGTCGCCCGGCACCACGGGGCTGCT
>JAYSSS010000066.1:0-35997 GCA_043720415.1 Ideonella sp.
CACGCCTCCTCGGCGCCTAGCCTGGCGCCGCAACTCACCCCGGCGCGGGCCCGACCCAAAGCCCGACAGGCTCCTAGCGCGGCGCAGGGCCGCGGGCTCTCCACCGCCCGCATCCACGACGTAAAAGGCCGCCTGGTGGCCTCGGCCACGCAGGAAAGCGTGATGCACTATGCCGACGGCGCCGCAGGCGCCATCAACTCAAACAGCGGCGAGGCGCCGGCATGACCACCGCGAGCCCGAACTGGGCCGAACTGGTTCGCCCCCACCAGGTGCACGGCTCGCTCTACACCGACCCGGCCATCTACCAGGCTGAGCAAGAACGCATCTGGCGGCGCACCTGGGTGTACGTGGGCCACGCCAGCGAGGTGCCACAGGCGGATGACTTTGTGATGAAGTCCATCGGCCCCGAGCCCATCCTCATGACGCGCGATCGCAGCGGCCAGATCCACCTGCTGCACAACCGCTGCCCGCACCGTGGCAACCGCGTGGTGATGCAGGACAGCGGCCGGGCGCGATCATTCACCTGCCCCTACCACGGCTGGACGTTTGAGACCGATGGCCGATTGCGCGGCTTCCCCTTCGCCGATGGCTACGAGGGCGTGGACAGGGCCACGCTGGGCCTGGGCCGGGTGGCGCGGGTGGCCACCTACAAGGGCTTTGTGTTTGGCTCGCTGGCGGCCAGCGGCCCCAGCCTGGACGAGCACCTGGGCGCGGCCAAGGGCGCCATCGATGCGCTGTGCCTCACCTCCCCCGAAGGCGAGGTGGAAATCACCGCCGGCTACCTGCAGCACCAGGTCAAGGCCAACTGGAAGTTTCTGGTCGAGAACGAGACCGATGGCTACCACCCATCCTTTGTGCACGCCTCGATCTTCAATGTCGCCAAGAGCGGCATCGCCGCGCTGTACAGCGGCCAGTCAACGGCCGTTTCGCGTTATTTTGGCGACGGCCATTCTGAAAACGATCTGCGCCCGGAGTTCCGCAAGCGCGACGTGCCCATGGGCTGGTTCAACACCACGGCCGATCGCCTGCCGGATTACACGGCGCGCATGCAGGCCGCTTATGGCCCCGATCGCGCCCGCGAAATCATGATCGAGGGCACGCCGCACATCATGATTTATCCCAACCTGTTCATCGCCGAAATTCAGCTCTTTGTGCTGCAGCCGCTGGCGGTGGACGAGACGGTGCAGCATGTCACCGCCCTGCAGTTCAAGGGCGCGCCCGATTTGAATCGCCGCCTGCGCCAGCAGACCATGGGCTCGGTCGGCCCGGCCGGCTTTTTGCTGGCCGATGACGCCGCCATGTATGAGCGCACGCAGCTCGGTGTGGCGTCCTCGCAGCCCGAGTGGCTGTACCTGGGGCGGGGCCAGCACCGCGAGCGAGTGGATGCGGATGGATTTCTCATCGGCGATGCCACCGACGAGACGCCATCGCGCGGGATCTGGCGGCACTATCGACGCTTGATGGAGGCGGGGGACTGAGGTTTTTTCGACCGCGCCTGCGCCACCCTCGTGGTGAACAATGACCCCGCCACCCGCCACCCGCCACCCGGCCCCAGACACCACCCCTTTGAAAGCGCGTTCGATGACCGTTAGCACCGATTCAGTGCCCGCCATCCTTGACCTCGTCAGCGAAGGCCCCGTCCTGCTCAGCCTGCACGGCGATGGCGTGGCCCATGTGCGCCTGAACCGGCCCAAGGCCAGCAATGGCCTGAACCTGGAGCTGCTCAAGGCCTTGCACGAGGTGCTGTTGCAGGTGCATGGCGATGGCCGCGTGCGTTGCGTGTTGCTCAGTGGCGAGGGGCCGCACTTCTGCGCCGGGGGCGATGTGCATGTGTTCCTTTCCAAAGGCGAGGCGCTGCCCGATTTCATTCGCGTCGTCACCACGCACCTGCAAAACGTCGTCGCCCTGCTGATGCGCCTGCAGGCGCCAGTCGTGACAGCGGTGCACGGCTATGCGGCCGGTGGCGGTGGCATGGGCCTGGTGTGTTCGTCCGACCTGGTGATTGCCGGAGCCTCAGCGAAGTTTCTGGCCGGTGCCACCCGCGTGGCCATGGTGCCGGATGCCGGCGTGTCGGTCACGCTCACCCACCTGGTGGGCTTTCGCAAGGCCATGGAAATTTTGCTGCTCAACCCCACGCTGGATGCCGCCGAGGCACTGCGCATCGGCCTCATCACCCGGGTGGTGGCCGATGACGAGCTGCTGGTCGAGGCCCTGGCCCTGGCGCGGCAATTGGCTGCAGGTGCACCTGCGGCCCTGGCCGGCACCAAACGCCTGCTGTGGAACGGCCTGGGCCTGAGCCCCGAGCTGGCCATGCCCGAGGAAAACCGCAGCCAGGCCCAGCTCTGCGGCATGCAGGACGCGCTAGAGGGCCTGCGCGCGGTGATCGAAAAGCGCAAGCCCAATTTCACCGGCCGTTGATGAAGGCCACAGCCGAGCTTGCGAAGCCGCGGATGAAAACCCTAACTGAATCATCCAGCCGACCCTTGCAAGGCCGGCGCGCCCTGGTCACCGGCGGTGCCGCGGGCATAGGCGCGGCCATTGCGCGGCGCTTGGGCGAGCTGGGCGCGCAGGTGGTGATTGCCGATGTGCAGATCGAAGCCGCACAGCGGCTGGCCGCCGACATCGGCGGCGTGGCCATTGGGCTGGACCTCACCGACCTGGAGCGCGTACGCCAGGTCGTGCAGGGTCTGGGCCCGCTGCAGCTGCTGATCAACAACGCCGGCGTCGATCAACATGCCTTTTTCACAGACACCACGCCGGCCGATTGGCGGCGCCTGTTGTTGATCAACCTCGAAGCGGTGTTCGCCACCACCCATGCCGCGCTGCCGGCGATGCAGGCCGCAGGATTCGGCCGCATCGTCAACATCGCCTCCGAGGCCGGGCGCATGGGCTCCAGGGGCGGCGCGGTCTATGCCGCCGCCAAGGGCGGGGTGATCGCCTTCACCCAATCCATCGCCCGCGAGAATGCGCGCTTTGGCATCACCGCCAATTGCATTGCACCGGGGCCCATAGACACGCCCCTGCTGCGTGCCGCGGTGGCCGTTGGTGGCGAGAAATTGCTGCAGGCCATGGCCGGCGCCACCTTGTTGGGCCGCTTGGGCACGGCCGATGAGGTGGCCGCGGCGGTGGCGTTTTTGCTTTCGGATGCCGCCGGGTTCATCACCGGAGAGACCTTGGGCGTATCGGGTGGAATGGGTTGCGGGACATGAAGAACAAAGAATCCGAAGCATCGAGTCTTTCAGGCACAGGGGAAGCGACCGAAGTACCGGACGCAGCTTTGCTGATCGATGACTTCGACGCTGATGCCGATGCCGATGCCGGCGCTGATGTCGATGTCGATGCGGATACCGATGCGGATACCGATGCGGATGCGGATGCGGATGCGGACGCGCCCTTGGCAGCGCCAGCGCTGGCGGCACCAGGGCCTGCGCCATATGCCCGTGTGCCGGTGCTGCTCACCCCCATTGACGCCGTGATCGCACGCGTCAAGAAGGTTTACCGTGGCTGGAGCAAGACCACGCCGATGGCGCAGATGCGGCGCGACTGGGAGCAGCTGTTCTCGTCCACCGTGGTGGCAGCGCACATCGAGCCGCTGATGGTGGGTGGTGTCGGCGCTGAGTGGGTCACGGCAGAGGGCGTGGCCAGGGCGCAGGGTGCTGGTGCTGGTGCTGGGGCTGGGGCTGGTACTGGAGCAAGCGCTGCCCCCGGCTCGGCCGCCTCGCCCGCCTCACACAAAGCCGTGCTGTATTTCCACGGCGGCGGTTTCCAGGTCGGCTCACCGCGCTCTCACCGCGAGTTGATGGCCTGCATCTCGGCCAACAGCGGCTGCCGCGTGCTGGGGGTGGATTACCGCCTGGCCCCGGGCCACCGCTTTCCAGCCGCGCTGGACGATGCCTGCGCCGCCTTCGATGGCCTGCTGGCGCTGGGCTTTGCTGCGCGCGACATTGCGCTGGCGGGCGATTCCGCCGGTGCCGGCCTGGCCTTGTCCACCTGCCTGAGCCTGCGCGACGCCGGCCGCGAGCTGCCCGCCGCCCTGGTGTTGATGTCGCCCTGGACCGATCTCACCGCCTCGGGCGAAAGCTATGAGACCCGCGCCAAGGCCGACCCGGTGCACCAGCGGCCCATGATCACGGGCATGGCGCGCAACTACATGGGCAAGGGCGTGGACGCCAGCAACCCCAAGGCCTCACCCCTGATGGCCGAGCTGCACGGCCTGCCGCCGATGCTGATCCAGGTGGGCGACCGCGAGACCTTGCTCAGCGACTCCACCGCCCTGGCCGAGAAGGCCCGCGCTGCTGGCGTGAGCGTGGAGCTGCAGGTCTTCGACGGCATGATCCATGTCTTTCAGCAGTTCCCGGCCGAGCTGGCCGAGGCGCGTGCGGCCTTGTTGACCATAGGCGGCTTCCTGCGCCAACACCTGGCCCTGGCGGCGGACTGAGCCCCCCGCCTTCTCGCCGCCCTCGGCACCCACCGCTCCGTCACCTCACTCGCAAAGGAAGCGCATCCCCATGTTCGGAATCACTGGATACGGCGCCTACATTCCGCGCCTGCGCCTCAAACGCAGCGCGGTGGTGCAGGCCAATGCCTGGTACGCGCCGCAGTTCGCGGCCAAGGCTGCGGGCACGCGCGCTTTTGCCAATTGGGACGAAGACGCCATCACCCTGGCCGTGGCCGCGGCGCGCGATTGCCTGGGCACGGGCGAGGACCGCAGCCACATTGGCAGCGTGCTGTTGGCCTCGACCACGCTGCCGTTTGCCGACCGTTTGAACGCCGGCCTGGTGTGTGAGGCTTTGACGCTCGATGAGGGCGTCGCGGCCAGCGATGTGGGTGGCTCGCAGCGCGCCGGCCTGTCGGCCTTGCTCGATGCCTGGGCCAGGGTGGCGGCTGCGGGTGCCGGCGCCGCTGCCGGCCAAGCCAGCTGCGATTGCCTGGTGCTGGCCGCCGATTGCCGCAAAACACGAGCCGCCAGCGCGCAAGAGCTGGACTACGGCGACGCCGCCGCGGCCATCCAGCTGGGACAGGCCAGCGCACGCGCCCCGGTGCTGGCCGAGCTGCTGGGCAGCGGCGTGGTGACCACCGATTTCGTCGACCACTTCCGTATGAGCGGCGACGACATCGACTACCACTGGGAAGAGCGCTGGGTGCGCGACGAGGGCATCGCCAAGCTCGCCCCCAAGGCCATCCACGCGGCATTGAAGCAGGCGCAAGTGACGGCCGAGCAGATCGACCACTTCATCTTCCCCTCAAGCTTTGCCAAGATGGATTCGCAACTGGCCAAGGCCTGCGGTGTGCGCGCGCAGGCTGTGGTGGACAACTTGTCCAGACAAGTGGGCGACACCGGCGTGCCGCATGCGCTGCTGCTGCTGGCCAAGGTGCTGGAGCGGGCCACGCCGGGGCAGTTGATCCTGGTGGCGCAATTTGGCAGCGGCGCGCAGGCCTGTGTGTTGCGCACCACCGAACACATCGGCCGCTTCAGGCCCAAACGTGGCGTCGACCAGTGGCTGGCGCGCGGCGCCGAGGAGGGCAACTACACCAAGTTCCTGTCCTTCAAAGGCCAGTTGCGCCTGGAGCGCGGCATGCGTGGCGAGCAGGACAAAAAGACCGCGCTGTCCACCGCCTACCGCCACAAATCGGCCATCCTCGGTCTGGTGGCAGGCAAATGTTCGGTCACCGGCAGCGTGCACTTTCCGCCCTCGCGCTTGTCCTATGACCCCGGCGCGCCGCTGCTCGACACGCAGCGCCCGCACAAGCTGGCCGAGCGCGGCGCCACGGTGCTGAGCTGGTCGGCCGAGACCTTGTCATTCCACATGGCACCACCGCACCACTACGGGCAGATTGATTTTGAAGGCGGCGGGCGTTTGCTGATGGATTTCACCGATCTGGACGCCGGCGAGGTGCAATCCGGCACCGCCATGGAGCTGGTGTTTCGCATCAAGGACATTGATGAGCTGCGCGGCTTCACGCGGTATTTCTGGAAGGCCACGCCGGTGCGCAGCAGCGCATCAATGGGCTAACCTCTGGATCAAGCCGCCACCTCAACACCCCACACATTGCGTCAGGAGAAACACATGGCCTCAGGCATCAAAGACAAAGTCGCCATTCTCGGCATGGGCTGCAGCAAGTTTGGTGAGCGTTGGGACGCCAGCCCCGAAGACCTGATGGTCGAGGCCTACACCGAGGCCATGGCCGATGCTGGCATCACGCCCGATCAATTGGGCGCGGCCTGGTTTTCCACTCACTTGTCCGATGTCGGCACCGGCCGCGGCGGCACGCCCATGGCCATCGCGCTGCGCCTGCCCAACATCGGCGTGACAAGGGTTGAAAACTTCTGCGCCGGGGGCTCCGAGGCCATACGCGCGGCGGTCTATGCCGTGGCCGCGGGCGCCTGCGACATTGCTCTGGCGCTGGGTGTCGAGAAGCTCAAGGACACCGGCTACGGCGGCCTGCCCACGGGCACGGTCGGCACCTATATCCCGCAGTGGTATCCCAACGGCGTGGCCCCGGCCAACTTTGCGCAACTGGCCAGCGCCTACCAGGCCAAGCACGGCATCGATGCGCAGCTGCTCAAGCGCGCCATTGCCCAGGTGAGCGTGAAGAGCCATGCCAATGGCGCCAAGAACCCGAAGGCGCATCTGCAAAAAGCCGTGACCGAGGAGCAGGTGCTCAAGGCGCCGATGATTGCCGAGCCGCTGGGGCTGTTTGATTGCTGTGGCGTCTCCGACGGCGCCGCGGCGGTGATCGTCACCACCCCCGACATCGCCCGCGGCCTGGGCAAGCGCGATCTCGTCACCTTCAAGGCACTGCAGGTGGCGGTGTCCAACGGCTGGGAGATGCACAGCAATGCCTGGGACGGCAGCTACTTTCACACCGCCCGCATCGCCGCCAAGCGCGCCTATGCCGAGGCCGGCATCAGCGACCCGCGCGCGCAGATCAGCATGACCGAGGTGCACGATTGCTTCTCGGTGACCGAGCTCGTCACCATGGAGGACCTGGGCCTCTCGGACGAAGGCGGCGCGGTGCGCGATGTGCTTGACGGCGACTTCAACGCCGATGGCCGCAACCCCTGCCAGATCGACGGCGGCCTGAAGTGCTTCGGCCACCCCATAGGTGCCAGCGGCATCCGCATGCTCTATGAGATGTACCTGCAACTGCAGGGCCGAGCCGGCGCGCGGCAATTGCGCAACCCGACCCTGGGGCTGACGCACAACCTCGGCGGCCAGCCTTCGCAAAATGTGTGCGCGGTGTCGATCGTGGGGCACCAGGGGGCTTGATGGCGGCGGCCGACTTTGATGCCCTGGTCATCGGCGCCGGTGCCGGCGGCCTGTGTGTCGCGGCGCGATTGGTGGCGGCGGGCAAGAAGGTGCTGGTGGCCGAAAGCCTGGGCCGCGTGGGCGGGCGGGCTTCGAGCGAGGTGATCGAGGGCTTCACGGTCAATGTCGGCGCCATCGCCATCGAGCGCGGCGGCGTGTTCGAGGAGACCTTCGATCTGCTGGGCGTGCCGCTCGATCTGCGTGAGCCGCAGCCGGCCACGGTGTTCTACATCGACGGCAAGCTGATCAATGTGGCCAAGGGCGGCTGGGGGCTGCTGCTGGGCAGCTTCACCAAACAAGCGGCCAGGATTGGTGCGAAGTTTGCCGATGCCCGCGCTGGTGATCTGCCCGAGGCCAAGCTGAGCACGGCGCAGTGGCTGGCGCAGTACACCAGCAATGAGACGGTGCACGCCATCTTTCGCAACCTGTGCGCGGCGATCTTTGCGGCCAACGCCGATGAGCTGCCGGCACGCGCCTTTCTCACCTACTTTGCGGTGAAGGGTGCCTTCAAGCGTTTTGGTTTTTGCCCGCGCGGCACGGTGGGCATCTGGGACGATTTGAGCGCGGCCATCCGCAGCCGCGGCAGCGAGTTGTGGTTGGGCTCAGCCGTCAGCGGCCTGCAGGTGCAAGACGGCCAGGTGAGCGCGGTGGACATCACCACGGCCGGCGGCACGAGGCGCGTCACCGCCCGCAGCCTCATCAGCAACATCGGCCCCTGTGCCACGGCGGCGTTGCCGGGCGCGCAGGCCTTGGGTGCGGATTACCTGGCCTTGTCGCGCAGCACGCCGCGGCCTGCCGCCAACATCGTCATCAACTTTGCGACCCAAGAACGCTTGCTCGATGTGCCCGGCCTCATCACCTTCGGCTTGACCCGAAGGTTATGCAATATGGGTGAGCTCACCGCCACCTGCCCCGAGCTGGCGCCACCGCGCTGGTTTTTGTATGTGGCCTACGCCGTGCCCAAGCCGGCGCTGGGCGATTTTGATGAGGCCAGCGAGGTGGAAGCCGCCCTGCAAGACCTGCGCGACCTGTTCCCCGGCTTTGCCCAGGCCAGGATGCTTTCGGTGCGGGTGATGCGCGGCGACTGGCCGGCGCAGCGCTCCTGCGCCGGCTTCGACATGGCCCAGGACACACCGCTGCAAAACCTGTGGCATGTGGGCGATGCCGTCAAAGACTATGGCGACGGCGGCACCCAGGCCTGCGCCCTCACGGGCAAGATCGCCGCGCAGCGTGCCCTGGCCTGGCTGGGCTGAGGGGGCATTCGCCTTGACGACCCATGCCCCTGACTTTTCCCGAGCACCCATGACCCCAAGCACTGAACCCATCCTGGCCGGCCTGCGTGTCGTTGAAGCCGCGGCCTTTGTGGCCGCACCCTTGGGCGGCATGACGCTGGCCCAACTGGGCGCCGATGTGATCCGCATCGATGCCCTGGGCGGCGGGCTGGACCACAGGCGCTGGCCGGTGACCGACAACAACATCAGCCTGTTCTGGTGCGGCCTGAACAAGAGCAAGCGCTCGGTGGCACTGGACCTGGCCAAACCCGAGGGCCGCGAGCTGGCGATGGCGCTGATCTGCGCGCCGGGGGAGGGCGCGGGCATGCTGCTGACGAACTTTCCGCCGCGCGGCTGGCTCGAGCACGACACCCTGTGCAAACAGCGCGCCGATCTGATCCAGCTTACGCTGCAGGGGGATCGCCATGGCAAGTCGGCGGTGGACTACACCATCAACCCGCGCATGGGTCTGCCCATGATCACCGGCCCGGCCGGCGCCGACCCCAGCGCGGGTGGCGCAGACGCGCTGGGCAGCATCGTCAACCATCTGCTCCCGGCCTGGGACCTGTGCACCGGCAACCTTGCCTCCCTGGGCCTGCTGGCGGCCGAGCGCCACCGCACGCGCAAGGGCGTGGGCCAGCATGTGAAGCTGTCGCTCGAGGATGTGGCGCTGGCGGTGATGGGCCATTTGGGCTTCATTGCCGAGGCGCAACTGGGCCAGGTGCGCGCGCGCCACGGCAATGAATTGTTCGGCGCCTTCGGCCGTGACTTCGTCTGCGCCGATGGCCAGCGGGTGATGGTCGTCGGCCTGACGCGCAAGCAGTGGGCGGGGTTGGTGCAGGCCACGGGCCTGGCCGCGGCGGTGGCAGCACTTGGCGCGCGGCTCGGGCTTGATCTGGATGAGGAAGGGAACCGCTTCCGCGCCCGGCGCGAGCTGGCCGAGCTGTTCGGCCCCTGGATCGCGCGACACCCCATCGATGAAGTGGCCACCGCCTTTGATCGCCACGGTGTGTGCTGGAGCCGCTACCAGTCTGTCACCGAGCTGGTGCGTGAGGACCCGGCCTGCAGCCCGGCCAATGCCATGTTCTCGACCATCGATCAGCCGGGGGTCGGCCCCTTGCTGGCGCCGGCCATTCCGCTGGATTTCTCGGCCGTGGCACGGTTGCCGGCCCGGCCCGCGCCGCGCCTGGGCGAGCACACCGAGCAGGTGCTGGCCGAGCTGCTGGGTGTGGACGGCGCGGGCTTTGGCCGGCTGCACGACCGCGGCGTGGTGGGCACGGCCACAACGACTTGACGGCCCTGAATCACTGCGAGCAGCACGACCACCGCTGCCACGGCAGCGCCAACTGAAACGGATTGCCCAATGCTCAGCGCCCGCGACGATTTCATCGGCCATCCCAGCTCGGCGCCCTTTGACGACGAAGGTGGCAGCCCTGTGGCCCGCAGCACCGACCCGCGCTTCACCGAGCGCTACTGGTACACCGCCCACCCCATAGACGGCACGCCCATGCTGCTGGACCTGGGCCTGGGCCACTACCCCAACCGCGGCGTGATGGATGCCTTTGCCGGCATCACCCTGGGCCGCGAGCAGCACAACTTCCGTGCGACACGCAGGTTAGGTGAGCGTCCGCTGGACACGCAGCTTGGGCCGCTGCGGTTCGAAGTGATCGAGCCCTTGAAGCGCCACCGCCTGAGCCTGGCCGAGAACCCCTCCGGCCTGCGCTTCGAGCTTGATTTCGAGGCCAGCTTCCCGCTGGCGCAAGAGAAGCTCAGCTTGCGCCAACGCAAGGGCCAGATCGAGGAAGACATGGCCCGCAGCACGCAGTTCGGCCGCTGGCGTGGCTGGATCGAAGCCGCCGGCCGGCGCCACGTTGTCGAGCCCGCGCTGTGGTGGGGCCAGCGCGACCACTCCTGGGGCCTGCGCACGCCCATGCTCACCGACGCCACGCATGCCCCCGTGCATGAGGTGCGGCAGTTCTTCTGGACCTGGGCGATGTGCCAGTTTGCCGATTGCGGCATCAGCCTGTTCTTCAAGGAACGCGAGCCCGGCGCGCCCTACTACCTCTCTGGCACCGAGTTTTTGCGCGCCGCCGACGGCAGCGTGCAGCAGCGCGAACTGAAGGTCGTTGGCCACGACTACCAGTGGGCCGACGACCCTTTGGGCCAGACCCTCGTCAGCGCCGATTTGCAGCTTGAATTCGAGAGCGGCCCGGCGCGGCGCCTGCGGCTCAAGACCCTGCCCACGCGCTTTTACTTGAAGGGCGGCCTCTACGGCGGCCTGGGCGGCTGGAACCACGGTGACGACCGCTGCAGCGCCGATGGCCAGGTGCATGCCGAGCACGATGTCTGGCAGCTGAATGACGCCGCCACGCGGGCGCGGGCCCGCACCTTGTCAGACCATGTGCTTGAGGCCAGCCTTGATGGCCAGGATGGCGCGGCTGGTGCGACGGGTGCGGCCAGCGCCATTGGCCACGGCATCATCGAGTACGGTGTGGCCGCTGGTTATGCGCGTTATCTTGAGGCGCAGAAATTTCCGGCGCTGTAGTGCGCGCCCAGTCTCAATCGGCCTTGGCCCCCGAGGCGCGCACGATAGGGCCCCAGCGCAGCGCCTCGGCCTTGTTCATCTCCACCATCTGCTCGGGTGAGCTGCCGATGATGCTGTAGCCCAGCTCGGTCATGCGCTTGATGAAGTCGGGCGAGCGCGTGCCCTTGAGTGTGGCCTCGTTCAAGCGCGCGATTTCGGCCTTGGGCGTGCCTGTGGGCACGGCCAGACCGAACCAGACACCCGATTCATAGCCCGGCACGCCAGCCTCGGCCACGGTGGGGATGTCGGGCAGCAGCGGGTCGCGCTTGGCACCGGTGACCGCCAGCGGCCGCAGCTTGGCCGCGCGGATGTGGGGCAGCGCCGAGGGGATGTTGTCAAACATCATCATCACCTGGCCGCCCAGCAGATCGGTCACGGCCGGCGCGCTGCCCTTGTAGGGGATGTGCAGCAGATCGGTCTTGGTCAGGTGCTTGAACATCTCGCCCGACATGTGGATGCTGGTGCCACTGCCCGAGGAGGCGTAGTTCATCTTGCCCGGCGAGGCCCGCACCAGGGCCAGCAGCTCGGCCACCGAGTTCGCCTTGACCGAGGGGTGCAGCACCAGCACATTGGACAGCGACACCAGGGCGGCCACGGGTTCAAGATCCTTGATCGGATCGAAGGGCATCTTGGTGTAGAGCACCGGGTTGATGGCATTGATGCCGCTGGTGGTCATGAACAGTGTGGTGCCATCGGGTGCCGCGCGCGCGGCCTCGGCGCCACCGATGTTGCCGCCAGCGCCGGGGCGGTTGTCCACGGTCACCACCACGCCGAGGTTCTTGCTCAATTCGGCAGCGATGGCGCGTGAGGCGATATCGACCGCGCCACCGGGTGGGAAGGGGCAGATCAGGCGGATGGGCTTACCAGCGCCGGTTTGCGCATGGGCGGGCAGGGTGGCGGTGAGCAGGGCCAAGGCACTGCTGGCGAAGGCCGTGGCCAAAAGGGTGTGCAGGATCGAGCGACGCATGGGGGCTCCAGAAAGCAAGGGTGTGGGAAGGGAATGGACAGCGGGGGGAACAATGGAAATCAGTGTAGTGGGCCTGTTTCTGTCAAGCCGCCTGTCAAGCCGCCAGCATGCAGGCCATGAGGCTGCGTGCATCGGCCAGCTCGGCCAGACCTTCGATGCCTGCCAGCAAGGCCTGCTGCTGCGCGACCGACAAGGGCTGGGGCGCGTAGGCCATGCAGTCCTTGAAGCGCTGCAGGTGCTGGGCCTCGCTCAGGCCCTTGCCGGGGAAGCCCGGGGCGATGTCCAGGCTGCGCGCATGGCGCTGGCCTTTCGCGGTGGTGAGGACGATGTCCACAGCGCTGTGGCCACGCGCATCCATGGCCACATTGGCCACGGTGTGTACGCGCTCGGCCAGGGCCAGCACCTGGGCATCGCGCACCTGCTCGGGGCGGAAATGCGCCAGCACCGAGCTGCCGCGCACGATGGCATTGGCCACGCAATACTGTGAGCTGAACTGCGCATCGACCCGCGGGTTAGGCCCCAGCTTGAAGGCGTGGCCCACCAGGCGGTGGCAGTAGGGCGGCTGGCGCACTTCCACCCTGGCCACTTCATCGGGCTGGAGGCCCTGCTCGGCCACCAGTTGCAGCACCAGCTCGGTCAGGCCCTGGGTGGCGCCGCAGCTCGGGTACTTCTTGAACATGGTGCGCTGCAGCCGCCACTCAGCGCCCAGGCCGGCCACCACGGTGGCGGCATCGAGCCGGCCGCGGCCAAACAGCTTGGGGTAGCCGTAAACGCCGGTCAGGAAGTTCATCGGGCCGCCGATGCCGCGCTGCGCCAGTTGGGCGCAGTCCACCCCCGCCTGCGCCACCCAGCCCTGCACGATGCGCACGCCCAGGCTGCCATCAATGTGGCTTTGAAAGCTGCCACCGCAGCGGTTGAAGGCCAAGCCCAGGGCGCTGCGCGTCTGTGCCTCATCCAGGCCCAGCACGCGTGCGGCGCCGGCCGTGGCCGCGAACACGGCGGCCACCCCAGTGGGATCAAAGCCGTCGTACTGCGACTCGTCCAGATTGAAGCGCGCGCCGAGCTCACAGCCCACAGCCAGCGCGGCCGCAAATTCGAGCCCGCTGCAGCCGCCGCGCAGCTCGGCCGCCGCAAAACAGGCCGGCACCACGGCCGAGCCAAAGTGCGGGCCCGGCGCCATGGCGTCGCAAAAATCCAGTGCCCGGCACAGCGTGCCATTGAGCTGCGCCGCCGCGCTGGCCGGCAACCGGTCGCCGAAGACCATCGTGGTGGCCTGCGGGGCGCCGCCACGTTCCAGCAGCAGGGCGCGCAGCTCGGCGATGCCGTCTTCCTGCGCCGCGGCCACGCCGCAGCTGGTGGCGGCCAGCAGCACGCGTTGGGTGGTTTGCTGGGCGTCCGCCGGGAGGTCGGTGCTGCGTTGCGTGACGACGAAGCGAGCCAGTGCGGATTCAGGCGACATGCCGTGGCCCCCGCCCCGGTGACAGCTCGGTGCCGCTTTGCTGCTCCACCCAGCGCACCAGCTCGCTCACGCTGGCCCCGGGCCCGGCGGCGTGATCGGCCATGCGCCACAACTGCTGGCCCAGGCCGGCCATGGGCATGGGGGTGTCGGTGGAGTGGGCTAACTGCACGGCGATGCCGACATCCTTGAGCATCAGCTCCAGCTTGAAGGGGTCGTCAAAGGCGCGGTTGAGGATGCGCTTGTGAAAGTGCGTCTGCGTCAGCCAGGAGCCGCCGGTGGAGGCGTTGAGCACCTCGATCATCACCGCCGGGTCCAGCCCATAGCGCTTGCCAGTCACCAGCGCCTCAGCCGTGGCGGCAAAGGTCATGGCGGTGATGCAGTTGTTCAGGCACTTCATGGCATGGCCGCTGCCGACATCGCCCAGGTGGTGGATGGCCTTGCCCATGCGCTGCAGCAGAGGCCGCACGCGGGCGACATCGGCGTCAGTGCCGCCCACCATGAACACCAGTTCGGCGGCCTGCGCGCCCCAGACGGCGCCCGAGGCCGGAGCGTCGACCACGCGGGCGCCGCGCTCGGCCAGGTCGGCGGCGGTGGCCTGGGTCAGCCAGGGCTCGGCCGATGAGCAATCGAGCAGCAGGGCGCCGGCGCGCAGGCCATGCATCAAGCCATCGGTCTGGTCGGCGCCGCCACGCACCACCTGCTGCACCACCTGGCCATTGGGCAGCATGGTGATGACGATGTCGCTGGCGCGCGCCACCTCGGCGGCTGTGGCTGCTGCGGTGCCGCCCGTGGCCGTGGCCACGCGCTGGGTCAAGGCGGTGTCGATGTCCAGCAGCGTCAGGCGATGGCCGGCGGCGGCCAGGTGGCCGGCCATGGGTGCGCCCATGACGCCCAGGCCGATGAATCCGATGTCCATGTCGCGTCCTTTGATCGTTGGGATTTACCGCTTGTGCTGCGCGCAATGGTGGCGATTGCGGCCTGCGCCGCCCGCAATGCGGATGCTCAATGTGGGCGCGCAAGGCCTTGGCTTGAGCATAAGCGGCAGTGCGCCCGGCGCAGGCTGGTGTTTGTGCGGTGGCTACCATCGGGCCCTCCAGCCGAACGCCATCACCCAACGCCGATGAACGACTTTGAATTCAATGAACCGAACCTTCTCGACGAAGACCATCGCCTGATCCGCGACCAGGTGCGGCGCTATGTGAACGAGGTCATCGTCCCCAACGGCGAGGCCTGGGAAGCCGCCGGCGCCATTCCGCGGCAGGTGTTCCGCGATCTGGGCGCGCTGGGCTTTCTGGGCATGCGCCACCCGGTGGAATACGGCGGCGGCGGCCTGGGCGCGATGGCCTCGGTGGTGCTGGGCGAAGAGCTGGGCCGCGGCGGCTTTGGCGGCGTGACCGCGGCGCTCACGGTGCACAGCGACATGTCGGTGGGCCACATTGCCCACCGCGGCACGCACGCGCAGAAAGCGCGTTATTTGCCGGCGGCCTGTGCTGGCGAGAAGGTCGGTGCGGTGTGTGTCACCGAGCCGCATGCCGGCTCGGATGTGGCGGGCTTGAAGACCCGCGCTGTGCGCAATGCCGGCGGTTGGTTGATCAATGGCTCCAAGACCTTCATCACCAACGGTGTGCTGGGCGACATCTACATCGTGGCGGCGCGAACAGACGACAACGCCAAGGGCAGCCGCGGCATCTCGCTGTTCATCGTCGAGCGTGGCAACCCGGGCCTGAAAGTCGCACGGCAGTTTGAGAAGCACGGCTGGCGCTCATCCGACACCGCCGAGCTGTTTCTGGATGACTTGCAGGTCGAGGCGGATGCCTTGCTCGGTGAAGAAGGCAAGGGCTTCTACTACATCATGGGTACCTTCCAAAATGAGCGACTCGTGGCCGGCGCCATGAGCGTCGGCCAGTGCGCCAAGGCCATCGCGCTGACGCTGGACTACACCCGCAGCCGCCAGGCCTTTGGCAAGGCCTTGTGGGAGCAGCCGGTGATACGCAACAAGCTTGCCGCCCTGGCCGCCAAGAGCGCTGCGGCGCGGGCCTTGGTCTACCAGTGCGCGCAGATGATCGACGAGGGCCGCGACACCGTGCGCGAGGTCTCGATGCTCAAGGCCTTTGCCTGCGAAACGCTGCAGGAGGTGGTGCACGGTTGCCTGCAATTGCACGGCGGCACGGGCTACATCGTCGGCACGCCGATCGAGCGCATGGCCCGCGATGCGCGCATCCTCACCATCGGCGGCGGCGCCACCGAGGTGATGCTGGAGGAAGTGGCCAAACGGATGTGAGGGACGCCGCGGCTCAATCCGCCCAGGCCGTTCAGGCCATTCACTGCGCCGGGTCGAAGGTCGTCAACGTCCGCATCGCCCGTCCAGCAGCGACACGAAAGACTTGTCAGCAAGGGTAGAGGCCAGCGCAGGTGCAGGTGATGGGCAGGATTTTCCCCAGGCCGGTAGAGCGTGGCGACCGGGGCGCCCAGGGCAGCTGGCCGCTGGCGCCGATCGGCAGACGCCGACAGCGCAGGCCCGGATAGGGTCTGCGGCGAGCGCATGTTGGCCAAAGCCCACGATTGCTTGCATCCGTCGCTGCGGCAAACCGCTACTGTCCCGTCCCCGATGCCCCTTGCGCCTTGCTCCCGACGCTCCTGCCCCATGAACTTTTTTCGCACTGCACTGCTTGTCGCTTCCCTCCTGTCAATCGGTGCGGCCCAGGCGGCCGGCCCAGCCCATGCGGCGCCGCCGCACCCGGCCAAGCCGGCATTCCCGCAACTGAACCTGCCCATGGCCAAGGCCCAGGGCCAGCAGGCCATCGACGCGCTCGGTGCCCGGCTCGACGATGTGGCGGCGTGGTACCGCAAGTCGCCCGATGAGTTCCGCGCCTTGCTGCTCAATGATCGCCGCCTGCGCATCGACCGCCGCGGCCGCATGTTTGTTGAAGACGAGCTCGACGCACCTCTGCAGGTCGAGCCCGCACAGACGCAATCGCAGGTGCAGAACGGCACGCTGTTGCCGCTGCACCAGACTTTCCTGCTGCACAGCCGCCTCGGTGCCCAGCGCACCATCTACCTCAACTTCACCGGCGCGGTGCTGACCAACACTGCCTGGAACAGCAACGGCAACACGATCACCGCGCTGCCATTCGATATCGACGGCGTGCCCTACTCGTTTTCCACCGCCGAGCTGCAGCGCATCCAGTACATCTGGCAGCGCGTGGCCGAGGACTTTGCGCCCTTCGACGTGAACGTCACCACCGAGCCACCGCCGGCCGATGTGCTGGCGCGCAACACGGCCACCGATCAGATCTTCGGCACCACCGTGCTCATCACCAGCAACACCAACGTCTACAGCTGCAGCTGCGGCGGTGTCGCCTACCTCGGCGTCTTCGACGACACCTCCCACTTCTACAAGCCGGCACTGGTGTTCTACAACCTGCTGGGCGGGGGCAACGAGAAGTACGTTGCCGAGGCCGTCTCACACGAGGCCGGCCACAACATGGGCCTGCTGCACGACGGCTCGCCCACCTCGGGCTACTACACCGGCCACGGCAGCGGCGCCACGGGCTGGGCGCCGATCATGGGCGTGGGCTACTACCAGGCGCTGGTGCAGTGGAGCAAGGGGCAGTACGCCGCCGCCAACAACGTCCAGGACGACTACGCGGTGATGCAGAGCAACGGCTTGGCCGTGCGCCTGGATGACCACGGCAATACGCCTGGCGCGGCCACTGCGCTGCAATCGGTCACCGAGGGCGGCGTGACTTCGCTGGTCGCCGAGGGCGTGATCGAGCGCCCCGGCGACATCGATGTGTTCTCCTTCAGCAGCGGCGTTGGTGCCGTCACGGTGAGCGTCGGCCCGAGCGCGCGCTCGCCCAACCTTGATCTGCTGGTCGAGCTGCGCAACAGCGCCGGCGTGCTGCTGGCCAGCGCCAATCCGCTCGATGCCTTGCCGGCCTCGCTGAGCTTCAACGTCGGTGCCCCAGGCAGCTACTACGTCAGCGTTCAGGGCGTGGGCAAGGCAGACCCGCTGACCACCGGCTACACCAACTACGGCAGCCTGGGCCTGTATGCGGTGGCGGTGTCAGCACCCACCGCGGCGTCGCAGCCGCCGGTGGCCGCGGCCACGGCCACACCGGCCAGCGGCAGCGTGCCGTTGACGGTCGGCCTGTCGGCCAGCGGGTCGTCTGATCCGGACGGGTCGATTGCCGCTTATGTATGGAACTTCGGCGACGGTTCGCCGCCGGCCACCGGCTTGACCACCAGCCATGTCTACAACAGCGCCGGCACCTACACCGCGCAATTGACGGTCACCGACAACAGCGGCCTGAGTGCGACCAAGAGTCTGACCATCACCGTCAACCCCGTCGTCACCGTTGTGCCCATGCGCGTGGCCGACATTGCCATGAGCTTGGGCGGCGGCTGGAACAGCGCACGCGCCATCGCCAACGTCACCGTGCGCAATGGCGACGGCGCCCTGGTCAACGGCGCCACCGTCAGCGGCACTTGGTCGGGATTGGTCTCGGGCAGCGGCAGTGCGCTCACCAGCAGCACCGGTGTGGCGACGCTCACCTCACCGAACACAAGAGCCAGGGGGACATTCATCTTCACCGTGACCGGCGTCACACTGCCGGGGCACGGCTACAACCCGGCACTCAACAGCGAGACGGCGGACTCGATCACGCGCTGATGTGACGCGGGCGGGCGGGCCGCGCGTGCAGGCGCTTTGACCCGCTGCCCTGCACCGGGCGCTCCCGCGCCCGCTTCGCTTCGATGACTCGGTCCGCATGGCTGACCCTGATGGCACTGGTGGCACCCTTTGCGGCCGACATGACCAACGCCGCCCCGCTTGGCGGCCGTTGCCGCCTGGATCGGTGTTCGGTCGCGAGATCGCCAGCGGCGTAGGACAGCACCTTCGCGCGATTGCGCCAAGCACCCACAGTGGCGCGCCGGGTTCTGGCGCAAGCTGGCAAGCCAACCACAGCGTGAATCGGAGCCGCCATGAGCCAAGACACTTTCCAGCCTGGTGTCCAGGAAAATTCGCATCGCGATGACGCGTTGGAGGAATCAATGAAGAAGGCCCTGGAGACGCAACCCGAGGGCTTCAAGGACGTCGCGACGGCCGAGAAGGTCGTCGAAGTCGGCCCCGAGCTGACCGCCGACCCAATCAAGGGCATCGACCCGGCGCGGGAGAGTGAGCCGCCTTCGGTTGGCCGCTCGGCGGGGTGAATTGCGCCGCGGCCTTACCAAGCTCATCTGCTTCGCTGCTCCAGCAGCCTTGTCCAACGAGGTATGAGCCTGAACGGCGCACGTGTTTCCAACGAGGAATGAGCCTGAGGGCACGCCAGTGGGGGCCGCGCGGAGGGGCGTCGGCCGCTGCAAGGCAGTGCTCGCGCAGTAAGCTTCTGCGTCACCCTAGGCGCGCATCACTTCCCAGGTCGCCATCAGCAGCATCACGAAGCCCACGATCGCGACAAACGCGTGGACGAGAACCAGCCACTTCGGCAAGGCCAGATGCTTCCAGTGGTAGTTGATGTTCAGCACCGTGCCGCCTGCCGCAGCGACGAGAAACAGCACCAGCGCGGAGATCGCGAGCGAAGGCAGACCGACGGTGGCGGCCGCGTACAGCAACAAGGTCAGTGCCGCGCCGGCGAGCAGCCCGTGCAGCATCGCGAGCGACGGCGGCGGATGCGGTCGGCCCGCGAAGCGCATGCCGGCCATCACCAGGCCGCCCAAGGCGCCGAGCGCGAGCAGTGCCGTTGACGTCTGCAGGATCAACGCAGGTTCCATGGGGCGCTCCAAGGGTTGGTGCCAGGACCGTCACAACGACTTCAGGTACACCGCCAGATCGGCGACCTGGGCAGGCGTCAAACCCATTGACCTCTTGCTGTTGTAGGTCTGCGCCACGGCCTCCAGCGTGGCTGCCGATCCGTCGTGGAAGTACGGCGCGTGTTGCCACACACCTTTCAGTGGCGCGGTGCGGTACTTCTTGGTCGCCGAGCGTGCCGCATAACTCGGCGTTTCCGGCTCGGCCATCGAGTCGGCGGGCGGGTGGAGCGTGGTATTGGCGTCAGTGAACGTCGCACCGCTGTGGCAGGTCACGCATCTGCCCGCGCCCTCGAAGACCAGCTTGCCGCGTGCCGCGGAGACGGCGTCGAAGCTGCCGGCCGGCGGGGGCGGCGCCGCGATCGAGAGCTGATAAGCCTGCAGCGCGGGCAGCTTGCTGGTGATGAGGTCTTGCGTGCCGTTCGTGATGTTGATGTTGAGGCGCGGCTCGGTGAAGTTCCCCTGGCCGCCCATCTGTGTGACGCCGACATATCGGTTCCAGTAAGCGAGGTCGTCGCCGTCGCCGGTGAAGATGATCTTGTGGATGCCGGCCAGGCCGTATGCAGGGGGGATGACCGTCGGCTTGCTCAGGCCGTCGATGTTGAAGCGGGCGTCGTACTTGCCCTTGCCCCAGGAGTTGTAGACGGCCTTGGTCGCGGCGTCGAGTGCGGGCGACAGCGCGATGATCGCGCCGGGGTTCAGGTCGCGGTTCGCCCAGCCGTCGAGCCGCTTGCCGATACCGGGCGCAAACGAGTTATCGACGGTCGAATGGCACAACGCGCAGGTGGTGCCGAGGCGGGTCAGCCGATCGACGCCGTTGACCGTTTCGACCCTGCCTTTGAGGCCGACGACGGCGTCGAGTTTGAGCAACGCGATCGTGGTCGCCGGGCTCCGGAGGTCGATGCTGCCGTTCTGGATACCCGCCACAACCGCGGCAGGCAGGGCGTCGGCATCGACCTTCAGGCCCACCGACAGCGCGGTCGTCGGATCGACGGCGGCGCTGATCACCTCGTGCAAGCGCAACGCATCGGACCACTTGATCTCGTCGCCGAAGGTGTCGAAGCGGAAGATTTGCTTGCCTTGCTCGACGAGTGCGGCCTGCTCGGCCGCCGAATCGACGTCAGAGCTACCGCAAGACACCGCGAGTGCCGCGGCGGCGCCGATCATGCCGGCCAGCAGCCCTGTGCGGATACCGCGAGTTCCAAGTCTCATGATGGTTTCCTCTGCACTGATGCGATGACTGTGCGTGCCGGCAATCGCCTGCGTCTGTGCGGTACCGAACCAGCTAGGAAAGTGCTTGGCGGCTCCGAGCGTGGTCTCGATTCGCTGTACCGTCGTGGCGCGGCTGATGCGCCACGGCGCCATGCGCGGCGTCAGCCGTCGATCAGCCAGCTCAACGCATGGTGGCCGACTTGGTGGTGGCGGCGCTGCACATGGCGCTGTTCACTCGCAACCCGGGCACAACGGGGCCGGGCGTGATCCACCAATCGGACCAAGACAGTCAGTGCACCAGCGTGGCCTTTGGCAAGCGCTGCGAGGAGATGAGCGTGCGCACCCAGTAGCTAGTTCCATCATTACGGTTACTAATTGAGTGATACTTGCCATGTCTCTTCTTCAACTCTTGAAGGCGGTGAACATGGCCAGGAAATCGCAACGGGCTGCGTTGGTGTTGACGACTGAGCTGCGCGCCGCGCTCAGAGGGCTTGCGGCCTCGAGGTCGGCGCCCACGCGCGAAGTCCAGCGCGCCAAGGTGTTGCTTGGTTACGCCGACGGCATCTCGATTACCGAGCTCCAACGCCAGCTTGGGTTCAGTCGGCCGATGATCTATCGGTGCGTGGACAAAGCATTGGCCGCTGGGGCGCAGGCCGGATTGAAGGACAAGTACCACCGCCCGCACGAGCCCGAGATCAGCGATGAGGCCAAGGCTTGGGTGGTCAGCGTGGCGTGCGCCAAGCCCAAGGACCATGGCTTGGCGGCCGAGCTGTGGACGGTTTCTGCACTGGCGCGGTTTGTCAGCGAGCAGGCGCCCAGCAAAGGCTTCCCGCGGCTGTCCAAGGCTGGCAAGAGCACGGTCTGGCGCATCCTCGACGACAACGACATCAAGCCCCACAAGGTCCGCTACTACCTGGACAAGCGCGACCCGGATTTCGAGCGAAAGATGCAGGAGGTGTTGATGATCTACAGGGATGTGTCGATTTACAGATCCGATGCAGTTCATGACGCGCGGCCCGAACCCATCTACACCGTCAGCGTTGACGAGAAGCCCGGTGTGCAAGCCATCGGTCTGACCGCACCCGATCTGCCGCCGGTGGCGAACAAGCACGCCGCGGTGGGGCGTGACTATGAATACGTTCGCCACGGCACGGTGTCGATCCTTGCCGGCATCGACCTGCACAGCGGGCACATCTTTGCCAATGTCGAGGATCGCCACCGTAGCGTCGAATTCGTCAGCCTGCTCAAGGTGCTCGATGCGCACTACCCTGAGGAAGGTGTCATTCGTGTGGTGCTGGACAACCACTCGGCGCACATCTCCAAACAGACCATGGCCTACCTCCAATCCCGCCCCGGGCGATTCGAGTACGTTCATACGCCCAAGCACGGCTCTTGGCTGAACCTGATCGAATGCGCATTCTCGAAAATGGCCCGCACTTTCCTCAGACACATCCGCGTCACCTCCACAGACGAGCTCAAACAGCGCATCACCCAAGGCATCGCCGAGATCAACGCCACACCCGTCGTGTTTCGCTGGAACAAGTTCGACCTTGGAGTGGCATGATTCGTATCTGGTCTATTGGAACGAACTACTAGGCCGGATGCGACCGATAACATGCCTGCCGCGGCCCACCCCCTGGGGCTGACGGGATGTGGATCGATGGTGCTCAATTTTTTGCGTCCAGGCGCCGCCGCGGCGACCGAGCCTGCGGGCGAGCTGGGGCCGCCCGGCCCCTGGAAGATGCTGCTCGAAGCGCGGGCGCCCTGGGAATTTGCTGCCCTGTTGGCCAGCACGCCCTGGCTGCGGCAATTGCCGCGCGGCGATGGCCATCCGGTGCTGGTCTTCCCCGGCCTGGCCGCGCCCGATCTGTCCACCGTGCCCTTGCGCCGGTTTTTGCAAGCGCTGGGTTACCTGCCCTGTGAGTGGGGGCAGGGTTTCAATCTCGGACCCAAGCACGGTGTGCTCGACGCCTGCCGCGCCAGGCTCAAGGCCTTGGCCCAGCAGCATGGCCAGAAGCTCAGCCTGGTGGGGTGGAGCCTGGGCGGCGTCTATGCCCGTGAGCTGGCCAAGGAGCAGGCCGAGAACACCCGCTGTGTGATCACCCTGGGCTCGCCTTTCAGTGGCCACCCGCACGCCAACAACGGCTGGCGCCTCTACCAGACGGTGAGCGGCCAAAAGGTCGAGCAAGACCCAGCCCTGCTGGCGCGACTGCGGGTGCCGCCGGACCTGCCCACCACATCCATCTACAGCAAGACCGATGGTGTCGTGGCCTGGCCCTGCAGCCTGAATGCGCCAGGCGCGCTCACCGAGAACATCGAGGTGCAGGGCAGCCACATCGGCCTGGGCCTGAACCCGGTGGTCTTGGTGGCCGTCGCCGATCGCCTGCGCCAGGATCCCGGCAACTGGCAGCGCTTTGAGGTGTCTGGCGCGCGCCGCTGGTTCTACAGCGGCGCCGCTTCGCCTGCAGCCGCATGACATCAAACCAAGGACAAAACGCTGTGGCTGAAACCGCTGGGCGCAACAGCGATGACCGCGGCGCGCCAGACATCGACCTACAGCTATCCTTGCTGCAGGGCCTGCTGGCCCGCCTGCGCCCACTGTTTGACGCCGGTGTGGCGTCACTGGCCCTGGCCTGCAGCCGCGGCGGGGCACTGCGCCCTGATCTGCTCGATGCCCGTCAGGTGGAGAGTTTTGAGCTGGCCTGGGCCAGCGCTGAGTTGCTCGCCGCCGAGAACGCTGCGGCCCTGCTGGGCCAGGCCAGCGCCGAGCTCGACACCCGCCTGGCGCTGATCTTTGCGGCCGACGCCATCGGCACCGTGCTGGCCAGGCTGGAGGGCCTGTTCCTCGATCTGAACCTGCCCTTGACCGATCTGCAGGCCCTGGCCGGCGATGCCGACTGGGCGGCGCTGCGGCGCGGCGCGATCAGCGCCACGGCCCTGGCTGATGCCGGGCGAATGCTGGCCAAAGACGCGGCAGGCACCGCGGCCGGCTTCGCGGCCGAGATCGGCCCGGTCGCGCTCGACGAGGCCCATGTGCAGGCGCAGGACGCGTTCCGTCGCTTTGCCCAGGACGTGGTCGCACCCCTGGCCCAGGCCATCCACCGGGATGACCAGACGGTGCCCGAGTCGCTGCTGCAGCCGCTGCGCGAGATGGGTGTGTTTGGCCTGGCCATCCCCGAGCGCCACGGTGGCATCGCCCCCAATGACCGCGACGACACGCCGATGATGGTGGTCGTGACCGAGGCGCTGTCCGAGGCCTCGCTGGGGGCGGCCGGCAGCCTGATCACGCGGCCTGAGATCCTGAGCCGGGCCCTGCTGCTGGGCGGCACCGAGGCCCAACAGGCGCACTGGCTGCCGCGCATCGCTGCAGGCGAGCCGCTGTGCGCCATCTCCATCACCGAGCCCGACCACGGCTCGGACGTGGCTAACCTGTCAATCAAGGCGACAGCCGTCGAGCAAGCCGGCCAGCGTGGCTGGCTGCTCAACGGCGCCAAGACCTGGTGCACCTTCGCCGGCAAGGCGGGCTTGCTGATGGTGGTGGCGCGCACCGAGCCTGACAAATCACTCGGCCACCGCGGCCTGAGCGTGCTGCTGGTTGAAAAGCCATCGCACGAGGGCCACCGCTTCGATGTGCAGCAAGCCGCAGGCGGGCGCTTGACGGGCCAGGCCATTGCCACCATCGGCTACCGCGGCATGCACTCCTTCGATCTGGCCTTCAGCGATTTCTTCGTGCCCGAGGCCAATTTGCTGGGCGGCGCGGCGGGCCTGGGCAAGGGCTTTTACTTCACCATGGCCGGCATGGTGGGCGGGCGCATGCAAACGGCTGCCCGCGCCACCGGCGTGATGCGTGCAGCCCTGCGCGCTGCCCTGGCCTACGCCCAGGACAGGCAGGTCTTTGGCGCGCCGCTCATCGACTACCCACTCACCCTGGCGCGGCTGGCACGCATGGCCGCACGCCTGGCGGCCTGCCGCCAACTGGCCTATGCCGTGGCCAGCCAGCTTGATGCCGGCGGCGACCGCGCCCAGGCCAGCCTGGTCAAGTTGCTGGCCTGCCGTTCGGCCGAGTGGCTGACGCGCGAGGCCCTGCAAATCCATGGCGGCATGGGCTATGCCGAAGAGTCTGCTGTCAGCCGCTATTTCGTCGATGCGCGTGTGCTGTCGATCTTTGAGGGCGCGGAGGAGACGCTGGCCCTGAAGGTGATTGCGCGCGGCCTGCTGGAGGCGGCGTTGGCGCGCGGTGCCGCGCGCTGAAGCCAGTCGGCGCCCTGGCGCGCCCTGACCGATGCCAATCTACCCACCCCACAAGGCCCACCCATGAACGGCGCTCACTCCCTGGTCCACACCCTCCTCGAAGGCAAGGTCGATGTCTGCTTCGCCAACCCCGGCACTTCGGAGATGCACTTCGTCGCCGCACTCGATGCCATCGCCGGCATGCGCTGCGTGTTGGGCCTGTTCGAAGGCGTGGTCACCGGCGCGGCCGACGGCTACTACCGCATGGCCGACAAACCGGCGGCCACGCTGCTGCATCTCGGCCCTGGCCTGGCCAATGGCCTGGCCAACCTGCATAACGCCAAAAAGGCGCGTTCTGGCATCGTCAACATCGTTGGCGACCACGCCACCACGCACCTGGCGCTGGATGCGCCTCTGACCTCGGACATCGCCGGCCTGGCCGCGCCGATGTCGCACTGGGTGCGCTCCAGCGCGAGCGCCGCCGCCATCGCCAGCGATGGCCGCGCCGCCATCGCCCAGGCGCGCCTGCGGCCGGGGCGCATCGCCACGCTCATCCTGCCGGCGGACACGGCCTGGTCGGAGGTGGCGCCAGCAGCCGGCTCCCACGATGCCGCTCGCCCCGCCGACAGTGCAGCCGACCGCCAAGCCGACCGCGTCGCCAACATCATTCCGGCCGCCCAGGCCCTGCGCCGCGGCGCCTCTACCTTGCTGCTTTTGGGCGGCCACGCCCTGCGCGGCGAATCGCTGCGCCTGGCCGGGCGCCTGGCCGCGGCCACCGGTTGCGCGTTGAAGTCGGAGTTCTACAACGCCCGGCATGAACGCGGTGCAGGACGTGTGCTGCTGCCGCGCCTGCCCTATGCGGTTGAACCGGCGGTGGCGGCGCTGGCGCCGTTTGATCGCATCGTGCTGGTCAGCGCGCGCAACCCCGTGGCCTTCTTCGCCTACCCGGGCAAGCCGGGTGTGTTGTCGCGGCCGGACTGCCAATGCATTGAAGTGGCCTTGCCCGAGGACGATGTGCAGATCGCGCTGCAGGCCTTGCTGGACGAGCTGGGCGTGGGCGCCGCGACAACGGCCGCCGCCGGCCCCATCGCCCAGCGCGCCAGCTCGCTGCTGCCCAGTGGCGCGCTCGATCCCATGGGCATCGCGCAGTTGCTGGCCGCCGTGCTGCCCGAGCAGGCCATCGTCGTCGATGAATCGGTGACCATAGGCCGCAACTTCGACGCCGTCACCAGCGGCGCCGCGCCGCACGATTGGCTGGCCGGTTGCGGCGGCTCCATCGGCTTTGCCCTGCCCAACGCCATCGGCGCGGCCATCGCCAGCCCGGGCCGCAAGGTGCTGGCTCTGGAGGGTGACGGCAGCGGCATGTACACCCTGCAGTCGCTGTGGACCATGGTGCGCGAGAGCCTGGACATCACGGTCGTTATCTTTGCCAACCGCGCCTACAGCATCCTGCGCGGCGAGTTTGCCGGCGTGGGCGCCGGCGCCATGGGCCAGCGCGCCAGCGACATGCTCAGCCTGGACCGCCCGGCGCTGGACTGGGTGGCACTGGCGCGCGGCATGGGCATGCCCGGCGAGCGCGTGGTCGATCTGCAAGGCCTGGGCCTGGCACTGCAACGGCGCCTGGCCGATCAAGGGCCGGGGCTGATCGAAGTGGTGCTTTGAGCGCGGCGCAAGCCAAGCGCAGCCCCCGCGTCCTAACGGTTAAACAACGCGCCCTGGGTTCATCACCCGTTTGGGATCGAGCGCTTGCTTGATGGCGCGCATCATCCCCACCGCCACCGGGGATTTGCGCTGCGCCAGCTCATCGAACTTCAGCGCGCCGATGCCGTGCTCGGCCGAGAACGAGCCGGCGCAGGCCTGCACCGCGTCGTACACGATGTGGTTGATGGCCGCCTCATGCTGCGCCAAAAATTCGGCCGCACCCGCGCCCGCCGGGCACTGCACGTTGTAGTGCAGGTTGCCGTCACCCAGGTGCCCAAAGTTCACCAGCCGGGCGCCTGCAAAGGCCTGCAGCAGGGCCACATCGGTGCGCTCGACAAAGCCGGCAATGGCCGACACCGGCAACGAGATGTCGTGCTTGACGTTCACGCCCTCCAGGCTTTGCGCCAGCGGGATGGACTCGCGCAGTTGCCACAGCGCGGCCGATTGCGCCAGGCTCTCGGCGACGACGGCGTTGTCGATCAGCTCACCGTCCAGCGCCATGGCCAGCAGGGCCTCGAAGGCCTCACGCGCTGCCGCCTGGCTTTGCGTGTTGGCATATTCCATCAGCACCGTCCAGGGCGCGGCGGCCAGGGGCTGCTTCAGCTGTGGGTAGTGCTGCGCCACCAGGGCCAGCGAGAAGGTGTTCATCACCTCAAAGCCAGTGAGCCCGGCGCCCAGCCTGGCCTGGGCCAGGCCGAGCAAGGCCACGCACTGCGTCAGCGTCTGGCAAGTGGCCAGGGCCGTCAACTCAGCCGCCGGGCGCGGAAACAGCTTGAGCGTGGCGCCAGTGATAACACCCAAAGTACCCTCGCTGCCGATGAACAGATCGCGCAGGTCGTAGCCGGTGTTGTCCTTGCGCAGGCCGCACAGGCCGTCCCAGACCTCGCCCTGGGCCGTCACCACCTCCAGCCCCAGGCAGAGCTCGCGCGCATTGCCGTAGCGCAGTACCTGGGTGCCGCCAGCATTGGTGCCCAGGTTGCCGCCGATGGTGCAGCTGCCCTCGCTGGCCAGGCTCAAGGGGAAGAGCAGGCCGACCTCGGCCGCGGCCTGCTGCAGGGCCTGCAGCACGCAGCCGGCATCCACCGTCATGGTCAGGTTGGCGCGGTCGATCTGGCGCACGCCGTTCATGCGCGCCAGGCTCAACAGCACCTGGGTGCCGCTGGCATCGGGCACACCGCCGCCCACCAGGCCAGTGTTGCCGCCCTGGGGCACGATGGCCACGCCATGTGCGGCGCAAATGCGCACCACCTGCGCTACCTCGGCGGTGTTGGCCGGGCGCACCACGGCCAGGGCCTTGCCCTGCCAGCGCTTGCGCCAATCAAGCTCCCAGGCGGATAAGTCGCCCTGGTCGATCACCTGCGCCTCGCCGACGGCGCGGCGCAGGGCCTGTAACACGCTGGTGCTCATGGGGTCTCCGGATTTGCTGTTGCTGCGCTGGCTGCAGCAACAGGCTGTGCGGCCTTCAAGCGCCAGCGCACATGCAGGGCGCAGGCCACAAACAGCATCGAGCACAGCGCCACCTCGGTCCAGCCCAAGACGGCTGAGATGCCACGCTCACTGTTGGCGCGCACCATGCCTTCGATGAAATACAGCCAGACAAAGAGGCTGACCCAGCGGTAGGTGAACAGCCGCATCTTCAACAGGCCCACCAGGGGGATGAGCAGCGGCAGCACCTTCAGCGCCAGCGTGCCGCGGCCGGTGGGCGCCAGCCAAAGCTCCCAGGCCAGGCCCAGAACGATCAGCCCCAATAACGAGCCAACAGCCAGGGCGCGGGTGAGTTCGGCATTCGGGCCAGATGGCGTGCCTTCACGGGTGCCTTCAGGGGTGTCTTCATTCACGGCTGGCATGATAGACGCATGACTTCTACAGCAGCGCTGGCGGCGCGCTTCCAACACCGCTGGCAGGCGCTGGCCGAGCTGCTGCGCACCTGGCCCTGGCTGGCCACGGTGCGCACCCTGCGCTTGCGCTTTCGGGAGGACCACCTGGGCCTCACCGCCAGCAGCCTGACGTTCACCACGGTGATCAGCCTGGTGCCGCTGGTGACGGTGATGCTGGCGCTGTTCACTGCCTTTCCGATGTTTGCCAAGTTCCAGGTGGCGCTGCAGCAGTACTTCCTGCAAAGCCTGGTGCCCGAGAGCATCGCCCGGCCGGTGTTGCAGTCGCTCACCACGTTTGCTGGAAAGGCCAGCCGGCTGGGCGGTGTGGGCCTGGTGGTGTTGCTGTTCTCGGCACTGGCGCTGGTGTTCACCATCGATCGCACGCTCAACGGCATCTGGCGCGTGCCCAAGCCGCGGCCGCTGGCCCAGCGCGTGTTGGTGTACTGGGCGGCGATGACGCTCGGTCCGCTGGTTCTGGGGGTTAGCCTGTCGCTCACCTCCTACGCCATCTCGGCCTCGCGGGGCGTGGTCAATGCTCTGCCGGGTGGCGTGGCCTTGTTGCTGGGCGTGTTCGAGTTTGCGGTGTTGGCTGTGGGCATGTCGGCCCTGTTCCGCTTTGTTCCCAACACCCATGTGAGGTGGACACACGCGGTGGCGGGGGGGCTGTTTGTGGCCATTGGCTTTGAGCTCGCCAAGCGCGCCCTGGCCTGGTATGTGGCCAGCGTTCCCACCTACAGCGCCGTGTACGGCGCCTTTGCCACGCTGCCGATATTTCTGCTGTGGATCTATCTGGGCTGGGTCATCGTGTTGTTGGGCGCGGTGATTGCCGCCTATGCGCCCAGCCTGGGCCTGCGGGTGGTACGACTGGCCGATGCGCCCGGCCAAAGCTTTGCGCTGGCCATCGGCGTGTTGGGCGCTCTGGCGCAGGCGCGAAGAGGGCCCGAACATGGCCTCGGCCTGCACCGCCTGGCCGGCGCGCTACGCATCGACCCGCTGCAATTGCAGCCGGTGTTGCAAGCCTTGCAGGCCATGGATTGGTGCGGCGAGTTGGCCGACGAGCCGGGTGATCCACGCCATGTGCTCTTGATCGAGCCCGGACGAACACCGGTGCTGCCCTTGATCAGAGCCTTGCTGATAGAGGAAAACAGCAGAACGGCCGCCTTCCGGAGCAAGGCCGGCTTGGACGCCATGACCGTGGCCGACCTCATCGCCTGAGTGCACGCCGGTGTGGGTGCCGGTGTGGAGACGGATGCGGGCGCATGCTCAGCCAGCCCCAAGCACGCAGCGATAATTTGCGGCTTGTGAACCCGTCCGATCATCCGCCCCGCCGCCCGCCACCGTCGCCCGCCACACCGCCGCGCTCAGCCACTCAAGCCCTTTTGCCTCAGCCACCACGGCCACCGCAGCCACCGCGCGCACCGCGGCCACCCCGGGTGGGGCCACCGGCCACGCCGATCCCGCCGATCCGTTATCCCGAATCGTTGCCCGTTTCGGCCCGGCGCGACGAGATCGCCCAGGCTCTGCGCCAGCACCAGGTGGTCATCGTCTGCGGCGAGACCGGTTCGGGCAAGACCACGCAGTTGCCCAAGATCGCGCTCGAACTCGGCCGCGGCCTGGGCGCCGGTGGCACTGGCCTGATCGGCCACACCCAGCCGCGGCGCATTGCGGCGTCGAGCGTGGCCAAGCGCATTGCCCAGGAGCTGAACTCGCCGCTGGGCGAGGTGGTGGGCTACAAGGTGCGCTTCCAGGACCGCTTGCAACCCGGCGCATCGGTCAAGCTCATGACCGACGGCATCTTGCTGGCCGAGACCCAGAGCGACCCGCTGCTGCGTGCCTACGACACCCTGATCATCGACGAGGCCCATGAGCGCAGCCTGAACATCGATTTCCTGCTCGGCTTCCTGCGCCAGCTGCTGCCGCGTCGGCTTGACCTGAAAGTTATTGTCACTTCGGCCACCATCGATGCGGATCGCTTTGCCCAGCACTTCAAGAGCGCGAGCGGCCCGGCGCCGGTGATCCAGGTCTCGGGCCGCCTGTTTCCGGTGGAGCAGCGCTGGCGGCCCTTTGTTGAATCGCGCGAGCTCGATCTGAACCACGCCATTGCGCAGGCGGTGGATGAGTTGTGGCGCGGGCGTCGCGCCGGGGTGGGTGGGTCGATTGCCAGTGTGCAGGGTGCTGAGAACGCTGGGAAAGCCGACAGGTCCGGCGATGTAGGCGCTGCCGCGGCTGCAGGCGATGCGAACGCTGTGTGCGCTGCGAGCGATGCCGGCGCCTCAGACGATGGCCGCGATACCGCCGGTGTCGCCGAACCCATCCGACCCGCCGGCCCCGGCGACATCCTTGTCTTTCTGCCCGGCGAGCGCGAGATCCGCGAGGCCGCCGATCACCTGCGCAAGCACCTGGCCCAGCACGGCGTGGGCGGCCAACGCGGTGGTCCGCAACCCGAGATCCTGCCGCTGTTTGCCCGCCTGTCGCAGGCCGAGCAGGACCGCGTCTTTGACAGCGGCAATGGCCGGCGCATCGTGCTGGCCACCAATGTGGCCGAGACCTCGCTCACCGTGCCGGGCATCCGCTATGTCATCGATTCCGGGCTGGCGCGGGTCAAGCGCTACAGCTTTCGCAACAAGGTCGAGCAGTTGCAGGTCGAGGCCATCTCGCAGGCGGCGGCCAACCAGCGCGCCGGGCGCTGTGGCCGTGTGGCCAACGGCGTGTGCATACGCTTGTACGACGAGAAAGAATTTGCCGACAGGCCGCGCTTCACCGATCCGGAAATCCTGCGCTCATCTCTGGCCGGCGTGATCCTGCGCATGAAGAGCCTGCACTTGGGCATGGTCAGCGAATTCCCCTTTCTGGAGCCGCCGCGGCCCAAGGCCATTGCCGATGGCTATGCCCTGCTCGACGAGCTCAACGCGGTGGACGAGGACAACGAGCTCACGCCCATAGGCGTGGCCTTGTCGCGCCTGCCGCTGGACCCGCGCGTGGGCCGCATGATCCTGGAGGCGCGCGATCGCCAGGCGCTGCATGAGGTGCTGATCATTGCCTCGGCGCTGAGCGTTCAGGACGTGCGCGACCGGCCGCTCGAAGCACAGCAGGCGGCCGATGAAAAGCACAAGAAGTTCGACGACGAGAAGTCCGAATTCATGGGCTACCTGAAGCTGTGGAACTGGATCGAAGAGGGGCGCGGCGTGCACGGCCACCCCGGCCACACTGGCCAGCCCGGCCACGCTGGCCAGTCCGACCAGACTGGGCACACTCGTCACGCCGGCCAAACTCGCCACGCCAGTGCATCGGCCACGGCGGCCACAGCGCCATCGCCGCGCGGGGCCATCGACAGCCACAAGCTCAGCAACCGCCAACAAGAGCAGCGGCTGCGCGAATCCTTCGTCAGCCCGCGCCGCGTGCGCGAGTGGCGCGACATTCACACCCAACTGCACACCGTGGTGGCCGAGCAGGGCTGGCGGCTCAACGGCAGTGCGGCCACCTATGAGCAGGTGCACCAATCGCTGCTGGCCGGCCTGCTGGGCAACATTGGCTTGAAGAGCGACGATGAGGACTGGTACCTGGGCGCACGCGGCATCAAGTTCTGGCGCCACCCCGGTGCGCACCTGAGCAAGAAGCCCGGTCGCTGGTTGATCGCCGCCGAGCTGGTGGAGACGACCAGGCTGTTCGGCCGCGGCCTGGCCCACATCGACGCGCAGTGGATCGCGCCCATCGCCGGCCACCTGATCAAGAAGCAGTTGCTCGATCCGCACTGGGAGAAAAAGGCCGCCGAGGTCATCGCCATGGAGCGTGCCACGCTGTACGGCATCGTGCTCTACAACAACCGCCGTGTGAACTTCGGCAACGTCGATGCCCGGACGGCGCGCGAGATCTTCATCCGCTCGGCCTTGATTGAAGGCGACTGGGACACCAAGCTGCCTTTCGTCGCCCACAACCGCAAGCTCCTGGTCCAGGTGCAGGAGCTGGAACACAAATCCAGGCGCCAGGACGTGCTGGTGGACGATGAGCTGATCTTTGCCTTTTACGACCAGCACCTGCCGGCCGAGGTGTGCTCGGGCGCCAGCCTGGAGCGCTGGCTGCGCATCGAGGCGCGCAAAAATCCGCTGGCCTTGCAGCTCAGCCGCGATGAGCTGATGCGCCATGAGGCCGCGGGCATCACCAGCTCGGCCTTCCCCAGAACCGTTAGGTTAGGCGGTGTGGACTGCGCCGCCACTTACCTGCACGAGCCCGGTGACGCCAAGGACGGCTTGACGGTCACCGTGCCCATCTATGCGCTCAACCAGGTGAGTGAGGAGCGCTGCGAATGGCTGGTGCCGGGCATGCTGGCGGCCAAGCTCACGGCCTTGCTCAAAAGCCTGCACCAACGCCCGCGCTCGCGCCTGGTGCCCCTGCCCGACTATGTGGCCGAGTGGCTGGAGACCCACCCGTTTGCTCAGGGCGCGCTGCTGGAGGTGTTGCTGGCGGCCGTGCGTGAGCGATCCCAGATCGCTGTGCAGCGCAACGACTTCAAGCTAGACCAGTTGTTGCCGCACCAGTTCATGAACTTCCGCGTGGTGGATGAGCACGGCCGGCAGTTGGGCATGGGCCGGCATTTGCCCACGCTCAAGGCCGAGCTCGGCGGCCAGGCGCGATCGGCGTTTCAGGCGCTGGCGCAATTGAAGCTGGGCAGCTTGGCGGCGGCGGCTGCGCAGGCGAGTGGCGCGAGTGGCGCAAGTGGCGCGAGTGGCGCCACTGTCGGAGCGGTCAGGAGCGTGGTCGCGAAGCCACAGCCGCCGCCAGGGGTCAGTGCGGTGAACGGTGCGGTGGGTGGTGTGGTGACCGGCGCGACGCCCGGGACCGGTGGGACAAACGCTGCGAAGGGTGTGAAGGGTGCGACCACTGCGGCCGGCGCCATCACCCAAGCCGCGCCCACCACCGCAACACCGCCGCGCTACACCGACTGGACTTTCGGTGAGCTGCCCGAGCTGATGGAAATCCACCAGGCCGGCCAGGTGCTGGTGGGTTTTCCGGCGCTGATGGACAAGATCACCCATGTCGAAATCGAGGTCTTTGATGAGCCCGATCTGGCCGCCGCCAAGCACCTCGCCGGTCTGCGCCGCCTGGTGGCCCTGGCCCTGAAGGAGCCGCTCAAGTACCTGGAGAAAAACATCCCCGGCCTCACGCAGATGGCCACGGCATTTATGCAAGTGGGCCGGGCGGTGGATGTGGGTGCCGGTGGCGGTGGCTCAGGCGGCAACGCCCTTGGCGGCACCGTGGACGAGCTGCGCCAGCAGATCATCGAGCTGGCCCTGGACCGCGCCTTCCTGGCCGACCCGGCGCCCACCGATGCCGCCGCCTTCAAGGCCCGTATCGAGGCCGGTCGCGCGCGCCTGAACCTCATCGCGCAAGAGGTGGCGCGGCTCGCGGCCACGGTCCTGGCCGAGCATGCCGTGGCGCTGCGCAAGTTGAAGGACAGCCGCCCATCCAAAGAGGTGGCCGAGGACATTGCCGCCCAACTGCAGCGCCTGTGCGGCAAGCGTTTTCTCACCGCCACGCCCTATGCCCAGCTCGCTCACTTTGCGCGCTACTTGAAGGCCATCACCCTGCGCCTGGACAAGCTGCGCGCCGACCCCGCGCGCGATGCCCAGCGCCTGGCCGAGCTGCGCCCGCTGGAGCAGCGCTACTGGCGTCGCCTGGCCGATCACAAGGGCAGGCCGGATGCGCGCATGGACGAGTACCGTTGGCTGATCGAAGAGCTGCGTGTGAGCTTCTTTGCCCAGGAGCTGCGCACGCCGCAGCCGGTGAGCGCCAAGCGTTTGGACAAGGCCTGGCAGCAGTTGTCGAGCTGAGCGGCACTGCGCCGCTACACCGCTTCGCGCAGATCCAGGCGACGCTCGATGCGCTCGACGCGATCACTCAAACCGTCCAGCCGCAAGTTTGTGGCGGCAATGTCTTCATGAATGAAGGCCACGCTCTTGTGCATCTGCACGATCTGGTTCTCGCTCAGCCACCCAACACCTCCAGCGCCCGCTCCATCCCGCCCTGCTCAATCGAAATCATGGCCTGGCCGCGCACCGCGGGCTTGGCGTGGTAGGCAATCGACAGGCCGGCCACCGACATCATCGGCAGGTCATTGGCGCCGTCACCCACGGCGATGGCCTGGCGCGCCTCGATGCCCATCAGCTCACACACCTCGAGCACCACACGGCGCTTTTCGGCGCCGTCGCAGATGTCGCCCCAGGGCCGATCAAACAGCGTGCCCGTGAGGCGGCCATTGAAGCTGCCCAGGGTGTTGGCGCGGGCGAAATCGAGCTGCAGACGGTGGCGGATGCGCTCGCTGAAGAATGTGAATCCGCCCGAGACCAGCAGCGTCTTCAGGCCGGCCTTGCGGCAGGCGCCGACAAAGGCCTCGACCCCGGGATTGATGCGCAGCTTGTCGTCGTAGACGCGCTGCAGCGCGGTCTCGGGCACGCCGGCCAGCAAGGCCACGCGCCGGCGCAGGCTGTCCTTGTAATCGGCAATCTCGCCGCGCATGGCGGCCTCGGTGATGGCCGAGACTTCGTCCTTGCGCCCGGCCATGGCCGCAATTTCATCGACGCACTCAATGTTGATCAGCGTCGAATCCATGTCAAAGGCGATGAGCTTGTAGTCACTCAAGCGCAGCGGAGGCGTAATGCCGCGGATGAAGAGGCCGGGGGCGTGTTCGGTGGCGGTCATGGGGTGGGCGTGAAGGTTTGGATGCAGTAGCGGCGCGCGTGTCCGGGCCATCAAGCCCCGGCCAAATCCCGCGTCGGCGCGCCCAGCGAGCGCAGCACCTCACGGATGAATTGCGCGCGGTCCTTGGCATCGCTGAGCTCGCGCTCGATGCGCAGCTTGTCGTTGCCGGCGAGCTTGAATTGCTTGTTTTTCTGCACCAGCTCGATGATGCGCAGCGCGTCGACCGGCGGGTTAGAGCGGAAGGTGATGCTCATCAGCTTGGGGTGGGCATCGATCTTGGCCACGCCATAGGGCTTGGCCTGCACGCGCAGGCGGTGCGTGTCGAACAGGGTCTGGCCTTGGGTGGGCAGCTTGCCAAAGCGGTCCGTCACTTCTTCGAGCAAGCGCTCCAGTTGATCGGCCGAGCCGGCGCTGGCCAGGCGCTTGTACAGGTTCAAGCGCACCTGCACATCGCCGCAGTAGCTGTCGGGCAGCAGGGCGGGCGAGTGCAGGTTGATCTCGGTGGCCTGGCCGAAGATGCCGGTGGGGCTGAGCAGATCGGGCTCGCGGCCGGATTTCAAGGCACGCACGGCCTCGGCCAGCATGTCGTTGTAGAGCTGGAAGCCGATCTCCATCATGTTGCCGCTCTGGTGCTCTCCGAGCACTTCGCCGGCGCCGCGGATCTCGAGGTCGTGCATCGCCAGGTAGAAGCCGCTGCCGAGTTCTTCCATCTGCTGGATGGCCTCCAGGCGCATCGCAGCCTGCTTGGTGAGGCTCTCCACATCGGGCACCAGCAGGTAGGCATAGGCCTGGTGGTGGCTGCGGCCCACGCGGCCGCGCAGCTGGTGCAGCTGGGCCAGGCCAAACTTGTCGGCCCGGCTGATGACGATGGTGTTGGCGCTC
>JAYSSS010000067.1:0-105233 GCA_043720415.1 Ideonella sp.
CGGCGTCAATCATGGGCTGCGCTGCCGCGGGCCGCAACGTGGCTGTCGTTGCCGCCACCCTTGCTGTCGCCGTTGTCGCTTTGTTCGCCGCCGGCAAGGTCTGCGTCGTCTTCGGCGCCGCCCCAGGCCACACCGGTGCCCAAGGCCTGCACGCAGTCGTGCCAACGCGTGGCAATGCGTGCGTCAATGCTGCCGGCATCGCTCTCCACCACACAGTCGCCCCGCGCCAGGCTGGCGTTGGGCACCAGTCTGGCGCCGCGTGCGGCCAGGGCGTCGGCGGCCTCGGCGGCGATCAAGACCTGGTCGGCCGGGTGCACCTGCACGACGATGTGCCTGGCGCTGAGCAGCACGGCATGCACCGCCTCTTGCGCCACGCGCGCGACGAGCTCGGGCTGCACCACAAGCTCGTGGCGCACCACCTGGCGCGCCAATAGCGTGGCCACCTTGGCCACAGCGCTGGCCATGCCTTGCTCCAGCGCGCCAAGCTGAGCATCAAAGGCCTGCAGCACGGCGGCAAACTGCGCGCCCAGTTGCTGCGCGTGGCTGTGCTTGAAGCTCTCCAAAGCCACAAGCCCATCGCGGTAGCCGTCCTGATAGCCGGCCTGGCGGGCCTGGTGCACCGCGGCGCGCCCCTCCTCAGGGCTGGGATCGGGCGCAGCCTGGGCCTGGTGGCCGCGGTGAAGCCCGCCGCCCTGGCCGGGGCCGAATCGGCCCTGTGGGCCAGGCGCCGGGGTGGCTGCCGTGTCGGCCAGTGCGCCCGGTGTCCAGCTGGCAAAGCCTTGCAGCTCTTCGCGTGGGATGAACCGGGTGTAAGCCGTGCCGGCCCTGGAATTGGGCGGTGGCGGCACCTGGCGCGGGCCGCTGGTTCTAGATGAAGTCATCGGCGCTGCCACTGGCCAGGACGATCTGGCCCTCGTCCATCAATCGGCGCACGATCTTGAGCATTTCCTTTTGCTCGGCTTCGACCTCGGCCACGCGCACCGGGCCACGTGAATCCAGGTCTTCGCGCAGGGTCTCGGCGGCGCGTGAGGACATGTTCTTGAAGACCTTCTCGCGCATCTCCGGCGTCGCCCCCTTGAGCGCCAGCACCAGGGATTCGGACTGCACTTCCTTCAACATGGCCTGCAAGCCCTTGTCGTCGAGCTTGATCAGATCATCGAAGGTGAACATGTTGTCCATGATCTTTTGCGCCAGGTCGGCATCGGCCTCGCGGATGAAATCCAGCACCGAGGTCTCTACGGCAGTGCCCAGCAGGTTGATGATTTCCGCCGCTGGTTTGGCGCCACCAAGGGTGGACTTCTTCATCCGATCGCCCCCCGCCAGCACCTTGCTCATGACCTCATTCAAATCCTTCAGTGCGGCCGGTTGAATGCCATCGAGCGTGGCGATGCGCACCAGCACCTCGTTGCGCTGGCGCTCGCCAAAGGCCTTGATCACGGATGAGGCCTGGTCGCTGTCCAGGTGCACCAGGATGGCCGCGACGATCTGCGGGTGCTCATTGCGCAGCAGCTCGGCCACCGATTCGGCGTCCATCCACTTCAGGCTCTCCAGCCCGGAGACATCGCTGCCTTGCAGGATGCGATCGATCAGCAGATTGGCCTTGTCCTCGCCCAGGGCCTTGCGCAGCACGGACTTGACGTACTCATCGGTGTCGCCGACCAGGATGTGTTGCTCGGCGGCCTCGGTGGTGAATTTGTCGAGCACGCCTTCGACGCGCTCGCGCGACACCACCTTGAGCTTGGCAATGGTCTCGCCCAGGCGCTGCACCTCCTTGGGCGCGAGGTGCTTGAACACCTCCGAGGCTTCCTCCTCACCCAGGGACATCAACAGGATGGCGGCGTCCTCAAGCCCGTTGTCGGCGGCGGCGGGTGTGGGCATCAGGCGGTACCGTTGACCCAGTCGCGCATGATGTTGGCGACGGCTGCGGGGTTTTGTTTGGCCAGGGCACGGGCCTCGTCAAGCTGCTTGTTGGTCTTGGGCGCTTCCAAGGCGGCCAGGGCTTGGGCCTGCGCATCCTGACCGGGCAAGCTGTTCTCGTCGTTGACCACCGCGTCCAGTGCGGCGGCGTCTGGCGCAGGTGGCTCGGGCAACACCGCTTGCTTCAGCGCCGGGCGGATCACCGAAAACACCATCATCATGGCCACCAGCAGCAGTGCCGCGGGCACGGCGCTGGCACGCACCAGATCAAGCAACCAGGGCTGCTTCCACAGCGGCAGCTCTTCGAGTTTGGGCGCGGCCTCCACGCGGAAGGGAATGCTCACCACCTTGACCGAATCACCGCGCTCCTTGTTGAAGCCAATGCTCTCTTGCACCAGGGCGGTGAGCTTGTCCATCTCCTCCTGCGGCACCGGTGTGGTGGTGGTCTTGCCCTTGGCATCGGTGCTGCTGCGGTGGTTGACCAGGACCGCGGCGTTCAGCCGCTTGATGACGCCGGTGGCATTGCGCTTGACGCTGACGGTCTTGTCGACCTCGTAGTTCACCGTGCTTTCCTTGCGCGTGCCGCCACCTGCTGCGCCGGCTTGCGCCGCCTGCAAGGGTGCCGAGGCGCCGGTGAGCGGCGCGGTGGGCGTGGCGCCGGGCTGGTTGCTGGCCGCGCCTGGCGTGCCGGTGGGCTGGGCGCTGCCGCCGTTGCTGGATTCGTTGCTGCGCTGGCTGCGCAGTGTCGCCTCGCCCGACTGGTTAGGCTTGTAGGCCTCGGAGGTGGATTCCTGCTGGGTGAAATCAATCTCGGCATTGACGCTGGCGCGCAGGTTGTCGCGGCCCAGGGCGGGTGTGAGCATGTCGGTGACACGGCGCAGGTAGCCGCTCTCGACCTGCTGCACATACTGCAGTTGCTGCGAATCCAGGCCTTGCTGGGTGGCGTCGTGCGTGCCGGCCAGGGGCGTGCCGTTCTGGTCGAGCACGGTCACCGATTTGGGCGAGAGATCGGCCACTGCGGAGGACACCAGGTGCACGATGCCGGCGATCTGCTGGCGATCCAGCGTGTGGCCGGCGCGCAGCGTGACCACCACCGAGGCGCTGGGCTTTTGCTGCTCGCGATAAAAGCCGTTCTGCGCCGGTATGGCCAGCAGCACCCGGGCTGAATCCACCGAGGACAACTGCGCAATCGAGCGCGCGATCTCATCGCCCAGGGCGCGTTGCAGTTGCGTGCGCTCCTGCAACTGCGATTGGCCAAACTTGGCGTTGTCGAGCAAGGCAAAACCATTCGCGCTGGATTTGGGCAGGCCGGCGGTGGACAGCTTCATGCGCAGCTCGGCCACCTGGCCCGCGGGCACCAGGATGACGCCGTTGTCCATCACCTTGGTGGCCACGCCGAGCTGGCGCAACTGGTCCAGCACGGGCGCAGCGTCGCGGTCGGCCATGCCATTGGGGTAGAGCGGCGCCAGGTTGGCACCCTGGCTCCACAGCAGCAGCGATACGGCCACCGCCAGCAGGCCGGCAGCGCCTGCGGCCAACATCAGCTTGGCGCGCAGCGGCATATAGGCCAGGCGCGACAGGCCGCTGCCTGAGGCGGCGAGGGCGGCGGCGTTTTGCGGGATGAGCGGGCTGGCGTTGGCGTCCATGGGGACCGGGATGCAGTGCGTGGGGATGAGGCCGGCGTGGCCGGGGGGCGTTGCTGACGATTGTTCGACAGGGGGTCGATTGGCCATGGTGCAAACAGCCCGCAATTCCAGCTTCAGTTCCCTCCATCGTGGCCGAGTGAGCGCCCTAGAGTGCGCACAGCGCCCGAGCCCGCCGGGCCGCCGGAAAGCCCACCACCATGGATGTGCGCCTCAAGCCCTTTGACTTCGCCCAAGCCGTGGCCCGCGCCGGCCTGCGCCCCGACGGCATGCCCATCGCGGGGGCCAGGTCGGCGGCCGCCAAACTGGCTGAGTTGCAGGCGGCCCAGGCCACGCCTGTGGCCAGCTTTCAAGCCAGCATGGCCCAGGCCCTGCAAGAGGTGAGTACGGCGCAAAACGAGGCCCAGGGCCTGCAGCGCGAGCTGCAACTGGGCAACCCGCAGGTGGGCCTGGAGCAGACCATGCTGTCCATGCAAAAAGCTCAGGTCGGCTTTCAGGCCGCGATCTCAGTGCGCAACCGCCTGGTGCAGGCCTACAGCGACATCATGAACATGCAGGTTTAGGCTTGCGCGTCGACGCCACCGTGGTGATGGAGCGGCAGGTCGGACTGGCGTGTTCTGCGTAGGTAAAAGGAGGAGGCGACGGCCGCTTTTGGCCGGCGCCGGGGGACACGGAGCAGGACACGCCAGTCCGACCTGCCGCTGTCGCTCCGGCCGATGGGAAGCGGGTTCAGGCAAGGCATAGACCTGACGCATCGCATCAACAGCGCGTCACACCCGGCAGCGTGGCCTGCGGTGCGCACAGCGCTGCCCGGCCCATGGTGGACATGCGCACCATCAGCTCTTCGCCGCGCGGGGACACCCACAGCGCATAGCCGGCAGGCCCGAAGCTCGCGCCGTTGCGGCCATCGAAGGCCAGGGGTGCAGCGGCCGTCAGGCGCACGCCCGGCAAATCGTTGGAGCCAACGCGTTTGAGGATTTGCGCGTCGGGCCGGTGGCAATCGGCCTGGTCGCTCAAGGCCAGGGCATAACACCAATTCTCACCGGCCTGAACCACCACATGCACCGGTCGGCCCAGGCGCACGGCCTCCTGCCTGGCCTCGCCCAGATCGGCCACCAGGTGCTGGGCTGCTGCGCGCAGGCGATGCCGGGCCAGCCAGGACGACATGGAGGGCACAGCCATGGTCAGCAGCATGGCCAGCATCACCATGGCAATGGCCAGCTCGATCAGGGTCAGTCCGCGCCAGGCGCGGCCGAGTCCCTTGCTCGATGTGCTGTGCATCACAGCGGCCAACAGGCGGCGCTGGGTTGGCGCTGCGTGACCATGCCCTGCACGCGCAGGGTCAGGGTCTGGCAGTCGCGATCACGCCGCTGCGACGCGGTGGCCAGGGCCAAGGCGTCGTAGGCGTCGGGCCCGTGGCTGAGCAGCTCGATGCGGTAGTGGCCGCCACGGCTGCGCTCGTGCGCCGCGCCCTGCAAATCAGCCATGCGCTCGGCGTAGCGGCCATGGGCCAAGTGGTGGCGCGCCTGCGCCCATTCGATGTGCTGCAGCGAAAGCGTGGCGTCCACCCGGCGGCTGCGCGCCTGCTGGTCCAGAAACGCCGGCGTGGCCAGCAGGGCCAGGGTGGCAAGCACGCACAGCACCACGGCCAGCTCGAGCAGGCTGAAGCCGGCGGGCCCGGCGTGGCAATGGCGGCAGGCGGGCATGTTTGGCGCCGGCGCGGCATCAGTTCAGCGACAACAGTCGATGGCGCTTTTGCGTGGTGTCGATGTAGCGCTGCAGGCTGCGCAGCGCCTCGGCATCCAGGTGCAGCAACTCGCAGCCCAGGCGCACGCCCAGGCGCTGCGAATGCATGCAGGTGACGTGGTGCACCAGCAGGCTGGCCGCCAGGCGGGTGTGGGTGTCGAGTTGCAGACGCACGCCGTGCAACACACTGCCCGGGCGCAACTCGGGCACATCGCTGGGCAGCAAGACAGCGCAGCCGCCCATGCTCAGATCCAGTACGCGCAAGCTGACCTGCATGTCGGGCATCGACGGGTGGCGCAGGGCGATGGTCGGTGCGGCGCGCTCCTGCGGCCGCACGCGATAGGCCTGGCGGCGCTGGAAGCGGTAAACATGCCGGGGCAGGGTGGCTTGCAAGGCACTGGCCTGGGCGCCGCGCACCAACAACAGCTCCTCCAGATCGAACTGCAACTTCACCGCTTCGAGGTAGGCCACGGCGGTCACTTCATTGGCCTCGACCAGGGCCTGCATCTGCGGGTGATCAGGCTCGGCATGCATGGCCAGGCGACTGGCGCCGATGTCCACCGACCAGATCACGGTGTCGATGTGCGCACCGTTGTGTGCACTGAGCTGAATGGGTGTGCCCGAGCTGTTGAGCTCGCGCATCAGGGCGATGATGTCGCGCTGTGAGTTCACGCGAAAGGCGACATAGGGGTCAAGGCCGTCGGCGCTGTCCAGGGGTACGGGTTGTGAATCTGCAAACGACATGGCGGAGGCTCCGGCGCGGGGGAGGGCTACTCTGTTGAACACAAGGTCGGGGGCCTGGCGCCACAGTGGATCGATGGCTAGTGCAGCGTGTTGGGCTTGCTGGTCAAGGCGGTGTCCAGGTCGTCCAGCCAAGGCTCGGCCAGGTGGCGAATCTCGGCATCGTTGACCAGGATGCGCTGCATGATGCGCGACTTCAACTGGCTCTCCTCGGTGCTGAGCTGGTTGCCCTGGGCCGCACTCTTGAGCTGGCTGATGAGCAGCACGCAGGCGCCTTCGAGCTTGACCACCTGGTCCCAGTTGCCCTGGCGCGCGGCCTCCAGCATGTCGGCGCTGGCCTTCTCTATGGCCTCGTAATAACTCAACAGGGGCGTGGCCATGGCGCTGTGATCGGAGGCACGTTGCGAGGGGTTCATGGCTGCCCCGGCGCAATCGCCGCCCAGGCATCGCGCAGTGGCTGCATCAGGCGTTGGCACTCATCGAGCGCGGCTTCGTCGTTGGCGGCGTTGGCCTGCGTCAGGCGCATGCAGATGTAGCCATAGAGCTCATTCAGATCGGCCGCCAGCACGCCACCCTCGCGCAGGTTCAGGCCGGTGCGCAGGCCCTCGCTGACGATGCGGATGGCGCGCGACAGGGCGCGGCCCTTGACCTCAAGCTGGCGGTTGCGCATGGCCCCTCGCGCCAAAGCCAGGCTGTCACTGAAGCCGTCGAACAGCATCAGCACCAGTTGATGCGGCGAGGCGCTGGCGATGCCTGTCTGCACACCAATCTGGGTGTAGGCATTGGCGTTCGCATTGGCATTGACACTGGCGTTGGGCTGCGCCTGGGCGCGGCCCTCGAACAGGCTGACGGGTGCGTATCGCGGTGCGGCCGTGGTGGCGAACATTTTTGGGCTGCTTGTTGGGTTGAACAGGCGTTGTTTGCGGGTTGATGCAATCCATATCGGCCGCTGCGTTTGCCGACTTGAGGTGCTGCGCGGCGGTGCCGGGTTTTGCCTTGCTTTTTAGGCTTTGGTGGCCCGCAAGTGGCACGGGCCGGGGCTTGCGGCCCCGGCCCGTGCGTGGGGCTGCTGTCGTGCGCTCAAGCCGAGGTGTTGCGGTTCCAGGCCGAGACCTGCTGGTTGACATAGCTCGACAGGCCGGTCAGTGTGGCCATCTGCCTGTCCAGCGCGGAGTACTTGGCGCGCAGGCGCTTCTCGACATCGTTGATGCGGTCTGTCATCTGCTCTTGCCTGTCCTTGTTCAGCTCTATGCGTTTTTGCAGGCCGGCGCTGCGCGTCTTGATCGTGCCGTCGATCGACAGCACCTGGTCGGCCGCAGCCTTGAGCTGGGTGGCAATGCCGTTGTTGGCGGGGGTGAGCAGGTCGGCATTGGAGAAGAGCTTTTTCATCTCCGCCAGGTTGGCCATGCCACTGCTCATCTTGGCGTCATTGATCTTGATCGAGCCATCGGTCTGCACATCCAGGCCGACATCGGCCAGGCGCGTGAAGGTGGCCGATGCGCCTGAGCTGACACCCAGCATGTTGCGCAGTTGGCTGCGCAGCGTGATGGCCGCGCTGTCGCCCTGCAGGTTGTCGCGCCGGGTGTTGTTTGGGTCGTACCTGGTCTGGTCGATGAGCAGCTTGTTCAGGTCGTTGTAGGCCGCAACAAACGTGTCCACCGCCTTGCGCATGCCCGGGCTGTCCTGCGCCGCGGTGATCTGCACCGGCGCGGTGGTGATCTTGTTCAGGTTCAGCGTCAAGCCATCGACGACATTGGTCAGCGTGTTGCTGGCCGAGCTGATGGGCAGGCCATTGAGCGTGGCGGCGGCGTTCGATGCCGCCAGCGCCTGGGCCATGGTCAGGATGCCCGCCGATGGGTCAAAGGCCAGGGCGGACAGGCCCAGACCGTTGCTGTTGTTGCCATCGATGTCGTCCACCGTGACGCGAAAGCCATTGGCCTCGCCGGTGGCGGTGGAGCGCAGCACCAGGCGTGCGCCGCTGGCGTCGGTCAGCACCGAGGCGGTCACACCGGCTCCCGAGGCGTTGATCTTGTCGCGCAGCTCGGCCAGGGATTGCGCCGGCGGCCCGGCGGCAATATCGACCACTGCGCCGTTGGGCGTGAACGTGCTTTGGCCCGGGCCCCAGGTGCCGAGCTGGATGTGCAGCGTGCCCTCGCCTACCAAGGAATCGGCAGAGGCAAAGGTGGCGCTGGCATTGGACTGCGCCGAGGCCAGCGCCGTCACGGTCACGGCATAGCTGCCCGCCCGCGTGCTGGTGCTGGTGTTCACGCCCACGGCACTGGCATCGCTGCTGCTGCCAGTGGTCAAACCCCAGGTGTCGGCCTTGGCCAGTGTCGCGGCGGCGTCGCGCATGGCCGCGGTCGAAGACTGCAATTTGCCGTAGGTCGACAGCCGCGTCTGCAGCGAGGTGTTTTCGGTCTGCAACAAATTGAGCGGCACGCGCTCGACAGCGATCAGTTGGCTGATGACACTGTTGATGTCGAGCCCGCTGCCAATGCCAATCGACGAGATCGTCGCCATAGGGATGCTCCTTGAACGTACGCATTACTTCGGCCCGGCTGGGGCGGGCTTGAGCCCTTGACACAAATGCAAACATCCGCACGCTCGCCGTGCAGGGCGAGAGCGTGGCGGATGTGGGGGTGTCGGCGGCGACTGCGTGGTCCTGGCCAACGGGTAGGGCGCGGCGGCTTGCCTGCCGCGCCCGCGTCATCACTGGCGCAGCAACTGCAGCACCTGCTGCGGCAACTGGTTGGCCTGCGCCACCATGGCGTTGCCGGCCTGCTGCAGGATCTGCGATCGCGACAGGTTGGAGGTCTCCACCGCAAAGTCGGCGTCCATGATCCGCCCGCGCGCCGCCGACTGGTTCTCGCCGGTGATCTGCAGGTTTTGAATGGCCATGTCAAAGCGGCTCATGGCCGCGCCATAGGTGGCACGGCTGGTGGTGATGGTGTCCAGCGCCGTGTCGATGGCGCCCAGGGCGGTGGAGGCCAGAGCGGCCGTCGTCACGCCGCCGGCCACGGTGGTCACCGTGGCGGTGGTGATGGTCAGCGTGTCGCCGCCATTGGGGCCGACCTGGAAAACCTGCGCACCGGCGCTGGCGCCGACGATGGCCACGCCGTTGAACTTGGTCTGCGCGGCGATGCGCGTCACCTCGGCCGAGAGCTGCTGGTATTCGGTGTCCAGGTTGGCGCGGTCACCGGTGCCGTTGGAGCCGTTTTGCGCCTGCACCGCCAGCTCGCGCATGCGCTGCAGGGCGTCGGTGATGGTGGCCAGCGCGCCCTCAGCGGTTTGCGCCAGCGAGATGCCGTCGTTGGCATTTCGAATGGCCACCGTGATGCCCCGAATCTGCGCGTTCTGGCGCTCGGCGATGGCCAGCCCGGCGGCGTCGTCTTTGGCGCTGTTGACGCGCAGGCCTGAGGACAGGCGCTGCATCGACGTCGCCAGGGACGATTGCGACATGGACAAATTGCGCTGCGCATTCAGCGAGGCCATGTTGGTGTTGATGGTTTGCGGCATGAACTGCACTCCTTGCGAATCAAACGATCCCCGGCGTGGGTGCCGGGCTGGTCAGGCCTTGCGAAGTGCGGCCTGTTGGAATGATTCTCGGCAGATGCGCGGCGATCAATTCAGCCGATAAGACCGTGAATGACCGGTCAATCTGCGCTTGCGGCGGCCCACCATCGCAGGCCTGCGGCGCAAAAAAAAAGCCGCCCGAAGGCGGCTTTCAGCGTGGTGCACTGGGCGCTATCGCAACAGCGCCAGCACCTGATTGGGCAGTTGATTGGCCTGCGCCACCATGGCACTGCCGGCCTGCTGCAGGATCTGCGATCGAGACAGGTTGGCCGTCTCCGTCGCAAAGTCGGCATCGACGATCCGGCCGCGCGCCGCCGACATGTTTTCGCCGGTGATCTGCAGATTCTGGATGGCCATGCCGAAGCGGCTGATGGACGCACCGTAGCTGGCACGGCTGGTGGTGATGGTGTCCAGCGCCGTGTCAATCGCGCCCAGCGCGGTGGAGGCGTTCGCCGAGGTCGTCAAGCCGCCGGCCACCGTGGTCACCGTGGTGGTGGTGATGGTCAGGGTGTCGCCGCCGTTGGCACCGATCTGGAAGACCTGGGCACCGGCACTGGCGCCGATGACGGCCGTGCCGTTGAACTTGGTCTGCGCGGCAATGCGGGTGATTTCAGCCGACAGCGCCTGGTATTCCGTGTCCAGGTTGGCGCGGTCGCCGGTGCCGTTGGAGGCGTTTTGCGCCTGCACCGCCAGCTCACGCATGCGCTGCAGGGCATCGGTCACGGTGGCCAGCGCGCCTTCAGCCGTTTGCGCCAGCGAGATGCCGTCGTTGGCATTGCGCACGGCCACGGTGATGCCCCGAATCTGCGCGTTCTGGCGCTCGGCAATGGCCAGGCCGGCGGCGTCGTCCTTGGCGCTGTTGACACGCAGGCCGGAGGACAGGCGCTGCATGGACGTCGCAAGTGAAGATTGCGACATGGACAGGTTGCGCTGCGCATTGAGCGAAACCACGTTGGTGTTGATCGTCATCGGCATGGTGAATGCTCCAAAAAAAGTGTGATGAACCCGGCCAAGCTGCCGGCGCATGACTTGGGCGCCGTGGCCTTGTTGCCACTGAACCCTTGTCCTCAGTCAGACAAGACGCAGGACCTTGCCTGCCTGAAACGCCCGCATCAACTTGCCTGGGATCGATCGGTGATTTGCATCCGATCCATCCACCGGCCGGCTGACCGGACCACGACCTGTTTCCAGGTGCGTTAGGGGGGTTATCGGTGGCCAATTCTTTGAACTTGAGCGGTGGTTACAGGTGTACGCAAACCAGCAATGGGAAATTGAGCACGCTTTGCCGCCTGGAAGCCGCGAAAACGGCTTGCATTGGCGCGCAATTCAAGGCTATGCCGGCGCCCGGCTCTGACACCCTGTGCCCTGCCCATGCCATACGCTGGAAATCAACGATGAGCCGCATTGCCCTGGTCACGATTGCGCGCAATGAGTCGCGCTGCATCGCCCGCTGTTTGAACAGTGCCCGCGCCTGGGTCGATGAGATGTGGCTGCTCGACACCGGCTCGGCCGACGACACCGTGGCCATCGCCCAAAGCTGCGGTGCCAAGGTCGCTCACTTTGTGTGGCAGGATGATTTCGCGGCGGCGCGCAATGCGGCGCTGGCCCTGACCGATGCGCCCTGGCGGCTGGTGCTCGATGCCGACGAGTGGATCGCCGACGCGGGCGATGCATGGCCGCGCCACCAGGCCGAGCTGCGCGCGTTCTGCAGTCGTCCCGTGCACGCCATCGGCGCGCTGATCGTGAGCAGCCAGACCGATGGTGGCGCGGTGGGTGCTGCGCCGGCGCCCAGCATGTCCAACAGTTGGTTGCCGCGGCTCTTGCCCCGCGGTGTGGGCTACCTGGGCCGCATCCACGAGCAACCCGATTCGCCTTTGCCGCGCCAACGCCTGGGTGTGCAACTGCTGCACGACGGTTACCTGGTCGAGCACATGGCGGCCAAGCGCGGGCGCAACCGGCAGCTCTTGCAACTGGCCCTGCACGACGATCCGGACGATGCGTATATGCGTTATCAATTGGGCAAGGATTTCGAGCTGAACGCCGAATTCGAGGCCGCGCAGGCGCACTATGAAGTGGCCCTGTCGGCCTGCCCTGCCCAGGCCGGTTGGCGCCACGATCTGCTGTTGCGGCACTTGTTCAGCCTGAAGAAAACCGGGCGCTTCGAGCAAGCCCGCCGCCTGGCGGACGCCGAGCGCGAAGGCGCGCGGCACTCGCCCGACTTTCACTTCACCGTGGGTGATCTGTGCCTCGACTGGGCCCTGGCCGAGCCGCAGCGCGCGGCGCAATTGCTGCCGATGATCGAGTCCTGTTGGCTGCAGGCCATCGCCATTGGCGAGCGGCCTGATCTGCAAGACAGCGTCAGCGGCCGCGGCAGTTGGCTGGCGGCGCACAACCTGGCGGTGTTCCATGAAAGCCTGGGCGATGTCGTGCAGGCCAGGCACTGGCGCGGGCGCGAGCAGCAGATGCGCGCCTGAGCGCCTCGGCCGGCACAGCCCCTGCATCGAGGGCTGCCCGCGCCACGCCTCACCAGAGCACGATGGGGTCGGCGGCGACCATGGCGTCGCCGGCCTTGCAGCCGAAGGCCTGCGCGAAGGCGCTCATCCGGCTCATCGGCCCCAACACGCGCCAGCTGCCGAGCGAGTGGTTGCCGGTGCGCAGCTGGTCGAGCATGGCCTCGGGGCGGTACTTGCTGCGCCAGACCACGGCGTTGGCGATGAAAAAGCGCTGCTCCGGCGTCTGGCCGTCAATGTGTGGCAGCGCCTGGCCCGCCGCGCGCTGGCGCTCCAGCGCGATCTGCAGGCCGGCGAAGGCGATCTGGATGCCGCCGAGGTCAGACAGGTTCTCGCCCAGCGTCTGGCGGCCGTTGATGCGCACACCGGGCACGGGCTCAAAGCCCTCGTACAGCGCCACCACGCGGTCGGCGCGCCTTGTAGGCCGCGGCGTCGGCGGGGGTCCACCAGTCGCGCAGATTGCCCAGGCTGTCGAACTGCCGCCCGCGGTCGTCAAAGTGGTGCGTGATCTCGTGCCCGATGACCATGCCGATGGCGCCATAGTTGCTGGCGTCGTCGGCCCTGGCATCGAAGAAGGGCGGCTGCAGGATGCCCGCCGGAAAGACGATCTGGTTGCCGGCGGCGGCGAAGGCGTTGACGATGTGCGGGCTGGTGTTCCAGCGCTGGCGGTCCACCGGCTTGTCCAGATCGGCCAGCCTGGCCGCCGTGTACCAGGCGTTCACGGCCAGCAGCTTGCCGGCGTAATCGTCGGCCTTGAGCTCCAGTCCCGCATAGCCGCGCCAGTGGTCGGGGGCGCCGATCTTGTGCGCCATGGCATCGAGTTTGCGCAAGGCCAGCGCCTTGGTCGGCTCGCTCATCCAGGCCAGGGCGGCGACACGCTGGCGCATGGCGGCCTTGATGTCGGCCAGCATCTGCAGCGCCCGCTGCTGCGCCAGCGGCGAGAAGGCCTTGGCCACAAACAGCTCACCAAGAGATTCGCCCAGCGGCGCGCCACCGGTGCCGCCGCCTATGGCCAGGATCACCACTTCCACCCGCGGCGGCGCGGCCTTCAGGCCGCGAATCGCAGCGCGGCGGTAGTCGTGGTGGGCCTGGGCAAAGGCTGGGGGCAAGGCCTCGGCGGTGGCGTCGAGCAGGCGCAGCCGCAGCCGCAGCCAGCTGCGCCAGGTCTCGATGGCCACGCCTTGGGACAGGGCCGCCACCGCCGTGGCGAATTCGGGCTGGGCCAGCACCAGGGGCATGCCCTCAGCCCGGCCGCTGTAGGCCAGCAGCCAGGCCTGCCAGTCAAAGCCCGGGGCCAGCGCCTTCAGTGCCTCAAGCGTCACCGGGTTGTAGGTGGCCTTGGGGTCGCGCTGCTGCACGCGGCTCATCGAGGCCCGGGCCAGCTCGCCAGGGCCAGCAGCGCGTCCAGGCTGGCCTCGCTGGCGTCAGTGCCGCTGGCCTGCAGCAGCCGGCGCGCATAGACGCGGTAGGCGCCCAGCAGGCGCTGTGAGTTGGCATCCTTGCGGAAGTAGTCTTCGCGGTCGGGCAGCCCGAGGCCGGCCTGCGCGATGCTGAGCACATGGCGTGTCGCGTCCCTGGCGTCGATGGCCACATTCAGCTGAAAGGGCGCGCCGGGCAGCACACGCGCCATGCGCCCGAGGGTGGATTCCAGGTCCTCGCGCCGCAGCGCATCCACCGCGGCGAGCTGCGGCGCCAGTGCGGCCAGGCCGCGCTTTTCGATGCCGGCCTCGTCCATACCGCTGCGGTAATAGGCCGCCAGCAGTTTCAGACCCGGTGTGGTCTGGCGCGCCGGCTCGGCGGCCAGTTCGGCCAGGGCGGATTCGAGCAGCCTGTCGTTGGTCGTGCGCAGGGTGTCGAAGCTGCCGATGCGGCCGCGATCCGCAGGCAACTCGGTGCTGGCCGCCCAGTGGCCGTTGACATGGGCGTCGAAGTCGTTGCAAGCGGTGGCTGCCGCGGCAGCCTGCGCCCAAGCGGGTGAGGCCAGGGCGCAAGCGAGCAGGGCGGCTGCGGCGGCGGCGGTGGAGGTGGAGGTGCAGGTCAGGTGCATGGGCAAGGCCGGCAGGTGAAAACGCGGAAGTCTAGGCCTCTGAATTGGTGCCGCGCAGCGGCGCTTTTCCGGCATTCGCAGGAAGCGGGCAGCGCCTACCCTCAGCGGCAATGACCACTCGATACGCAGGGCGCGCCTTGGCTGCTTGGGCAGCGCGCTGGCCTTGCACCCGGATTGCGCCACCATGCCCCTGACCCTGCCCACGCCCCGCGCCCCTGCTGGCAAGAATGCACCGCGCCAGCATGTGCGTGCCTTCAAGCTGTGGCAGTCCGGCCAGCAGTTGGCCGCTCGCCAACAGTGGCATCAGGCGGCGCTGGCCTTTGCCAGTGCGGATGACCTGAGCACCGATGCGCTGTACGGCCTGGCCGCGGCCCACGCCCTGATCAAGGCCGGCCGCGAGGCCCAGGCGGTGGAGCGTGCCCGCAGCCTGCGCACGCGCGGCCTGGAGTGCAGCCTGGGCAACACCATCGAGGCGCATGCCCTGCTGGCCCTGGGCCGCAACGACGAGGCGGTGCAGTGCCTGCAGGCCATGCCCGCGCACCTGGCGCGTGACCATGAGCACCACAAATCGCTGGCCCTGGCGCTGCAGCGTTGCCAGCGCCACATGGACGCCATCCCGGTGTTCTTCGAGGCCCTGGCCAGCAAGGTCGACGACGCCTACCTGCACTTCCATCTGGGCATGTCGTTCAAAGAGCTGGGCATGAAGGCCGAGGCCGCCGAATGCGTGCGCACGGCCATCACCCTGGGCGTGGGCAGCAGCGACATTGCCGCCCGCGGCCAGCTCTGGTTTCTGGAGCGCGAGGCCTGCCGCTGGCCGCAGGCGCAGGCTGAGAGCCTGGCCCTGCGCGAGCGCGTGCAGGCGCTGCCACAGCAGGTGGCGATGGAGGCCAGCCCCTTCACCCATGCCGTGCTGGTGGATGAGCCGCTGGAGGTGCGCAAGCTGGCGCAGGCCCACGCCCTGCATGTCGAGCACGGCGTGCGCGGCCTGGGCGCCTTGCCGCGGCGCACGGCGCGCGCCCATGCCGGTCGCGTGCGCCTGGGCTATTTGTCGGCCGACTTTCACACCCACGCCACTGCGCAGTTGCTGGTGCAAATGCTCGAAGCCCAGGACCGCTCGCACTTCGAGATCACGCTTTTTTCCACCGGGCCGGATGACGCCAGCCCCCTGCGCCGGCGCATCGCCCAGGCCACCGAGCACTTTGTCAACCTGCGCGGCCTGAGCCACAGCGCCATGGCGCTGCGCATCCGTGAGCACGACATCGACATGCTGGTTGATCTCAAAGGTGCCACCTACGACACCTTGATGCCGGTGCTGGCGCTGCGCCCGGCGCCGCTGCAGCTCACCTGGCTGGGTTTTCCCGGCAGCTCGGGCGCGCCCTTTATCGATTACCTCATTGGCGACCCAGTGGTCACGCCGCTGGCGCACGCCGCGCACTTCACTGAAAAGATTGCTCAGCTGCCGCAGTGCTATCAGCCCAATGACAGCCAACGTGAGCGGCCACAAGCCGACGCCCGCAGCGACTGGGGCGTGCCGGATGACGCGCTGCTGCTGTGCGCCTTTCATCAGCCCTACAAGATCTCGCCCGAAGTGTTCGATGCCTGGTGCGGCCTGCTGCAGGCCCTGCCGCAGGCGCGGCTGTGGCTGCTGCACTGGAACACCAATGTCGAAAACGCCCTGCGCGCCGCTGCGCTGGAGCGCGGCATCGCGTCCGAGCGCCTGCACTTCGCGCCGGTGGTGCCGCTGGCCCAGCACCTGGCGCGCCTGCCCTGCGCCGATGTCTACCTGGATGCCTGGCCGTGCAATGCGCACACGACGGCGGGCGAGGCGCTGTGGATGGGCGTGCCCGTGGTCACCCTCATCGGCGCCACCTTTGCCCAGCGCGTGGCGGCCAGCCTGTTGCATGCCGTGGGCCTGCCCGAGCTGGTGTGCGACAGCGTCGACGCCTATCACGCCAAGGTGATGGCCCTGGCGGCGGATGCACCGCAGCGCCAGCGGCTGCGCCAGTACCTGGAGCGTGGTCTTCTGCAAAGCCCGCTGTTCGATGGCCGGCGCCGAGCGCGTGAGATGGATGCCTTGTTGCAGCGCATCTGGCAGCGCGCCGTGGCTGGCGTGCCCGCGGCGCATCTGGAGGCCCAGCCATGAAGGCCGTGATCCTGGCCGGCGGCCTGGGCACGCGCCTGGCCGAAGAAACCGCGGTGCGGCCCAAGCCCATGGTCGAAGTCGGCGGCAAGCCCGTGCTGTGGCATTTGCTCAAGACCTATTCGCACCACGGCATCCACGATTTCGTCATCTGCCTGGGCTACCGCGGCTTTGTCATCAAGGAGTACTTCGCCAACTACTTTCTGCACATGTCCGACGTCACCTTCGATCTGGCCGAGAACCGCATGGAGGTCTGCCACCGCCACTGCGAGCCCTGGCGCGTGACCCTGGTCGACACCGGTGACCACACCCAGACCGGCGGGCGCTTGAAGCGCGTGCGCGACTACCTCGACGACGAGGCCTTTTGCTTCACCTATGGCGACGGCCTGGCCGATGTGAACGTGCGCGCCCTGGTGGACTTCCACCACCGCCAGAAGCGCCTGGCCACGCTCACCGCGGTGCAGCCGCCCGGGCGCTTTGGCGCGCTCGATGTGCAGGACAACCGCATCACGCGCTTTGAAGAAAAGCCGCAAGGCGATGGCAGCTGGATCAATGGCGGTTTTTTTGTGCTGCAGCCACAGGCGGTGGATTTGATTGCCGGCGACGCCACCGTCTGGGAGCGCGAGCCCATGGAGCAACTGGCCCGCGACGGCCAGCTCTCGGCCTTCACGCACCGCGGTTTCTGGCAGCCCATGGACACGTTGCGCGACAAGCAAAAGCTCGAAGAGATGTGGCAATCGGGCGCTGCGCCCTGGAAGGTGTGGCAGTGATGGATTTGAAAGCGATGGAGTCACCATGAAACGAGACGCGTTCCGCCCGGTCGAGGCCGATTTCGAGACCGCCTTTGGCGGCATTTATGCCGGCCGGCGCGTGCTGGTCACCGGCCACACCGGCTTCAAGGGCTCGTGGCTGGCGCTGTGGCTGCGAGCGCTTGGGGCGCAGGTGAGTGGCCTGGCCCTGGCGCCGGTGGGTGCGCCGAACCACAGCCGCATGCTGGGCATGCCCATGGACGAGGCCCTGGTCGATCTGCGCGACGCCGGGGCGCTCAAGCTTGCGCTGCAGCGCTTTCAGCCTGAGATCGTCTTCCACCTCGCCGCCCAGCCGCTGGTGCGGCTGAGCTACCGCGAGCCCACGGTCACCTGGGCCAGCAACACCATGGGCCTGGTCAACCTGCTGGAGGCCGTGCGCGCCACGCCCAGCGTTCGCGCCGTGGTCAATGTCACCTCGGACAAGTGCTATGCACAGGCGCCGCAGCCCGAGGGCAGTGCCCGGCATGCCTTCGCTGAAGATGATCTCCTCGGCGGCCACGATCCCTACAGCGCCTCCAAGGCTTGTGCAGAGATCATCAGCGCCAGCTACCGCGCCAGCTTCTTCGACCGCGACGATGGCCGCGGCCACCGCGTCGGCCTGGCCACAGCACGCGCTGGTAATGTGATAGGCGGTGGGGATTGGGGCGAGGACCGTCTGGTGCCCGACCTGATGCGCGATGTCGCCAGAGGCCAGGTCACGCCGATACGCAACCCGCAGGCCACGCGCCCCTGGCAGCATGTGCTCGACCCGTTAGCGGGCTACCTGATGCTGGGCCAGCGGCTGCTCAGCCAGCCCGGCGCCGACGGTGGCGCCTGGAACTTTGGCCCCGATGGCCTGGGCCACATCCATGTGGGCGAGTTGGTGGCCCGGCTGGCTGCGCTGTGGCCGGCCATTCGATGCGAATTCGCTGACAACGCCGACAACGAGGCACCACCGCACGAGGCCACCTGGCTGGCGCTGGATTGCCGCAAGGCCAAGCGTGAGTTGGGCTGGGCGCCGGTGTGGGACATCCACACCACCCTGGCGCGCACCGCCAACTGGTACCGCTGCCTGCAGCAACAGGCCCGTGTCAACAGCGAAGACGATCTGCGCCAGTACATGCGCGATGCCGCCAGTGCCGGGCTGCGCTGGTGCGCGCCAGAGGCGGTGGCGGCATCGGTGGCCGCGTAGTGCCGCAAGTCATCCGACAAACCACTGGATTGCCTGGCATCGCCACCGCGCCCATGAACTTTCACCCCACGGCCATTGCCGGCCTGTTCGAGATCGAGACCCCGGCGATCACCGATTCGCGCGGCCGCTTCACGCGGCTGTACTGCGAGCGGGCGCTGGCCACCGTCGCGCCGGGCCAGCGCGTGCTGCAGATCAACCATTCGCACTCGCGCGAGAGCGGCACGCTGCGCGGCCTGCATGTGCAGCGCGAGGGCGCGCTCGAGGGCAAGCTGGTGCGCTGCGTGCGCGGCAAGGTGTTTGATGTGGCGGTGGATTTGCGCCACCACTCGCCCACCTTTGGGCGCTGGCACAGCATTGAGTTGAGCGCCGAGGGCAGCCGCCAGATCTGGATCCCGCCCGGCCTGGCGCATGGTTTTCAGACCCTGGTGGACGACAGCGAACTGCTCTACCTGCACACCGCCGCGCATTCACCCGCGCATGAGACCGGCCTGCGCTTTGACGACCCGCAGTTGGCCATCCACTGGCCCTTGCCGCCCAAACAGCTTTCCGCCCGCGATCTCGGCCTGCCGCGCCTGGGCCCGCGCTTTGCGGCGGTGCACACATGAAGTGCCGCCACTGCGCCGCGGCCCTGCATGACAGTGACGATGTCTTTGCCGATCTGGGCGCGGCGCCGCCATCGAACGCCTTCTTGCGGCGCGCGGATCTGGCCCGTTCTGAAACTCACTTCCCGCTGAAGGTCTTCACCTGCCCGGTGTGTTGGCTGGTGCAGATCGACGAAGTGCAGCGCCATGAGGCGCTGTTTGACGGCGACTATGTCTACTTCTCGTCCTACTCCAGCTCGTGGCTGGCGCATGCCGAGGCCTTTGTCGCCCGGGCCGTGCCCGCGCTGGGCCTGGGCGCGCAGTCCCTGGTGCTGGAGCTGGCCTCCAATGACGGCTATCTGCTGCAGTACCTGGGGCCGCTGGGCGTGCCCTGCGTGGGCATCGAGCCCACCGCCAGCACGGCCGAGGTGGCACGCGCCCGTGGCATCGAGACCATCAGCGAATTCTTCGGCCTGGCATTCGCACAGCGCTTTGTGCAATCGCGGCGCAAGGCCGACCTGATCATTGCCAACAATGTGCTGGCCCATGTGCCCGATGTGAACGACTTTGTCGGCGGCATGGCCGCGGCCCTGGCTGACGATGGCAGCGTGAGCGTGGAATTTCCGCACCTGCTGCAGTTGGTGCAACAGGGCCAGTTCGACACGATCTACCACGAGCATTTCTCCTACCTGTCGCTGGCGGTGGTGCAGCGCATCTTTGCCAGTCAGGGCCTGGCGGTGTGGGATGTCGAGCCGCTCGACACGCATGGCGGCTCGCTGCGCGTGTGGGCCCAGCATGCCGGCCATCGCCGCCCTATCAACGCGCGCGTCGATTTGATGTTATCGATCGAGCGCCATGCCGGCATGCAGGCGGCGGCGTATTACCGCGGCTTTCAATCCCGCTGCGAGGCCATCAAGGACGGCCTGCTGGCCTTTTTGATCGAGCAAAAGCGTGCCGGCAAACGCGTCGCCGGCTACGGCGCCGCCGCCAAGGGCAACACCTTGCTCAACTTCGCCGGGGTGCGAGGCGACCTGCTGCCCTATGTGGTGGATGCCTCGCCGCACAAGCAGGGCCGCTACCTGCCGGGATCACGCATCCCGGTGGTGGGTGTTGATCGCCTGTGGCGCGAGCGCCCCGATGTCATCCTCATCCTGCCGTGGAATTTGAGCGACGAGATTGCCGCGCAGTTGCAGGCGGCGCGCGGCTGGGGTGCAAGTTTTGCCGTGGCGGTGCCGCAGTTGCGGGTGTGGTGAGGCGGCCCGGTTCAGGCACTTCGGCCCGCCCTTTTTTTGGCACAACTTCAGGCAGCGTGCGCGATCAACCTAACTTGGCGATGCAGGCGTCACGCTAGCGAAAGATGTCGGCCAGCACATCGCGTTGGCCGGGCTTGAAACACAGGCCACCCTCCGGGCCCTGAAACACCAGGCACTGCCCCGGCGTGTGGCGATTGACCACACTCACGCCCTGGGCCAGCACCGAGCCCGCGCCAATCTCGCAGCGGCCGATGATGGCGCTGCCCGGGTACATCACCACGCCTTCGCCGAGCACGGGCGACTGGCCATGGTTCTTGCCCACGGTGCAGCCCTGGTAGAGCACCAGGCGATTGCCGTACCGGGCCTTGGCCAGCACGATGCCCACCGAGTGGCCGATGAAGAATTCCGCGGGCAGGTCGATTTCATAGAACAGGTCGATGCCGTTGAGCGCCTTGTTCAGGCCGAAGAGCTTGTTGCACAGCGCGCGGTCGGCTTGCGCATGCCACAGGCTGTGCGCCAGCAGGTACAGAAAAATCGTGTACTGCGAGGAGTGCAGATGATCGAATTCATCGCGCGGCCACAGGCGCACGGCATTGATGCAGCGCTGCAGGCGCAGCAAGGCGGTGCTCAGCGGCGCACGCAGCAGCCCGCGCTCGCCGCTGCGGCCATCGGGGAAGAAGTGCTCAAGCTGGCGGCACACATAGGCCAGCAGCGTGGCCTCATCGCCCAGGCTCAGCTTGAGCATGTGGCGGCCTGGGCTTGTGTTGGCGTGGGCACATGCAGCAGTGGCTTTTCTGGCACGGGCTTGTCATGCACCGCCTGGTGGCCAGGCACGGCGCTGGGCAGCAGCTCGGCCAGCTTGTCGAGCACTGGCGTGGGCTGCCAGGCCAATTCGCTGCGCATGCGGGCGATGGACACCGGCGCGGCGCAGGGCAGGCGCTCGCAGCGCAGGGCGCGCAGCCTGCAGTGGCGCAGTTGCCCCAGCCGCTCAAAGAGCTGGGCGTTGCTGATGTTCTGGCCACTGGCCACGTTGTAGGCCGCCTGCGTGCCGCGGGTGGCGATGAGCAACAGGGCCTGCACGACATCGTCGATGTGCACATAGTCGCGCGAGGCGCGGGCCGAGGTGTCGATGTCGATGGTGGGCGCCGGCGCCTGCCCTGCCGCTTCAGGTGGGCCCAGCGGCGCGACACGGCGCAACAGGTCCGCCAAGAAGCTGGGGTCGGCCGGGTCGTGCGCGTATACGCAGCCCAGGCGGGCGATGCGCGCACGGCCCTGGCAGGCATGCCGGCACAGGGCCTCGCCCATGGCCTTGGACAGGTCATACACATGCCGCGGTTGCGCCGGGTTGAGCAGCAGGGCGCTGTCCTCATCGACCGCCAGGCCGGGCTGGCTGTCGTACAGGCGGGTGGACGACAGGTAGACGAGTGAATCGAATTGCGCGCCGGCCAGCAGCGCGTTGAGCGCGCCCACATGGGCTTGCACCGTGTCGTGCGGCCGCTGGGCGTAATCGGCGGTCAGGCCGGCGCAGTAGAAGACATGGCCCAGCGGGCGCTTCAGCACGTAGGGGTCGGCGCGGCTGCTGCTGCGGCAGTCCCAGCCGTCGCGCTGCAGGCGGCGCATGACGTGGCCGCCGATGAAGCCGCTGGCGCCGATGACGGTGGCCAGGCGGGTCATGTACAGCTCCGATGCTGCGCCAAGCGCTGTGCTGTGGCGGCCACGGCCTACAGCCCGTCCAGCGGATGGTGCAGGGCAGGGTCCTTGTGCGCCAGCAGCTTGGGGCTGACATGGCTGACCTGCCGAAACAGCGGCCCGACCAGCACCGCCGGGTCTTGCACGGCCACCATGTTGAAGCCGTGCGGCGGGCCGTCGAGGTAGACCTTGTCCAGGGCCAGCAGCTCGATCCGCCGCGCGCCCATCTCGCGGTGTGAATTGAAGTCGCGCAGCGCATGGATGGTGTAGCCCATCTCGGCCAGGTAGCGGCAGATGTCGGTCTGCGCCAGGCCGCGGCTCCAATCGACGTAGTCGCGGTGCACCTCGAAAACGATGTGCGGCTTGTCCTGGCTCAAGGTGCGGCGCGCACCGAGCAGGGCGCCGAGTTCGGCGCCTTCGATGTCGAGCTGGATCAGGCCGATGCGCAGGCCGCCTGCGGCGCGGTGGTCGTCGATGCTGACGGTGGAAAAGGCCAGCGGGTCGTCGGCCGCGGCGCTGATGGCATTGGCAAAGGAGTCAAAGCCATCGAGCTTGAGCCGGGCGTCGCTGCTCGACCACAGGCCGCAGCGATGGATGCTGACGTTGTCCAGCCGGTTCAGCGCCACGTTCTGGGCCAGCATGGCGGCCTGGTCCAGGTTGGGCTCAAAGCAGTGCACGGCCTGCTGGCGCGCCGCCAGGGCACGCGCCACCAGGATCGCCTGGTCACCAAAGTAGGCGCCGCCCACCAGGGCATCGCCCTGCAGATCGGCGCACAGGTGCATCAACAGCCGGGTGGTCTGCGGCTCCCAGACATGCGTCGGGTGCTCGTCCTCGGCCAGCAAGAACTCGCGGGCGATCTTGGTGCGGAACAGGAACTTGAAGCGCGTGCCATCGGCCAGGGTTTTCTCATAGGTGTCGCTGTCGTCATGCAGGGCCTCGACGATGGGGCCGATGACATCGTCGCGCACGGCGCCGAGGTAGTCGAGCTCGCCCTCGGCCCGTTTGAGCAAGGCCAGCACCGAGGCGCGCAGTTGCGGATGGCGGCCCAGCTGGTGCATGGCGTGCTGCAGGCGGGCACCACTCAGATCACGTGGGTCATTGCTCATGTCGGGTCCTTGTCTAGACAAGTTGAAAAGACTGAACGCTCTGGGTCAGGGTCGGCGTGGCATTCACGCCGGCACCAGGCCAAAGCGATCGCACAGATCGCGCTCGCGCACCACGTTCAGGTTGTGCGCCCGTTGCTGCTCAAGCCCGGGCGCTTCGCCATCCAACTGGTCGCTGATGAAGAGCAGGGCATTGGCCAGCGAGCCGGGCTTGGGGGCGCGCGCCAGAAAGTCCACCGGGTGCACGGCGTGGCGTTTGAGGTAGTCGCGTGCGCCGGGGTCGAATTGGCCCACGCAGACCAGGCGCTGCATGCCGCGGTTGAGCACCGGGTCCTTCAGCAAGAAGTGCAGGGTGGCCTGCGAGGCCAGGGTGGCCATGGGCACGGGGCACAGCGACTCGTAGCCCATGCCCTTCAGGCGCATGGCGATGGTGTAGCTGTCGATGGGGTCGCGGCCCTGGGCATGGCGCAGGCGGATGGCCACCGACATGCGCACCGCGATCATTTGCTGGATACGCAGGTGAAAGCCGGCACGCTCTTCGTCACCAATGGCCGCGCCGGCGCGGGCCATCATGTATTCCAGGCCGCCGCGGTAGCGGTCCCAGGCGTACTCGACCTCGGCATTGCCGGCCTGGCTGCGGGTCTCATCAGCAAAGTAACGCGTCATCGACACGTAAAACGGCTGCTCGCGGATCAGCACCGCCCCCTGCGTCAAGTAATCCGCCGCCTGGGTGAAGGCGTAGAAGGCGTGCTCGTTGATGCGCGGCATCAGGCGCTGCAGCACCTCGGTGCGGGCGATGTGGATCTCCGGGAAGATGTGGTGGCGCAGGATGTGGCCGAGAAATTCGCCATGCTGGCCGCGCGCAATGCGCACATCGTGCGGCACGCTGTAGAACTGCCCCTGCGGCTGCTGCGCCACCAGGTCGTACAGCAGCCAGGGGGCGTAGGTGACGGCAATGCTGTCATCGGCCTGCATGGCGGCGATGGCCTGCGCCAGGGGTTCGCCCAGCACGCAGTCGTCGTCAGACATGTAAATCATGTAGCGGCCCTGGGCCTGCGTCATGACGAACTGCACATTCGGAAAGCAGCCAATGTTTTCACTCTGCCGAATGCAGCGTATGGGCAGCCACTGCGCATGGTGGGCGATGAGCTCGGGCGTGTTGTCGGTCGACGCGTTGTCGGAGATGACGATCTCATAGGCATACGGAAAGGCCGCCATCTGCAGGCGCAGAGTCTCCAGCAGCGAGTTCAAGTAGCGGCTGCGGTTGAAGGTGGGGATGCACAGGCTGACCAGTGGGTTTGTCATGGTGGCTCGATGGATTCACGCGGGCTGGCGTGGCCTGAATTCTCGGCACCGGCGCCTGCTGCCATGGTGCGATATGGCGGTGTTTGAAGCCTCAGTTCCGGCGCGGTGCGAGCTCGGTGCCGGTTCAGTGCTGGTTCGGCGTTGGCTCAGCACGAACACCGGCTGGCGCGCCAGCACATCGCGGCCCGGCGCAGGCCTGTAGGAATTTGCCTGACAGCGCCCATGGTGCAAAGAGGACGGCCGCCACGGAATTGGGCTGATGTTGCCGGGCTGTTGCGATCTCTACAGTTGGTTTCACGCTGCAACACAAGCCCACACCGTTGCACCCCCCAACCCACGGCAAGCCGCCGCCCCACACCGCTGCAAGGAAACGCAACCATGAACACCGAACAAGTTCTCGCCGAAATCCGTGAAGCCAATCTGTCCTACCTGATGCTGGCGCAGACGCTGATCCGTCTGGACCGCGACCAGGCGCTGTTTCGCCTGGGTGTGAGCGAGGACACCGCCAATCTGATCGGCACCCTGACGCCGGCGCAGATGATGAAGATCGCCTCAGGCAACACCTTGCTGTGCCGCATGCGTTTTGAAGACGAGCTGGTCTGGAAGCTGCTGGCCAGCCACGGCAAGGGCGCGGCCAACGAGAGCGTGTCACGACTGCACGCTGCCATCCTGATGGCCGGCCGCCACCAAGAAGCTGCCTGAGCCAGCCATGCGCAGCAAGAGCATCCTCACCGAAGCCCACCAGATCGACACCGCGGTGGAGCTCATCAAGCTCGGCGCCCGCCTGCAAGTGCTGGAGAGCGAAACCGACCTGAGCTATGAGCGCTTGTTGCGCCTGTACAAAGAGGTCGCCGGGCGCAGCCCGAGCAAGGGGCAGTTGCCGTTCTCCACCGATTGGTTCATGACCTGGCAGCCCAACATCCATGCCAGCCTGTTTCTCAACATCCACGAGTACCTGAACAAGGTGGCCGAGCTCGATGAGATCGAGACCGTGATCAAGGCCTACAAGCTCTACATCGAGCAAGTCGGCGCGCAGGGGCTGGAGCCGCAGTTGTCGGTGACCCGCGCCTGGCGCCTGGTGAAGTTTGTCGACAACGGCATGTTGACCATGACACCCTGCAGCAAATGCGGTGGCCACTTCGTGACCCATCCGCACGAGATTGCGCGGCACTATGTCTGCGGCCTGTGCAACCCACCTGCGCGCGCCGGCAAGGGCCGCAATGCCGGATCCATTCGCTTGAGCTCGGCACTGGAGTCGGTCGAGGCGATCACGGCCATTGCATCGGGCAGTGCCCTGGAGCCGGTCGCCGCCCACTGAATGTGCCCAGCCTTTCACGAATCACATCGAGCGCTGGCCTACAGCGGTGAACTTTGTGGTCCGATACAGATCATGAGCGTGTGAACGCTGCAACGGTTGTCTCCTCCTAGCACATCCAATGTGCTTTCAAGGCGGGTCCCTCACGGGGTCCGCCTTTTTTCTTTGGCGCTCGGCTTCAGCCCCGCCGGGGGATTGCCGATAGTGCTGTCAGCCTCAAGCCCTTGAGGCCTCCGTTTTGAGGCATTCGCCAAGAGTTGCACGTGACCCTGATTCCGTTTTCCAGACAGTATTTGCGTCTGAATGAGGCGCTGCCCTTCGGGGTGCGCGACGGCACGGGCCGGCTGCTGTTGGCCGCGGGTGCCCGCCTGGATCGCGCCGAGTTGCTGACCGAGCTGCAGGCCGCGGAGCTGTTTGCCGACGAGACCGAATCCAGCGAGTGGCGGCGGCGCCTGAACGGCGCCATGTCGACCATGGTGCTGAAGAACGAGTCGCTGAAGAACATTGCCAACGCCCGCCCCGCCGAGGCCGAGAAGGACAAGCCCGGGGTGCGCGAGAAGGGCTTTCTGGAACAGTGGAACGAGCTGGCCATGGTGCTCGATGGCGCCATCCGCGACATGCGGCCCGACACGGCCTGGATGGCACGCCTGATGGCCGTGCATGAGCGCGCCTCACGGCTGCTTGAGCGCCGCCTGGATGCCACGCTTTACCACCTGATCTTCACGGCCGGCCACTCCACCGAGCGCTACAGCACCCACCATGGCCTGCTGTGCATGGTGATCGCCCGCGAATCTGCGCGCACCCTAGGCTGGAGTGAGGCGCTGGTGGGCAGCCTGGACATGGCCGCGCTGACCATGAATGCCTCGATGCGCAAGCTGCAAGACGCCCTGGCCGCGGGTGACCCGATGATCACCACCGCCATGCGCGCCGGGATCAACGGCCACGCCCAGGCCTCGGCCCAGCTGCTGCAGGAGGCCGGTGTGGCCGACCCCATCTGGATCGAGGTGGTGCGTGCCCACCACGACGACAGCAACAAGCAAAGACCACTGGCTGAGCTCGACGAGGCGCAGCGCGCCGCCAGGGTGCTGCGCCGGGTCGATGTCTTCGCGGCCAAATTGAGCAAGCGACAGTCGCGCGCGCCGATGTCGCCGGTGCAGGCTGCGCGCGAGGCCTGTCTGGGGGCCAGTGGCACGCCCGATGAGATCGGCGCGGCCTTGCTCAAATCGGTGGGCCTGTACCCGCCGGGCAGCTTCGTGCAGCTCGCCAATGGCGAGATGGCCATCGTCATTGCCCGCGGGCCGCGGGCCAACTTGCCGGTGGTGGCCTCTCTGGTGTCGGCCAGTGGCTCGCCCATGGGCGTGCCCACGGTGCGCGACACCCTGGACAAGCGCTACGCCGTGAAGTGCGCGCTGAATGCGAGCGCCGTGAAGGTGCGCCCGCCGCACGAGCAACTGCTGGCCTTGCGCTGAAGCGTTCAGGCTGCCGTAGCCGGAAAACCAGCCTTAATTTCGAGACCGTGGTGGCCACGGCCGGCCCACACTCATCGCCATGATCAGAGTCGCGCTGGCAGCTTGGCCTGTGCCCTGGCCCCTGCCAGCCTTGCTGGCCTGGGCCCTGGCCTGGGTGGTCTTGCGTGCGCTGCTGCCGCAGGGCCACGGCATTGCCTTGGCGTGCAGTGTGTGCCTTAGCGCGGTGCTGGCCTGGGCCGGCTCACGCGTGGCCTGGCGGCGGTTGTTCATCTTCGGCGGCTTCGTGCTGTCGCTGCTGCTGTCGGGCCTGGCCCATGGCGTGACGCCGGTGTGGTGGCTGCTGCCGGCCTTGGCCCTGCTGCTGCTTTACCCGCTGCGCGCCTGGCGCGACGCGCCCTTGTATCCGACACCGATCAAGGCCCTGGCGGGGCTGATGCAGGCCACGGGCCTGCCCGCCAAGGCCCGCGCGCTCGATGCCGGCTGCGGAGCGGGCCATGGCCTTCAAGCGCTGCAACTGGCCCTGCCGCAGGCGGCCATCGAGGGCATAGAGCGCAGCTGGCCGCTGCGCGCGCTGGCCGCCTGGCGCTGCCCCAAGGCGCGGGTGCGCCAGGGCGACATGTGGCTGCTGCACTGGCAGGCCTACGACCTGGTCTACCTGTTCCAGCGCCCGGAGAGCATGGCCCGGGCGATGGCCAAGGCGCAGACGCAAATGCGCCCGGGCGCCTGGTTGGCCAGCCTTGAATTTGAAGTGCCCGGGCGCCAAGCCGACGCCCAGCTGCCTGGCGCTGAGGGCAAGTTGGTGTGGCTGTACCGCATTGGCACCGATGTTGTGGCTCAACCCCCGGGCCGGCCGGCCGATAAATCCCCCAGTACGCCAGCCCGCCTTGGGCCGGACGCAGCACCTATCGCGGAATAGCCTCTACACCATGTTTGTCATCATCGGCTGGCTCCTGGCAATGGTTTGCATCTTCGGCGTGTACATCGTGCACGGCGGCAACATCAGCGTCATCTTGAAAGCCTTGCCCTTCGAGATGATCACCATCTTTGGCGCCGCCGCGGGCGCCTTCCTGGCCAACAACCAGATGAAGGTGATCAAGGCCTCGATCAAGGGCCTGGGCCAGTGCTTCAAGGGCAGCAAGTTCAGCAAGGCGCGTTACATGGAGCTGCTGGCGCTGATGTTCGACATCCTGCAAAAGGCGCGCAAGGAAGGCCTGATGTCGATCGAAAAGGATGTCGAAGATCCGCACAGCTCACCGCTGTTCCAGAAGTACCCCATCGTGGGCAACGACCACCATGTCACCGAGTTCATCACCGACTACCTGCGCATGATGGTCTCGGGTAATTTGAATGCTCATGAGATCGAAAGCCTGATGGACAGCGAGATCGACACCCACCACGCCGAAGAGCATGCCGCGGTGGCCGCCATCGCCCGCCTGGCCGGTGGCCTGCCGGCCTTCGGCATCGTGGCGGCCGTGCTCGGCGTGGTCAACACCATGGGCTCGGTCGGCCAGGCCCCGGCCATCCTGGGCGGGATGATCGCCTCGGCCCTGGTCGGCACCTTCCTGGGCATCTTGCTGGCCTACGGCTTTGTCGAGCCCCTGGGTGGTCTGCTCGAACAAAAGGTCGAAGACGCTGGCAAAGAACTGCAGTGCATCAAGACCACCCTGCTGGCCAGCATGCAGGGCTACGCCCCGCAAGTGGCCATTGAGTTTGGCCGCAAGGTTTTGTACTCCGGTGACCGCCCCACCTTCGGCGAGCTGGAAGCCCACGTGAAGAAGAAGTGATGCGATCAATCACGAAGCGGCCGAGGCAGCGACACAGCCGCGGAACCATCCAAGGGGACGCCGTGGAACCGGCTTTGCCGGGCCACTGGCGGCGCCCCCCTGGGGGGGAAGCGCCGCAGGCGCTTCGGGGGGGGGAATAGATGGCAGGGGATGCCAAAAAGCTCCAGCCCATCATCATCAAGCGGGTGAAGAAGGGCGGCCACGCCGTGCACGGTGGCGCCTGGAAGATCGCCTACGCCGACTTTGTGACGGCCATGATGGCCTTCTTCCTGCTGATGTGGCTGCTGGGCTCGACCACCGAGGGCGACAAGAAGGGCATCGCCGACTACTTTCAGTCGCCCATGAAAGTGGCCATGCTCAATGGCGGCTCAGGCTCAGGCGACTCCTCCAGCCTGGTCAAAGGCGGCGGTGACGACATCACCCGCAGCGGCGGCCAGGTCAAGCGCGGCCAGACCGAGCCCGACAAGACCACCTACAACCTGCGCCGGCTCAAGGAAGAGCAGCAGCGCGCCGAGGCCGGCAAGTTGAAGGAGCTGCAGGACCAGGTGGAAAGCGAGCTGCGCAACAACGCCAAGCTGTCGCAATACGCCTCGCAGATCAAGCTCGACATGACGCGCGATGGCCTGCGCATACAGATCGTCGACGAGCTGGCGCGGCCGATGTTTGATTCCGGCAGCGCCGTGGTCAAACCCTATATGCGCGAGCTGCTGCGCGCCATTGGCGCGGTGTTGATCGAGGTGCCCAACCGTTTGACTCTGGAAGGCCACACCGATGCCCAGGCCTTTCCAGGCGGGGACCGCGGCTACAGCAACTGGGAGCTGTCGGCCGACCGCGCCAATGCCTCGCGACGCGAGCTGGTGGCCGGCGGCCTGACCGAAGATCGCGTACTTCGCGTGTTGGGTTTGGCGGCCAGCGTGCCCTACAAGCGTGAGGACCCGCTGGACCCGCAAAACCGCCGCATCAGCCTGATCGTCATGAACCGCGAGGCCGAGGGCAATGTGCTGCGGCCGCAAATGGCTGTGGAGCCCGTGCCAGCGGCCGATGCTGAGCCATCCATCAAACCCGAAAAGCCAAAGTTGGTGTCAAGTCAGACGCCCACCGGTCGATAAAACGGCAGCGGCAACGCCTTCGTTTCACCCACCATCCCATGGGCCCTTCATGAGCACACCGACCGAACTGAAGTTCCTGATCGTTGACGACTTCTCCACCATGCGCCGCATCATCCGCGGCCTGCTCAAGGAGATGGGCTGCAACAACGCCGGGGAGGCCGAGGACGGCGCCGTGGCCTTGAACACCCTGCGCCAATCGCGTTTTGACTTCGTCATCAGCGACATCAACATGCCCAACATGAATGGCTTTGACCTGCTCAAGGGCATCAAGGCCGATGACAGCCTGAAGCACCTGCCGGTGCTGATGGTCACCGCCGAGGCGCGCAAGGAAGACATCGTGCTGGCCGCGCAGAACGGTGCCGCCGGCTACATCGTCAAACCCTTCACCAAGGCCACCTTGGAAGAGAAGGTGCAAAAGATCATGCAAAAGCTGGCGGCTACGGCGTGAGCGTGCGCCCGGATATCCACAACCCACATTCGCTCGGGAGCGCGCCATGAAGATGGAAGACATGTCTGCCTTGATGCCGGCACAGACCGCCTCGACCTCACCCGAGGTCTTTCAACAACTGGGCTCGATCACCCGCTTGCTGCACGACACCTTGCAGCAGCTCGGTGTCATGCCCAAACTGCAAAGTGCCGCCGAAGGGCTGCCCGATGCGCGCAGTCGCCTGAGCTACATCGCCACCAAGACCGCGGCGGCTGCCGACAAGGTGTTGACCTCGGTCGACCTGGCCAAGGCCGAACATGCCCTGATCACACAGCAAACCCGCGAGTTGGCGCAGGCCCTGGTGGCCGACCCGGTGAAGGCCGTGGCCAGTGGCGCGGTGTTCAATTTTGTCGACGATGTCGAGACCCGCACCAAGGCCATTGATGCCCACCTCACCGACATCATGCTGGCCCAGGACTTTCACGATCTCACCGGCCAGGTGGTGGCCAAGGTGCTGGCCCTGGCCAACGATCTGGAGGCCAGTCTGGTCAAGCTGCTGGTGCAGGTGGTGCCGCCCGAGCAGCGCGACAAGGTTCATGCCAGCATCCTCAACGGCCAGGTGGTCGATGCCACGGGGCGCACCGATGTCGTCGCCGATCAAGGCGAAGTGGACGACCTGCTGGCCAGCCTGGGTTTTTGAACAAAGCCTTGCAACATTGCGCGAGGTAAAGCTCGGTGCTTGACCGGTAAATCCGCTGTTAACGGGCCCCCCGCTGGCGCCCACAATGCCGGGCACATTCAAACTCGCGGGGCCGGCGCCATGGAAGTACTCGAAGACACAGCAGTGCAAAGCGTGCAGGGCAGCGCTGCTCTGTTGCCGCTGCAGGCAGCGCCGCCGGCACTGACCGCGCCGGCGGCCCAAGCCGCGCCCGCCTTGGCTGCCTCGGCGCTCGCCGCGGTGGCATTGGCCGCCTGTGGCGGCGGTGGCGACAGCCCATTGCCCCAGGCCTTCATGCAGCAGGCCAGCGCGCTCACCAACCGGCGCATCCTGGCCACCGGCGAGCTGACGGTCTCACCGGGCGACGTGCCGGCCACGGCCACCGAGCTGATGGACTGGGCCGAGCTGGCCTATGCCGCCTACTTTTCAGGCCACAAGCCCAACTTGACCTGGGCCCCGTATGTCTATCGTTATTACCCGGAGACCGACAACTACCTCGGCATCGACGGGCAAAACGTCTACATCCTCGGGCCGGTGTCTGGCGGGCCGCTCACGCTGGTGGGCACGCTCACCGAATTCACACCCAGGGTCTTTGCCAGGCGCCATGCCTACAGCGATGCCCAGGCCTCGCGCTATCTGGGCCAGGCCAGCCTGGGCGTGAGTGACGAGGCCATCGCCTCGGTGCGCAGCCTGGGCTACCAGGCCTGGATCACGGCCGAGATGGAAAAGCTGCCCTCTGCCGACAACTGGGACTGGCTGCTGGGCAAGGGCATTGGTGCCGACGTCACGCTGCGCAACCAGAACACCGGGGTCGATGCCCAGGTGTGGCAGCGCCTGATCACGGCGCAAGACGGCCTGCGCCAGCGCGTGACCCTGGCCTTGTCGGAGATCTTTGTCGTCGGCCTGGATGGCATCACCGGCAGCTGGAAGCAGTTCAAACTGGCCGGCTGGTGGGATCTGCTGGCCGATCACGCCTTTGGCAACTACCGCGAGCTGCTGGAGGCCATGACCCTGAACCCCGCCATGGGCCTGTACCTGAACATGGCCGGCAACCAGAAGGAAGACCCCAACAGCGGGCGCGTGCCGGACGAGAACTACGCGCGCGAGGTGATGCAGTTGTTCTCCATCGGTGTCAACTTGCTGCATCCCGATGGCAGGCCTGTGCTTGATGGCGCCGGCAAGCCCATCGAGGCCTACACCCAGGACGCGGTGACGCAACTGGCGCGCGTGTTCACCGGCTGGAACCTCAATGTGCCGCGCGGTGACCTAACGCCTGAACCCATGCGACAGCCAATGGTGCTCAACAGCGCCTTGCATTCCACCCTGGCGGCCAGCTTTCTGGGGGTCACGGTGCCGGCCAACACGCCCGGCGCCAGCGCCTTGCGGACGGCCCTCGACACCCTGGCCAATCACCCCAATGTGGGGCCCTTTCTGGGCACGCAGTTGATCCAGCGCCTGGTCACCAGCAACCCCAGCCCGGCCTATGTGGGGCGTGTGGCGGCGGTCTTTGCCAACAACGGTGCCGGCCAGCGTGGCGACCTGGGCGCGGTGGTGCGCGCCATCCTCACCGATGAAGAGGCGCGTAGCGATGCCGGCCTGGCGGATCCCAAATTCGGCAAGCTGCGCGAGCCCATGCTGCGCTTCATCCAGTGGGCGCGCAGCTTCAAGGCGAGCTCGCTGTCGGGCGACTGGGCCGTGGGCAACACCACCGATCCCGCCACCCGCCTGGGCCAGAGCCCGCTGCGCTCGCCCTCGGTGTTCAATTACTTCCGCCCCGGTTATGTGCCCGCCGGCACGGCCATGGCCTCGCAAACCCTGGTCGCGCCGGAGTTCCAGCTGGCCAACGAGAGCAGCGTGGCCGGCTACCTGAACTACATGCAAACCGCGGTGGGCAACACCCACAGCGACATCCGGCCCAACTACCAAACCGAACTGGCACTGGCCACCGACCCCGGTGCGCTGGTGGACCGCTTGAACAAACTGCTGTGCGCCGGGCAGATGCAGTCGGGCACGCGCCTGACCGTCCTCACGGCGGTCAACAGCATTTCGGCCAGCACCGATGCCGGCAAGGCCAACCGGGTCTATGCCGCGGTGTTGTTGACCCTGGCTTGCCCCGACTACCTGGTGCAAAAGTGAGGCGACCCATGAGCATCCACACCCCCACCGATCTGGCGCGCCGTGCCTTCATGCGCCGCGGCGCACTGCTCGGCGTGGCCGGCTCGGCCGCCCCCTGGGCGTTGAATTTGTCGATGATGGGCGAGGCCGCCGCGGCCACCAACCCGGCCGACTACAAGGCCCTGGTGTGCATCTTCCTGTATGGCGGCAACGACTACGGCAACACCCTGGTGCCGCTGGACAACGTGCACTACAACCAGTACGCCGCCATACGCGCCGGCATCGCCACGCCCCAGGCCAACCTGGCCGCTACGGCCTTGACCTCCGCCGTCCCCTTGCCCGGTGGCCTGCAGTACGCCCTGGCGCCGCAGCTCGGCCACCTCAAGACCCTGTGGGATGCCGGCAAGGTGGCGGTGCAGCTCAATGTCGGCCCCCTGATCCAGCCGACCACACTGGCGCAGTACCAGGCCAAATCCGTGCCCCTGCCGCCCAAGCTGTTCTCGCACAACGACCAGCAGTCCACCTGGCAATCCGATCTGCCTGAGGGTGCCACCTCGGGCTGGGGCGGGCGCATGGGCGACCTGATGCTCTCGGGCAATGGCGGCTCGGTCTTCAGCTGCATCTCGGTCACCGGCAATGCGGTGTTTCTCAGCGGCCAGCAGGCGGTGCAGTACCAGCTCAGCACCACCGGCGCGGTGGCCATACGCGGCATCGCCAGCGCGCTCTACGGCTCGGCCACGGCGCAGGCCGCGCTGCGCACACTGATCACACCGACGCGGGCGCATCTGTTTGAGGACGAGTACACCCGCGTCACCCGCCGATCCATCGATGCCGAGGGCCAGGTGACAGCGGCCCTGGCCGCCTTGCCGGCGCTGACCACGCCCTTCACCAGCGGCAACGCGCTGGCCTCGCAGTTGCGCATGGTGGCGCGCATCATTGCCGCCCGCGGCACGCTGGGGCCCTCGCGGCAGGTGTTCATGGTGTCCATGGGCGGTTTTGATCTGCACGACTTCCTGGCCGACAACCACCCCGGCCTGCTCACCAATGTGGCCGACGCCATGAAGTCGTTTTATGACGCCACGGTCGAGCTCGGCGTGGCCGACAAGGTCACGGCCTTCACGGCTTCGGATTTCGGCCGCACGCTGTCGAGCAATGGTGATGGCTCGGACCACGGCTGGGGCAGCCACCACTTTGTGTTGGGCGGCGCCGTGAACGGTGGGCGTTATTACGGCACGGCGCCGGCGGTGGCCGTGAGTGGCCCCGACGATGTCGGCCAGGGCCGCCTGCTGCCCAGCACCTCGGTTGATCAGTTCGGCGCCACGCTGGCCAGTTGGCTGGGCGTGAGTGACACGCAGTTGGCCACGGTGGTGCCCAACATCGGTAACTTTTCGACGCGCAATCTGGGCTTCGTTTGACCTCCTTATCGGCCTAAAGATTTCCCGCGTGGCGGGCACCATGCAAGGCATCACCCGCATGCCTTACCATGGCCGACGCCCAGGACCGCAACCTACCCGCCTCTGAACGCAAGATCCGCAAGGCCCGCAGCGAGGGCCAGGTGGCGCGTTCCCGCGATCTGGCCCACCTGGCCATGGTGGGCGGCGGTGGTGTGGTGCTGGTGGCCGCGGCGCCCTGGCTGCTGTCGGGCAGCCAGCGCATCGTCGATGTCGGTCTGCGCTTCAATGCGCGCGACATGGCCCAGGCCGATTTCATGCAGCAGCGCCTGGGCGAGCTGGCCCTGGCCTTCATCGGCATCGTCGCCCCCATGGGCCTGGTCGTGGCACTGCTGGCCATTGCTTCTGGCGTGGCCGTGGGCGGCTGGAACTTCACCCTGCAGCCGCTGAGCCCGAAGTTCAGCCAGCTCGATCCGCTGGCCGGCCTGGGGCGCATGCTCTCGGGCGCGAACCTGGGCATGCTGGTCAAGGCCTGTGTGCTGGCCCTGGTGCTGGGGGTCATTGGTGGGGCCTACCTCAGCAGCCACATGGCGCAGTTTCACGATGCCCTGGGCATGTCCTTGGCCGCGGCCTTGGTGCACACCAGCCAGGCTTTGTTGACGGGTCTGGGCCTGCTCTTGATTGCGCTGGCGGTATCGACATTGATCGATGTGCCGCTGCAGCGCCTGGTGCTGGCGCGCCGGCTGAAGATGAGCGTGCAGGAGATGAAGCAGGAGCACAAGGACAGCGACGGCAACGCCGAGGTCAAGGCTGCGCTGCGCGCCCGCATGCGCGAGATGGCCAAGCGCCGCATGCTGGCCGCGGTGCCCACCGCCGACCTGGTGGTGATGAACCCGACGCACTACGCCGTGGCTCTGAAGTACACCGAGGGCCAGATGGCCGCGCCACGCGTCGTGGCCAAGGGCGCCGATCTCATCGCCCTGCGCATCCGCGACCTGGCCACCGAGGCCAAGGTGCCGGTGCTGCAATCCCCGGCCCTGGCGCGGGCGTTGTTTGCCCACACCGAGCTCGATGCCGAGGTGCCAGCGCGGCTGTTCTCGGCCGTGGCCCAGGTGCTGGCCTATGTGTATCAGCTGCGCGCGGCCCTGGCCGGGCGCGGTGCCATGCCGGCCGATCTGCCGACTATTGAGGTGCCGGCCGATCTGGACCCGCAGCAAAAGGCCACGGCTTGAGCGCCGTGCTGGCTTGACATGACCCGCCCCGCCCAAGCACCTGCCGATCAGCCACCCATCACCCCACCCACACCCCGATCGAGCCCCGAATGAGCGAGCACTGAATGAACCAGGCCCTGATCCACCTGCAAGCCATGATCGGCCCGCGCGCCGGCGTGCTGCGCGCGCTGATGGCGCCGCTGTTCATCGTCATGGTGCTGGCCATGATGGTGCTGCCGCTGCCGCCGCTGGCGCTGGATTTGCTGTTCACCTTCAACATTGCGCTGGCGCTGATGGTCATGCTGGTGGCCTCGCACATGCTGCGGCCGCTGGACTTTGCCGCCTTCCCCACCATCATCCTGGTGACCACGCTGCTGCGCCTGTCGCTCAACGTCGCCTCGACCCGCGTCGTGCTGCTCGAGGGCCACAACGGCACCGGCGCGGCGGGCAAGGTGATCGAAAGCTTTGGCCACTTCTTGATCGGTGGCAACTTCGCCGTGGGCTTGATCGTCTTTGCCATCCTGGTGGTGATCAATTTCATCGTCGTCACCAAGGGCGCCGAGCGCATTGCCGAGGTCGGCGCGCGCTTCACCCTGGATGCCATGCCGGGCAAGCAAATGGCCATTGATGCCGACTTGAACGCCGGCCTCATTGATGAGAAAGAGGCCAAGCGCCGCCGCCTGGAAGTGGGCGAAGAGGCCGAATTCTTCGGCTCCATGGATGGCGCCAGCAAGTTCGTGCGCGGCGACGCCATCGCCGGCATCCTGATCCTGTTCATCAACATCATTGGCGGGCTGATCATCGGCCTGGTCGATCACAAGCTGTCGCTGCAGGCGGCGGCCAAGTCCTACATCCTGCTGGCCGTGGGCGACGCCCTGGTGGCGCAGGTGCCGGCGCTGCTGATCTCGGTGGCCGCGGCCATGGTGGTGTCGCGCGTCGGCAAGGACACCGACATTGGCAGCCAGATCCGCGCCCAGGTCTTTGGCAGCCCCAAGGCCCTGGCCATCACCGCCGGCATCATTGGCGCGTTAGGCATGATCCCCGGCATGCCGCATGTGATCTTTTTGCTGATCGCCGGCGGCATTGGCTGGATGGCCTGGTGGCTGGCCCGCCGAACACAGCGCGCCGACGAGCTGCCCGCGCCCTCGGCCGATCTCACACCCCAGGCCAATGCCGAGGCCAGTTGGGACGATCTGCAGCCGGTCGATACCCTGGGCCTGGAGGTCGGCTACCGCTTGATCGCCCTGGTGGATGCTGCGCGCTCGGGAGATTTGCTGGGCCGCATCAAGGGCGTGCGCAAGAAGTTTGCGCAGGACGTGGGCTTTCTGCCGCCGCCGGTGCACATCCGCGACAACCTGGAGTTGAAGCCCAGCCTCTACCGCGTGCTGCTGCGCGGCGCCGTGGTGGGCGAGGGCGAGGCCTACCCCGGCATGTACCTGGCCATCAACCCGGGCGGGGCCAACATCAAATTGCCCGGTACGGCCACCACCGACCCGGCCTTTGGCCTGCCCGCCACCTGGATCGAAGAGCGCCAGCGCGAGCTGGCTCAAATGAATGGATTTACGGTGGTTGATTGCTCGACCGTGGTGGCCACCCACCTTTCACACTTGATGCAGGTGAACGCCTCCAGGCTGCTCGGCCGCATCGAGACCCAACAGCTTGTCGAACATGTCACCAAACTCGCCCCCAAGCTCATAGAAGACGTGATCCCCAAGATGGTCGGCATCGCCACCGTACAGAAGGTTCTGCAGCTGCTGCTGGAAGAGGGCGTGCACATCCGCGACATGCGCTCCATCGTCGAATGCCTGGCTGAATTTGCTGGCACCGTGACCGATGCCGGCGAGCTGGCCAAGCGCATCCGCGTGCACCTGGCGCCGGTCATCGTGCAGCAGATTTACGGCCCGCTGCGCGAGCTCGATGTCATTGCACTGGAGCCCGAGCTGGAGCGCCTGGTGACACAAGCCCTGACCTCGCCACATGGCGCCTCGCTCGACCCCGGCGTGGCCGACACCCTCACCCGCGAGGCCGCCGCCACCGCCCAGCAGCAGGAGGACCTGGGCAGCCCGGCTTGCTTGCTGGTGCCCGACCTGATCCGCGCACCCATGGCCCGCTTGCTCAAGCGCGCCGCGCCGCGCCTGAAGGTGCTGGGCCACAGCGAAATCCCTGAAACGCATTCGATCCGCATAGGCCGAGTGATAGGAGCCACGGCATGAACATCAAACGCTTCACCGCCCGCACCTCAAGAGAGGCCCTGGCCCAGGTGCGCCATGCCTTTGGTGCCGACGCGGTGGTGCTGTCCACCCGCCCCGGCGCCCAGGGCGTGGAGGTGCTGGCCATGGCGCCTGAGGGCATGCAGCAGATCGAGGCCGCGGCCGACGCTGCGGCCCTGGCGGGCAGCACGGCGTTTACCCAGCGGGCGGCGGCGGCCAGCGCGCCTGCTGCAGCGCCGTTGCGGCGCGCGCCACCGGTGCTGCACCAGTCGCTCGGCCCGGTCGAAGACGATGTGCAGACCCTGAGCATGAGCACGCTGACCTTCCAGGACTATGTGCGTGATCGCATGCTCAAGCGTCGGCAAAGTGAGCTCGACCAGGCCGCTGGCTCAAGGCTGGCGTCGGCGCTGCCGGCCAGCGCCGCACCCACCATGCCCGGCACACCAGGCTTGCGCGTCGGCGCTGCCGCACGCCCAGACCTGCCCGTGTTGCGCGACGAAATGCAGGGCATCGCCGTGCCGCCGCCACCCAGGGCCTGGCCTAACCCCATGGTCAATGCGCAGCCCAGCGCACAGGCCAAGGCCCAGGCGCAGCGCGACCACAGTGAAATGCTGGACGAGCTGCGCTCGATGAAGGGCCTGATCGAAGAGCGCTTCGGCATGCTGGCCTTCATGGAAAAGCTGCAGCGCAACCCACGCCAGGCCGAGCTGGCGCAGAAGCTTCTGGACACCGGCCTGTCGCCGGCCCTGATCCGCAAGGTGGTGCATGGCCTGCCCGCCGATGAGGCCGATGAGCTGGCCTGGGCCACTGCGGTGCTGGAGCGCAATGTGCATACCGATGAGGCCGATGCCCCGCTGGAGGACAGCGGTGGCGTTTTCGCCCTGATCGGCCCCACCGGCGTGGGCAAGACCACCAGCACCGCCAAGATTGCCGCGGCCTTTGCCGCCCGCCATGGCGCCAGCCAGTTGGGCCTGATCACGCTGGACGCCTACCGCATCGCCGCGCATGAGCAGCTGCGCACCTATGGCCGCATCCTGGGCGTGCCGGTGCACACCGCGCACGACGGCGCCTCGCTCGATGACCTGCTGCAGTTGCTATCAGGCAAACGCATGGTGCTGATCGACACCGCCGGCATGGCCCAGCATGACAGCCGCACGCGCGAGCTGCTGGCCATGCTGTCGCACAGCGCCATTCAGAAGCTGCTGGTCATCAACGCCGCGGCCCAGGGTGAAACGGTGGAGGACGTGATGGTGGCCTACGGTGCGGTCAGTTGCCGTGGCGTCATCGTCTCCAAGCTCGACGAGGCCGTGAAGCTGGGCCCGGCGCTGGACGCCATCATTCGCCACCGCTGCAAGGTCATTGGCGTGGCCAATGGCCAGCGCGTGCCGGAGGACTGGCACCGGCTTTCGGCCGCCGCCCTGGTGCAGCGTGCCATGCGTGGTGGCGGCAGCTCATCCTGGCGGCTCGATGCCGGTGAGGTGAACCTGATGTTTGCCGGCCGCCATGCGGTGAGCATGGCCCAGGCCACTGCTCAACTGCAGGCCTGAGACCATGGCCAAACCCGCCTCATCGGCCCTTCAACACGACCAGGCCGACGGCCTGCGGCGAATGTTCGCCACGCCACAACAGCGCTTTGTGGCCCTGCTGCACAACCCCCATGTGGCCTTTGGCGGCCTGGCCATGGAGCGCCTGTGCGCGGCCTGGGCCGAGCGCGGCTTGCACACCCTGGTGGTCGATGCGGCCGATACCGCGGGCGCGCCACAAGAGCTGGCCGCGGTGGACTTATCGGCCTGCATCGAGCCACTGTCGCGCCAGGTGTCCTTCATTGCCGCCCGAGGGCTGCCGCTGCAATGGCTGGACAGCCGTGGCTCGACGGCGGGCTTCTTGCCCGCCATGGGCCAGGCCGCACCGCTGGCCGATGTGGTGCTGGTGCATGCCGGCGCCACCGACATCACGCGCTTGTTTGCCGGGCGCATGCCGCGCCCCATCCTGGTGGCCGACGACAGCAGCGACAGCCTGACCCATGCCTACGCCGCCATGAAGCTGGTGAACCAGGGCCTGGGCGTGATGGTCTTTGACCTGCTCCTGGCCGCGGCCGCTGAGCACCCTCACATGGCGCGCGTCGCCGATCGACTGGCCAGTTGTGCCGATCGATTCCTGGGCGCTGCCGTGGGCGAATGGGCCCTGGCCGACCCGGGCGAGGACGAGCGCCAGCCGCCTGGGCCGGCGCTCATGGCATTGGCGCTGGCCCAGTTGCGGCAGCCTGAGCATTGCATTGAACTGCGCCGGCCTGTCAGCCGGCCAGCCCTGGCCCCCGCGGCCAGGGCCTTCTCCACCACCTATGAGGCTCTCGGCCATGCGAACTGATTCGTCCGCAGCAATGCCCATGTACACCGCCAAGGGCCACCTTGACCCCAACGCCTTGCTCAAGCAGTACAGCCCGCTGGTGCGCCGCCTGGCCCACCAGATGATCGCCAAGCTGCCGGCCAATGTCGAAATCGATGACCTGATCCAGGTCGGCATGATTGGCCTGTCGGACGCGCTGTCGCGCTTCGACAAGGAGCAGGGCGTGCAGTTCGAGACCTTTGCCACCCAACGCATTCGAGGCGCCATGCTCGATGAGCTGCGCGGCAACGATTGGATGAGTCGCGGCGACCGGCGCCATCAGCGCTCGATCGAGGCCGCCGTGCATCGGCTTGAGCAACGCCTGGGTCGCGCCCCCAGCGAGGGTGAAATCGCCAAGGAGCTGGGGTTGGGCCTGGTGGACTACCAGGAGCTCCTGGGCAAGGTGCGCGGCACCCAGCTCATCTACCTGGAGGACATGTCCGGTGCCGAGGGCGATGACGACTACCTGGATCGGCATGTGGCCGACGCCGCCGCCAACCCGCTGGCCATGCTCAAGGATGTGCGCATGCGCGAGGCCCTGGTCGAGGCCATCAAAAACCTGCCCGAGCGCGAGCAGTACGTGATGAGCATGTATTACGAGCATGACATGAACCTCAAGGAAATCGCCGTCGTGCTCAAGGTCACCGAGAGCCGGGTGTGCCAGTTGCACAGCCAGTCGATTGCCAGGCTGAGGGCGAAGTTGAGGGATTGGTAGCGCGGCTGAAGGCATCGCCGATTCAGGTCGGCGGTGATCCGGATGCCCGAGGCCCGCTACAGCGGGTGACGATTGAAAAGGCCCGCTATTGCGGGCCGTTTTCATTTTGGCGTCGCGCCGACGCGCAGCGCAGCGTCAACGCAGAGGCGTCAAGCGCGCAGCACCCCACCCCGGCGGCCGCTGCTGCCTGGCAGGCCGCTGGCCGAATACAGCGGGTCCGCCACGGGCGCTGGCATCAGCACCTCGATGGCCCTGTCCAGTGCGGCCGTGGCGCGCGCCAGGCTCTCGCGCTGGCTGGCCACGCTGGCGCTGGCGCGGGCCAGACGGCGGCGCATGCGCTCAGGCACGCCACCGTGGCGTGCGGCGTGCATAAAGCCTTCAACCGCGCGTGTCAGGCTGAGGTGCAGCTCGCTGGCCTGCAGCTCGATGGCGTGGCTGTCGCGCCCGTGTACCGCCAGGGCCAGGGCCGCCAGCCGCAGCTCGACCTCGTCGACCAGGCGCTCCATCTCGGCGGCGGGCGTGCTTGCTGGCGGCATGGGCAGGGGCATGGTGGTGCAGCGGTCAGGACTTGTTTGCCGGGCCGAGCAACTCTTCGGCGTTGGCGATCAGCTTGTCCGCGATGGCCTCGGCATTGATCTTGAACTGGCCACTGCGAATGGCGTCGCTGATGCGCTGCACCTTGGCGGCGTCAAACACCTGGGCCGAGGCCTCAGCGCCTGTCAGCGCTGCGGTGGACAACTCCACCTTGGCACTGGCTTCAGCAGCGCTTGCCTTGCCGGCGCTGCCCGCGGTCTTGCGCTCAGCCGTTGTGGGGCTGAGGGCGGCCTTGTTTTCAATGGATGAGAGTTTCATGGTGCACTCCAGCGGGGCAGGTCAGGGAATCGAAGCTTTTCAACATGTAGGGGTATCGGCCCGATGCGGCGGGACTTTAGGGCTTTGGCGCGGGCGCGGCCAGCCCGCCCCCGGATTGCGGGGGCGCAACGTGGTGCTGGCCGGGTCACAAGCGCAGCTCCACACGGCGCTCGCCGGCCGGCATGCCCGTGACGATGCGGCCCGATTCGGTCTGTACCCGGGCGCGCTGGCCTTCCACCCCTGGGCTCAGCGCCAGGCCCTCGGCGCTGACAGCAAAGCCCGGCCCGGTGGCAATCACGCGCACCACATCGCCCGCGGCAAACCACTGGCGCAGCTTCAGATCACCCTGGCGCAGCGCCTGGCCGGCGGCCAAGGTGCGGGCCAGCGTGCGGCCCAGCACCGCGTCGGGCTGCTGTATGGCGGGGTCGGTGCTGGCGGCCAGATCGACCTCGGCCTCGGCCAGGTGGTGCACGCGCAGCACCGTGCCCACGGGCAGGGCGGTGCTGGTGACGAGTGAGCGTGCCATCAGCTTGACGGTCACCGGCAGGTAGACATTCCAGCGCACGCTGCCCTGCAAACAGCGCAGGCCGACGCGCGATTTGCCCAGCAGCCGTACGCCGGTGGGCAAGTAGGGCTCGATGTGTTGACATGGCGCCAGGCTCAGGCGCGGATCGAGCTGGCCCAGCTCCACTTCGACGCGTGCCGAGGCCGGCGTCGGCCCCCAGCTGGCATGGGCCGATTCGCGCGCCAGGCGCTGCAATTGCTCGGCCATGCCGCGGTCAAGGGGGTTGCTGGCACCGGCTGGGTCCGGCTGTTGCGCTGCGGCCGGTACGGACCACAGGCTTGCCAGGAACATCACTGAGCAGCCCGTTGCTGCCCAGCGCATTGCGGTCCAGCCCGTTGCAATCCGTCCCCGCCGCGCCGATGCACGGCAGACGTGGTGCCACCCCGTGGCAGTGGTCTGGGCGAGGCTGGGCTTCATGCCCGGCATGTTGTCCCGCGACCGTTGTGCCCGGTGGCTGGAATTGCAGGGCGAAGCGTGCGCTGTTCATGCCGCTGTCGCAGGGCCCGCCTGCCAACAATGGACGCCGGCCTTCTCCCTCCGCCAGCAGCCAAGGCGGACCCACAAGGTGACCCCGATGCAACGATTGACGCAAGCCCTTGATTTCCAATCCCAGGCCCTGGTGCTGCGCGCCGAGCGCCAGCGCCTGCTGGCCAGCAACATTGCAAACGCCGACACCCCTGGCTATGTGGCGCGCGACCTGGACTTTGCCCGCGCCTTGCGCGAGGCCACCGGTCATGCGGCGGGCGAGGGCGCTGCTGGTCGAAGTGGGCAAGCCTTTGGGCAAGCCTCTGGGCAAGCCGCCGCACCCGGCATCCTGGCCGTGACGCAAGCCGGGCACATGTCCACCGTTTCAGGCGCACGCGACGAGCCCGAGCTGCTGTATGCACGCTATGCCCAGGACAGCCTCGACCGCAACACGGTGGATCTGGACCGCGAGCGCCACAGCTTTGCCGACAACGCCGTGAAGTACGAGGCCACCTTGCGCTTCATCAACGGCAGCGTGCGCTCCATGCTTGATGCCATGAAGAGCCACAACCAGGGTTGAGCCCTCTACCGCTGTTGAGCCCCCCACCGCTAACGAAAATACGAAATGACCATGCTCAGAATTTTCGATGTCTCGGGCAGCGCCGCCAGCGCGCAAAGCCAGCGCTTGAACACCGTGGCCTCCAACCTGGCCAATGCCGACACCGTGGCCGGGCCCGATGGCCAGGCCTACAGGGCGCGGCATGTGGTGTTCCAGACCACGCTGATGGGCGAGGTGGGCGCTGCCGGCGTGCGTGTGGCCGACATCGTGGAAGACGCGACGCCAGGGCGGCGCGTGCACGACCCCAAACACCCGGCCGCTGACGAGCAAGGTTATGTCACCTACAGCAATGTCAACCCGGTGGAGGAGATGGTCAACATGATCTCGGCCTCGCGCTCCTACCAGAACAACATCGAGGTGATGAACACCGCCAAGAGCCTGCTGCTCAAGACCCTGCAGCTGGGTCAATCCTGAGTTGCTGCACACCTGAACCGGAGCGCCCGATGGCCATTACCCCCACTGTCTCAAGCACTGTGACAAGTGCCACCGTCAATCCCTTGCTGGCCGCTGCCGCGACACCCAAGGCGGCCGCCACGGCACTGGCCAGCGCACAGGAGCAGAGCGACCGTTTCCTGAAGCTGCTGGTCACGCAGATGCAGAACCAGGATCCGCTCAACCCGATGGACAACGCGCAGATCACCACGCAGATGGCGCAGATCAGCACGGTCAGCGGCATCGACAAGCTGGCGGCCACGATGGCCTCGGTGAACTCCTCGATGCTGCAGATGCAATCGCTGGAGGCCGCAACGCTGGTGGGCAAGAGCGTGCTGGTCGAGGGCCACCGGCTGCTGCTCGACGACAAGGGCAACACCACCGCCGGCTTCGATCTGGCCGGTCCCGCCAGTTCGGTGGTGGCCACCATCAAGAGCGCCGACGGCAAGGTGATCGACTCGATCGACCTGGGCGCGCTGCCGGCCGGGCGCCAGACCTACACCTGGAAGGCCGCCACCGCCGGCGTGCAGGGCATGAGCTTCGAGATCAGTGCCACGCAGAAGGGCGAGGCCGTGGCCGCCACCCGGCTGATCAGCGACCGAGTCGACTCGGTGTTCATGGACAAGGGTGGGCTCACGCTCGAACTGGTCAACGCCGGCAGCGTGGCCTACAGCCAGGTCAAGGGCGTGGCTCAGTAGGCGAGCGCTGCCCACACGCATTTCAGAACCCCGCATCGTTTTCACACAGGAGCCCCCATGTCATTCCAGCAAGGACTTTCCGGCCTCAACGCCACCGCCAAGAACCTCAGCGTGATTGGCAACAACATCGCCAACGCCAACACCTACGGCAGCAAGGCCGCGCGCGCCGAGTTTGGCGACCTCTTCGCCAACGCCGTGGGCAGCGGTGGCACCGCGGCGGGCATCGGTGTGGCCGTGACCGGCGTGGTGCAGCAATTCAGCCAGGGCAGCATCACCACCACCGACAGCAACCTCGACCTGGCGATCAACGGCAACGGCTTCTTCCAGCTCGCCGACGACGGCCGGACGGTGTTCAGCCGCAACGGCCAGTTCCACCTTGACAAGAGCGGCTACATCGTCAACGGTGCGGGCAACCAGTTGCTGGGCTATTCGGCCGCCATCGACGGCACCATCATCCCCTCCACCGTGCTGCCGCTGCAGCTGCCCACCGCCGGCGTGGTGCCCCAAGCCACCAGCGAGGTCACGCTGGAGTTCAACGTCGACTCCAGGCAGCCGGTGACCGGGCCGGGTGCGGTCCTGGCGATCGACTTCAAGGACGCCAAGACCTACAACAACGCCACCTCGATCAGCGTCTTCGACGACAAGGGCCAGGAGGTGGCGCTGACTTTCTACTTCCAGAAGACCGCCGACGACACCTGGGACATGTACGCCACGGTCAATGGCGTGCCGCTGTCGGGCACGCCGGCCGCACCCCTGGCCACGCAGACCGGCATGACCTTCGCCGCCAATGGCCGGACCTTGACCAACCCGGCGGGGCCGATCACCTTCACGGTGCCCAGCGTGGTGCTGACGGGCGGTGGCAATTCCCTGCCCATCACCGGCGTATCGCTTGACCTGAGCGGCGCCACCCAGTTCGGCGCGGCCTTCTCGGTCACCGACCTGTTGCAGGACGGCTACGCGCCCGGCCAGGTGATTGGCATCAGCATTGACAAGGAAGGCATCATCAATGCGCAGTACTCCAACGGCCAGAGCAAGGCCTCGGGCCAGGTGGTGATGGCCAATTTCCGTAATGCCCAGGGCCTGGCGCCACTGGGCGGCAACAACTGGGCCTCGACCAGCGCCTCGGGCGACGCCATCATCGGCCCGCCGGGCCAGGGCAACCTGGGCGCGCTGCAGTCCGGCGCGCTCGAGGAATCCAACGTCGATCTCACCAAGGAGCTGGTCAACATGATCGTCGCCCAGCGCGCCTACCAGGCCAATGCGCAAAGCATCAAGACCGAGGACCAGGTGCTGCAGACAATGGTCAACCTCAAGTAACGTGTTAGCAGAACGTCACACCGTGTACTGACCCGATACCGCCATGGACCGTCTGATCTATCTGTCGATGGCCGGCGCCAAGGCGACGATGCAGCGCCAGGAGGTGCTGGCGCACAACCTGGCCAACGCCTCAACCAATGGCTTTCGTGCCGAGCTCACCGCCTTTCGCGCCGTGCCCGTGCGCGGCGACGGCGCCAGCACGCGCGTCTATGCGCTCGAATCCACCCCCGGCTACAACCCCGATGCCGGCCCCATCCAGACCACCGGCCGCAAGCTCGATGTCGCCCTGCAAGGGGGTGCCTGGCTGGCCGTGCAGGCGCGCGATGGCACCGAGGCCTACACCCGTGCCGGCGCGCTGGATGTGGACAGTGAAGGGCAGTTGATCACCCGCGGCGGCCTGCCCGTGACCGGTGATGGCGGCCCCATCACCGTGCCGGCCCATGCCGAGGTGTTGATCGGCAGCGATGGCACGGTCAACGCCACCATTGGCAGTGGCCGCCCGCAGGTGATCGGCCGGCTGAAACTGGTGACGCCCGAGGCGCCCTTGACGCGCGGCAACGATGGCCTGTTTCGCGCCGCCGAAGATTTGCCGGGCGACCCCAATGCCCGCGTGCAGGACGGCGCGCTCGAAGGCAGCAACGTCAGCCCGGTCGAGGCCATGGTGGCCATGATCAGCGCCGCGCGGCAGTTTGAGCAGCAGATGAAGATGCTGCAAAGCGTGCAGGAAAAAGAGCAGGCGGCGACCAAGCTCCTGGGGATTTAGGCTTAGGTTTCCGAATACGCGAGCTTGAGTCCGAGATGCACGGCGAACGGCTCGAAGTCGCGGTCCGCATGGAGCAGCGTCCATTTACTCTCAATGCAGTAGGTGGCAATGAGTGTGTCGATGGTCTTGCGGATCGTGACCCCACGCGCTCTGAGCGTGCGGTAGTTCGCCGCGGCCCGCACGGCGAGATCGTAGCCAACCAGGTCGACGTGATGAAACGCATCCAAGGTTTTCTTCACCAGCTTGAATTGCCGCTCGTCGCGCACGCCTTGCAAGACTTCAGCGGCTATCAAGTCGCCCACTGCAAGGCGGCTGGTCCCTAGGTAGGCGTCAAGCAGTGCCACCTGCGGCGTATCCGCGCAGCGGAAGTAGGCAATCCAAACCGAGGAATCGACCAGAATCACTTGTCCGTCCTCATGCTGTCCAGATCACCTTCCCAGGTGATCTTGCCTTTCAGAGCTCTGGCCTTCTCCTGCGCACGCAGTTGTACGAGGGTCTTGAGTCCGAGTTCAACAGCCTCACGCTTTGTCTTCGCTCCGGTCGCCATCAAGGCGTCTTTCATGAGCTTGTCGTCGATTTCGATGTTTGTACGCATGCTGTGTACCTTCTTGGGTCAGAGTACACATCTTAGCGCGCACACTGTTCAATAGTCTGGCTCGCAGCGAAGGGCACATTGCCAGCTCCAGCCCAAAGAAGCGCCGCAACTGCGGCGCTTTTCGCATCATGGGCAGGCTCAAGTTGCCGCGATCATCGAAAGCATCACCCCTCAGATGCCCTGCGGGGCGATTGCTTCGGAGCACGGCCATGATCCGCTCACTGTGGATATCCAAGACCGGGATGGAAGCCCAGCAAACCCAGCTGGACGCCATCTCGCACAACCTGGCGAACACCGCCACCAATGGCTACAAGCGCGGCCACGCGGTGTTCGAGGACCTGATGTACCAGACCCTGCGCCAGCCGGGTGCCAATGCCGCGGGGCAAACGGCCCTGCCCACGGGTTTGCAGCTGGGCCTGGGCGTGCGCTCGGTGGCCATGTCGCGCAACTTCACCCAGGGCAATCTGCAGCAGACCGGCTCCAAGCTGGATATGGCGATCAAGGGCAGTGGGTTTTTTCAGGTGCAACTGCCCGACGGCAGCAATGGCTACTCGCGCGATGGCTCGTTTCAGCGCAACGCCACCGGCCAGCTGGTCACCAGCGGCGGCTATGTGCTGCAGCCGCCCATCACCGTGCCGGCCAATGCCGAGCCGGAATCACTGACCATAGGTGCCGATGGCACGGTCAGCGTGCTGCTGCCGGGCCAGACAACACCGCAGTCGCTCGGCCAGATCCAGCTCGCCGGCTTCATCAACCCGGCCGGTCTTGATCCGCGCGGCGAGAACCTATACACCGAGACCGCCGCCTCCGGCAACCCGGCCGCGGGTGCGCCCGGGGCCAATGGCCTGGGTACCTTGACCCAGGGCTTCGTCGAGACCAGCAATGTCAATGCGGTGGAAGAGCTGGTGGCCATGATCCAGACGCAGCGCGCCTATGAGATCAACTCCAAGGCCATACAGACGGCCGATCAGATGTTGCAGCGGCTGTCGCAGTTGTGATGGCCGCAGCAGCGTGCTTGGGAAAAGCAATGGGCAAACGCAGCGTCCTGCCGCAAGCCACTGAGGCCTGCAGGGTGGCGATCATGGTGGTGTTGCTGGCGGGACTGAGCGCATGCCAAACCCTGGCCCGTCTGCCCGAGGTGGAGCTGGTGCAGCCGACCAATGCCGTGGCCATCCCGCTGGCGCCGACCAAGGCCAAGGCGGCCAATGGCGCCATCTACCAGCCCGAGCGTTACCGCCCACTGTTCGAGGACTACCGTGCCCGCCTGGTGGGCGACACGCTCACCGTGCAGATCGCCGAGAAGGTGAGCGCGGTGCAGCGCTCGACCAGCTCGGTGGGCAAGAACTCCAGCCTGGACGCCGGCCTCAGCGCCTTGCCGCTGCTGTCGAAAAACTCGCTGGGCAAGGCCTCGGTAGCAGGCAGCCAGGAAAGCAAGTTCGAGGGCAAGGGCACGACCGAGAACAGCAATGATTTCTCCGGCACCATCACCGCCGTGGTGGTGCAGGTGCTGCCCAACGGCCACCTGGTGATCGCCGCCGAAAAGCAGATCGGTGTGAACGCCAATGTCGATGTGCTGCGCTTCTCCGGCCAGGTCGATCCGCGCGCCATAGCGCCGGGCAATTCGGTGCCCAGCACGCAGATTGCCAATGTGCGCATCGAGCAGCGCGGCCGCGGCCAGCAGGCCGAGGCGCAGTCCATGGGCTGGCTGGGGCGCTTTTTCATGAACCTGATGCCGATCTGAGCAACGCTCGCGTCCGTTGCAAACAGGCCATCCACCTAACACCTTAGTCACCCTTGCCATGACACGCCGCAAAGCCGAACGCTATATGCGCTGGACCGTGCTCTTCACCGTCTTCATGGCCAGCGCCGCACTGTGGTGGCCGGCCCAGGCCGCGCGCATCAAGGAGCTGGCCAGTGTGCAGGGCGTGCGGCCCAATCAGCTCACCGGCTTTGGCCTGGTCTTTGGCCTGGACGGCACCGGCGACCAATCCACCCAGGCGCCCTACACGCCGCAGGCCCTGGCCGCCTTTCTTGAGAAAAACGGCATCGCCCTGCCGCCCGGCGCGAGCATGAGCCCGAAGAACCTGGCCGCGGTGGTGGTGACCGCCGAGCTGCCGGCCTTCGCCCAGCGCGGCCAGCGCATCGACATCAATGTGTCTTCGGCGGGCAACGCCAAGAGCCTGCGCGGCGGCATGCTGCTGGCCACACCGCTGCGCGGTGCCGATGGCCGTGTCTATGCCATCGCCCAGGGCAATTTGATCGTCGGGGGAGCCGGCGCCTCGGCGGGCGGCTCGAAGGTGCAGATCAACCACCTGGCCGCGGGCCGCGTGCCCGATGGCGCCATGATCGAAGACGTGGTGGTCACCACCGTGGGCGAGGACGGCGTGCTGCAGCTCGACGTCAACGCCAATGATTTCGGCACGGCGCGGGCCGTGGCCAGCGCCATCAACGAGGCCAAGGGCGCGGGCACGGCACAGGCCATTGATGGCCGTGTGGTGCGTGTGCGCCTGCCGCTGCAAGGCGCGGACCATGTGGCCTTCATCGCCGATGTCGAGAACCTGCAGGTGGCCCTCACCCAGCCCGCGGCCAAGGTGGTGCTCAATGCGCGCACGGGCTCGGTGGTGGTGAACGAGGCGGTGACGCTGAGCGACTGCGCCGTGGCGCACGGCTCGCTCTCGGTCACCATCAGTTCCACGCCGGTGATCAGCCAGCCCAATGCGCTGTCGCAGGGCGGGCAAACGGTGGTCAGCGAGAAGACCGACATCGCCATCACCAGCCAGCCGGGCATGCTGATCCAGCTGCGCGCGGCGACGCGCTTGTCGGATGTGGTCAAGGCCTTGAACTCGCTGGGCGCGACACCGCAAGACCTGCTGGCCATCCTGCAGGCGATGAAGGCCGCGGGTGCGCTCAAGGCCGAGCTTGAAGTCATCTAACGCTCAAACAGACCATGGCCGCCATCCCCCTGAGCACCGTCAACAAATCGCTGGCCGGCGATGTGCGTGGCCTGGACAGCCTGCGCCACAGCGCCGCCAAAGACCCGAAGACGGCGGTGCGCGAGGCCGCCAGGCAGTTTGAGGCGCTGTTCATGCACGAGATCATGAAGTGCATGCGCGCCAGCACCATGGCCTCGGGCCTGATGGACAACGAGGCCACCAAGCTGGGCACCGAGATGCTGGATTCGCAACTGGCCAGCAAGATGTCGGGCCTGCCGGGCGGGTTGTCGGATGTCATCGCGCGCCAGTTGGAGCGGCAAATGGGCCTGTTCCCCGGGCCCATCCCATCGACCGCGCGCGCCAACCACAGCCTGTCGGTGATGGATGCGCCGGCCAGCACGCCGCGCATCCCGGAGAAGAGCGCCGCCGGCTTCATCAGCCAGCACAGCGCCGCGGCCAAGGCCACCGAGGCCGCCACCGGCATCCCGGCGGCCTTCATGTTGTCGCAATCGGCGCTGGAAACCGGCTGGGGCAAGAAGGAAATCATGGGCGCCGATGGCACGCCGGCGAACAACCTGTTTGGCATCAAGGTCGGCGCCAGCTGGAAGGGCGCGGTGGCCGAGGTCATGACCACCGAATACATCAACGGCAAGGCACAGCGCGTGCTGCAGAAGTTTCGCGCCTACGCCAGCCACGCCGAATCCTTTGCCGATTACGCCAAGCTCATCAAGGGCAGCCCGCGCTACGCCGGCGTGGTGGCCGCGGGCGCCGATGCCAAGGGCTTCGCCCAGGGCCTGCAGCGCGCCGGCTACGCCACCGACCCGGCCTATGCCGACAAGCTGGCGCGCGTCATCAACACCACGCTGCGGCTGCAGCGCAGCCAGGCCTGAGCGGCCCGTGGCCTGGCTCATGCACTGAAACCCAAGCGAGCACGCCATGTCCTCCTCGATGTTGATGTCCATTGGCACGCGGGCCATGTTCGCGGCCTATGCGCAGCTCACCACCGTGAGCAACAACATTGCCAACGCCAACACGCCGGGCTACTCGCGCCAGCAGACCCTGCTGACCACGACCGAGGGGCAGTACAGCGGTTCGGGCTTTTTTGGCCGTGGCGTGACAGTTCAGTCGGTGACGCGGGCGGCCAATCTGTTTCTCACCCAGCAGGCCGCTTCGGCGCGCGCCGAGGCCGCCGGCGCCACGGCGCGCAGCACCCTGCTGCAGCAGCTTGAGCAGGTTTTTGGCGCGGGCGACACCGGCCTGGGCAATGCCGCCACGCAAGTCTTCAACGCCTTCTCCGATCTGGCCGCGGCGCCGGCGGACCTGTCGGCGCGCCAGGCGGTGTTGGCGCGCGGCGAAGACCTGGCGTCGATGGCGCGCAGCTACGCCGATCAGGTGGCCATGCTGCAGGCCAATGTGCGCAGCGATGTGCAGAACTCGGTGCGCGAGGTCAACACCCTGGCCGAGCAGGTGGCCACACTCAACAACCGCATCGTCGATGCCCTGGGCTCGGGCCACACGCCCAATGACCTGTTCGATGCCCGCGACCTGCTGGTCAACCAGATCAGCGACAAGATCGGCGTGCACACCCTCACCGCCGCCGATGGCAGCATGAGCCTGTTCATCGCCGGTGGCCAGAACCTGGTGCTCAGCAACCGGGCTAACCAATTGGTCGCACGGCCAGATGATTTCGAACCCTCACGCATCGCCCTGGGCATCAATGTCGCCGGGCAGGTGACGCCGCTGGGCTCAAGCTCGTTGGGCTCGGGGGCGCTGGCCGGGCTGCTGGCTTTCCAGGACGGTGATCTGGTGGAGGCGCGCAACCGCCTGGGGGTGCTGAGCGCGGGCCTGGCCACGACCATGAACACCCAGCAGTCCTTTGGCATCGACTTGTCCGGCGCCAGCGGTGTGGCGATGTTCGAGATGGGCGCGCCGCGCGTGCGCCCGGCGTCGAGCAATGTCGCTCTGGCCTCGGTCAGCCTGGCCATCACCGACCCCATGGCCCTCAAGGCCAGCGAGTACCTGATGGTCAATGACCCGGTCACCGCCGGCACCTACCAGCTCACTCGCGTGGCCGATGGCCAGGTCTTCTCGGCCGTGGCCTCGGGCGATGTCGTCGATGGTTTTCGCCTGACCATTGGCGTGCCCGCGCCGGCGGCCAATGACCGCTTCTTGCTGCAACCCAGCAGCGAGGCCGCCGCAGGCATGGCCCTGGCGATACGCAACCCGCGCGCGGTGGCGGCGGGCTCGCCGATCACGGCGGTGGCCAGCCTGGCCAACAGCGGCACCGGCGCGGTCGGCTCGCTGGCGGTGATGGCCGCACCCACGGTGGCCTATGCGCCGTTGACGGTGCGCTTCACCAATGCCGTGGGCGGCTATGACATCGTCAACGCCGGCAATGTGGTGCAGGCCTCGGGCACCTGGACGGCGGGCAACCCGATTGCCTTCAACGGCTTTGAGCTGTCGCTGCTGGCGCAGCCCGCCCTGGGCGATGAATTTGCCGTGGCGCCGACGCTCTATCCCAGTGCCAGCAATGGCAATGCCCTGGCCTTTGATGCCCTGGCCGAGCGCATCCTCATCGATGGCCAGACCTTTGCCGACGCCTACGCGCAAACACTCTCGGAGATGGGCGTTCGCACCCAGGGCGCGATCTCTTTTGAGGCTACCAGCCAGACGGTGGCGGTGCGATCTGCCGAGGCCCTGACCAGTGAGATCGGCGTGAACGTCGATGAGGAAGCCGCCAAGCTGATGCAGTTTCAACAGGCCTATCAGGCCGCGGCCAAGATGCTGCAGACCGCGCAGACGGTGATGGACACCTTGCTTGAGCTGGGCCGTTGATGGCGAACGCGCCGACAGCGCCCTGCTGCCAATGGCATTGAGCCTGTGCCCTGAGCCCCTGCACCGATCACCCAACCCAAGTGAACCTACGCCATGCGTGTCTCCACCGCCAGCCGCTTCGAAGCCACCATCACCAACCTGCAGCAGCGCCAAGGTGACTTGAGCCGCGCGCAGATGCAGATGTCCAGCGGCAAGCGCGTCAACAAGCCCAGCGACGACCCCACGGCGGCGGCGCGTGCCGAGCGCTCGCACATCGCCCAGCAGCGCCTGGTGTCTGAGCAGCGCGCGGTGCAGGCCAGCCGCAATGCCATGACCCTGGCCGAATCGGCCATGGGCCAGATGGGCGATGTGCTGCACCTGGCGCGCGAGACCCTGGTGGCCGCGGGCGACGGCAGCTATGGGCCTGGCGAACGCGCTTCATTGGCCACCCAGCTGAGCCAGGTGCGGGGCCAGCTCCTGGCGCTGGCCAACCAGCGTGATGGCGCGGGCGGCTATACCTTTGGCGGCCAGGGCAGCACCACGGCGCCCTTGCTCGATGCCATTGGCGGCATGGTCTATGCCGGCACAGGCGGCCAGGCACTGGCCTCGCAGGCCGAGCAAATGCCCATTGCGGTGGATGGCGCCAGCCTCTGGCTGGGCGTGCGCAGCGGCAACGGCGTCTACCTCACCAGCGCCGCCGCCGGCAACACCGGGCAGGCCTGGATTGGCGCGGGCGGTGTCTCCAACCCGGCCGCCTTGACGGGTGACGACTACGACATCGTGTTCTCGGTCTCGGGCGGCGGCGCCATGGTCTACGACGTGCTGCGCAATGGCCTGGCCACCGGCGTGGTGGGCGCGGCCTACACCTCGGGCGCACCGATCACCGTGGACGGCATGAGCTTCAACATCCAAGGCACGCCAGCGGCCGGCGACCAGTTCAGCCTCACACCCTCGACACCCGATCTCGATGCCTTTGATGCGCTCGACCGGGCCATCGCCGTGCTGCAAAACGGCAGCGCTGGCAAGGACCAGGTGGCGCAGGCGGTGAGCGACGGCCTGCGCGATCTGGATGCGGTGATGGCCCACACCCAGTCGGCCAGGTCGGTGGCCGGCGCGGCGCTGTCACGCTTGGACGCCATCGAGTCGCGGGATCAGGACCGTGAGCTGTGGGCGAAGTCGGTACAGTCCGACGCCGAAGATCTGGACATGGTGCAGGCCATCTCGGATTTCCAGAATCAGCAGACCGGTTATCAGGCCGCGCTGCAGACCTATGCCATGGTGCAGCGCCTGTCGCTGTTCGACTACATCAGATGAATTGCCCGTCGCGTCAGGGCAAGTGAAAGATCGCCAAGACATGACCGAGGTTTCTCATTTGGGCCATCCCGTTCTCGGGCAGGTGGCCCTGGGCTATTCGCCCATGATCGACAAGCACCGCGCCATCACGGCGCTGCGCCTGACGGTCTTTCCCCTGACGCCGCAGGCCACACCGGATTCGACAGCGCTGCTCACCGCCCTGGGCGAGGTCTGGCCGGCAGACGCCGGCCGGGTATCGCTCAATGTTGTTGGCGAGGCCCTGCTGCAGGCGCTGATGAATGCCGAGCTGCCCTTGAACATGATGGTCGAGGTGCCGGCCTTCATGGCCGCCGATGCCGCCAACACCCAGGCCTTGCAGACCCTGCACAAGCGCGGCAACACGCTGCTGATCAAGGGCCGGCCGACCTCACAGCTGCCGCGCGAGGCCTTGCCCTGCTTTGCCTACTCGATCATCGATTTGGCCGATGAGCGGCGCGATGGCCTGCCGCCCCCGGGCGGCGTGTCGCGGCAGATCCCGCATGTGCAGGCTGGCGTGCGCAGCATGGTCGAGATGACCGAGGCCTTTGCCCGCAGCGCCATCGCCGTGTTGGGCTGGCCGATTGACGATGCCGTGGCGGCCAGTGGCAAGGGTGCCGCGCAGCCGGAGATGCAATCGATCGTCGAGCTGATCAACCGCGTCGATGCCGAAGAGCCGATCGAGCGCCTGGAGGCCGTGCTCAAGGCCGATCCCACATTGGCCTTCAAGCTGATCCGCTACATCAACTCGCCCACCTTTGGCCTGAAGGTCGAGATCGCCTCTTTCCGCCACGCGGTGATGATCCTGGGCTACCGCAAGCTCAAACGCTGGCTGGCGCTGCTGCTGGCGTCGTCGAGCAAGGACCCGAACATCAAGCCGGTGATCTATGCCGCCGTGCGCCGCGGCCTGCTCATGGAGGAGCTGGGCCGCGACAGCGGGCTGGAGAACGAATCGCGCGACGAGCTCTTCATCTGCGGCGTGTTCTCGCTGCTTGATCGCATGATGCGCCAGCCGTTTTCAGAGCTCTTGAGCTCGCTGCCGGTAACGGAAAACGTGCGCGCCGCCCTGGTCGATGGTGCCGGCCCGCACCATGCCTACCTGGAGCTGGTGCGTGCCGTGGAGTCGGCCTCGATTTACGACATCCGCAGCGCCGCCGAGGCCTTGCTCATCAATGTGCCCGAGGTCAATCGCGCTGTGCTGCGAGCATTGGCGGCGGCGCGACAGCTTGACTGACTTGTTGCACTGATCCCTGCACCAGGCCTGGCGGTGGCGGCGGACCGCCGCCACACGCGGGCGCACAGGCCAGGCGGTCACCGGCTTCGGACGCTGACTTCGCACGCTATGCCGGGCCGCTAAACTGGACCACATGTCCGTGCTCGTCCGCACCTCAGCAGCCCCATCGCACGCCCAACTGAGCGCCTTGTTGGACAGCGCCGAAGAAGCCTTGGTGTTGCTCGACAGCCAGCACAGCGTGCGCTACTGCAACCGTGCCGCCACCTTGCTTTTGGGTTGTGTCGTCGGGCAGGGCGGCGAATCCGCCTGGGGCCAGTTGAGCGCACACACGCGCCGCTTGCTGTGCGCCGCATTGGCGCAGACAGGGGGCGCGCGCGCGCCGGGACAGCACCCTGCTGGGCCACGACCATCCGCCCCGCGCCCTCACGGCGATTGGCGAAGCGATGGCCTGCGCCAGGACGGCCGCAGACTGGCCTTGCGCTTGACGGCAGGCCCTGGCGGAGGGCGTCTGTTGCGCGCCCATGGCCTGGCCGCCGAGCCCTTGCCACCGCGATTGGCGGCGGCGGCCACCAGCGAGCTGGTGGGCCTGCTCTGGCACACCCAGGTGCCTGTGCTGGTGCAGGACGAAGAGCACAAGGTGGTCGCCCTCAATCGCGCCCTGCTGGCCGTGCTGGGCCAGCCTTTGCAGCAGGTTCTGGGCCAGGACCTGCTGGTGTTTTTGCCACCCGAGGATCACGACGAGGCCAAGGCGGCGCGGGCCCTGGCGGGTGGACGCGGTGAACCAAGCACCCATGGGAGCACCGAAGCGAGCTCTCGCTCGGATGCGCCGGCGAATGCCGAGCTGCAACAGGAGCGCCGCCTGCGTGATGCCCAGGGCCATGACCACTGGTTCAGGTTCACGCCGCGCGCCGTCAGTGCCGACGACGGCAGGCCGCTGCGCCTGTCCATCCTGACCGACATCACGGCGCAGCGCCTGGCCACGGCGCAAATGGATCGCTCGGTGCATGAGTTGGAGCACTGGTTCGAGCTCAGTCCCGTGGGCATGCTGGTCTATGACCAGAGCGGGCTGGTGCTGCGCAGCAATGCGAGCTTTGAGGCGCTGCTGGGGCGCACGCCGGTGATGCTGCTTGAGGCCGCACATGACCTGCAGCAATTGCTGGCCTGGGAAGGCGAGGGCCCGCACGCGGATTTGCGCGTGGACGCGCCCACGCTGGAGGTGCGCACCATGGTGCAGGTCTCGGCGGGACGCAGCCTGCAACTGCGCGCCCGACTGCGTGCCTTCGCCAGCGCGGAGGGGCCATTGCGCGTGATGGCCATCGTGGAGGACCGCAGCCTCGAAGACGAGCGCGATCTGGCCGAGCTGGAAATTGGCGCCCTGATGGACGCCGCCGGCGTGGGCGTGGCCACCTATGAGGCCACGCGTGGCTGGGTGTCGATCCGCGAGGGCGCGGCCAGTGGGCGCCGCTTGGGCCAGGCAGCAAGGGCGGGCGGTGCCGGCCAGAGCGGCGGCCAGAGCATGGACGGGGTGCCACGCAAGGCCGTGGACAGTGCGGCAGACAGTGCAGCGGACCGTGCGGTGGACGCCGCAGTAGACAACCTCGCAGACGTCGTGGCCACGGGCTTGCGCCATGGTCTGAGCACCATCCACCTGCGCCAGGTCGAGCCGGCCTCGCGGCCGCAGTTCGAGCGCCTGCAGGCGGCGCTGCGCGAGGGCCGGCGTGCGCAGTTGCGCTACGAGGTGCAGCTGCCCGAGCTGGGGCGACGCTGGTTGATGACACGGGTCGAGCCCGGTGAGCTGACTGGCGGCCGACCGACGCTGTCGGTGGTCACGCTCGACATCACCGAGCAAGAGGCGCTGGGGCGCGAGCGCGAGTTGATGTTCAACCACTCCGATGTGGGCTTGAGCCATGTGCGCGGTGGTGTGATCGAGCGCGCCAACGAGGCCTTGGCACGCATGGTCGGTCTGCCCAGCGCCGAGCTCGCCGGTCTGCCGCTGGCCACACTTTTTGTCGATGCGGGCGGCAGCGATGCGGCCCTGCTGCAGCTCTGGGCCGAACGCGACGCCGCCCTGGCGCGCGAGGGCATGTGGCGCGGCGAACGCCAGCTCAGGCGCCATGATGGCAGCGCCATGTGGGTGCAAGTGACCAAGCGGCGCATCGATCCCGGCCAGGCCGACAGCGGCCTGATTTGCTCCTACGTCGACATTGACGAGCGCCGCCATGCGCGCGAGGCCCTGCAACTGCAGGCCGAGCGCACGCGTGCCGTGCTCGACTCCGTGCTGGTGGGCATCGTCACCGTGGGCGAGGGCGGCATTGAGTGGATGAACCGCTCGGCGCGGCGCATGTTTGGCGGCGAGTTGGCGGACTTCATCGCCCAGCCGATTGCCATGGCGGCCACCGACGAGGCCGACCACCCGCTGCGCGCCACCCACTACCTGCAGACCCTGGCCGATGGCCAGGCCGAGACCTTCGAGTGCCGCCTGCGCGCCCGCGATGGGCGTGAGTTCTGGGTGGTGGGCAATGCCGTGGTCACCGGGCGTGTGCCCGAGACGCGCCAGATCACCTTCGCCTTGCTCGACATCGAGCGCCGGCGCCAGGCCGAGACCAACATCGTCCATGCCCAGGCGTCCTTGCAACGCATCATCGACACCGCGCCCCTGGCCATCGCTCTGTTTGATGCCGGGCAGCGCCATGTGCTGCGCTTGAACACCATGGCCGCACAGTTTTTCGGCCAGCCCGCGGAGCGCGTCTTGGGCCGTACGCCCGATGAGCTGTTTGCCGTTGACGAGGCACGCGCCCTCAATGCCGACCTGCAGCGCGCGCTGGCCGGCAGCGAGGTCTTGCGTCGCGAACAACGGCTGCCACTGGTGCGGGCCAAGGCCGAGGTGCTGGGTGTTTTCGATGCCAGCACCGACACCGACACCGACGCTTTGGCCCAGGCGGGCAGCGCCGCGGCCAGCGGCCCGGCTCTGCGCCCAGCGGCCCGCGTCTGGGACACCCGCGTCGTGGCCATTGGCTCAGCGCCAGAGCCGCAACTGTTGTTGGTGGCCAGCGACGTGACCGAGCAGCGCGAGGCCGAACAGGAGCGCTTCGAGGCCGCGGTGTCGCAGCGCGAAATGCTGGTCAAGGAAGTGCACCACCGCATCAAGAACAACCTGCAGGGCGTGGCCGGTCTGTTGCAGCAAACGGCGGTGCGCCGACCCGAAGTGGCCGCGCTGATCAACGAGGTGGTGGGCCAGGTGCAGGCCATTGCCCAGGTGCACGGCCTGCAGGTCGGGGCCACGGGGCCGCTGCGCATCCGTGCCCTGCTCGAAGCCGTCATCAATTCCGTCGCGCGCACCTTTGGCCGCGACATTGCTTTGCAGGTGCGGGGCAGCCCGGCGCACCGCTATGCCCTGCCCGAGGCCGAATCCATTCCCACGGCCTTGACCATCAATGAGCTGCTCACCAATGCGGTCAAGCACAGCGCGCCTGGCGACATCGTCTGTGCGCTGTGCTGTGAGGACGAAGAGGTGACCATACGCATAAGCAACCCGGGCCAGCTGAGCGAGGGCTTCAACCTGGCACAAATCGCCCCGGGCGTGTCTGGCCTGGGACTGGTGCGCGCACTGCTGCCGCGGCGCACGGCCAGGTTGTCGCTGCAGCAACACGGCAGCGAGGTGCAGGCCCAAGTGAGCCTGAGCCGGCCCGGATTCACGGTGCTCGAGCCGCTGTAGTGGCCCTGGCGCGCTAAGCCACAATCGCCCGCACCAAGGAGCGCAAGGCCATGGCACACAAGGGGCGGATTTTGGTGGTGGACGATGATCGGCTGGTGCTGGCCACGTTGACCCATGGCCTGGCCCAGGCCGGCTACGACATCATCGATGCCGACAACGGCGATGACGCCATCCTGCTGGCCCGCGAGCATCTGCCCGATCTGGCCTTGCTGGACATCCGCATGGAGGGCAAGAGTGGCCTCGATGTGGCCGCTTATCTGCGCGAGGCGCTGCACATCCCCTTCATGTTTCTCTCGGCCTTTGCCGATGAGAGCACGGTGCAACAGGTGCGCGCCCTGGGTGCCGTGGCCTATCTGGTCAAACCACTGGACATCGGCCAGATCGTGCCGGCGGTGGAGGCGGCGTTCGCCCAGCTGCCGGACCGACCGGCGCCTGCGGCTCAAGCGGCGGTGGCCAGCACCGAGCACAGAGTCAGGCTCGATGCCGTGTCGCTGGCGGTGGGCGTGTTGATGCACCGCTACTCCATGCCCCAGGGCGAGGCCTTGGGGCGATTGCAAAGGCTGGCCCAGGAAGAAGGGCGGCCCCTGGCCGATCAGGCCCTGCGCCTGGTGGAGGCGGTGGAACTGCTGGCGCGCCCGGGCCGGGATTGAGTCGGCTTGAAAAATCCGTTAGGGCCTGGCGTGGTCGGTTAGGGCCTGGTGTGTTCAGTCCTTGCCTGGTGCGTCCAGTCCTTGCCTGGTGCGTTCAAGCTGCCAGCGTGAAGTAGAAGCTGGCGCCGCGCCCGACCTCGGCCTCGGCCCAGATGGTGCCGCCATGGCGGCGCACGATGCGTTGCACCGAGGCCAGGCCGACACCGTGGCCTTGAAATTCGCTGCTGCTGTGCAACCGCTGGAAAGCTCCAAACAGTCGGTCGGCGAAGCGCATGTCAAAGCCGGCACCGTTGTCGCGCACCACCAAGGCCTGCTGGCCGGCGTGTTCGAGGCCTTCGAAGCTGATTTCGGCCTGGGCCTGGCGTGCGCTGTACTTCCAGGCGTTGCCGATCAGGTTGTCCAGCGCCATGCGCAGCAGGGTGGGGTCGCCATGCGCGCTGAGCCCGGGCTGGATGCGCACGCTGACCCGGCGCTCGGGCGCGGCCCGTTGCAGATCATCGATCACGAACTGCGCCAGTTGCGACAGGTTCACAGCCTGGCGTTGCAGTGGCTGCACCGAGAGCTTGGACAGCGCCAGCAGCGCGTCGATCATGTGGTTCATGCGCGCCGCCGCGGCCACCATGCGATCCAGGTGATCGTTGCCGATGCGATCGAGCGCGCCGCCGTAATCCTCCTTCAGGATGCGGCCAAATCCTTCGACGACGCGCAGGGGCGCGCGCAGGTCGTGCGAGACGGTGTAGCTGAAAGCGGCCTGTTCCTGGGTGTGATCCTGGGTGTGATCCGGCCTGTGTTCAGGGGGCCGTGCCGTGGCTGCGGCGCCGCTGTCAGGCTGCGCGGCGCCGCCACTATCGGGCTGTGCCACGTCGGCATGCGCTTGGACGATACCGACATAACCGATGAATTGATCGTCCTGATCATGCAGTGGCAGGCCGCGCAGGCGCCAGGCTCGGGGCAGGTCGGTGCCACTTCGGCTCAGCACCACCGGCGTGTCGGGCAGGTCCATTGCGCTGCGCATGCGCTGTGCCGTGGCCTGGCTGGCATCGTGCCAGCGCTCCCAGAGCACATCGCCCGAAGGTCCGCAGCGGGCCCAGGCTGCGGCCGGCAAGTCATTGGGTGGCTGCAGTTCAATCAATCGATGCTCGGCGTCGGTTCGCCAGACCCAGACATTGCTGACTTGCAGCATCAGCTTCTCAAGCTGTCTGGCGCTGTGCAGTTGCGCCCGCAAGCGGCGCTGTTGCGTCGAGGCGCCCGCCGCCGCGCACACCAGGGCAGACAGCCAAAGGGCCAGTGCCGCCAGTGGCCCCTGCAGCAGATCGAGCATGGCCAGGGCCACTGCCAAGACCGCTGCCAAAGCCAGGGCGAAAACCCATGCCGACGAGGCCAGCAGCGACGCCAGCCTTCTCAAATGCGGTCCCGATCGTGGGCCGGCAGTGGGGCTGTGGCTGTGCATGCCGGCGATTGTAGGTAGGCCCAGCGGCGCGCCAGCGGTGCGCGCGGTCGGGGTGGGCATGACCCCCGGCAGCCATCAAAGCCGGCCAGCCGTGACCACGCTTGGCTCGACATACGTGCATTGGTCGTCATCACTGGCCTATTTGCGTGCCTTCACAGCCGTTTCAAACTTGACGCGGCCAGCGCCACCGACCATGCTTGCAAACCTTGCGGCCAGGCCAGGTGTGGGGCCCCACAGCAACTTGAAATGGACACCGCTTGACCGATGCCTGCCACGCTGCCAACGCCTGATCTGGTGCACGCCCACAGCCACACTCTGGATACCGAGTCCCTTGCGCGCCTGCGCCAACTCGACCCAAGTGGCGAGGGGCACTTGTTGCAGCGGGTGCTGAGGGCCTATGCCGCGTCGCTGATGCGGCTGCGGGAGCAACTGGTTCAAAGCCAGGTGCATGGCAGTGGCCCAGGCCTGCGCATGGAGGCACACACCCTGAAGTCTTCTTCGGCCAGCATCGGCGCGCTCGCGCTGTCGAGCCTGTGCGCACGTGTCGAGATGGCTCTGCGTGACGAACGGCACGTTGCGCTGCCGCCGCTGGTGCTCGAGCTGCAGTCGGAAATCGACCGCGTCGACATCGCCGTGCGACAGTTGCTGGCCGAATGACCACGACCTGATCGCTTCACACTCTGTAGCCGCGCACTCAATGTCACTGCCACACGCCTTCGACAGCCCTGACTTGTCCGAGCGCGCCCGGGTGTTGTTGGTCGACGACGACGAGGTCAACCTGCTGCTCACCGCCATGGCCCTGCGCGAGCGTGGCTTCGACATCACCGAGGCCAGCAGTGGTGAGCAGGCCCTGGCCATGTTGCACGACGGGCCGCCCGATCTGGTCGTGCTCGACGCCATGATGCCCGGGCTCGATGGCTTTGACACCTGTCAGGCGCTGCGCGCGCAGCCGGGCTTCGAGAACATGCCCGTGCTCATGCTCACGGGCCTGGACGACGAGGCCTCGATCACCCGCGCCTATCAGGCCGGCGCCACGGATTTTTTCGTCAAGAGCCCGCAGTGGAGCCTGTTGTCGGGGCGCTTGAGGTATCTGCTGCGCTCGTCGCGCACGCGGCTTGAGCTTGAGCGCAGCAAGGCCAAGCTGGCGCGCGCCCAGGACCTGGCGCGCATGGGCAGCTTCGATTGGCACTCCGCCACCGACACCACTGGCGCGCGCCTGACCATGGCGCCGGAATGCGTGCGGGTTTTTGGCCTTGAGCCCGCGGCCCACTACAGCGTGCGCGCCCTGATGCACATGGTGCCCATGCCTGAGCGGCGCGCCATGCTGCGCATGCTGCACGACGTGCTGGCGCATGGACTGGTGCTGGCCATCGACGTGCCCGTGCGCCTGGCCGATGAGCGCCAACGCATCGTGCACGTCGAGGCCGAACCCGACTTCAATGAGCAGGGCGCCCACATCGGCTACACCGGCATCGTGCAGGACGTGACGGACCGCCGGGTGGCCGAAGACCGCATTCGCCATCTGGCCAACTTCGATGCGCTCACCGGCCTGCCCAACCGGCGTCAACTCATCTGGCGTGCCGAGCGCGCCCTCGATCATGCGCGGCGCATGGGCCATGAGGCCGCACTGCTGCTGATCGACCTGGACCGGTTCAAGGTCATCAACGACACGCTGGGTCACGCCTCTGGCGATGAGCTCTTGGTCGAGGTCTCACGCCGCTTGCGCGGCTGTGTGCGGCATTCCGATCAGGTGCTGGACCACACGCTCGATACCCTGGCGGCGCGCTCGCACCGCTCGCTTGAAGCCGTCGGCCGCCTGGGCGGCGACGAGTTCGTGGCGCTGTTGCCTGAGGTGGCGGATCTGGGTGACGCCGAGCGCGTGGCGCAACGCGTGCTGGACGCCATGCGCGAGCCCATCTTTGTCGGCGGCCAGGAGTGTTTCGTCACCGCCAGCGTGGGCATCGCCCTGTTCCCACGCGATGGCGCCACGGTGGCCGATCTGATCCGTAACTCCGACGTGGCGATGTACTCGGTCAAGGCCAGTGGGCGCAATGCTTCAGCCATTTACGGCCCACAGCTTTCGGGCCGCGGGCGCGAGAAGCTGGAACTTGAAACGGCCCTGCACAAGGCCATCGAGCGCGAAGAGTTGGTGCTGCACTACCAGCCCAAGGTGGATGTGCGCGGCGCGCGCATGGTGGGTGCTGAGGCGTTGATGCGCTGGCGCCGCGGTGACCTGCTGGTGCCACCCATCGAGTTCATTCCGCTGGCCGAAGAGACCGGTCTGATCGTGCCGCTGTCGGAGTGGGTCTTGCGCGAATCGGCACGCCAGGCGCGTATCTGGGGTGATAGCTTTGGCTTTGCCGACTCCATCGCGGTGAACATGCCCAACCGCATGTTTGAGCGCAGTGATTTGGTCGAGCACATTCATCAGTCGGTCACCACCTATGGCGTGCCGCACCGCGCCATCCAGCTGGAAATCACGGAAACCGGGCTGATGAAGGAGCTGCAAAGTGTCATCCCGTCCCTGCACCGCCTCAATGAAATCGGCGTTGAGATTTCCATTGATGATTTCGGCACCGGCTACTCATCCCTGGCCTACCTGACCACACTGCCGATTTCCGAGGTGAAGATCGATCGCAGCTTTGTGCGCGACCTGGGCCTCACGCCACAGAGCTCGGCGGTGGTCACCGCCATCATTGCCCTGGCCCGGTCGCTGGGCTTGCGGGTCATTGCCGAAGGCGTTGAGAACCTGCGTCAGATGGAGGTTTTGCATCGCCTGGGCTGCGGCATCATGCAAGGATTCTTGTTCAGCAAGGCCATTCCACCTGAGGATGTGGAGAGCTGGTTGCGTGACACGGTGTTGCCGCGCAAGGCGCCCTGGATCGCTGACGCCAGTGGCCGCTATGGGCTGGAAGACGGCTCCAAAGCCGAGAGCCGCACGGCCTGAGCCGATGGCGGCCAGTACGCGCGCTGCGGCGCCTTGCATGAGGATATGACGGTCGCTGGTACGCCTGGCCAGGCCGATCAGGAGGGCGCGGTCTGGGTCAAGTTGATCGACAAGCTCGCGCTAGAACTGGATCGCGGCTCACGTCAATGGACATTGGCGCGCAAGAAGCAGAGCCTGCAGCGCCTGCTCTCGGGCAGCCGCAGCGACGCGCAGCGCCTGCAGCAGCGCCTGGGCCAGTTGCTCACGGCCTGGGACGATGGCAGCGACGATGCTGGCGTCGACATTGGCGAAACGATCGGCCAGTCGCAGCCGCCTGCGGCGGCGGGTGTGGCCACGCCAACGGGTACGGCCACGCCAACGGGTACGGCTACGCCAACGGGTGCGGCAAGTGCGCCGCCACCGGAGCCAAGCGCTGACGAGCGGTCCGGCGCGCAGCCCGTCATCCTGCAGGCCTTGGCCAAGGGCCTGAACGATGGCCTGGCCACCGGCGAGGCACGCGCCATCGAGATCGCCGATGAACTGGCCGCGCTGGCCTTGCGCATCGCCAGTGAGGGCGCGACCACCACGCTTGCGCAGCAGGTGCAGGCCTGCTGCAGCCGAGCGCAAAACTACTTCGTGCATCGCCACCATCTGGTCGATGAGCTGCTGCAGTTGTGCCGAAGCCTGGGTGCCGGGCTGACCGAGCTGGCCGAGGACGGCAGTTGGGCCCAGGGCCAGGCCGACGACCTCAGCGCCCGCCTGGATGTCGCCACCAGCGCCCGGGCCGTGCGCGCCGCGCGCGAACTGCTCGATCAAACCCGGGCCGAGCACCTCAGCCTGCGCGGCGAGCGTGAGCGTTCGCGCGACGCGCTCAAGGCCATGGTGCAGCAAGTGCTTGCCGAGCTGGGCGAGCTCGGCCAGGTGACGGGCCGCTTCAGCCAGCAGACGCAGCGCTACGCCGGCGCCATAGGGCGCGCCCAGAGCCTGGACAGCCTGGCGGCGCTGGTCAGCGAAATGGTGAGCGAGACGCAGGCCGTGCACGAACTGGTGGACGCTGCACGCCAGCGCATGGCCGCCGAGCGCGAACGCGGTGTCCTGCTGGCATCCAAGGTGCGTGCCCTGGAGACCGATCTGCGCCGCCTGTCCGAGGAGGTCGGCACCGATGCGCTGACCCAGGTCGCCAACCGGCGCGGCATGGCCAAGGCCTTCGAGACCGAGTGTTCACGCTGCGCGCGCGACGGCGCCACCCTGGCCATTGGCCTGATCGACATCGACAACTTCAAGCGCCTGAATGACAGCCTGGGGCATGCGGCGGGCGATGTCGCGCTGAAAGCGCTGGCCCAGCGTGTCAAGGATCAGCTGCGGCCGGTGGACCATGTGGCGCGCTTTGGTGGCGAGGAATTCGTCGTGCTGCTGCCCGCCACCGCCATCAATGAAGCCCAGGCCACACTCACCCGGCTGCAGCGCGGGCTGACGGCCAGCCTGTTCATGCATGAGGGGCGTGAGGTCTTCGTCACCTTCTCGGCCGGGGTCACGTTGTGGCGGGCAGGGGAGCCGCTGGAGCTGGCGCTTCTGCGCGCCGACGAAGGCTTGTACGAGGCCAAGCGCACCGGCAAAAACCGCAGCTGCGTGCGCTGAGGTGTGAGCCTGACGGGCACTGCGCGGATCGTGCCGCGCGGCAGCCGCTTTGGGTCAATGTGCAAGGTGGCGCCAGGAACGATACTGCCGGCCTTTTGACAAGGCCTGGTAGCGATGGTTTACGGCAGACAGATCACCCGCTCAGCGATGTTTCGTCCGCTTGCCAGCCTGTGCATCAGCCTGGGCCTGCTCGCAGTGGCCGCGGCCGCGCCCCATCTGCCCACATCGGATCAGCAAGTGCTGGAGCGCCTTCCCAGCCGCGCAGCGCAGCCGCGCGCCCAGGCCATGGCCGCTGCCCGCAGCGCGCTGGCCAAGGACCCGCGCAATCTCGAATTGGCCGTGGCCCTGGTGCGGCGTTACCTGGACGAGGTGTCCGCCGAGGGCGACCCGCGCTACATCGGCTACGCCCAGGCGGCGTTGTCGCCCTGGTGGGCCCTGGCGGAGCCCCCGGTGGTGGTGCGCGTGCTGCGCGCCATCCTGCGCCAGTTCAACCATGATTTCGACGCCGCCATGGCCGACCTGCGTGCCGCCACCGCGCAGGACCCAGGCCTGGGCGAGGCCTGGGCCTGGCAGGCCGCCATCGCCATGGTGCAGGCCCGCTACGACGATGCCCGTGCCGCCTGCGGGCAATTGGCCGCGTCATCGTCGAAGTTGATCGCCACGGCCTGCACGGCCTATGCCGATTCGGCCACCGGGCAGGCGCAGGCGGCGGCCTCGGCGCTGGCCGCTGCGCTCAAAGCCGCGCCCAGTGACGGCACGGGCCACCCCGCCGCCGAGCAGCTTTGGGCACTGACACGCTGGGCCGAGATCGAGGACCGGCGTGGCCAGTGGCCCATGGCTGAAACCCTGTACCGCCGCGCCCTGGCGCTGGGGCTGCCCGACACCTATTTGCTCGCCGCCTACGCCGACTTTTTGCTCGACCGCGGTCGGCCCGCCGAGGTGCTGGCGCTGCTCAAAGACAAGGGCCGCGCCGATGTGCTGCTGCTGCGCCTGGCGCTGGCCGCCAAAGCCAGCCAGGCGGCCGGCCTGGCAAGCTGGACGCGCGAGCTGAGCGCGCGTTTTGATGCCGCCCGCCTGCGCGCTGACAGCGCCCACGAGAAGGAGGAGGCGCGCTTCGCGCAGGTCCTGCTGGGCGACGCCGCGCGCGCGCTGAAACTGGCCCAGGCCAACTACGCCGTGCAGCGCGAGCCCGCCGACGCCAGGGTGCTGCTGGAGGCCGCCTTGGCCGCACGCTCGCGCCAAGCCGCTGAGCCGGCGCTGCAATGGCTGCTGAGCAGCCGCATCGAGAGCGTGCCGCTGCAGGCGCTGGCCGCGCAACTCAAGGCCCTGCCATGAGCCGCCGGGCCGTTCCCAAGGCGAATACCGCAGTGCGCAGCACGGAGCTTGCCTGATGAGTCGCCTCGGGTTGTGGCTCATGGGCCTGGTGCTGATGGCCTTGTTGGCCGCTGCGGCGCGCGCCCACAAGCCTTCGGACAGCTACCTCAGCCTGCAGATCGGCACCGGCGGCAGCAGCGGCACCGGCGGCAGCAGCGGCAGCAGCGGCAGCAGTGGCAGCAGCGGCGGCGCCGGTAGCGCCGGTAGCGCCAGCGGCATCAGCAGCACCAGCATGACCGGTCAGTGGGACATCGCCCTGCGTGACCTTGATTTCGCCCTGGGGCTGGACGCCAACGGCGATGGCGAGATCACCTGGGGCGAGTTGCGCGCCAAACACGCCGAGATCGCGGCCTATGCGGTGGCGCGCTTGCGCGTGCAGGCCGATGGTGTGGATTGCCCCTTGCGCATGGGCCAGCAACTCGTCGATGAGCATACCGATGGCGCCTACACCGTGCTGCAGTTTGGCCTGGCCTGCGCGCCGCCCAAGCGCCAGCTCACGCTCGACTACCGCCTCTTTGCCGACATCGACCCCCAGCACCGCGGCCTGCTGCGCCTGCAGACGCCGGGGTCAGGTGCCAAGGGCGAGCACACCCGCGCCGCCATCCTGGGCCCACACGCACCGAGCCAGTCCTTCGCGCTGGAGCAGCCGGGTGTGGCCGCTCAGTTCATGGACTATGCGCGCGATGGCGTCTGGCACATCTGGCTAGGCTTTGACCACATCCTGTTCCTGCTGTCGCTGCTGCTGCCTGCCGTGCTGCTGTGGCGCGCGCCGGCTTGGGCCGGCGTGGCGCGCTTTGCCCCGGCGTTTTGGGATGTGCTCAAGATCGTCACGGCCTTCACCCTGGCGCACTCCATCACCCTCTGCCTGGCCACACTGGGCGTGGTCACGCTGCCCTCGCGCTGGGTGGAGTCGGCCATTGCCGGCTCGGTGGTGCTGGCGGCGCTGAACAATGTGCGCCCGCTGATCCACGGCCGGCGCTGGGCCGTGGCCTTCATCTTCGGCCTGATCCACGGCTTTGGATTTGCCAGCGTGCTGGTCGATCTGGGCCTGCCCCCAGGCAGCCTGGCGGTGGCCTTGGTGGGCTTCAACCTGGGTGTGGAGGCGGGGCAGCTGGCCATCGTCGCCGCCTTCTTGCCGCTGGCGTTTTGGCTGCGCCGCAGCTGGTTTTACCAACGTGCGGTGATGCTGGGCGGCTCGCTGTTGATCGCCGCGCTGGCCGGCGCCTGGCTGTTCGAGCGGGCGCTCGATCTGAAATTGCTGTCGCTTTGAGCCGGTGTGCGGCCTCAATGCCGATGGCCGTGGTGGGCGTCGGGGTGGTGGCCATGGGCGTGCGTCATGGCCGCATGGCGGTGCGGGTGGGCATGGTTGTGCTCGCCGTGATGAGCGTCAGCATGTGTGTCTTCAAGCGCGTGCTCATGTGCGTGCTCATGTGCGTGATGCAAATCGTGCTCATGTTCATGCGTGTGCTCCAAGGGTTCATGGCTGTGCTCATGCTCATGCCGCTCGCTAAGGTGCAGCCACACGCCCACGGCCATCAGCGCGCCGGCCGCCAGCAAGCCAGCGCTCAGCGCCTCCCCCAGCCACAGCACCGACAGCAGCGCACCAAAAAATGGGGCGACTGAAAAGTAGGCGCCCGTGCGCGCCGTGCCCAGATGGCGCAGCGCCACCACAAACAGGCTCAGGCTGATGCCGTAGGCGGCCAATCCCAGCGCCATGGCGCTGGCCACCAGACCGGCCGGCGGCCAGGCCGCACCCACCCACAGCGCCAGCAGCAGGTTCACCGTGCCTGCGGCCAGGCCCTTCACGGCGGCGATCCAGGCGGCGTCGGTCAAGGCCACCTTGCGCGTGAGGTTGTTGTCCACACCCCAGGCCAGGCAGGCGCCCAGCACGGCCAGTGCCGGCCAGAGCTCGCCAAAGCGCAAGTCGCTGGGCCAACTCAAAAGCACGGCGCCGGCGACGATGGCCAGCATGCCTGTGGCAATGCGGCGGTCCACGTTCTCGCGAAACACCCACCAGGCCAGCAGGGCCGTGAACAGACCCTCGGCATTGAGCAAAAGCGACACGCCCGAGGCCGGCATGCGCGTCAAACCCATCATCAGCAACACCGGCGCGACCACGCCACCGCACAGCACGGCGCCGGCCAGCCAGGGCCACTGATCACGCGGCAGGCGCACCGGCGCAGCGCGCCGAAGAAAACTCACCGGCGCAGCGCGCCGCAGCAAGCTCACCGGCGCCGCTCGACGCAGCATCCGCCAGGCGCCGAGGCCCAGTCCCGACCCCAGATAGAGCAGCCCGGCCAACAGCCAAGGGTCGATGTCGGCCAAGAGCTGTTTGGCCAGCGGCGTGCTGGCACCAAACAGTGCTGCGGCCGTGAGCGCAGCGGCCACCCCAGGCTGCAGGCGAATGCGGCGTGTCATGGCGCTCACTTGCGGGGTCGTGCGTGTTCGTCGGCCACCGCGCTCAGCCCGGCGCCGCCCGCGGCCTGAGCTCAGCCAGCGACTGCCGCACCACGCTGCGTGCCGACACCAGCGCCAACACCCCCATGACCGTGGCCACCGCCAGATCGGGCCAGCGGCTGCCGCTGCCAAACACGCCCAGGGCGGCCAGCATCACCGCCGCATTGCCTATGGCATCGTTGCGGCTGCACAGCCACACCGAGCGCATGTTGGCGTCGCCCTCGCGCCAGGCATAAAGCATCCATGCCACGGCCACATTGGCGATCAAGGCCAGGGCGCCAATGAGGCCCATGGTGAGCGGCTCCGGCGCACTGCCCGCGGCCGCCGCCCAAGCCGATCTGCCCAGGACGAAGGCCCCGAAGGCGCCCATGTACAGGCCCTTGAGCAGCGCCGCACGTGCCCGCCAGGCCAGGGCCATGCCCAACACAAAAAGCGACACGCCGTAGTTCAGCGCGTCGCCAAAAAAATCCACCGCATCGGCCAGCAGGGCCACCGAGCTGGCCTGCAAGCCGCTGGCGATCTCCACGCCAAACATTGCCGCATTGATGAGCAGCGCCGCCCACAACACGCGGCGGTAGCGCGCAGACGTGGCAGCAGGCGCCGGTGCGCAGCCGTGGTGGTGGTGGCAGGAATCGCTCATGGTCGGCGATGGTGGTGGGCAAGCCTGGATTGGAACCCCTGCAGGCGCAGCAGGGTCAAGCGAATTGGCTGGCCACGACCAGTGCAATCGAGGGGAAGGGAAGCGGTGAGGCACCGACCACGCCGATCGACTGGGCTTCATCCGCCGCTGTAGCGCATGGTGTGCTCGGCGCCGACGCCGCCCTGGCGGAAGCGGTGAGATTCGAACTCACGGAAGGATTTCTCCATCGCCGGTTTTCAAGACCGGTGCCTTAAACCGCTCGGCCACGCTTCCTGTGCACAGGAGGGCGGATTCTAGTCACGAGGCTGGGCCGGCCTCGGGGCCGGGCGCCTGGGCCTGCGCGCAGGCCACCTGGATGAGCTCACGCCGGCCGCCGTCTACGCGCGCAGCAGTCAGCGCGCCACCCCAGACGCACCCGGTGTCCAGTGCCAACAACCCTGGCCGGTTGATCAGGCCGGCGGTGGACCAGTGGCCAAAGGCCACGGGCGTGTGCGCACTGGCGCGCGCAGGCACATCAAACCAGGGCATGAACCCGGGCGGCGCGGCGTCCAGCCCTTCCTTGGCGGCAAATTCGAGTTGCCCCTGCGGCGTGCAAAAGCGAATCCGCGTCAAGGCGTTGATGATGTAGCGCCAACGTGGCGCAGCGCTCAGTTGATCGCTCCAGCGATCGGGCTGGTTGCCATACATGACCTGCAAGAAACCGGGCATGTCGTCGCCGGCGAGCATGTCGCTCACTTCAGCCGCCAGGCCCAGGGTCTGCGCGGCGCTCCACTGCGGCGGCAGGCCCGCATGCACGCACAACCAGCCGCTCTCCATCAGCGCCAGGGGTTGCTGGCGCAGCCAGTCGATCCACATCGGCGCATCTTGCGCACCTAACACATCGGTGAAGGTGTCGCCGCGATGCGCCGGGCGCACGCCATGGGCCACGGCCAACAGATGCAGGTCGTGGTTGCCCAGCACGCAGGCTGCCGCCTGGCCTAGGCCATGAAGGCGACGCAAGGTGGCCAGTGAGGCCGGGCCGCGGTTGACCAGATCGCCCAGCACCACCAGGCGGTCGCGCGAGGGCGAAAAACCACACTCATCGAGCAATTGATTGAAGGCCGAGCAACAGCCCTGGATGTCGCCAATGAGCAGGATCATGTGGCGATTCTGCTACGCTTGCCCGCTTGTTTTTCTCTGGGGCGCAGCGGGCTGCGCCGGCCAATGGAACTTGCACTGCTGGTGTTTCTGATCGCGCTGAACGCCTTGTTCGCGATGTCCGAGATGGCCCTGACCGCGTCGCGCAAGGCGCGGCTGCAGGTGATGGTGGAAGGTGGCGAGAGCGGTGCCATCGCGGCCATGGATTTGCACGATCACCCGACCAAGTGGTTGTCCACAGTGCAGATTGGCATCACCTCGATTGGCGTGTTGAATGGCATCGTCGGTGACGCCGCGTTTTCCGGCCCGCTCGCCGCCTGGCTGAAAGAGGTGCTCGGCCTGCACGAGCGCATGGCCCAGCTCAGCGCCACCGCGCTGGTGGTGGCCATCATCACTTTTCTGACCATCATCTTTGGTGAGTTGGTGCCCAAGCGGGTGGGGCAGATGTACCCCGAGACCGTGGCCCGCCTGGTGGCCCGGCCCATGGAGTTGCTGTCCACGGCGACGCGGCCCTTTGTCTGGCTGCTTTCGGCCTGCACCGAGGCCACGCTTCGGCTGCTGGGCATGCGCCACGCGCCCTCGCGCAGCGTGACGGAGGAAGAGATTGCGGCCAGCCTTGAAGAAGGGCTGGACGCCGGTGTGATCGAGGCCCAGGAGCACCAGATGGTGCGCAATGTGTTTCGCCTGGATGACCGGCAGATCGGCTCGATGATGATTCCGCGCGCCGAGATCGTGTGGTTGGACCAGGCCGCGCCGCTGTCCAAGCTGATCGAGCAGATGACGGCGCAGGGCCGCTCGCGCTACCCGGTGTGCCGCGGTGGCCTGGACGATGTGGTGGGCGTGATCGAGGCTCAGGCCCTGTTGGCGCCGCTGGCGCAAGGGCTGGCGCCCAACCTGGCCGAGCTGATGATGGCGCCGGTGTTTGTGCCCGAGACGCTGTCGGGCATGGAGCTGCTGGACCACTTTCGCGCGGCGAGCGCGGAGATGGTGTTTGTGGTGGATGAATACGGCGCTGTGCAGGGCGTGATCAGCGTGCGCGATGTGCTGGAGGCCATCACCGGTGAGTTCACCACGCCCAGCGCGGAGGACTCCTGGGCGGTGCAGCGTGCCGATGGCAGTTGGCTGTTTGACGGCCTGATCCCCGTGCCCGAGCTGAAGGACCGCCTGGACGTGCGCGAGCTGCCCGAGGAAGACCGCGGCCGCTACAACACCCTGGCCGGCATGGTGATGCTGCTGCTGGGCCACCTGCCGCAAACGGCCGATGTGGTCGAATGGGATGGCTGGCGTTTCGAGGTGATCGATCTCGACGGCAAGCGGGTCGACAAGGTGCTGGTCACGCGCTTGAAGGACCAGGACGAAGAGCCCCGCTGATCCCCTCGATGGCCTCGTCAACGGCTGCGTTTTTGCTTCATGTCATGCCCCGCTGCAGTCCACCCCTACAGCGGTCAACGAACCACCCAAGATCGACCCCAAGATGATCAATCCCAACCTGCACAAGTCCCCCGTCGCCCTGGATCGCGTCAAGCATCGCCACTTCAAGCTCGACCGCACGCGGCGCGATCTCAGCCTGCTGAAATCACTCAACGCCTTCTTCGTCACGGTCGGCGAATTCGCTGAGGCCGCCAAGGACTATCCCGTAGTCTGGGTGGCTGCCGGCAATGGTGCCGACAACAAACCCCAGGTGGCCCCACTGGCGGTGTTTGGCCTGCAGGCCAATCAAAACCTGTGCATCCATGAAGACCAGTGGCGTGTGCGCTATGTGCCGGCCATGCTGCGCTTCTATCCCTTTGCCGTGGCCCGCACCTCACCCACCGAGATGGTGCTGTGTGTGGATGAAGCCTGGCAGGGGCTGGGCACCGAGATCGGTGAGCCGCTGTTTGGCGAGGACGGCAACCCCAGCGAGCTGACCCTGTCGCTGAACAAGCAACTGCAGGACCTGGAAGTCGATGTCGAGCGCACGCGCCTGGTCGGCGAGAAGCTGCAGTCCCTGGGCCTGCTGCGCGAGATGCGCTTCGATGCCACCTTGCCCGATGGCAAGAACATGCAGGTGGATGGCTTCTTCACCATTGATGACGAGAAGCTGGCCAAGCTGTCGGACGCCCAGGTGCTGGAGCTGGCCCGGGGCGGCATCCTGGGCATCATCCACATGCACCAGATGTCCTTGTCAAACATGACGCGCCTGGCCGAGTGGCATGCGGCGCGGCTGGCTTGAGCCAGCTTGGGACCGCCTGCACCACCTTAAAAAGCTTGGGTAAACCCTTGGTCTGAGCCTTGTGGGCGGATCTCAGAATACCGTCTGTATACAAGCAGACGCGAAATGCCCACCTTTCCCGTGAACGCCTGGTATGTCGCGGCACGCGATGTCGAGCTTGGCCGCAGCCTGCTGGCGCGCACCATCTGCCATCGCAAGATGGTGCTCTACCGTCAGCAGGACGGGCATCCGGCGGCGCTTGAGGACGCCTGCTGGCACCGCCTGCTGCCGCTCTCCATGGGCCGGCTCGAAGGCGATGAAGTGGTCTGTGGCTACCATGGCCTTGTATTCAATGCCGACGGGCTTTGTACGCACATGCCCTCGCAAGAGGCCATCAACCCCTCGGCCTGTGTCGCCGCCTTCCCGGTGGTCGAGCGCCACCGTTTCGTCTGGGTCTGGCCTGGTGACGCCGCCCTGGCGGATGCCTCGCTGATCCCCGATCTGCACTGGAGTGACGACCCCGCCTGGGCCGGCGACGGCCAGCGCATCCATGTGAAGTGCGACTACCGGCTGGTGCTCGACAACCTGATGGACCTGACGCACGAGACCTTTGTGCACGGCAGCAGCATTGGCAACCGGGCTGTGGCCGAGACGCCCTTTGTGGCCACCCATGGCGAGCGCTTTGCCACCGTCACGCGCTGGATGGAGGGCGTCGAGGCGCCGCCCTTCTGGGCCGGGCAGATTCGCCATGCGCGCGCCTACCAAGGGCCGGTGGACCGCTGGCAGATCATTCGCTTCGAGGCGCCGTGCACGATTGCCATTGACGTGGGCGTGGCCCCGGCCGGCAGCGGCGCCAAGCCCGGCCCGGGTGGCGCGGGCGACCGCAGCGCAGGCGTCAACGGCTTCGTGCTCAACAGCATCACGCCCGAGACCGACACCAGTTGCCACTATTTCTGGGCCTTCGCCCGCAACTATTGCCTGGGCGAGCAGCGCCTGACGCACGAGCTGCGCGAGGGCGTGGCCGGCATCTTCCGTGAGGACGAGCATGTGCTGGAAGCCCAGCAGCGCGCCATGGCCGATCACCCCGAACACCGCTTCTACAACCTGGCCATTGATGCCGGGGCGATGTGGGCGCGGCGTTTGATTGACCGCATGGTCGAGCAAGAAGCCGCCTCGGCAGGCCCGCGCCGCATTCCGATAGGGGTGGCGGCTTGAACGACGGCGCGCCCGGGGCCAGGCGGGCCGGCACAGTAGCGCTGCCTGCCGCGCTGGCGGGCGCTGTGCCGGCGGCCTCTGCGTCGGCAAGCGTGAGCTCGGCCGAGGCCGATGAGGGCAGTTCGCAAACCGTGCGCGCGCAAGTGCGCCTGCGCGAGCTGATCATCGGTGGCGAGCTCAAGCCGGGTGTGCGCATCCCCGAGCTGGCCCTGGTGGAGCGCCTGGGCGTGTCGCGCACGCCGGTGCGTGCCGCGCTCTTGCGCTTGCAGGACGAGGGCCTGCTCGAAGCGTTGAGCGGCGGTGGCTTTGCCGTGCGCGGGTTCAGCGAATCCGACATCGTCGATGCGATTGAGCTGCGCGGCACGCTCGAGGGCCTGTCGGCACGGCTGGCGGCCGAACGCGGCCTGGGCGCGGCCGTGCTCGCCGGGCTGCGGGATTGCCTGGCGCGCATCGATGAGCTGCTGCAGCCCCCCGAGCTGCTGGACCCTGCCTTTGCCAGTTATGTTGAGCACAACGGCCGCTTGCACCGGCTGCTGGCCGAGGCCAGCGGCAGCGCGCTGATCCAGCGCCAGATCGAGCGCGCGGTGGCCTTGCCCTTCGCCTCGCCCAATGGCTTTGTCTTGCTGCGCACCACGGGTCAGGCCGCGCGCGACACCCTGGTGGTGGCCCAGCAGCAGCACCACAGTCTGGTCGAGGCCATGGTGCGGCGCGAGGGCGCGCGGGCCGAGGCTGTGGCCCGCGAGCACGCGCGCATCGCCCACAGCAACCTGACGCTGGCGCTGCACAGCCACCATGGTTTGCGGCAATTGCCTGGCGCCAGCCTCATCCGGCAAGTCGGGCAGGCTGGCCACGTGGGCCAAGGCCTGCGCGCTTGAGCGCCGCTGGCCACCCATGCTGATAACACCTTAGCAGCAGATGCGCCAATCCAGCCAATCCAGGCAATGGGCCCCGGCCCGTGTACACAGCCTGCGCGCGCTGAGCGCAACGGTGACCGAGATTGAGCTGCTGCCGGCGGCCGGTGTGGTGCCGTGGTCGCCGGGCAGCCACTTGCAAGTGCAGCTTGAGCTGGGCGGCCGCAGCGTGACGCGGCATTACTCCCTGGTGGCGCCGCTGGACGTGGATGCTGGGGTGGATGCCGGTGTTGCCAGTGCAGCAGGCGGTGCGCTTGGCGCTCTGGGCACTGCGCTGGCCGCGCCGGTGGTCAAGGCCGCAGCCGTGGCGCCCCAGGTCTATCGCATCGCCGTCAAGCGCACGCAGCCCAGCCGTGGCGGCTCGGCCTACATGAGCGCGCTGCGCGTCGGTGATGAGCTGTCCATCCTGCCCCCGGCCAACCACTTTGAGCTGCCGCCGCTGGCCATGCCCACGCTGCTGGTGGCCGGCGGCATAGGCATCACGCCGCTGGTGAGCATGGCGCTGGCGCTGTGCCGGCGCGGCGCCGAGCTGCACATGGTCTACGCCGCGCGCAGCGCGGCCGAACTGGTCTATGCCCCCGGCCTGCGCGCGCTGCTGGGTGATCGCCTGTGCACCTATGCCAATGATCAAGGCCAGCAGCTCGATCTGGCCGCGCAGTTCGCTGCGCTGCCGGCGCGCGCCCAGGCCATGGTCTGCGGCCCCTTGGCCATGATGCGCGCGGCGCAGCAGGCTTGGGCCCAGGCCAGACGCCCGGTGCAGGCGCTGCGCATCGAGACCTTTGGCGCCGGCGGCGCGCAGGCCGCGCAGGCCTTTCAGGTGAGCCTGCCGCGCCACGGCCTGCAGCTCACGGTGCCGGCCGAGCGCTCGCTGCTCGAAGTGCTGCAAGACCATGGCGTGGAGATGCTCTCCGATTGCCTGCGCGGCGAGTGCGGCCTGTGCGCCATCGATGTGCTAAAGCTTGAAGCGGGCGACATCGACCACCGCGATGTCTTCTTCAGCGCGGCCGAGCGCCGATCCGGCCAACGCCTGTGCGCCTGTGTGTCGCGGGTGTGCGGGCCAGATGCCAGCATCGTGCTTGATAGCGCCTGGCGGCCCGACGGCACTTTTGCATGAGTGCCCCGATCCGGCACCGACCCAGACCCGCACAATCTGGCCCCGCTGCTGACCCATCGCCGGCCCCGCCGCAGACCCCGCTCACCGAACCGCTCACCCGCCCATCCGCCGATCCACCCCCCAAGGAATTCAACATGACTGCAAGACGACAACACCTCCTGGCCCTGGCCGCCATCGCCGCCCTGGGTGCCACGGGCGCCGCCTGGGCGCAAAGCGACACCGTCAAGGTCGGCGTCATCCTGCCGCTGACGGGGCCCTTCGCCTCCACCGGCAAGCAGATCGACGCCGCCATCAAGGTGTGGGTGGCGCAGCACGGCAACAAGGCCGGTGGCAAGAAGGTCGAGATCATCGTCAAGGACGACGCCGGTGTGGCCGACACCACGCGCCGCCTGGCGCAGGAGATGGTGGTCAACGACAAGGTCGTGGCCCTGGCCGGCTTTGGCCTCACGCCGCTGGCCCTGGCCACCGCGCCGATTGCCACGCAAAGCAAGACGCCCATGGTGGTGATGGCCGCGGCCACCTCGATGATCACCGAGGCCTCGCCCTACATCGTGCGCACCAGCTTCACACTGCCGCAGGCGGCGGTGGCGATGTCCGAGTGGGCGGCGAAGAACAAGATCAGCAAGGTCGTCACCCTGGTCACCGATTTCGGCCCGGGCAACGATGCCGAGAAGTTCTTTGCGGATCGCTTCATCCTCAATGGCGGCACGGTGCTGGACAAGCTGCGCACGCCCATACGCAGCCCGGATTTCGCCCCCGTGCTGCAAAAGGTGCGCGACGCCAAGCCCGACGCGTTGTTTGTCTTCCTGCCCTCGGGCCAGGGCACACAGTTCATGAAGCAGTTTGGCGAGCGTGGCCTGGACAAGGCCGGCATCAAGCTCATTGCCACCGGCGACGTCACCGATGACGATTTGCTCAACGACATGGGCGATGTCGCCCTGGGCGTGGTCAACGCCCACCACTACTCGGCGCACCACAACAGCGCCCTGAACAAGAAGTTTGTCGAGGCCTTCCAGACCAGCCACAAGATGCGCCCCAACTTCATGGCCGTGGGTGGCTATGACGGCATGCGTGTCATCTACAAGGCGCTCGATGCCAGCAAGGGCGCGGGCGGCGACGCCCTGCTCAGCGCCATGAAGGGCCAGCTCTTCGAGAGCCCGCGCGGCCAGATGCTGATCGACGCCCAGACCCGCGATGTGGTGCATGACATGTATATCCGCAAGGTCGAGCGTGTCGGCGGCCAGCTCTACAACGTCGAATTCGACGCCATCAAGGGCATGAAGGACCCGGGCAAGCTGAAATGACCCACCCCCGGAGCGGTCAACGGCCGCCTGTATTGATCGCATGATCACTTGAAATGCTGACGCTTCTGTTCGACGGCATCGCCTACGGCATGCTGCTGTTCATCCTGTCGCTGGGCCTGGCCGTGACCATGGGCTTGATGAACTTCATCAACCTGGCGCACGGGGCCTTTGCCATGGCCGGGGGCTATGTTCTGGTGCTGTTGATGCAGCGTGCGGGCTGGCCTTTTCTGGCCTGCTTGCCAGCGGCATTTGTCGTCACGGGGCTGCTGGGTGCGCTGCTCGAGCGCACCCTGTACCGGCCGATGTACGGCAAGCCGCACCTGGATCAAGTGCTGTTCTCCATCGGCCTGACCTTCATGGCCGTGGCGGCGGTGGATTACGTCATGGGCTCGACGCCGCTCAATGTGCAATTGCCCGATTGGCTGCGCCAGCGTTTTGAGTTTGGCAGTGGCGCGCTCAGCCTGGGCATGGGCGCCTACCGCTTGTTCATCATCGTCAGCTGTGTGGCGCTGGCGCTGGGCTTGCAGGCCGTCCTGTCCTACACCCGCTTTGGCAGCCGGCTGCGCGCCGCGGTGGACGACCCGCGCGTGGCCGCGGGCCTGGGCATCCCGGTGGACCGCGTCTTCTTGTTGACCTTTGCCTTTGGCTCGGGCCTGGCCGGCCTGGGCGGGGCCCTGGGCGCCGACATCCTGGGCGTCGATCCGACGTTTCCGCTGAAATTCATGGTCTATTTCTTGATCGTCTGCGCTGTGGGCGGCACCAGTTCCATCACCGGCCCGCTGCTCGCCGCGCTGCTGCTGGGCATTGCCGATGTCATGGGCAAGTACTACCTGCCCAAGCTCGGCGCCTTCATCGTCTATGCGCTGATGATTGCCATCCTGTTGTGGCGGCCGCAGGGCTTGTTCACGCGCGAGGGCAGGGCGTGAAGGTCGAAAAGCCTGGGTCGTCGAGTGCATCCGCAGCGCGCGCGGCGCCCGCGGCACCGGTGCCAGCCTCCAGCGCCGCGGCACGCCTGCTGGCGCCATCGAAATGGCGGCCCTGGGAGCTGGCGCTGTGGGCGGCGATCTGGGCCACGCCACTGCTGCTGGGCCAGCACGCCGCGCTGATCAACGAGATCGCCATCCTGGCGCTGTTCGCCCTGTCGCTCGATCTCATCCTGGGCTATGCCGGCATCGTCTCCTTGGGGCACGCAGCCTTCTTTGGCGTCGGTGCCTATGGCGCGGCCTTGTTTGCCAAGCATGTGATGCCCGACCCGCTGGTCGGGCTGGTGGTGGGCACTCTGCTCGCCGCACTGCTGGGCCTGCTCACCAGCCCGATGATCGTGCGCGGCAGCGATTTGACGCGGCTGATGGTGACCATGGGCGTGGCCCTGGTGCTGTACGAGCTGGCCAACAAGTTCGATGGCCTCACAGGTGGCGCCGACGGCCTGCAAGGCGTGGTCATGGGGCCCTTGTTTGGACGCTTCGATTTCGATTTAGGCGCCCGCGTGGCCTCGTTCTATTCGCTGACCGTGCTCTTCCTGGCCTTCTTGCTGTTGCGGCGCATCGTGCATTCGCCACTGGGGCTGTCGCTGCAAGCCTTGCGCGACAACCGCTTGCGCGTGATGGCCATCGGCCTGTCGGTGAATGCGCGCCTGGCAGCGGTGTACACCCTGGCCGCCGCCCTGGCCGGCGCGGCGGGCGCGTTGCTGTCGCAGACCACGGGTTTTGCCTCGCTCGATGTGTTTGACTTTCACCGCAGCGCCGATGTCATGCTGGCGCTCATCATCGGCGGCGCCGGCTGGCTGTGGGGCGGCATCGCCGGGGCCATCGCCTTCAAGATCCTGCACGATCTGCTGTCGGCCATCACCGCCCAGTACTGGACCTTCTGGATCGGCCTGTTCCTGGTGGCGCTGATGTTGATCGGGCGCGAGCGCCTGTTGCAGCCGCGGCGCTGGTTTCGCAAGGGCGGGCCATGACCGAGACCGTGTTGCAGACCCGCCATCTGGTCAAGCGCTTCGGTGGCATCACGGCCACCGATGACGTGACGCTGAGCATCGCCGCCGGTGCACGCCACGCACTCATCGGCCCCAATGGCGCGGGCAAGACCACGCTCATCAACCTGCTCACCGGTGTGCTGCCAGCAAGCTCAGGCCAGGTGCTGCTGCGTGGCCAGGACATCAGCCACATGGCGCCGCACCGGCGCGTCGGCCTGGGCCTGGTGCGCACCTTCCAGATCAACCAGTTGTTTGCCAGCCTCACGCCGCTGCAAAGCCTGGCGCTGGCGGTGGCCAGCCGGCAGGGTGTGGCGCAGCGCTGGTGGCGGCCCATGGGCCACGACGCAGCCATTGCCACTGAGTGCGAGCAACTGCTGGCGCAGTTCCGCCTCTCCGAACAGGCCGATCAGCCCACGCGTGAGCTGGCCTATGGCAAGCGCCGCTTGCTGGAGATCGCCCTGGCTGTGGCCCAACGCCCCAGCGTGCTGCTGCTCGATGAGCCGGCGGCGGGCGTGCCCGCGGCCGAGCGCCAGGACATCCTGGCCACCGTGGCGGCGCTGCCGACTGACGTGAGCGTGGTGCTGATCGAGCACGACATGGACCTGGTGTTCAGCTTCGCCACCACGCTGACGGTGCTGGTCAACGGCGCGGTGCTGACCTCGGGCACGCCGGCCGAGATCGCTGCGGATGAGCGCGTCAGGGCGGTCTACCTGGGCAAGTCGCGTGACGCGCCCGCGCCGGGCGCCAGCGCTGCCGCGGCCACGGCAGGGGCTGCCCATGGCCAATGAACTGCTGATCGTCGAGGGCCTGCGCTGCGGCCACGGCGAAGCCATCGTCCTCAGCGACCTGAGCTTGAGCCTGCAGGCCGGACGCTCACTTGCGCTGTTGGGTCGCAATGGCACCGGCAAGACCACGCTGCTCGATACCCTGGTCGGCGTCACCACCCGGCACGCCGGGCGCATCACCCTGGCCGGGCGCGACATTCATGCCCTGCCGGCGCACCAGCGCGCCGCCGCCGGCATTGGCTGGGTGCCGCAGGAGCGCAACATCTTCAAGTCCCTCACGGTGGAAGAAAACCTCAGCGCCGTGGCGCGCCCCGGGGCCTGGAACGCCCAGCGTGTTTATGAGTTGTTTCCCCGCCTGGCCGAACGCAAGCGCAACCTCGGCACCCAGCTCTCAGGCGGCGAGCAGCAGATGCTGGCGGTCGGCCGCGCCCTGGTGCTGAACCCCAAATTGCTGCTGCTCGATGAGCCCCTGGAAGGCCTGGCGCCCATCATCGTGGAGGAGCTGCTGCGTGCAATTGCCCGCGTGGCCCGCGATGAAGGCCTGCCCTCCATCGTTGTCGAGCAGCATCCGCACCTGGTGCTGGGCGTCACCGACGATGCCATCGTGCTCGACCGCGGCGGCATCGCCTACCGCGCACCCAGTGCCGATTTGCTCGCCGACCCGACGCCGCTGGACGCCTGGCTGGGCGTCGGCCAGCATTGACCCTTGCCCAGCATTGACCCTTGCCTCACCCGCCTAAGCCATTCATCCATCCGACATCCACTGGAGACCTCGCATGACCACCCGCCCCAAGCTCCCCTTCCGCGCCGACCATGTCGGCAGCTTCCTGCGCCCGAAATTTCTGCTCGACGCCCGCGAGCAGTTCTTCGTCAAGAAGGCGATCAACGCCGAACAGTTGCGTGTGGTCGAAGACAAGGCCATCACCGAGATCGTCAAGTTCCAGCAAGACGTGGGCCTGCAAAGCATCACCGATGGCGAGTTCCGCCGCACCTATTTCCACATCGATTTTCTGGATCAGCTCGGTGGCGTCAAGACCGACATTCCGGTCACCGTGATCCGCCCCGATGGCAGCGAAGAGCTGGCGCCGCCGGCCATCCGCGTCATCGACAAGGTGCGCCATGTGAAGAACATTCAACTCGCCGACTTCGAGTATTTGAAGTCCCAGGTCAGCGCCTGCTGTCAGCCTGGGCTGACCGCCAAGGTCACCATCCCATCACCGACCATGCTGCACTTCCGCGGCGGCCGCGCCGGCATCAGCCGCCAGGCCTACCCCGAGCTTGATCCGGTGTTCTATGACGATGTCGCCAAGGCCTATGGCGAGGAACTGCAAAGCCTGGCCGACGCCGGCTGCAACTACGTGCAAATGGACGACACCAACCTGGCCTATTTGTGCGACGAGAAGATGCGCGAAGCCGCCCGTTCACGCGGTGACGACCCCAACGAACTGCCCCACCGCTATGCCACCTTCATCAACAAGGTGGTGGCGCACAAACCCGCCGGCATGACCCTGGCCATGCACCTGTGCCGCGGCAATTTCAAGAGCACCCACGCCGCAGCCGGCAACTACGAGCCGGTGGCCGAGGCACTGCTGTCCGAGATGAACCTGGACGCGTTCTTTCTGGAATATGACGACGAGCGCTCGGGCGATTTCAGGCCGCTGCGCTACTTGAGCAAGGGCAAGGTCGTCGTGCTCGGCCTGGTCACCACCAAGTTTGGCCAGATGGAGAGCAAAGACACCCTGAAGCGCCGCATCGACGAGGCCGCCAAGTACGCGCCCATGGATCAGCTGTGCCTGTCACCCCAGTGCGGTTTTTCCAGCACCGTGCATGGCAACAACATCGCCGTACAAGCGCAACGCGACAAGCTGCGCCTGGTGGTGGAAACAGCGCAAGAGGTGTGGGGCTAAGCAGATCAGCGTGCGGCCGCCTTGCGCCGCACGACCCTCAGTGCCAATGCGGCCAGCGCCACCAGCGCCAGTGAGCCGGGCTCTGGCAATCTCGGCGGCGGTGTGAAATCGGCGCGTGTGCCCAGGATGCCGTTGATCTCGTTGTCACCATCGGCAATCAAGGCGCCCGGGCCGCCATGGATGATCGATGCGTATCGGAAGGTGTTGGCGGTGCCGGTGCCCACGGCGTAGACAAAACCATCCCAGACGATGCCGGTGTTGCTCATGAAGCCCTCGAGCCAGACGCGTTCGACGACGCCTTGCACCCAGTTCACCTTGTCGTTGGACAGATACACCGTGGATTCGATGGCCTCGCCCGGCAGGGGACCATGGTCAATGGTGTTGAACACGGCCGCCTTGGTGGCCTGAAAGCCCAGGTCCCACACCGTCTCACCGATGACGCCACTGGTCTGCATCCACAGGTTGTCGATGGCATTGGCCGCCGTGAAGCGCGAGGCCGCGGCACCGCAGCAGGTGTAGGCATAGCCACCCACGCCGGTCAAATCGGTCGAGGTGCCGGCACCTTGGCCGGAATAGGCGCCAACGCTGGTGATCAGGGTGGACGCCACATACCCTGCGGGGTTGAAGATGCTGTCGTCCAGCAGCTTGTTGTCCACCACCAGTTGGCGATTCGCCGCGGTGTTGGAACCGTAATACAACTGCGCGAAGGTGCCGACCGTGGCGCCTTGCCAGTTTCTGGCGTCATTGGCATCGGTCACCAAGGCTGCAGATGCGGCCTGGGCGAGGGTCAAGCCCAGGCATGCGAGTGTCAGATGTTTGATCACGATGTGTTCCCTTGAGCAGACCGGTGCGCCACCTGGCCGTCCGGCACGCACCTATCATTGATCCATCCACAAACCACAGACACCCCGTAAACGTGGGGGTGTGTACCGAAAGTAACGCATGTCCGAAGCCCTGGTCCTGGTGGCCACCGATGGCCCGATACGCAGCCTCACACTCAATCGTCCCGCAGCCTTGAACAGCTTCACCGGCGCCATGCACGGCGAGCTGAGTGCGGCACTGGACGCAGCCGCCACTGACGACAGCGTGCGCTGCGTCATCCTCACAGGCGCTGGTCGTGGCTTTTGTGCCGGCCAGGACTTAAACGATCCCGACATGGCGGCGGCCGATGGCGGACCGCCCGATGTCGGTGGCGTGGTCGAGCGCTTGTACAAACCACTGGCCTTGCGCGTGCGCAGCATGCCGGTGCCGGTGATCGCCATGGTCAACGGCGTGGCCGCTGGCGCCGGGGCGAATTTCGCGCTGGGCTGCGACTTCGTGATGGCGGCGCGATCGGCCAGCTTCATTCAGGCTTTCTCCAAGATTGGCCTGATCCCGGACTGCGGTGGCACCTGGTTGTTGCCGCGCCTGGTGGGCCGGGCGATGGCCTTGGGCCTGGCGATGACGGGCGACAAATTGCCGGCCGACGAAGCCGCCCGCATGGGCATGATCTGGCGCTGTGTGGACGATGCTGCGCTGCGCGACGAGACCCGCGCCTTGGCACTGCGCCTGTGCGCCATGCCCTCGCGTGCCCTGGCTGCCACCCGCCAGGCGATGGACGAGGCCATGCCGCAAAGCTACGCCGAGGCGCTGAGCCTTGAAGCGCGCGGGCAAGGTGAGCTGGGGCGGGCCGCCGATTTCGCCGAGGGCGTGTCGGCCTTCCTGCAAAAGCGCCAGCCCGTGTTTCGTGATCGCTAGCGGCGCGCCCCCATCGGCTGCGCAGCTTGGCGGCTCTGCGCCCTTGTGCCGGCCAAAGCATCGTGCCATGTGTCGCACCCCGGGCCTGCTGTTTGACACATTGCCGCTCCGATCCGCGGCTATGCTGTCGGCGGGCGGACAGGCCGTGCTGACCGCAGCTTTAGCAGGCGACGACACTCAATGAACCTGATCGACGACGGGCTGTTCTGGATGGTGCTGCTGGCCGCAGCGGCTGGCCTGCTGTGGTTCTGGATGGATCGACGGGCAGCGCGTCGCGCCGATGAGTTGCAGGCGCTGGAGTTTCAGCCGGAGCTCGAGTCGCTGCCCACGCCTGCGCCACAGCCGCCGCTGGCACCCGAGGCGCTCGCCGAGCCGGTGGCCGAGCTGGTGGCCAAGCCGGTGGCCGAGCCGCCCGCTGAGACACTGGAGCGGGCCCTCCACCCAGTCTCGGGGCAGCCAGGGCCAGCAGTCGCTGCCGACCCCCAGCCCACGCCGCCGACGGAAAGCCCCCACAGCTTCGATGCCGACGCCGGCCAAGGCAGCCGCCAAGCCCAGTATGCCGAAGCGTTTGAGCAGGCCGAGCAAGCCAGGCTGGCTGAGCTGGCTGAACAGGCAGAACACCGCATCCAAGCGCAGCAGCGCGCCGAGCAACTTGAACGCGACGTCGCTGCGCGTGCCCTGGCCGCCGCTGAATTTGCCCGACGCGCCGCCGAATTGGAGACCGAGCGCGTTGCGGCCGCATTGGCATTGGCCGCACAAGCCGCGCAGGGGCAACGGGCCACGCTGCTCGCGGAGGCGCAGGCGATTCAACAGGCTGAGCTGCAACGCGCTGCCCGTGAAGAACAGGAAAGGCTCCAAGCCCAGGCGGCTGCAGCGGCACAGGCCGAGGCGCAACAAGCTGTGGCAGAGGCTGCTGCACAAGCTGCCGCAGAAGCCGCCGCAAAAGCCGAGGTCGAGCGCCAGGTGCAGACCGAGGCAGAGCACCGATCGCAGTTGGAGATCGAGCGCCGCGCCGCCGAACAGCGTGCCGCCGAGATGGCGGCACAGGTCGAAGTACTGCGTCTCGCCGACGAAATGGCCGCCGCACGCGCAAGCGCAGAGGCCGCCGCGCGTCTGGCCGCAATGCGCCAGGCCGAGATCGAGGCCGCACACCAGGCAAGGCTGGCCAGGCAGGCCGCGGAGAAGCGCGAAGCCGAGTTGGCCGCACAACAGGCCGCCGAGGCGGCCAGCAGGCGGGCAGCGGAAGTTGCAGCCGAACATGCCAGGGCCGAGGCCGAGGCCCAAGCGCAGGCCAGGGCTGCTGCGCAGGCCGTTGAACTTGCAGCCACGCGTGCTGCTGAACAGCTTGCTGCACAGGCTGCTGCACAGGCTGCAGCCCAAGCTGCAGCCAAGCTCGCCGAAGAGCGCGCACGCGAGCAAGAGGCCGCGCGCCGTGCCGCCAGCGCCTCGCCGCGACCTGCGGGGCCGGCCCAGACCCTGGTGATGGTGGCCGACGACTCCAAGGTGGTGCGTGTCAAGACCAGCCGCTTGCTGGTCCAGCATGGCTACCGCGTGGTGCTGGCCGAAGACGGCGACGACGCGGTGCGCAAGATCGCTCTGGAAGCGCCGCATGTGCTGATCACCGATGTCGAAATGCCGGGTCTGGACGGCTTCGAATTGACCCGGCATGTGCGCCACCATGCGGGCACCGAGACCATCAAGATCATCATGATCACCTCAGCCAATGTTCGCCATGCGCCTGCGGCAATGGCGGCCGGCGTGAGTGTGATGCTGGGCAAGCCCTACCCGGAAGACGAGCTGATCGCCCATGTGGCCACAGCCCATGCCGCACTGGGGCTGACCGCCAGCGCGTAGTGCTGTGCTTGCAGCCGGTGGCCTCTGTGCCACGGGTCAGCGGCGGGGACGTGATGGCGAAACGCCGACCAAAGGCGTGACGACGAGAACGCCGCTCAACGGCGTGACGACGAGAACGCCGCTCAACGGCGTGTCCGCCAAATCACCGCAGGCTGGCTGACGAGCCCCTCAATGCGCCGCAGTCAACACCACCGGCACCTCGGTCGCCGGCGGCGTGTTGCGGCTGCGATGGCAGCGCACCAGGCCGTCAATCATGACCATACCGATGCCGGGGAGGTCGCCCAGCGCCACGCTCTCCAGCAGGCCGCGGCCGGCGGTGTGTTGGGCACGGTCCATGAAGACGAAATCGGCGTCGCGGCCCACTTCGATCAGGCCGCAATTGAGCTTGCGCAGCCGCGCCGTGTTGCCTGTGGCAAAGCAAAACACCAGCTCGGCCGGGATGCGCCCCAGGCTGGACAGCAGCGCCCACATGCGCAAGATGCCCAGCGGCTGCACGCCCGATCCGGCCGGCCCATCGGTGCCCAGGATGACGCGGTGCGGGCACTTCAGTTGCATGGCCGCCTGCGCCGCGGCGATGGCCACGCGCTCATTGCCGTTGTGCACGATCTCGATGGCGCGGCTGCTTTTCTCGCATAGCTCGCACACATGTGCCTCTGACAGCGAGGTGTGGCCACCGTTGATGTGGCCGATGACATCGGCGTCGGCCTCCAGCACCACATCCTTGTCGATCAGGCCCGAGCCGGGGATCGACGGCCCGCCGGTGTGGATGGTGCTCTGGATGCCGTGCTTGCGTGCCCAGGCCACCATCTGCTTGGCCTCGTAGCCGGCCTTCACCGAGCCCAGGCCGACCTCACCCAGCAAGGTGACGCCGGCTGCGGCGAGCTCAGCAAAATCGGCCTCGACCATGCCGCGCTCGATGATGGGCGCGCCGGCCAAGACCTTCACGCCACCGGGGCGAAAGTTGTGGAAGGCGCGCTGGGCGGTGATGGCCAGGGCCTTCAGGCCGACGATGTCTTTCGGCCGCCCGGGCAGGTGCACCTCGCCGGCCGAGATCATGGTGGTGACGCCGCCGTGCAGGGTGGAGTCGATCCAGCCGATCTGGCCCTGGCGCGGTGTCCAGTCGCCAAACACCGGGTGCACATGGCTGTCGATCAGGCCGGGTGCCACGCAGGTCTGGCGCGCATCAATCAGCGTCGTGGCTTGATCGGTGTCGCAGTCCTTCTCGCGGCCGACCGCGGTGATCACACCGTCGTGCACGACGAGGGTGTCGGCCTGCAGGATGGGCTGGTCAATGTCGCCCGACAGCAGCAGCCCGATGTTGCGGATCACGACCTTGCCGGATTTGCCTTCCACTGCCACATCAGCCATGCGCCAACCCCTTTGTCAAGCAGCCACGGTGCGCAGCACCGCATCGATCAAGAAGGCCTCCCACTGCGCCAGGGCGGTGGGCGACTCCAGGTTCTCACCCAAAAACGACGACAGCGTGTGCCGGTTGGAGAGGTAAAAGTAGGCCATGGCCGCGATCATCAGGTAGACATCGCGCGGCGCCACATCGCGCCGAAACAGGCCCTGCGCTGCGCCGCTGTGCAGCACCGCGGCCGTCAGCGCCAGTGGCGGGCCCGAATACTCGCTGGCACGAAGACTTTTGCCGATGTGCCGGCCGCGGTGCAGGTTCTCGGTGTTGAGCAGGGTGATGAATTCCGGGTGCTTGCGGTAATAGGCCCAGATGAAGCGGATCATGGCCTGCAGCGCCTGCACCGGCTGCTGGGCATCGATCACCAGCGCCGATTCGGCTTCGTTGAAGCTTCGATAGCAGGCTTCCAGCACGGCAATGAACAGGCCTTGCTTGCTGCCGAAGTAGTAGTAAATCATGCGGTCATGCGACTTCGCGGCCGTCGATATTTGCTCAATCCGGCCGCCCTCGAAGCCGTGTTTGGCAAAGACCTTGGTGGCCGCGCGCAGGATGGCTTCACGCGTGGCCAGGGCGGCACGTTGGCGTGGCGACGACGCGGCCTTCACGCTGCCTGGCTTCAAGGCCTTGGTGGCCACGGCCGCCATCACTGCTCGGCGAAGGCGCGCTCGATGACGAAATCCCCGGGCCTGGAGGTGTTGCCCTCCTTGAAGCCACGGGCTTCAAGCATGTGCTTGAGATCACGCAGCATGCCCGGGCTGCCGCAGATCATCACGCGGTCATCGCTCGGGTTCATGGGCGGCAGGCCCAGATCGGTGAGCAGTTTGCCGCTCTCGATGAGCTCGGTGATGCGGCCCATGTTGCGCCAGGATTCACGCGTCACCGTCGGGTAATAGCGCAACTGGCTGGTCACCAGATCGCCCAGCACTTCGTGGTTGGGCAGGTGTTCGATCAGCACATCGTGGTAGGCCAGCTCATCGACCTGGCGCACGCCGTGCACCAGCACCACCTGCGCAAAACGCTCATAGGTTTCAGGGTCACGGATGATGCTCATGAAGGGTGCCAGGCCGGTGCCGGTGGACATCAGCCACAGGCGCTTGGCCGGCAGCAGGTAGTCGATCACCAGGGTGCCCGTGGGTTTGCGGCCGACGATGACCTTGTCGCCCACTTGGATGTGCTGCAGCCGCGAGGTGAGCGGGCCATCGGGCACCTTGATGCTGAGGAATTCGAGGTGGTCCTCGTAGTTGGCGCTGACGATGGAGTAAGCGCGCAGCAGCGGCTTGTCATTCACGCGCAGGCCGAGCATGGTGAAGTGACCGTTGGAAAAACGCAGCGAGGGGTCGCGCGTGGTGGTGAAGGTGAACAGCCGCTCGGTCCAGTGGTGGACGGACAGCACGGTTTCTTCGTTGAAGGCGCTCATGGGGTGTGGTGGCGGTGGACGGGCAGGACGGGTGTGAGGACGGGTTTGAGAACGACGCAGGCCGGGTTTGGGTGGGTGGTGCGGCCCATCGGCATGCGCTACAGTTGCCATGAATGTAGCAGCGGCTACATCAAATTTCAGCGCCCACTCCATGAAAATCGAGGCCAGAGACCCTGCCGGGATGGTGCTTCAGGCCACACGCGTCGATGCCGTCGATGCGCGCTGGCGTGCCGCGCCACGCAATGCGCGCATGGCCGCCGACAAGATCGAATGCAATGCCTGCCCGGTGCTGTGCCAGATCGGCCCGGGCAAGGCCGGCGCTTGTGACCGTTACGCCAACCAGGCGGGTGTGTTGGTGCGCGTCGATCCGCTGTTATTGGTGAAACGCCGCGGTGATGCGGTGAATGAAGCGACGGATGACGCCAGCGCTGCCGTCGTGCCGTTTCTGCACAGCGGCGATCCAGCTTTGACACCGGCCGCGCCACTGCTGCCGCACGCCGGCCTGTTCGTCACCGCTGTCGGCGCCTCCACCACCTACCCCGATTACAAGCCGGCGCCCTTCATCGTCTCCTCGCAGGCCGAGGGCGTGGACATGGTCACCGTCGTCACCGAGGGCATCTTCAGCTACTGCAGCCTGAGGCTGAAGATCGACACCGACCGTTGGCTCGGCCCCGAGCAGGCCCATGTGCGCTGCAAGGGCGAGATCGTCGGCCACGTCACCACGGCCGAATACGGCTCGCAGATGCTCTCGCTGGGCGGCGTGCACCACATCACCGGCGGCAGCAAGAAGGAGGGCCGCGTCACGGTCGACATGATGCTGGCCCTGGGCAACCAACAGGCGGTCGATCTGGCCATCGAGGGCGGCGCCGATCTCACCGTGCAGGCCGGTCGCGCGCCCATCGTCAATGGTGTCGAAGAGTCGCGCATGCGTGTGGGTTGCGGCTCGGCCACCATCGGCATCTTTGCGCAACAGTTTCAAGACCTGGCCGACGAGGTGGTGGTGGTCGATGACCACATCACTGGCGTGCTCACCGAACATCAAGCCGGGCGCTGCCTGGGCATGCGCGCGGCCGGCATCCAGGTGCGCGGGCGAAAGTCCACGCCGGGGCGCTACTTCCAGGTCGCCAACCCAGGCACCGGCTGGGGCGGCACCGACATTGCCGACCCGCTGTCCATCCTCGAGCCCTGCGCGCCTGGCCTGGCCTGGCCGGGCTTGCGCCTGCTCATGGTCTCCACCACCGGCGAGCACGCCGCCTGGTTTGTGCTCGATGAGCAACTGCGGCCGCAGCCGGCGCCGCTGCCCGCTGCGGTGCAGGCCATCGTTCAACGCATTGGTGAGAACTGCGAGCCGGCCCTGACCACGGTGCTCTTCGTCGGCGGCGCTGGCGGCAGCCTGCGCGCTGGCGTCACCGACAACCCCATCCTGTTGACGCAGGCCATCAAGCGCGCGCTCGTCAACGTCAGCTGTGGCGGCGCGCTGGCCTATGTCTGGCCGGGCGGCGGCATCACCGTGATGGTCGATGTGCTGCGCATGCCGCAGGGCAGCTTTGGCAGCGTGCCCACGCCGGCCATCGTGGCACCCATTGAGTTCAGCCTGCGCCTGGATGACTACCGCGCGCTCGGTGGCCACATGGGCTATGTGCGGCCACTGGCGCAGGTGCTGGCCAGCGGCTGTTGGCACAGCGATGGCGCACCTCTGGCGCATCGCGCCCTGCCTGCGGCGGCGCACAACCCATGGCCGTTGGGCGCCGCGCCGCTGCTGGGTTGAGGCTGTGCTGATGCCGAGCCGACGCCCAGTTGAAGTTTCGCTAACACCAAAATGACAGGACCGAAACGCCACCCATTGCCCTGCCAGCGCTGGCACTTTCAGCATGGGCCGATTGATCTGGTGATCGCCGCCGACGGCCCCCCTGAAGCTGTGGCCGCCGCACACGAGGCCGCCTGGGCGCGCTTTGCCAGCGTGCTTGCCGAGCTGGTGGCCGAGCTGCCGCTGCTGCGCAGCGCCGTGCTGCCCGGCACAGCTTGCGCCTTGCAAGGCCGCGTAGCCCGGCGCATGTGGCAGGCCTGCCGGCCCTTGGCGGGTGAATTCATCACCCCCATGGCGGCCGTGGCCGGCGCCGTGGCGCAAGAGCTGATCGGCTGTTATGAACACGATTCGATGCGCCGCGCCTGGGTCAACAACGGCGGCGACATCGCCCTGCACCTGGCGCCGGGCCAGGCCACCACCCTTGGCGTCTTCAGCGATCTTGCGCGCTTCGGCACCGCCTTGGCGCAGCGCTTGGGCGGCGGCGACACGGCTGAGATTGGCCACATCGCCGTCGATGGCCGCATCCGCCTGCACAGCCAGGACGGCATCCGCGGTGTCGCCACCAGCGGCTGGCGCGGCCGCAGCCACTCGTTGGGCATCGCCGACAGCGTCACGGTGCTGGCGGCCACGGCCGCACAGGCCGATGCAGCGGCCACCATCATCGCCAACGCCGTGAACGTCAACCACGCCAGCATCCTGCGCCGCCCGGCCTGTGAGCTGCGCGATGACAGCGATCTGGGCGAGCGCCTGGTCACTGTCGATGTGCCGCGGCTGCCCGAGGCGCTGCGCGATGCCGCGCTGGCCGCCGGTTTGGGGTGCGCGGCTCGCCTGGGCGGGCAGGGCCTGATCAAGGCCGCCGTGCTGGTCTGCCAGGGCCGGGCGCTACAGTTTGCTGCAAGCCTGAACCCTGAGGCGGGTGTTCCCGAGCTGGCCTGGCGGCGGGCCGCCTAACTGCCTGACACATCCGACAATCCAAGCACATGAATTCACCCCTGATCGACATCCGCCGCATCCTCACCACCGTCGAGGACATCCACCACGAGGGCGGGCCGCCCGCGGCCACGCCGCTGCGCCGTGGCGCCATCGCCGCCGTGCTGACCAACCCCTACGCCGGCCGCTACGAGCCCGACATCCTGCCCATGATGGACGCGCTGCAGCCCGTCGGCATCGAGCTTGCGCAGCGCCTGTGTGCCGCCATGGCCATGCCGCCAGAGCGCATCGAAGGCTACGGCAAGGGCGCCATCATCGGCGCCGCCGGTGAGCTGGAACACGGCGCGCTGTGGCATGTGCCCGGTGGCTATGCGATGCGCGAGCTGTTGGGTTGGCGGCCGGCGCCGGGCCGCCCCAAGGCGGACGGCCCCCCAAGGGGGGAGGACGCCGCAGGCGGCCAGGGGGCTGACAGGTCTGGCGACGCGGCGGCCTACAAGCGCGGTGACGCCTCCGGCGGGCAGACGGGCAATGCCCTGGCCATCGTGCCCAGCACCAAAAAAGTTGGCGCGCCTGGCGCCACATTGGACGTGCCGCTCACCCACATCAACGCCGCTTACGTGCGCAGCCACTTTGATGCCATGGAGGTGCGCGTGTCCGGCGCGCCCAGGCCCGCCGAGATCGTCTTCATCCTGGTGATGAGCACCGGGCCGCGGGTGCATGCCCGCGTGGGCGGCCTGGCGGCCGACGCCATCGCCAAGTGGGACGGCCAGCGCTGATCGGCGCGCCGCCCTCGTCACCTTTAAACACCTGTTAGCCCAGCAGCCCACCGCCATGCCCGCACTTATCCGCAAACTCATCGTCCAGATCGACGAGACCCACCGTGAGATGGGTCGCACCATCGATCCGCCCACACGCCGCGCGTTGGCCATGGCGGTGATCGAAAACCCCTGCGCCGGCCGCTATGTCGAGCAGCTCGATGAGCTCATCGCCATTGGCGAAGAGCTGGGTGCCTTGCTCGGCGCACGCTGCGTATCAGCGCTAGGTATTTCACCCGATCAGGCCCAGAGCTACGGCAAGGCGGCCATCGTCGGCGAGGCCGGCGAGCTCGAGCATGCCGCCGCCATCCTGCACCCCAAGCTGGGCGCGCCGCTGCGCAAGGCGGTGGCCAAGGGCGCGGCCCTGGTGCCCTCGGCCAAGAAGCAGGGCGGTCTGGGCTGCGCCATTGATGTGCCACTGGGCCACAAGGATGCGGCCTTCGTGCGCAGCCACTTTGATGCCATGGAAGCGCGCGTGTCGGATGCGCCGCGCGCCCATGAGATCGTCGTCGCCGTGGTCGTCACCGCCAGTGGCCGGCCGCTGGCGCGCATCGGTGGCCTGCAAGCCCATGAAATCGTCGGCCAGGATGGCCTGAGGTGAGGGCCACCCGGTAGATTCACTGAAGCTGCGCGCCGCCGCAGCGGTTAAGGTCGCAGCGTTTTGCGATCCCTTCCACCCGCAACAAGGACACACACCATGTTTCGTCGCACCCTGCTGGCCAGCACCATGTTCGCCGCGGCCGCCTTGCCCCTCACCGCCGCCCAGGCCCAGGGCACGATCAAGATCGGTGAGGTCAACAGCTACAAGGCCCAGCCGGCCTTTCTGGAGCCCTACAAAAAGGGCATGGAGCTGGCGGTGGAAGAGATCAATGCCGCCGGCGGCCTGAATGGCAAAAAGCTCGAGCTGATCACCCGCGACGACAACGCCAACCCGGGTGACGCGGTGCGCGCCGCCGAAGAGCTGGTGTCGCGTGAAAAGGTCGATGTGCTGACCGGCGCTTTCCTGTCCAACATCGGCCTGGCGCTGACCGACTTTGCCAAGCAAAAGAAGTTCTTCTACCTGGCCTCCGAGCCGCTGACCGACAAGATCGTCTGGGGCAGTGGCAACCGCTACACCTTCCGCCTGCGTCCTTCGACCTATATGCAGTCGGCCATGCTGGTGCCCGAAGCCGTCAAGCTGAAGAAGAAGCGTTGGGCCGTCATCTACCCCAACTACGAGTACGGCCAATCGGCGGTGTCCACCTTCAAGGCCTTGCTCAAGGCGGCGCAGCCGGATGTTGAGTTCGTCGGCGAGCAGGCGCCGCCGCTGGGCAAGCTGGATGCCGGCAGTGCGGTGCAGGCGCTGGCGGACGCCAAGCCCGATGCCATCTTCAATGTGCTGTTTGGCGCCGACCTGGCCAAGTTTGTGCGCGAGGGCAACACCCGTGGTCTGTTCCAGGGCCGCGAGGTGGTGAGCATGCTCACCGGCGAGCCCGAGTACCTGGATCCGCTCAAGGATGAATCACCCAATGGCTGGATCGTCACCGGCTACCCCTGGTACGGCATACAGACGCCCGAGCACAAGGCCTTCTTCCTGGCCTATCACCGCAAGTACAACGACTACCCGCGTCTGGGCTCGGTGGTCGGCTACAGCGCGATCTACTCGCTGGCCGCCGGCATCAAGAAGGCCAAGTCCACCGACACCGAAAAGCTCATCACCGCCTTCCGCGGCCTGGAGCTGATGACGCCCTTTGGCAAGGCCACCTACCGCGCGCAGGACCACCAATCGACCATGGGCGCCTTCGTCGGCAAGACCAAGAACGAAGGCGGCAAGGGCACCATGGTGGACTACAAATACCTCGATGGCACGAAGTACCAACCGACCGATGCCGAAGTGAAAAAGCTGCGCCCAGCCGATTGAGTTCACTCGCTGCCCGCAACCCCAGCATCCCAGCCATCGCCCCATGACCCTCTCGGCCCTGGCCGTTCAGTTGCTCAACGGTCTGGCCGGCGCCTCGTCGCTGTTCATGGTGGCGGCGGGCCTGTCGCTGATCTTTGGCGTGACGCGCATCGTCAATTTCGCGCATGGCTCGTTTTTCATGCTCGGGGTCTACCTGGCCTACACCTGTGTTGACAGCTTAGGCAGCGCCATCGGCTTTTGGCCGGCGCTGCTGCTGGCACCGCTGGTGGTGGGCCTGATTGGCGCCGCGGTCGAGATGAGCCTGCTGCGACGCATCTACCGCGCGCCCGAGCTCTTCCAGTTGCTCGCAACCTTTGCCCTGGTGCTGGTGATCAAGGACGCCACGCTGTGGCTGTGGGGCGCCGAGGATTTGCTCGGCCCGCGCGCCCCGCACCTGGGCGGCGCCATCGATATCCTGGGCCGGCGCTTCCCCACCTATGACCTGTTGTTGATCGTTGTCGGCCCCGCCGTGCTGGGCGCCCTGCACCTGCTGCTCACGCGCACCCGCTGGGGCACCCTGGTGCGTGCGGCCACGCAAGACCGCGAAATGGTGGCTGCGCTGGGCGTCAACCAGGCCTGGCTGTTCACCAGTGTGTTTGCACTCGGGGCGATGCTGGCCGGCCTGGGTGGTGCGCTGCAGTTGCCGCGCGAGCCGGCCTCACTGGGGCTGGATCTGTTGACGATTGGTGACGCCTTTGTCGTCGTCGTCGTCGGTGGCATGGGCTCCATCCCCGGCGCCTTTGTCGCTGCTTTGCTGATCGCCGAGATCAAGGCCATCTGTATCGGTGTCGGCACGGTCAATTGGTTAGGCGTCGATTTTTCATTCTCCAAGCTCACCCTGGTGGTGGAGTTTCTGGTGATGGCCGTGGTGCTGGTCGTGCGGCCCTGGGGCCTGATGGGCCGTGCCCAGGCACCCAGCCGCCACAGCACCGCTGCCGAGGCGCCATTGCGCGCCGCCAGCCCGGCGCTGCGGCGCCTGGCGCTGGCCCTGCTGGTGGGTCTGGTGGCGCTGCCCTGGCTCACGGCCGGCAGCCCCTACACCACGGTGCTGGCCATTGATCTGCTCACCGCCGCGCTGTTTGCTGCCAGCCTGCACTTCATCATGGGCCCGGCGGGCATGCACTCCTTCGGCCACGCCGCCTACTTTGGCCTGGGGGCCTATGCAGCAGCGTTGTTGATGGGCAAAGCCGGCCTGCCGATGGAGGCCGCCTTGCTGGCCGCGCCGCTGGTGGCCGCCGCGGGTGCGCTGCTGTTTGGCTGGTTCTGCGTGCGCCTCTCAGGCGTCTACCTGGCGATGCTGACGCTGGCGTTTGCACAGATCGTCTGGTCCGTGGTGTTCCAGTGGGATGCCTTCACCGGTGGCAGCAATGGCATCACCGGCGTGTGGCCGGCGCCCTGGCTGGCCGACAAGCGCGTGTATTACCTGCTCACCTTGGCCAGCGTCGCGCTCGGTGTCTTGGTATTGCGGCGCATGTTGTTCTCGCCCTTTGGCTATGCCCTGCGCGCTGGTCGCGATTCGCCGCTGCGGGCCGACGCCATAGGCCTGGACGTGCCGCGCCTGCAGTGGTTGGCCTTTGTGCTGGCCGCTGCCTTTGCGGGTTGGGCCGGGGCGTTGTTCGCCTTCAGCAAGGGCAGCATTTCGCCCGACAGCATGGCCGTGGGCAAATCTGTCGATGGCCTGGTGATGGTGCTGCTGGGTGGGGTGCAATCGCTGTGGGGCCCACTGGTCGGTGCGGTCAGCTTCACCTGGCTGCAGGACAGCATCGCCCGCTCCACCGACTACTGGCGCGCCCTGCTGGGCGCCGTCATCCTGCTGCTGGTGCTGGCCTTCCCGCAGGGCCTGGCGGGCTTTGCCGGGCAGTGGTGGGACAGGCGCGCGGGGGTGGGGCGATGAGCTTGCTGCAGGTGGCCGGCCTGTCCAAATCCTTCGGCGGGGTGCAGGCCGTGCGCGATGTTGGCTTTGCGCTGGCCGCGGGTGAGCTGTTGGCGCTGATCGGGCCCAATGGCGCGGGCAAATCGACCACCTTCAACATGGTCAATGGTCAGTTGAAGCCCGACGCCGGCTCGATCCGCCTGCAGGGCACCGAGCTCATTGGCCGCAAGCCGCGCGAGATCTGGAAGCGCGGCGTCGGCCGCACCTTCCAGATCGCCGAGACCTTTGCCTCGCTCACCGTGGTGGAAAACGTGCAGATGGCCCTGCTCAGCGCCGATGGCCTGGCCTTTGCGCTGTGGCGCCGCGCCGCCGCCCACCGCCGCCACGATGCCCTGGCGCTGCTGGCCCAGGTGGGCATGCAGGCCCAGGCCGATCGGCCCTGCAGCGTGCTGGCCTATGGCGATGTCAAGCGCGTCGAGCTGGCCATTGCCCTGGCCAATGCGCCCAAGCTGCTGCTGATGGACGAGCCCACCGCCGGCATGGCCCCGCCCGAGCGCCATGCCCTGATGACATTGACCAAGCGCCTGGTGGTGGAGCGCGGCCTGGGCGTGCTCTTCACCGAGCACAGCATGGACGTGGTCTTTGCCCACGCCGACCGCATCATCGTGCTCGCCCGTGGTGAGCTCATCGCCCAAGGCCTACCGGCTGACATACGCGACCACCCCAAGGTGCAAGAGGTCTACTTTGGCAGCGGCCGCAGTTTTGAAGACGTGGCGGCCGCAGGCCCCGAGGCTGCCGCGCCGGCGACGATCAACGCGCCCAGCGCACCAAACGCACCCAACGCGCCCAACCCGACCACCGTGACCGCTGCCTCGGCGCCCGGGCGATGACCGCCGCTGCCAGCCCCCAGCCCCTGCTGCAGGCCAGCCAGCTGTGCGCCTGGTATGGCGCGGCGCAGATCCTGTTTGATGTGGATGTGCAGGTGGGCCCCGGCGAGGTGGTGGCCTTGATGGGCCGCAATGGCGCCGGCAAGTCCACCACGCTCAAGGCCTTGATGGGCTTGATCGAGCGGCGCCGCGGTGCCGTGCACTTCATGGGGCAGGACATCGCGGCTCAGGCCACGCACCAGATCGCCCGCGCCGGCCTGGGCTTTGTGCCCGAGGACAGGCGCATCTTCAGCGATCTCACTGTCACTGAAAACCTGGAGGTCGGCCGCCAGGCACCGCGCACCTGGCCCGATGGCCGGCCGGCACCGCTGTGGACGCTTGAGAAGCTGTTCAAACTCTTCCCCAACCTGGGCGAGATGCCGCAGCGCCTGGGCGGACGCACCAGCGGCGGTGAGCAGCAGATGCTGACGGTGGCGCGCACGCTGATGGGCAACCCCTATGTGCTCTTGCTCGACGAGCCCAGTGAGGGCGTGGCGCCCTTGATCGTGGAGCAGATGGCACAGATGATCCTGCAGCTCAAGGCCCAGGGCGTGAGCATCCTGTTGTCTGAACAGAACATGCACTTTGCGCAGCTCGTGTCCGACCGCGCCTATGTGCTGGAGAAGGGCCAGATCCGCTATGCGGCCACCATGGCTGAGCTTGCCGCCAATGACGAGGTGCGGCGGGCTCATTTGTCGATGTAGCGCCGGGCATGCTGCGCGGTCAGTCCTCGTCTTTGCTCCCGTTCACAACGCGCAAACTGCGTGACCACCTGGAGACTTGAGTGTGAGCGCGTTGCTGCGACTTCACGTCAACGGCCAGGTCCACGACCTGGCCGTGCCTGGCCACGCCCCGCTGCTGCAGGTGCTGCGCAACGATCTGGGCTTGAACGGGCCCAAATACGGCTGTGGCCTGGGCCAGTGCGGTGCCTGCATGGTGTTGGTCGATGGTGTGCCGGCGCGGTCCTGCTGCCTGCCGGTGGCGGGTGTGGATGGCCGCGCCGTGCTGACGATTGAGGGCATAGGCGATCAAGGCGGCGGCGTGCACCCGGTGCAGCAGGCCTTCATCGACGCCCAGGCGGGGCAGTGTGGTTACTGCCTCAATGGCATGGTGATGGCCACGGTGGGCTTGCTCAGCGTGGCGCCGGACCCCAGTGATGAGCAGGTGCGCCAGGCGTTGTCGCACAACCTGTGCCGCTGTGGCGCGCACCTGGAAATTCTTGCTGCGGTGCGTTTGGCGGCGCGGGCCATGGCGGGCGGCGCATGACCGGCGACGCCGCCCACGGCGCCAGCGCATGGCGCCATCGTCAGGATTTCCGCCAGGCCGAGGGCGTGTTGCTGGTGCTGCGCGCGCCACCGCCGCCATTGCCGCCGGCCCAGGGCCAGCCGCCCAGCGTGCCGGCCAACCCGGCCGAAGGCCTGGAGGTCTTGCTGGCGGTGCATGCCAGTGGCCGCGTCACCGCCCTGGCCGGCCATGTCGACCTGGGCACCGGCCTGCGCACCGCCTATGCACAGATCGTCGCCGAGGAGTTGGGGCTGCCGCTGGAGTGCATCGATGTGGTCCTGGGCGACACCGCCCGCGCGCCCAACCAGGGCCCGACGATTGCCAGCACCTCGATCCAGTTGCATGCCCAGCCGCTGCGCCTGGCGGCGGCGCAGGCGCTGGCCTGGCTGCTGGCTGATGCCGCGGCCCTGGGCGGGGCTGCTGCACTTGGCGAAGCTGTTGCACTTGGCGGAGCTGCCGGCCCAGCACCGGGCGCTTCGGCCCGCGGCTTTGGCGCGCAGCTCGCCGGCCGGCATGTGGAGTTGATGCTCGATCGCAACGCGCCAGTCAAGCCGCCCAAGGACTACACCCTGGTAGGCAGCGCCGCGCCGCGCGTCGATCTGCCCGACAAGCTGACCGGCGCCGCGGTCTTTGTCCACGATGTGCGCCTGCCCGGCATGCTGCATGGCCGCGTCGTGCGCCCGCCCTATGCCGGGCTGGACGCCGGTGATTTCGTTGGCCGCAGCCTGATTGCGGCGCATGAGGACTCCATCGCCCACATCCCCGGCATCGTGCGCCTGGTGGTGCAGGGTGATTTCATCGGCATCGTCGCCCAGCGTGAGGAACAGGCCGAGGCCGCCATGCACGCCCTGCGCGTGGAGTGGCAAGCTTGGCCGGCGCCAGCGTCGCTGGACGATCTGGCCCAGGCCCTCAGCGCCCACCCGTCCACAGCGCGCGTCGTGGCCGAGCAGGGCGACGTGCAGGCCGCCCGCAGCGCTGCGGCGCAGACGCTGGACCGCGACTATGTCTGGCCCTATCAGTTGCATGCCTCCATCGGCCCATCGTGTGCGGTGGCGCAATGGCGCCGCCAGGACCCGGCGGAATCGGCTGCGCGCGCAAACCCAGCGCCGCCGCACCTAACCGATGAATCAAGCAGCCACGGCGAGTGGCCGCCGGGCACTAAGCTGTGCGTCTGGGCGGGCACGCAGAACCCGCATGCCCTGCGCGCCGACTTGGCCAAGCTCACCGGCCTGGCGGATGTGCAGATCGATGTCATCCGCCTGGAGGCTTCGGGTTGCTATGGCCGCAATGGCGCCGACGATGTGGCCGCCGATGCCGCCCTGCTGGCGCGCGCGGTGGGCGCGCCAGTGCGCGTGCAGCTCAGCCGTGAGCAAGAGCATGCCTGGGAGCCCAAGGGCGCGGCGCAACTGATGCGGGTGCGCGGCGGCCTGATGGCCGATGGCTCGCCCGCGGCCTATGACTTTGACACCAGCTACCCGAGCAACGGCGCGCCCACCCTGGCCCTGCTGCTGACGCGCACCGTTGAGCCCGTGGCCCAGGCCTTCGAGATGGGCGACCGCACCGCCGTGCCGCCCTATGGCTATGCCCACCAGCGCATCACGATCAACGACATGGCGCCCATCCTGCGGGCGTCGTGGCTGCGCGGCGTCTCGGCGCTGCCGAATTCCTTCGCCCACGAGAGCTACATCGATGAGCTGGCCAGCGCCGCCGGTGTCGATCCGGTCGCCTACCGTCTGCGTTATCTGAACGATCCGCGGGCGGCTGAACTGGTGCAGGCCACGACCGCCAAGGCGGGGTGGCAGGTGAGGGCGGCGCCATCGCCTTCGGCCTTGTCTGCGGCGGCTGCAGCGAAGACTGGCGCGACGGCGATGGGTACAGCGGATGCAGCCGGCGCAGCCGATGCTGGCGACGACTGGCTGCCCGGCCAGGGATTTGCCTACGCCCGCTACGTGCACAGCAAGTTCCCGGGCTTTGGCGCGGCCTGGGCGGCCTGGGTGGCCAATGTCCTGGTGCACCGGATCACGGGCGAAGTGCAGGTCAGGCGCGTGGTCGTCGGCCACGACGCCGGGCTGATGATCAACCCGGCGGGGGTGCAGCACCAGGTGCATGGCAATGTGCTGCAGACCACCAGCCGCGCGCTGAAGGAGCGCGTGACGACCGACCCCGCCACCGGTAGTGTGAGCAACCGGGAGTGGGGCAGCTACCCCATCCTCAATTTTCGCGAACTGCCTGTGGTTGATGTGCTGCTGATGCCGCGGCCGGGCGAGCCGGCACTGGGTGCGGGCGAATCGGCCTCGGTACCGGGCACGGCAGCCATTGCCAACGCCATCTTTGATGCCACCGGCGTGCGCCTGCGCCAGCCACCGTTCACGCCCGAGGTGGTGAGCGCGGCTTTGCACGCGGCGGCGACGGCGCAGCGCGCGTCCAGTGCGGCGGCGCCAGCAGGCACCCAGGACGCGCAGGCTCTGTCGGATCGGTCAACAGGCACGCTGACAGGCTCCCCTTCGGACCGTGACGCGCGGTCGGGTGCGCCTCTTGCGCTGCCGCCCAAGCGCATCGCCCCTACCTCCGAACCGCAGCGCCCGCGCAAGCCGCTGTGGGCCATCGCGCTGGGCCTGGTCGGCGCCATGCTGGGCCTGGCTGCTGCGGCCATTGGTTGGCGGCCGGCCATCGCCCCTGTGGCGGTGGCCAGCGCCGGCCTGTACAGCGCAGCCACGCTGGAGCGCGGGCGCCAGCTTGCCGCCCTGGGCAACTGCGCCACCTGCCACACCGCGCCCGGCGGCGCGGTCAATGCCGGCGGCCTGGCCATGGCCACGCCTTTCGGCATGGTGCACTCCACCAACATCACGCCCGACGCCGCCACCGGCATCGGCAGCTGGTCCTTCAGCGCCTTTCAGCGCGCCATGCGCGAGGGCGTGTCGCGCGATGGCCGGCATCTGTATCCGGCCTTCCCCTTCACCTCGTTCGCGCGCATGCGCGACGACGAGCTGATGGCCCTGTTTGCCTGGCTGCAAACGCAGCCGGCGGTGCACGCACCGGCGCCGGCCAATGGCCTGCAGTTCCCCTTCAATCTGCGGCCCCTGATGGGGCTGTGGAATGCGCTGCATCTGCAGCAGCCATCCGCGGTGCTGGGCGCCGAGCAAGCGCAGGCACCAAACGCCCAGTGGCAACGCGGCGCCGAGCTGGTCAATGGTGTGGCCCACTGCGGCGCCTGCCACACACCGCGTGATCGCCTGGGTGCCGAGCTCAGCCGCAGCGCCTACCTGGCCGGTGCCAGCGTGCAGGGCTGGGAGGCGCCTGCACTGGGGGCCGCCAGCCGCTCAGCCCTGCCCTGGACCGAAGACGCCCTGGTGCAGTACCTGCGCCAGGGCCACAGCGCACAGCATGGCATCGCCCATGGCCCCATGGCCGCGGTGGTGCGTGGCCTGGCCCAGGTGGACGAGGCCGAGCTGCGGGCCATGGCGCACTATCTGGTGTCCTTGCAGACCCTGCCGCAAACAGCATCGCCTAACCCATCGGTGAAGACGACAGCCCAGACCCTGCTGACGCAAAGCCAGAAGCAATCGCAAACCCTGCTTGGCCCGGCGCAGCGCATGTTCGAGAGCGCCTGTGGTGCCTGCCACCATGAGGGTCAGGGCCCGGCCGTGCTCGGCCTGAACTTGCCCTTGGCCCTCAGCAGCAAGCTGCACAGCGCAAGGCCTGACAACCTGCTGCGCACCATCCTCGATGGCATTCAGGCGCCGGCCTTCAGCCACATCGGCCACATGCCGGCCTTTGGCCACGCGCTCGATGATCGGCAGCTCACCGAGCTGGCCGCCTACATGCGCCAGCGCTTTGCACCCGGCCAGCCGGCATGGCCGGGCTTGACGGCAGCGGTGGGCCGGGCGCGGGCGCTGGAAGGGGCACGCTGAGGTTGGTGCACAGGTGCACAGGTGCAGCAGCGCACCTGCGCCCTATCTGAGCCAGGCCAACACCCCCAGCGCCGCCGGCAAGCCCAGGGCCGCCAACAGGGTGGACACCGTCACCAGCCCTGCCACAAAGCCGCCATGGCCGCCCATGCGCGTGGCCAGCACATAGGCGCTGCTGGCCGTGGGCACGGCGAAGAACATCACCACCACCCATTGCTGCGCTGTCGGCAGGCCCATCCACAGCACGACCCCGATCGCCGCCGCGGGCAAGACCAGGTGGCGAATCGCCATGAAGCCCGCGGCCAGCCATGGGGCCTCGCGCAAAGCGCCCAGGCGCAGGCCGGCGCCCACCGCCATCAGGCCCAGGGGCAGGGCCGCGCTGCCGATGCGTTGCAGGGTCACGGCCAGCACTTCGGGCAACACCAGGCCGCTTAAATTGGCCAATAGGCCCGCCACCGTGGAGATGATCAAAGGGTTGCGCAAGAGCTCGCGCCCCAAACCCTGCCCGCTCTGGCGGGCCATGGGCCAGACGGCGGCCACGTTGCTCAGCGGCACGCACAGCGCCACCAGGATAGAGACCCAGGCCAGACCCGGCCCGCCGGCCAGCCGCTCGGCCAGGGCCAGCGCCACATAGGTGTTGAAGCGAAACGCGGTTTGCGCGCCCGAGGCATGCAGGTGGGCGTCCACACCAGGCGCATAACGCAGCGCATACGCGAGCAAAATGCCCAGGGCGTTGACCCCAAGGCCGACGCCGGCCAGTGGCGCCAAGGTCTCCAGGGCGATGGGTTGGCGCAGGATAGAGACGAACAGCAGCGCCGGAAAGAGCAGGTAGTACACCAGCCGCTCAATGCCATCCCACACCTGCCGATTCAGCGCGGTGTAGCGGCAGATCACGGCGCCGATGAGGATCAGCGTGAAGTCAGGCAGCAGGAGCAGGGGGCTGGGCACGGGGCGAGTCTGCCAGGGTGAACATCCAGACTTGTCTGGCCTGATGTGCGCCGGCTGCCCGTGCGCAAAAGCAAACCGGGGTGCGCGACCGGGCAAACCCGGCCGGCACACGCGTTGGGCTTACCTCTGCCGGGTCAAGGCGGCAGTTGCTGCCACAGGATCGGTGCCCAACCATCGCTTGATGCGCTCTGCGTCACCGATTCGGGACAATTTGCCCGCTGAATCCAGCAGCACCATCACCAACTTTCGTCCGGTCATGGAGACCTGCATCACCAGGCAGCGACCGGCCTCGCTGATGTAGCCAGTCTTTTGCAGGCCAATGGCCCACTCGGGGTCACGAATCAGGCCGTTGCTGTTGCGGTACTGCACGACCCGCTGGCCCACTGGCACCTGCAATTGCTGCGAGGTCGACAGCTCGCGCAGCACGGGGTGGGTGTGGGCTGCGATCACCAGGCGAGCCAAGTCATTGGCGTTGGATTGGTTCAGGCTCGACAAGCCCGTGGTTTCGACAAACCGCGTGCCATGCATACCCAATTCGGCGGCCTTGCGATTCATCGCGGCAACGATGGCGGTGACGCCACCAGGGTAATACCGCCCCAAGGCGTTGGCGGCACGGTTCTCGGAGGCCATCAGCGCCAAATGCAACATCTCGCCCCGGGTGAGTTCGGTGCCAATGGCCAGCCGTGACCGGCTGCCTTTTTCAGTGTCAATATCTGCTGGATCGATCAACATCAGATCGGACATCGGCTGGCCGGCCTCCACCACAATCAGACTGGTCATCAGCTTCGTAATTGAAGCGATCGGCAATACGGCGTTGGCATTCTTGCTGAGCAGTACTTCCGAAGTATCTTGGTCAATAACCAGGGCAACGGCGGAGCGCAATTCCAGTGGATCTGCGTTGCCGTGCAAACCCTGCAGCTCGCCGAATGACGGGCGGCTGGCGACGATTCGGCGGGTCGCAAGCGGCTTGGCCTTCTTTCGAACGACCCGGGTTTTTGCCTTGGACCCCAATTGCGCGGCGGCAGTCGTCACCACGGACATGGAGCCTTTTGAATATTGCGGAGCTGCTGCCATGGCAGCCGTGGCCAGCACCGATCCCGCCAGAATCACCCAAAACTTGAGTTTGCGAAAGCAGTCCATTTTCCCCAATCGATAGGTGGGCCCATACACCTGGAAATGTCTGGGCTAACGCCAAAGTCTAACCTGATTAGAAAGCACCCTCAGCTTGCCCCCGAATAACACGCTTTGGACGTGGCTCGCACGTTGTCACATCGACGATGAGCCTGGCGACCAGCCCGA
>JAYSSS010000068.1:0-35704 GCA_043720415.1 Ideonella sp.
GGCGGCGTCGAGAACCGCAGGCTCATGTCCGAAATCCTCGACCTGCTTCGCCCGAGGGACATCCTCACCCACTGCTACTCGGGCGCCCCCAGCCTCACGAACGACTTCACCAACATCGTCCAGGACGGCAAGCTCCTGCCGGCGGCGCTGGACGCCAAGCGCCGCGGCGTGCTCTTCGACGTGGGCCACGGCGGCGGCTCGTTCGACTACACGGTGGCCGAGGCCGCGATCGCAGCGGGCGCGCCGCCGGACACGATCTCGTCCGACATGCACGTGTACTCGGGAAACTCGCCGGGCATGCCGTACCTCACCTGGGTGATGAGCAAGTTCATGAACATGGGCTTCAGCTTCGAGCAGGTCATCACCATGGCCACGGCCAACCCGGCCAAGGTGATCAACCGCCTGCCGAAGTTAGGCACCCTGCAGATCGGCGCGCCGGCCGATGCCACGCTGGTCGACGTGATCGACGGGCCGGTGGAATTTGTCGATACGCGCGGCAACAAGCGCATGGGCAAGGTGCACATCAAGCCGACCCATGTGGTGGCCGGCGGCGTGCCCTTCGGGCGGCCGTACGGGGCGCCGTTTTCGCCGAGGTGAGGGCATGGGCATGGGCATGGGCATGGGCACCGGCACGGGCATGGGCACGGCCACGGGCAGTGCAGCCCATTCTTACCTTCAAGGAATCTGGCTCATCTCAGCCGCGCGACATTGCGCAGCACCGCAGCCTGCATGTGCGCCACAGTGGCCCGGCGGATGGGCCACAGGCTGGCTTGGGCACGCAGGCCTTGCGCCACGGCGGCCATGCGATTGACCACCTGTCCGGCCCAGGGCGCTTCCAGTCCGCCCTCTTTGGCCAACTGCAGCAGGTGCGCACGCGTGATGTCGTGGCCGTGGCCGCACACATCCATCGCATGCTCGCCGCCCGCCCCGGGCGAAAACGTCAGGTCGTAAGCGGGGGCCAGGCGCCAACAGCGGTCGGCCCCGAGACGGAAGGACAGGTTCTTGGCGTGATCGTCGCGGTCATTGAACAGCACATTGAACACCGCCCGCTCGAAGGCCTTGCGCACCTCGTGCTCGTCGCGCGTGAACAGCCTTGTTGCGCGCAACAAGCTGGTGTAGTCGACCGCACCGGTGAGCCGATGGTCGGCATGCAGTGCGCCGGCCAGGGTGTGCGTGGGCACCCGCAAGCCGCCTTGGCGATCAAAGCGAGCGATGCCGAAGGCCGCGATGCGTGTGCGCCCGGCGCGGGGGGCATAGCCCAGATCAAAGTGACGCGTGGCCGGCATGTCCAGCCCGCACTGGCGCGCCAGATCGGCGTACAAGGCCTCGATGGCGCAGGCCTCGGGGTGCTCACCCTGGGCCACGAACTTGACGAGCCAGGGCTCGAAGCCGGCGGGCATGTCGTCTGGCGACGGCGTGCGCGCGGTGCCTGACGACGCTGCGCGTACGGTGCCTGTTAGCGGATCAAGCTGCAGCAGCACCTTGGGCCGCGCGCCTTGCGGCGATCCGCCCAGCCAGGCCAGATGCGGCAACACCTCGCTGCCCTGGCCGGCCAGCACTTGCTGGGCCTGTTGGGCCAGGACCGACAGGCTGTAGTCAACCTCATCCAACAGCCACGGCTGGGCTGGCTCAAACGACAGCGCGCCCAGGGCCCGCGTGCCGATGAAGGCCAGGCGCTGCAGCGGCGAGACCGCCGCCACATCCACACCGCACTGGCGGAACAAGCGGTCCATCAGCAGCAGGCCCCAGCCATCGGGCAGGGCATCCATCACCAGGCCGGCAGGCCCAAGGTGTGCGCCGGAAACTGGCCATAGGCCTGGGGCCGCAGCTTCAAGCGCAGCGGTGACAGCTCAAGCCCCTGGCGCAGTGCCTCGGGCGAATATTCGAACAGGCGCTCGCGGCCGTTGTCGGCCAGCGTGCCCAGCAGCCAGTGTTCGCCCCAGCCGGTGTAGTGCACCAGCAGCTTGTTCATGGCCGGGGCCGGCGCGGCGCGCGTTGGCGCTGTGCGCGCTCCGCCTGTTCCGCCAGCTCCATTTGGGCGATGGATTGCACCGGCAGCTCAAACAGGTTTTGCAGCGCGTCGGCCTGACCCAGGACCAGTGCCAGGCGCACCAGCGAATCGGCCGAGATCAGCCCCGTGGCCTCCAGCGTGCGCACGGTGCCGGTGGACACCCCTGCGCGCGCCGCCAACTCGGCCTGCGTCAGCAGCAAGGCCAGGCGCTGGGCGCGCAAACGCTGGCCGAGCTGGTGGCAAACCTCGTGTGGGGGGGCAAGATTGAACGCCAGCATTCTGGCGATTGTAGGTTTTTGATCCACCTAATCGTCAGAATTATGGCGTTTAACCTGAAGCTGGAAATCCGCCCTGCAACCCGCGCACGACCGCCCGAGCCACGCCCACATCAAGCCAAGGTCAAGCCCAGATCACCTTGCGCTTGGTCGCCACCCAGCCTTCGTACTGCGCGGTATAGACCTCTTCCACCCGATTGCGCTTGACCTTGAAGGTGGGCGTGATGAAGCCGTTGTCCACGCTCCAGGGCTCGGTGACGACGATCAGCGCGTCGAGCTGTTCGTGCGGGTCGAGCTTGGCGTTGATGTCCTTCATGTGCGCCCCCAGTGAGGCTTCGAGCTCGGTCTTGCCGGCGGCGGTTTTGGACTTGTCGATGGCGTCCTGGTTGAGCATCACCATGGCCAGCGGTTGGCCCAGGTTGGCGCCGGTCACGCAGCAGGCTTCAACGGCGTTGTGCATGACCAGCTTGTCCTCGATGGGCGCGGGCGCCACGTACTTGCCCTTGCCGGTCTTGAACAGGTCTTTGACGCGGCCGGTGATCTTCAGGTAGCCGTCGTCGCTGATGGCGCCTTTGTCGCCGGTGTGCAGCCAGCCGTCGTCGGTGAAGGCGGCTTGGGTGAGCTCGGGCTCCTTGTAATAGCCCAGCATCAGGCCGCGGCTGGCAACCTGGATTTCGCCGTTGGCGGGGTCAATGCGGTGCTGCACGCCGTCATAGGTTTTGCCCACGGTGCCGGGGCGCTGTACGCCGGGCAGGGTGGCGTGGGAGATGCCGCAGTTCTCGGTCATGCCATAGACCTCGACGATGGGCAGGCCCAGGGCGGCATACCAGTTCAGCAGTTCGGGCGGCATGGGCGCGGCGCCGCCGGCAGCGAATTTGCATTGGTCCAGGCCCAGCGCGCCGAGGATCTTCTTGCGCACGATGCCGCGCAGGATGGGGATCTTCAAAAACGTGGCCAGCTTGGCTGGCGGCATCTTGGCGCTGACGCCCTGCTGAAACTTCACCCACAGCCGCGGCACCGAGAAAAACGCCGTGGGCCGGGCGCGCTGCAGGTCTAGCGCAAAGGTCTCCAGGCTCTCGGCAAAGTAGATGTGCATGCCGGTGGCAAACAGGCCGTGCTCGATCAAGGTGCGCTCGGCCACGTGCGACAGCGGCAGGTAGCTCAGCATGCGGGTGTTTTCGTCCAGCGCGATGCGCTTCATGCCCGATGAGATCGACCAGGCAAAGGTGGCAAAGCTGTGCATCACGCCCTTGGGCATGCCGGTGGTGCCCGAGGTGTACATGATGGTCGACATCTCGTCGCCATCGCGCAGTGGCGAGTCGCTCATCGGCGCGGTCTTGGCGATGATGTCGTCCCACGTCGGGCAAGCGGTGGCCGGTGCCAGGGGCAGGCTGATGCACTGCAGCGTGGCCGGCACGCCGGCCTTCATGCCGTCCCAGCCGTCGAGCTTGCCGATGAACAGCAGCCTGGCCTCGCTGTGCTCCAGGATCTGGCGGATGGTGTCGGCGGCCAGGGTGGGGTACAGCGGCACCGAAACGCCGCCGGCCATCCAGATGGCCCAGTCGGCCATCAGCCACCAGGCGGTGTTTTTTGACATCAGCGCGATGCGGTCGCCCGGCTGCACCCCCAGGCTCTTGAGGTGCGCGGCCATGCGCCGGGTCTGGTCCATGGCCTGGGCCCAGGTGAAATCGTGGGTGGCGCCGCCGCCCAGGGGCTGGGTCAGGATGACACGGTCGGGCGCGGTTTTCTCGAAGTGGTAGAGGCGCTGCAGGGCCAGGGTGCTGGGGTCAACGGCGGTGGGTGTGGGCATGACGGGCCTCGCAGGGGTTGGTTTCAACCCGCGAGAGGGTAGCTGCCGCCGCGGCCCAAGCCCATCGGGATTTCCTGAGGTTTGGCCCGCGCCCAACCCGGGCGCCGCAACTCAGAGGCCCTTGCTCTGGGCCTGCTGCATTTGCTCTTGCACCTTGCGTGTGGCGCGCAGCACCAGGGTGGGCTCCAGCCCGGCCTGGGTGGCCATCAGCTCGGCCACCGCGTCCACCGCCTCGGGGTAGCACATCAAGGCCTTGGCGATGATGGACAGCGCCTGCAGCCCCAGGTGGGCCGGCGGGCCGTCGAGCTCTTGCATGGCCTGCACCTCGACATGCTGGCGCACGCAGGCCACGGCCGCCTCGCCCAGGCCCCAGCTCGCGCACAGGTCGGCGCCCAAGGCGTCGTGGCTGATGCCGAAGGCGGTGTCCTCAATCTGGCACAGGTCCAGATCGGTGGCGGCGGCGCGCAGCATGGCCGGGTAGTGCTGTGGCGCATGGCGAAACAGCACCGCCTTGCCGCATTCCTCAAACAAGCCGGCCGAATGCGCCGCCCAGGCGTCCAGCCCCAGGGCCTGGCCCAGGCGGCCCATGAGCAGGCCGCGCTGGCCGGCGCGGTCCCAGATGGGTTCGAGCTCGCGGGCCGGTGGGAAGGCCGCACGCAGGCCCATCTCGAAAGTGATGCCGGTGATCTCACGCGTGCCCAGGTAGGCCACGGCCTGGTGGACGTTTTGCACGCGCCCGCGCAGGCCATAGATGGCCGAGTTCACCGCCCTCATCACCGCCGAGGCCAGAGCCATGTCGGCCTCGACCAAGGCACCGATGCCGGCCAGGTTGACATCCTCATCGGCCAGCAGCACCGACATGCGCACCAGCGCATCGGGCTTGGCCGGGATGCTGATGTCCTGGATATTGGGGGCGGTTGGGGCAAGCATGGCGCCACGGTAGCGGCTGGCGCGCCGCAAGAAGGGCCGAACACCGTGGCCATGCTTGGGCTGTTCTCGGGCTTCTGGGCCAGTGGCCAAGCGACGGTGGTGACGCGACCATGGTGACGAGACCATGGTGACGCCGCAAAGTCGCTGCGGCTACGTAGCCCCTGCGCCGCCATGAAAAAAGCGCCGGGCCTGGTGGGCCCGGCGCTTGGCGACCTTGCGCTTTGTGTCCTGGGCCGGCCGTTTTGGCCGGCCCCAAGGGCACGCGCAAGGGGTGGCCTGCGGTGCCATATGGTTTGTCTCCTCAGCACTCCGGGCGCTGGGTCCGGCTTGACGCCGGGCCCACGCGCCGAGTGCGCGCAATGTAGGCAGGCGGCGCCGCGCCGTCAGCCGGGGTTAACCCGCGGCCAGCATCCAGGCGGCAGCCCGCTCGGCGATCATCAGCGTGGGCGAATTGGTGTTGCCACTGGTGATGCGCGGCATCACGCTGGCATCGGCAATGCGCAGCCCGGCCAGGCCATGCACGCGCAACTCGGCATCCACCACGGCCGCCGCATCGCTGGCCGGGCCCATCTTGCAGGTGCCCACGGGGTGAAAGATGGTGGTGCCGATGTCGCCGGCCAGACGCGCCAGATCGGCGTCGCTCTGAAACTGCACGCCGGGCTTGACCTCGCGCGGCCGGTAGGGCGCCAGGGCCGGCTGCTCGGCGATGCGCCGCGTCAGGCGCAGCGACTGCGCGGCGACCAGGCGATCGTCATCGGTGGCCAGGTAGTTGGCCTGGATCAAGGGCGCGTCCTCGGGCCGGTCTGATCGCAGGCGCACCGTGCCGCGCGAGCTGGGGTTGAGGTTGCAGACGCTGGCGGTGAAGGCATTGAAGCGGTGCAGCGGCTCGCCAAAGGCGTCCAGCGACAGCGGCTGCACGTGGTACTGCAGATTGGGCCAGGGCCGCTCGGGCGAGGAGCGTGTGAAGCAGCCCAGCTGCGAGGGCGCCATGCTCATCGGCCCGCTGCGCCTGAGCAGATATTCCAGCGCAATCGCCGCCTTGCCCCACAGCGAATGGGCCTGGGTGTTGAGGGTCTTCACGCCCTGCACCTCAAACACGGCGCGGATCTGCAAGTGGTCTTGCAGGTTCTCGCCCACACCGGGCAGCGCATGCTGCACCTCGATGCCATGCGGCTGCAGCGCCGCCGGCGCGCCAATGCCCGAGAGCTGCAGGATCTGCGGCGTGCCTACCGCGCCGGCGGCCATCACCACCTCGCGCGTGGCCTTCACCTGCAAGGCCTGGCCGTCGCGGCGCAGCTCCAGGCCGGTGACGCGCGGGCCGTTTTCGCCCGGCTGCAACAAAAGCCGCGTCACCTGGGCGCCTGTCCACACCGTCAGGTTGGGGCGCTGCTGCACCGGGCGCAGAAATGCCTTGGTGGCGTTCCAGCGCACGCCGTGTCTTTGATTGACCTCGAAGTAGCCTATGCCTTCGTTGTCGCCGCGGTTGAAATCAGCGCTGGCCGGGATGCCGGTCTGCTGCGCAGCGGCCGAGAAGGCATCGAGGATCTGCCAGGACAGGCGCTGGCGCTCGACCCGCCATTCATGGCCGGCGCCGTGCTGATCGTCACCGCCGCGCCAGTGGTTCTCGTGCTGCTTGAAGAAGGGCAGGCAGGCGTCCCAGCGCCAGCGCGCATCGCCTAACCCATCGGCCCAGGCGTCGTAGTCGTGCCGCTGGCCACGCATGTAAATCATGCCGTTGATGCTGGACGAGCCGCCCAGCACCTTGCCGCGCGGGTAGCGCACGGCTCGGCCATTGAGCCCGGCGCAGGGCTCGGTGCTGTACAGCCAATCGGTGCGCGGGTTGCCGATGCAATACAGATAGCCCACGGGGATGTGGATCCAGGCGTAGTTGTCGTTGCCGCCGGCCTCCAGCAGCAGCACGCGGCGCTTCGGGTCGGCGCTGAGCCGGTTGGCCAGCAGACAGCCAGCGGTGCCGGCGCCGACGATGATGTGGTCGAAGCTGAGGGCGGGATTGACTGCGGAGACGGTGGCAGCGGCGGGATGTGCAGATGAGGGCATGCCGCAATGCTAAATGGCCAGCTTGGCGTGGGCGAGCGCCCGCTGTGGTGCAGCTGCCGTTTTGCCAACAGGTTTGGCCGGCAGGTGTGCCGACTGCCTTGGCCGGCAGGTGTGCCGGCATTGCAACAGTCGCCAAACTTGCGGGTTAGTCCTTGCCTCGCCACAGTGGCCCTGGGCGGCGGAAGCGCCCATAATCGGCCACAGGGGTGCAAAAGTCCCCCGGCCCGTGTATGGAGACGGCGCCTTTAGCTTGATTGGTTCACGCTGGGTTGAAGCTCCACATGGTTTTCTTTTCATAGCAAGGAGCTTCCCCTCATGGGAAACAAGCTTTATGTAGGCAACCTCGCCTACTCGGTGCGCGATGAGTCGCTGCAAGAGGCCTTCGGTCAATTCGGGGCCGTCACGTCCGCCAAGGTCATGATGGATCGCGAGACCGGCCGGTCCAAGGGTTTCGGCTTTGTCGAAATGTCATCGTCGGCCGAGGCCACGGCGGCCATGAACGCGATGAACGGTGCAGCCCTTGAGGGCCGCGCCATCGTCGTCAACGAGGCCCGCCCACGCGAAGAGCGTCCGGGCGGCTTCGGCGGCGGCGGTGGTGGTAGTCGCAGTGGTGGCGGCGGCGGCTACGGTGGTGGTGGCAGCGGCGGCGGCGGTGGTTACGGCGGCGGCGGCGGCGGTGGTGGCCGCAGCGGTGGCGGCGGCGGCTACGGTGGCGGCAGCAGTGGTGGTGGTGGCGGCTACGGCGGTGGTGGTGGCGGCGGCGGCGGCGGTGGTGGCCGCAGCCCCTACGGCACCGGGCGCGGCCCGCGTGGCGGTGGTGGTGGCAGCAGTGGCGGTGGCTACGGTGGTGGTGGCAGCCAGGGCTACTGACCCCTGAACCGGTCCCTTGATCGGTGAATGACAAAACGGCGCCCTGGGCGCCGTTTGCCTTTGTGCGTGCCGGCCTGCAGAGGTGGCGTGACGCGGCGCGGCTACTCGGCCTGCCTGCGCTTGCGCGCCCGGCCCTGCACCAGGCGATCAAACACGGCGTTCGGCATCAGGCGCATCAAGCCTGCGATCAGGCCCATTTGCCAAGGGATAACACGGTAGCTGGCACCAACTTCGATGGCGCGAAAGGCGCGGTCGGCGAAATCCGCCACGGGCATCAAGAAGGGCATGCCATAGCGGTTGCCGAGGGTCAAAGGCGTGTCGATGTAGCCCGGGGCAATCGTCACCACGCGCACGCCGCTGCCCCGGCACTCGCCGCGCAGGCTCTCGCAGTAGGCGACGACCGCGGCCTTGCTGGCGCAATAGGCGGCGTGGCCGGGCAGGCCGCGAACGCCGGCGACGCTGGCGATGCCCACCAGGCGGCCGTGGCCGCGCACACACATGGGCCCGATGAAGGGTTGAAAGCTTGCGGCCAGGCCGAGGTTGTTGGTCTCGAAGGTGGCGCGTATGACTTCCAGATCGGCAAAGTCGGCGCCATCGACGCCGACGCTGATGCCGGCATTGGCGATCACCGCCTGCGGCAGGCCGTGTTGGGCAATGCAATCCCGGCCGGCGGCGGTGATGGCCTGCACATCGCGCACATCGGCGGCGTAGACGGCCAGGCGTTCGGGCGCCAGGCCTTGCTCGCGCGCCCACTGCTCGATGTGATCGGCGCGCCGGGCCACCAAAGCCAGGGCCCAGCCGGCGCGGTAATAGCGCAGGGCCAGGGCCTGGCCGATGCCGCTGGAAGCGCCGGTGATGAAGACCCAGGGCGTGGTGTTGGTCATGGTCAGGCCCGCTGGCTGTTTGAAGGACCGCTGTGCAAAGGACTGCTGCCTACGGCGCTGGTGGTCGAGGCGCCGCCGTGACCGGCGACGGTGTTCGCGGCGCCGCTGTGATCGGCCCCCGCGCCGGCAGGGTGGCCCGCACCGGGCCCTCCAGGCGCAGCACGCGCTGCAAATGGTCGTAGTCCATGCCGCCAGCATGCGTCACGCTGCCGCCGCGCTGCACGACCACCGGCAGGTGCGAGCGCAGCCGCTCAAAGCGCACGAAGGCGTGCAGGAACTCGCCGTCGATGACCAGGCTGTCGCCGGCGCCGATGTCCGATGTCACATGGGCGTGGCCCAGCAATTGCACTTCGCTGACATCGCCATTGGCCAGGGCGCGTTGTGCCGTGGCCTGGGTGATGCGGCCATCGGGCGCAATGGCGTGGATGCGCACGCCGTCGATCTCCAGCCTGTCGGTGTCAGGGTAGTGGCGCAGCACGTCGCCCTCCACCCGCACCGCCAGCTTGCCGTCGGCGGCAAAGCGCGTCAGCGTGAAGCCGCGCATGGTGTAGTCCGGGTCCTGGCGCAGCGCCCGTGGCCCGCCGGGGCCCTCCGCCAGCGGCGTGTTTTTCACCAGCCACCAGGTGCCACCGGCCATCAGGGCCATCAGCAGCAAGGGCATGTAGGTCGACAGCGCGTCGCGCAGGCGCAGGTGCAGGGGCAAGGCCAGCCTGCCGGCCGGCGCGGGCAGCACCGGCCCGAGACTGACCGCCACCTCCGGCAGATCGGGCAGATGCAGCTCGGGCGGCGGGCTGGCGGCAGCGCTCATCAGGCAAGCTCCGTGCTTCGCACTTCGGTATTCGCCTTTCGGACGGCCGGGCAGGCCAGTGCAGTGCGTTTCAAACCGCGTCCCGCGTCACCCAGGCCTGCAGGCCCTCACCTTGCAGCATGCTGGCGTAGCGGCCATTGGCCATCAGCAGCAGATCGCACAGCTCGCGTGCCGCGCCAGCGCCGCCAGGCAGGGCGGTGACGTGGTGGGCCACGGCACGCACCTCGATGTGGGCGTTGGGCGGCGCAACCGCCAGGCCGGCGTGGGTGAGCAGGGGCAGATCGGGCCAATCGTCGCCCATGGCGGCGACTTCGCCCCAGGTCAGGTTCAGCGTGGCCAGCACCGCTTGGGCGCAGGTCAGCTTGTCGGCCACGCCGTAGTGCGCGTGCTCGGCCAGGCCCAGGTCGTGCATGCGCTTGCGCACTGCGCGTGAATCGCGGCCGGTGATGATGATGGGCGTGATGCCGCCATCGCGCAGCATCTTCAGGCCATGGCCATCGAGCGAGTGAAAGGCCTTGAAGCCCTCGCCATGCTCGCCGATGAACAGCCGGCCATCGGTGAGCACGCCGTCCACATCAAAGATCGCCGCCTTCATGCCCAAGGCGCCGCCCTGGGCGCGCAGCAGCAGCTCGGGCGGGAAGCGCAGGGCGGGCACCAGGCCTGACGGGGCCACGCGCGACCGCACCAGGCCCGATGCGGCCACGCCCGACGCGGCCACGCCAGCCTGACCAGCGGGTCCAGCGGACACCCCATCAGCTGAAACTTCAGTCATCACACCACCTTCGCCCGCAACAAGTGGCCGATGGTGAGCATGCCCAGCAGCCGGTTTTCCGCATCCACCACCAGCACCGAGGTGATGCGCTGGGCCTCCATCAGCTCGGCCGCGGCCACGGCCAGGGCGGTCTCGCGAATGCTGCGCGGGCTGCGGTGCATGACCTCGGCCGCGCTCAAGGCGCGCAAGTCAGCCCCGCGCTCCACCTGGCGGCGCAGATCACCGTCGGTGAACACGCCCAGCACGCGCCCATCCGCATCCACGATCACCGCCGCGCCCAGGCCCTTGGCCGACATCTCGCGCATCACCGCCACACAGGGCGCATCGGGTGCCACGCAGGGCAGGGCCTCGCCGCTCGCCATCAAATCGGCCACATGCACCAGCAGCTTGCGCCCGAGCGCGCCGCCCGGGTGCGAGCGGGCGAAATCTTCTTCACGGAAACCACGCGCATCGAGCAGGGCCACGGCCAGCGCATCGCCCAGCGCCATCTGCGCCGTGGTGCTGGCCGTGGGCGCCAGGTTCAGTGGGCAGGCTTCTTGATCGACGGCGGAGTGCAGCACCATGTCGGCATGCTGGGCTAACATGGAATCGGCGCGTCCGGTCATGGCCACCAGGGTGACGCCCAGGCGGCGCATGGGCGGCAGGATGGCGGCGAGCTCATCGCTCTCGCCGCTGTTGGAAATGGCCAGCACCACATCACCGGGTGTGACCATGCCCAGATCACCATGGCTGGCCTCGCCCGGGTGCACAAAGAAGGCCGGCGTGCCGGTGGAGGCCAGGGTGGCGGCGATCTTGCGCCCGACATGGCCGCTCTTGCCCATGCCCATCACCACCACGCGCCCGCGGCAGGCCAGCATGGCCTGCACCGCCTTGGGAAAGCCCTCGCCCTGGCGCGCGGCCAGGCCCAGCAAGGCCGCGGCTTCGATCTCAAAGGTCTCGGCGGCCAGGCGCAGCGCGCGTTGCGGGTCGAAGGCTTGGGGCATGGGTGGGATGGGGCTGGGCGCGGTGGCAGGGGCTTGCGGTGGCAGGACAGCACGGGGGTGTGGCGCTGCGGCGGTACGGTGCAGCGTGGGTGGTGCTTCGTTGGCGCTCCGTGGGTGTCGCGTTGGTGGTGCGTTGGTGCTGCGTTGGTGCTGCGTTGGTGCTGCGTTAGCACGTTGCCACATCGTGCAGCTGCTCAACCGCGCATGTGCCAGGCCGTGGCACGGCGGTCGCATACGATGCGATTCTAGGTGGGCCAACACGGGCACTCCGACTGCGCCGCAACAGGGACAAACCGGCCTCACCCGCCCCTTCGCCCACATGGCAACCACGCTCGAACTCGCCCTGCTCTACCTCGTCGCCGCCGTGCTGGGCGTGGTCGCCTGCCGGCTGTTGAAGCTGCCGCCGATGCTGGGCTACCTGGTGGCCGGTGTGCTCATCGGCCCGCACGCCCTGGCGCTGGGCAAAGACAGTGGCGGCGTGCAGTACCTGGCCGAATTCGGCGTGGTCTTTTTGATGTTCGTCATCGGCCTGGAATTCAACCTGCCCAAGCTGCGCAGCATGCGCACACTGGTGTTTGGGCTGGGCCTGTCGCAGGTGGCGTTGACCATCGCTGGCGCTGTGCTCGGCAATGTCTTGCTCACCCTGCTGTTCGCCTGGCTGGGCCGCGCCTGGGAGCTGTCCTGGCAGGGCGCCATCACCCTGGGCGCGGCCATGGCCATGTCCTCCACCGCCATCGTCGTCAAGCTCATGGCCGAGCGGCTTGAGCTGGAGACCGAGCACGGCCGCCGCGTCATGGGCGTGCTGCTGTTTCAGGATTTGGCGGTGGTGCCGCTGCTGGTGCTGATCCCCGCGCTGGGCGAGACCGGCGAGAACATGGCGCGCACCCTGGGCTTTGCCATGGCAAAGGCCGCCGTGCTGCTGACTGTGCTGCTGGTCGGCGGGCAGCGCGTCATGCGCTGGTGGTTGACGCTGGTGGCGCGGCGCAAGAGCGAGGAGCTGTTCATCCTCAACCTGCTGCTGGTCACCCTGGGCCTGGCCTGGCTGACCGAGGCCGCCGGGCTGTCGCTGGCCCTGGGCGCGTTTGTGGCCGGCATGTTGATTGCCGAGACCGAATACAAGCACCAGGTCGAGACCGACATCCGGCCCTTCCACGATGTGCTGCTGGGGCTGTTCTTCATCACCATTGGCATGAAGCTCGATTGGCGGCCGGTGTTCGATCAGTGGGCCCTGGTGCTGCTGCTCAGCCTGGGCCCGGTGGCGGCCAAGGCGGTGCTGGTGGCGATGCTGGCGCGGCTCTACCGCGCCACGCCGGGCGTGGCCATCCGCACCGGCCTGTACCTGGCGCAAGCCGGAGAGTTTGGCTTCGTGCTGCTGGCCCTGGGCGCCGAGCGCGGCCTGATCGGCCAGCAGTGGATCAGCCCGGTGCTGGCCAGCATGGTGCTGTCGATGCTGGCCACGCCCATCCTGGTGATGTATTCCAGCCGCATCGTCATGCGCCTGTCGGCCAGTGAGTGGATGCTGCAATCGCTGCAGCTCACCAGCATCGCCAGGAAGTCCATCAAGACCAGCAGCCACGCCATCATCTGCGGCTACGGCCGCAGCGGCCAGAACCTGGCGCGCTTGCTCGACCAAGAGGCCATCCCCTATATGGCGCTCGACCTCGACCCGGATCGCGTGCGCCAGGCCGCCGCCGCCGGCCAGAGCGTGGTCTTTGGCGATGCCGCGCGCCTGCCCGCGCTCATGGCCGCCGGCCTGGCGCGCGCGGCCGCGGTGATCATCAGTTATCACGACACGCCCTCGGCGCTGAAAATCTTGCGCCTGGTGCGCGAGCACGCGCCGCGCGTGCCGGTGATCGTGCGCACCATCGACGACACCGACCTGGAGCGCCTGCGCGAGGCCGGCGCCACCGAGGTCGTGCCCGAGGCCATCGAGGGCTCACTCATGCTCGCCGCGCAGGCCCTGGTGCTGGTGGGCGTGCCCATGCGCCGCGTCATCAAAATAACACGCGATGCACGCGACGCACGCTACAGCCTGCTGCGCGGCTACTTCCACGGCGCCGACGACGACACGAGCGAAGAGCGGCTGCAGGCCCGCCTGGCCAGCGTCACCCTGCCCCTGGCTGGCACCTGCGCCGGCCAGCCCCTGGGTGATCTGGCGCTGCACGCCGTGGGCGTGCAGGTGGTGGCCGTGCGCCGCGCCAATGGCCGCACGCTGGTGGTAGCCGACGGGCTGGCGCTGGAAGGCGGCGACACGCTGGTGCTCTCAGGCCTGCCCGAGGCGCTGGCGCTGGCCGAGGCGAAGTTGCTGGGGGGGTGATGGTCTGGCGTAGCCATCGCGGCGCCTCCTGGTGTCTCACGCCAATGCAGCGCTGCCTGGCAGCCTGCAGCCCGTCACGATCGTCGGCGACGCCCGCAGCGCGCCAAGTATTCCATTTTGGTATAGACTCGCCGCATGCGCGTGATTGCCAAGCCCGCCCTGGTTGAGTTTTCGACGCTGCATCCGCCGGCGCAAGGCCCGTTGCAGGCCTGGTATCGCACGATGGAAAGCGCGAAATTTGCTGATTTCAATGAGCTTCGTGGCACCTTCGCCGCCGCCGACTATGTGGACGGGCTCACCGTCTTCAACATCGGCGGCAACAAGTACCGACTGATCGCATCCATCCACTACAACCGCGGCAAGGTCTACATCCGCGCCGTGCTGACCCACTCGGCCTACGACGCCGGGGCCTGGAAAAGGAAATACTGATGAGCAATGTCCGCCCTGCCACCCCACCGGCCGCGGCCATTCTTCGTGCCTGGCTGCCCTTCAAGCAATTGATCGGCGTGACCTCGGTGCGCACCAAAGCCGACTACCGGCAAGCGCGCGCCACGCTGGAGGCTCTGCTTGATGAGATCGGTGACGATGAGGACCATCCCCTGGCCGAGGTGCTGGACTACCTGGCAGACAAAGTGCGCGCCTATGAAGACGAGCGCGTGCCGATTCCGACCGCGCCGCCGCAAGACGTGCTGCGCCTGCTGATGGAGCAGCACGGCCTGAAGCAAGGCGATCTGGCCGACTGCGCGCCGCAGGGCCGCATCTCTGACGTCTTGAGCGGCCGGCGCGCCATCAGCAAAGAGTTGGCCCGGCGCCTGGCGCTGCGTTTTCGGGTTCGGGCGGATTTGTTTCTTTGATGGACGCCTTCGCCTCACTCACCTAACGCTTCAATCCATCCGACCATGGCCAAACCCATTGCCCTGTCCTCCACCTACATCCGCGACCACATTCGCACCGTCCCCGATTGGCCGGCGCCGGGCGTGCAGTTCCGCGACATCACGCCGCTGCTGTCCAACCCGCGGGTGTTTCGGGTGCTGATCGATGAGTTTGTGCACCGCTACTTCGATGTCAAGCCCCATGCCATCGCCGGGCTGGATGCGCGCGGCTTCATCATCGGCTCGGTGTTGGCTTACGAGCTGAACGTCGGCTTCGTGCCCATCCGCAAAAAGGGCAAGCTGCCCTTCAATACCGTGGAAGAAAGCTACGAGCTCGAATACGGCTCGGCCACGGTGCAGCTGCACACCGATGCCGTCAAGCCTGGCGACCGCGTGGTGCTGATCGATGACTTGATCGCCACCGGCGGCACCATGCTCGCTGGCAAGCGCCTGCTGGAACAGCTGGGCGCGCAGGTGATCGAGTGCGCGGCCATCGTCGATCTGCCCGATCTGGGCGGCTCGGCCAAGCTGCGCGAGGCCGGGCTGGCGCTGTTCACGCTGGTGGAGTTTGCGGGGCATTGAGGGCCGGCTTTGGTCGCGTCGGCATGAGCGCCGCCATTGACGGCGGCGGCGTCGCTGCTTCAGCATGAGGGCATTGCAACGACGCCTTGATGCCATGCGCGCCACTGTGACGATTGACGCCGACGCCGAGCGGCTGTTGAAGAAGACCATGCGCGAGCGTGGGCAGTCGTTCGGGCAACTGATCAACGACAGCCTGCGCCAAACCCTGGCCGGCACCAAGTCGGCCGGGCGCGTCGCCTACCAACCCATTGCCTTCAGCATGGGGCCGGTCCTGGCCGACCTGACCAAGGCCACGGGCCTGGCCGCTGAGCTGGAGGATGCCGAACTTGTCAAGCGCATTCGGCCAAGAGAAGCGGCGCCGTGAATCCGTCTGATGCACCCCTCAACTGCTGTGCGAAGTCAGCCGCGCCAGCGGTGTCGAAGCACTCACCCCGGGCAGGCCGCGCGCCATGCGCCCGGGCTTGGCCGCGGTGCCCGGCGCACCGTCGAAGGCCTCGCCGATCACTTCACCCACCCCGCCCACCGCAGCCCCACTGCGCCGCATCGCCACACCCACGGCCAGGATGTCGATAACAAGCAAATGCAGGATGCGGCTGACCATGGGCAGGTGGATGTCGAGCTGCTCGGTGTGATCGACGATCAGGGCCAGATCGGCGCGCTTGGCCAGGGGGGATTGGCTGGCGGTGATGGCGATCACCGCGGCGCCGCGGGCCTGGGCGGCGTCGGCCACCTGCAGCAGCTCATCGATGCGGCCGTGGCCGCTGATGATCACGGCCACGTCCTTGGGCCCCAGCACTTTGGCGGCCAGCACCTGCAGGCGCGGGTCGGTGCAGGTGTTGCAGGCGATGCCAAAGCGCAGGAACTTGAACTGCGCGTCCTGCGCCACCACGCTGTAGTTGCCCAGGGCATGGAACTCGATGCGCCCGGCGCCGCCCAGCAGTTGCGTGGCGCGGGCTATGGTCTCGCGGTTGAGCTGGTCGCGCAGTTGCAGGATGGCCGCGGCCGAGTTGCCCAGCACCTTGTCGCCGAGCTCGGCCATGGAGTCCGTGCCCGTCACCTGGGCATGCGTCACCGGCACCGTGCCGGTCAGGCCCGAGGCCAGGCGCAGCTTGAAATCGGACAGGCCTTCGCAGCCCAGTGAGCGGCAAAAACGGATCACCGTGGGCTGGCTCACGTGGGCGGATTTGGCGATGGCCGCGATGGGGTCGTTGAGGGTCTCGCGCGGGTGCGCCAGCACCTGTTGGGCGACGCGCTTTTCGGCCGGTGTCAGCCCGCCCAGGCCGCGCTGTATCTGCGTCAGGATGGCCGAGCGCGGCGCGCGGTCGAGCTCGTGCAATTGCGCCTGCAGGATGGCCGAGGCGCCCATGAAGGTGGCTGTCTCGGCGGTGATCACATAGGTGGGGATGGCGCGCAGATAGTCGGAGAAGCGGCCCTTGTCTTCGAAGCGGGCGCGAAAGCCGGATTTGTCGAAATGCTCGCCCAGGCGCGGCACGATGCCGCCGCCGATGTAGATGCCGCCCAGCGCGCCCAGGGTCACCGCCAGGTTGGCCGCGGCCGTGCCCAGCAGCAGGCAAAACACCTCGATGGCTTCGGCGCAGAGGGTGTCGCTGCCGTCCAGGCCACGGCGGGTGATTTCGGGGGCGGACAGCCGCGCGGGTGACGTGGCCGCGGTGGTCGCTCGTGCATCCGCGCGGCCCGTACCGGGCACATCCGCCCCACCGGCCTTGATCGCCTTGCCGCCGGATCGCTGCACCTGCGTGTTAGCACCTGTCTGCGTTCTGGCGACCAACGCGCGGTAGATCAGCTCCAGCCCCGGACCGGACAGCAGCCGCTCGAAGGACACATGCGGAAATTCTTTCCACGCGAAGCGCAGGATGTCCATCTCGCGCTCATCGCGCGGCGCCACATTGGCGTGGCCGCCTTCGGTGCCCAGCGCCACCCAGCCATCGGCCGCCGGGATCAGGCCCGACATGCCCAGCCCGGTGCCGGCGCCCAGCACGCCGACCACGCTGTGGCTGCGCGCACTGCCGCTGCCCACCTGGCGCCGCTGGCCAGCGGGCAGGCGCGGCACGGCCATGGCCAGGGCGGTGAAGTCGTTGATCACCACCAGCGTCTCCAGCCCCAGGCGCTGGCGCATCTGCTCGATGGAGAACTGCCAGTGGTAATTCGTCATGCGCACCGAATCGCCCTCCACCGGGTTGGCGATGGCCACCGCAGCGTGCGCAATGCGCCCCGTCGGCAAGGTGGCCAGATAGGCGCTGATGGCGGCAAAGAAGTCGGCGTGTTCGTCGCAGCGCAGCGAGGCGCTGCCGGCGAAGCGGCCGGGCGCTGTCTCCAGCGCAAAGCGGGCGTAGGTGCCGCCGATGTCGGCGATCAGACGGGGCGTTTCGAAGTCATTCATGGCGGGTGGGGCGGCGGGTACGGCGGCAGGTATGGCGGCGGCGGCTGGCGTGCTTGGCGAGGTGACACGCGCCTGCCGGGTGCGGTGAATGGCTGCGTAGCCTGACTACATGCTTCTTGGAGAAATCGGCGTGCGCACTTGGTAAATCGCCCAATTTCGGTGGATTAAGCGATAGGTTAACCTTGTAGTTTTGCTACCTTATGGACAGTGATGGGTGGGCCGCAAGGCCCATCACCACATCGGCGCAGAAGCAATGGGCAGGATGACCGCAGGTGACACAAGCCCCGTCGGGGCCAGCAAAGACACAGCGCCCCTTGGCGGCAGCAAAGACACAGCGCCGCGGGCCAGCAATGGCACCGGGCCTGTCGGGGCCGGCAATGGTAAGGCGGGCCTGGCAGCACCGGCCTGGCCCCGCTTGGTGGGCGACATCGGTGGCACCAATGCGCGCTTCGGCTGGATCGACGGCCCAGCCAGCCAAATGGGCGGCGCGTGCCAGATCAGCCACCTGCGCACCCTGGCCGTGGCCGATCACGCCGGCCCGGGCGCGGCGGTGCAGGCCTACCTGCAATGGCTGCGCAGTGAGCTCGGCCTGGCCGCCCCACCCGCACCGCAGCACGCCGCCCTGGCCGTGGCCACCGCCGTCACCGGCGACGACATCGAGCTGACGAATGCGCACTGGCGTTTTTCCAGCTGCGCCCTGCGCGCCACCTTGGGCCTGCAATCGCTGGCGGTGCTGAATGATTTTGAAGCCCTGGCGCTGTCATTGCCGCTGCTCGGGCCCACGCAAATGCGCCTGCATGGCGCCGCGCCCTGCCGCAGCCAGACCATGGCGGTCATCGGCCCGGGCACCGGCCTGGGCGTGGCCGCTGTGCTGCCCACGCGCCGCGGTTGGCAGGCCTTGCCCGGCGAGGGCGGCCACGCCACCTTGAGCGCGGCCGATGATTTCGAATCCGCGCTGCTGGCCCATGTGCGCCGCAGCCATGCCCATGTCTCGGCCGAGCGCCTGCTCTCGGGCATTGGCCTGCCGCTGCTGCACCAGGCGGTGGCGGCGGTGCGTGGTGAAACCGCGGCGCCCTTGAGCGCGCAAGAGATCGTGGAGCGCGGCCTGGCCGAGCCCGGCGATGCGCAGTGCGCACGCACGCTCGATGCCTTCTGCGCCCTGCTCGGCAGCTTTGCCGGCAACGTGGCTTTGAGCTTTGGCGCGCGTGGCGGCGTGTTCATTGGTGGGGGTATCGTGCCGCGCCTGGGGGATCGCTTCTTCGCCTCAGGCTTTCGCCAGCGCTTCGAGGCCAAGGGCCGCTTCCAGGCCTATCTGCAGGCCATCCCCACCGCGGTGATCACCGACACCCTGGCCGCACTCAGCGGCGCGGCACTGGCCATTGAGCAAGGGCTGGGTTGATGGCCTGAGCGGGTGCTGGGCTTCAAGGGCCAAGCAGTTCGCGCTGCAGCTTCTTCGTGCACTTGGCCAATATCAACTGATGTGAGCGTGCGACGAGCGACTTCAATTCCGCAATGGGCAGTGCCCGCGCATCGCTGAGCTTGACCCAGCGCGCCCGCGCCAGATAGGGCGCCGGGGCGAAGCCGGGCAGGCCGGTCAGCTCCAGAAAGCGGTGGTCCTCGACCTTGAACGAGCAGCCCGTCCAGACACCTGGATGTGGCCCGCCCACAAGGAACATGCGCCCGCCGACGCTGGCCACCCAGTCGGCACCCCATTTGATGTCGACCGTGGCGCCGGGCAGGCCGGCGGCGAATTTCTGCAGTGCGGCAAAGCTCATCGTGAGGTGTCTTTGGGCGCCAAGGCGGCGCAGGCGCTTGGGGCCGGTGCGGGTACCGGTGCTGATACGGGTAAGGGTGCGATGCCAAGCACCAAGGCGTCGGGCACGATGGTGACACGCACCCGCAGGCGCCGATGCGCGGCGCGCGCATGCGGCACCCAGCCCAGGCGCAGCCAGCGCCGCCACATGATCAGGCCGCGCAGCCACTCATCGGCCGCATAGGCGATCCACAGCCCCACCAGCCCCAGGCCCATGACATGGCCCAGCAGCCAGCTGCCGCCGGCCAGCACGACCACCATCGAGCCGGCGCCAGCGGTGACGGGATAACGCGCATCGCCCGTGGCCCGCAGGGCGTTGACCAGCACCAGGTTGAAGGTGCGACCGGTCTCCAGAAGCAGCATCCACCACAGCAACTGGCTGCCCAGGGCGATGATCTCGGCATCGCGGCTGAAGTGGCCCAGCAACCAGGGCCCGGCCCACGCCGCCAGGCCCGACATGGCCAGCGCCACCGCCAGCCCCCATCCCATGGCCTGGCGCACCAAGCGGTGTGCTTCATGCAGCCTGCCGGCGCCGACGAGGTGGCCGACCATGATCTCCACCGACAGCCCCAGCGCCATGGCGCTGAGCATCACCAGGTGCGAGATCTGCAGCGCATAGGCTTGCGTGGCCAGGGCGGTGCTGCCCAACTGCCCGGCCACCACCACGCTGGCCATGAAGCACAGGCGCCAGGCCAGGTTCTCGGCTGCGGCCGGCGCGCCGATGTGCAGCACCGCCGCCAGGTGCTGCGGGCGCAGCCGCCAGGCATCGGCCCAGCCCGGGCGCAGGCCCAGGCGCCAGCGCCACAGCCCCAGCATCAAGGTGATGCCCAGGATGCGGCTGGCGCCCAGGGCCAGGGCAAAGCCGGCCAGACCAAGCTGGGGCATCAGCAGCAATGCCAGCAGCAGGTGGGCGCCGTGCACCGCCATCAGCACCGCCAGCGTGTCGCGCACCCGCAGGTGGGCGCGCAGCACGCTGGCCAGGGTGGCGTTCCAGGCGTCCAGCAGCAGGGCCGGGGCCAGCATCTGCAGATAGGGCACGGCCAGCGGCAGCGCATCGGCCGGGGCGCCCAGCAGCCACATCAGGCCGCCTGCGCCTAACATCGCAGTGCAGGCGACAGTGCCACCGAACCAGGTGGCCGCGCCCAGGGCGGCGCGGGCCACCACATCGGCCGCGTCGCGCCGCCCACCGCCGAGGTTTTGCGCCACCACCACGCTGACCCCGGCGCCGACGATGCGGAACAGGATGAAGAGCATGGCAAAGACATGGTTGGACAGGGCCAAGGCCGCCGCCGAAGCGTCTGATATGCGCGCCGCCAGCGCCGTGGCCACCACACCCACGGCAATGCCCAGGCTGAGCTCGATGAACAGCGGGCCGGCGATGGCCAGCAGGCGCGGGCGCGGGGCGGCGATCACGGGCTGCGCCGCACTGCAGGCATCGCTGCTTGCAAAACTGCTTGCAAAACTGCTTGCAAAACTGCGAACCAAGTCATTCGCGCCCGCGCGGTCACGGTGAACCCGGCCGCAGCCTTCACGGCAGCGTGATGACGACGCTGTCGTCCATCACCCGCGCGCCGTGGGCCGGGTCGCCGCCGCCCATCGCCCAGGCCTGCGGCCCGGCGGCCAGGGCGCGGTAGCCGCCGTCGTAATCCCAGGTGGTGACATACAGGCGCGCGCCCGCCAGTGAGGCATGGCCCAGCGCTGCCGCGCTGAGCGTGAAGCGCACGCGCTGCTGGGCTTGATCGACCTCGATCACCGCCGCTGGCGACACCGGCGTGCCCTCGTTCGTGGCCGAGGCGCCAGCGGCGGTGAACAGTGCGTTCGACCAGCCATGCGCGCGCAGCCGGTAGTGCCAGCGCATGCCCGCGGGCAGGCTGGTGTGCTGCTGCGGCATCAGCGTGGCGCCATCGGCGCGGCCTGGCAATTCGATGAAGAGCGTGAAGGCCACGTGGTCAAAGCCGTTGGGTGGGTTCCAGCTGCGGCTGAGCGCGGCCATGCCCAGGTCGATCTGCAGCGCGCCGCCCGAGGTGGCCACCTTGACGTGGCGCAGATCCATGCTGCGCCGCGCGCCATAGGTGGCGTCGGTGGGATAGACATAACGCCCATTCGGGCCGTGGTCATCGCCGGCCGGGTCGGCCACATCGGCCACGGGCAGCCATTGGCGTTGGACGTGGAAGCTGAGGGGCGCGGTGACGACCATGGCGTCCGCCGAGGCGGCGCCGCCTTGCGCCAACACCACCAGCCGATGCGGCGTGGCGGGGTCAATCATGGCGGCGGTGTTGACCTGCGCCTGCCAGCGCCCATCGGCCGCGGGCTCAATGCGCTGGGCGCTGGCCAGGTCGCCATCCACCACCAACAGCAGCGCCGCGGCGTGTGTGGCGCGGCCGCTGAGGATGAAGTCGCCCTGCGCCGTGGCATTGGGCAGGGCATCGATTTCGACTTGCGGCGCGGGGCTGGGCGATGGCGTCGATGACGACAGCGATGGCGCTGATGTGGCCAGCGATGGCGCTGATGGCGATCGCGCTGAGGTCACCGATGGCCCCGACCCCGAGGCCTGCACTTTGGCCAATGCGGTCGCGCCGGCCACCCGCCACACCGCCCCGCTGCGCGGCGCCAGGCGCAGGTGCAGCCGGCCATCGGCGCCCACGCGCTGGTCGGCGGCGCTGCCGTCAATGGCCCACAGGCCTTGCAAGTGCGCCCCGGCGGGCAGCGCCAGGTTGTCCAGCAGCACGGCGTGCTCGGCGGTGTTGAACACGGTCAGCAGTGGCGCCGTGGCGGCAATCTGGTCGGCGCCTGCGCGGGCACCGCGCACAGGCATTGCTGCACCACGCTTGGCGCCCTTTGAATAGCGCGTCAAGTACGCGAACGCGCCCGGCCCCGCCGCATTGCCCGCCAGCACCTCGGGCAGCCCGCGCGACAGCACCCGGTGCTCGCGCCGCAGCGCCGCCAGCGAGGCGATGGTCTGGTACAGCGGCGCCTGCGCATCAAAGCGATCGCGCCCGCCCGAGCCATGCCCGGCGGCAAACATCGAAGCCCGCGGTTCGGTGAAGCCCTGCTCGGTGCCGTAGTAGATCGTCGGGATGCCGGGCAGGGTGAACAGCGCCAGCAGCGCCTGCTTCAGGCCTGCGGTCGAGCCGCCGGACAAGAAGCGATCGACATCGTGGTTGTCCACAAAACTCGGCATCCAGTGCAGGCGCGGGTGCAAGCCCACCATGCTGTCAATGCGCTGGCCGAGTTGCGTCGTCGGCGCGCCGCGGGCAAAGACATCGCCCAGCGTGCCGTAGAGCGGGAAGTTCAGCATGCCCGGCAGCACCGCGCGGCCGCGGTCGTCGCGCATATAGGCCTCGATGCGCCGCGCCTCGACCTCCTTGCCCGGCTTGTCGATGGCAAAGCCTTCACCAAACACATGGAACTGGCGCCGGCCCGTGGCCCGCGCCACCTGCGCCATGCCAGGGGCGCGGGCATCGCGCGCCGTCATGAAATCCTGCAAAAAGTCGGGCGGCACATAAAAGGCGGTGTCGATGCGAAAGGCGTCCACGCCCACCTTTTGAATCCAGTGCCCGAAGCTGTGCCGCAGCGCCCGGCGCACCACCGGGTTCTCGGTGTTCAAGTCGTCCAGCCCGCCCATGCGGTAGGTCAAGGTCTGGGCCGGGTCGGTGTAGTCGCTGATGTCGGGCGTCCAGTGGTAGATCGCCGCGCGGCGGTGGGCAGGGTTGCGCGCATCGGTCAAATGAAAGGGCGGCTGCGAGGGCGCGGCCACTGGCGGCGTGCTCACATAGCGCTCAAAGTACCTGGTCGGATCGTTCGCATCCCAGCCGCCGTGGTAGCCGAAGTAATAGCCCACATGGTTGAGCACGATGTCCTGCACCAGGTACATGCCGCGGCGGTGCAGGCCGTGCGACAGCAGCTGGTAATCACTCAGGCTGCCCAGGTGCCGATCCACCTTCATGAAGTGCTCGGCCCAGTAGCCGTGGTAGCCGGCGTGGCCGCGCTGCGGGTCCAGCCACTGGTTGGCCACCGGCGGCGTCAGCCACAGGGCGGTGGCGCCCAGCCCGCGGATGTAATCCAGCCGCCGCGCCAGGCCGCGCAGATCACCGCCTTGAAAGCGCGTGCCATCGCCCCGGTTGAACTCGCCCTGGCCGAAATCGTTGTTGCGCGCATCGCCATCGTCGAAGCGGTCGGTCATGGCGAAGTAGATGACCTGGTCGCGCCAATCGGGCGAGGGCACATGCAGCTTCAAGCCGGGAGCGGCGCTGCCCGCGCAGGCCAAGGCCCACAGGCCGCAAGCCAGCGCGAGGTGAATGGCGGCACGCCAAGTGGCGCACCCAAGGCGGGCGAGGGCGCTGTTCATGGGGATGGGTGGGCTGATGTTAGTTCTGTAGTTCGACTACATATCGGGGTGGCTGCCAGCAGCCTTGGCTGACGGCTGGCTGACGATATTGGCTGGTTTTCCCCTGATATTGATGGCTCAAAGCCAAAATTCGGTCGTGCTGGCGCAACATCTAGGGGTTTTCCCAAACTTGCCAAATGATCTAGTTTTGGTACAAATTGGCCGATGGTCCAGCCAGTGGGCCGGGCTGCGCCGTCCTCGGCGCAAGCAAAACAAGCCGATCAGGTCAGTTCCTCTACGCAAGGAGATTCCGCGTGAACAAGCAAATCAAACAACGGGGCCAAGCGGCCCCGGGCCGCAGTGCATTGCGCCTCAGTGCCACGGCGCTGGGTGCAGCCTTGTTGATGACCGGCATGGGGCAGGTCCTGGCGCAAGAGTCGCAGACCGTCACGGTCACCGGCATTCGCGCCGCCATTGAAAGCGCGATCTCCACCAAGAAAAGCGCCGACAGCATCGTTGAAGCCATCTCGGCAGAAGACATCGGCAAGTTGCCCGACACCAGCGTGGCCGACGCCATCTCGCGCTTGCCCGGCGTGGCCGCGCAGCGCAACAAGGGCTCGGGCAAGGCCGAGCAAATCAGCGTGCGCGGCATGTCGCCCGATTTCAACGGCGCCACGCTCAATGGCCGCGAAGTGGCCTCGTCGGGCGACAGCCGCGGCGTCAATTTCGACCTCTATCCGGCCGAGCTGCTGGGCAGCGTGCTGATCTACAAGACGCCGCATGCGGCCCTGGTCGGCCAAGGCCTGTCCTCGACCATCGATCTGCGCACCGTGCGGCCGCTGGATTTCAAGAAGCGCACCGTGGCGGTGAACTACCGCCAGCAGCGCACCGGCATCGACAACGGTGTGGCCAATGGTGAAGGTGACGGCGACCGCATGTCGCTGTCCTACATCGATCAATTCGCCGACCGCACCTTCGGCGTGGCCCTGGGCTTTGCCAAATTCACCGAGAACGGTGCCGTTCAACCCAAGGTCAACACCTGGGGTGGCTGGACACCCGAGCTCGCTTTCAACGGCCAGCAGGTCAAGGTGCCGGGTGGCTTTGGTCGCGACAACGAGCAGACCAACCAAACCCGTGAGGGCCTGATGGCGGTGCTGCAGTACAAGCCCAACAAAAACTTCGAGGCCGTGTTCGATGCCTTCCAGTCCAAGGGCCAGCAGGCCTTTGTGAAGAAGGGCATTGAGGGCTTCATTGGCGGTGGCTCTGACGGTCACAACTACCGTGGCGCGCCGCAGCTCACCGCCGCCACGGTGGCCAACGGTTTTGCCACCAGCGGCACGATCAACAACTTCAAGGCCGTAGTGCGCAACCACAACGAAGGCACCGACGACGACCTGAAGGCATGGGGCCTGAACGCCAAGTTCAAGCTGGCGTCATGGGTGGGTGCGGTCGATGTCGGCCAGTCCAAGGTCGTCAAGCTCGGTGCGCGCTACGAAACCACGGCGGGCTTGCCAGGCAATGGCACCAAGGGCGGCGGCCTCGACACCATCTCGTGGACCGGCTTCACCGGCACCAATTTCGACACCCTGCAGTTCAAGCCAGGCCGCGACTACTCCGACCCGAATGTGGCCAAGCTGACCGACGTGATGGGCTGGGGCGGTGGCGAGGCCACGCCGCAGGCCGGTTATGTGGCAGCACCGCAGATCGCCGACAAGCTTGACAACCTGCGCCTGTCGGGCAAGACCCAGCTCAGCTGGGGCCCCATTGATTCGATTGAGCTCGGTGTCAACGCACTGGATCGGACCAAGACCTCAAGCACGCAAGAGGGCTTCCTGGTCATCAAGGGGTCGACCGACCCCTACGCTTCTGTCGTTGCACCCGGCGCAGGCAAGACCACCGTGGCCGGCATTGACGTCCTGACCTGGGACCCGCGTGGCTCCCTGGGCACGATCTATGACCTGCGCTCCAACCTGTACGGCACGGTCATCAACCGCAACTGGACGGTCAACGAAAAGGTCAACACGGCCTTTGCCAAGGGCGGCCTCGACGGCACCCTGTTCGGCATGCATTACTCGGGCAACGTGGGTGTGCAAATCGTCAGCACCGACCAAAGCTCCAAGGGCTTCACCAATGACAGCGGCGTGTGCACCGGCAGGACGCCCGACACCTGCCGTGGCATCACCGGCGGCAAATCCTTCACCGATGTACTGCCCAGCTTGAACCTGTCGCTGGACGCGGGCAACGACCAGGTGTTGCGCCTGGGCCTGGGCAAGACCATGTCGCGGCCGAAGATGGGCGACATGCGCGCCAACATCGATGCGCCCAGCGTGCCCAATGATGTTGCCCTCAAGGTGCTGCGCGCCTATGGCGGCAACCCCGAGCTCGAGCCCTTCCGCGCCACGGCACTGGACGTGTCGTATGAGAAGTACTTCGGCACCAAGGGCTATGTCAGCGTCGCCGGTTTCTACAAGGACCTGTCCACCTACATCCTGACCTTTGGCCGGCCGTTCGACTTCAGGCCCTTCCTGACGCCCAACACCGTGCTGCCGGCCAACGGCTCGACCCAGGGCATCCTGTTCCAGCCGCAAAACGGCTCGGGCGGCAAGATCCAGGGCATTGAGTTGGCGGTGAACATTCCGCTGTCGCTGGTGGCCAAGCCGCTGGATGGCTTTGGCGTCGCGGTCAACCACTCCGACACCAAGAGCAACATCCGCATCCCGCTCAGCGGGTTCGGGAACGTCAGCGCCACCACCTTTGATCTGCCGCTGCCGGGGCTGTCGCGCCGGGTCACCAACCTGCGCTTCTATTACGAGAAGCACGGCTTCCAGGTCGCCGTGGCACAGCGCCAGCGCTCGGACTTTTTGGGTGAAGTGACCGACTACAAAGACGACCGCGAGATCACCTTCATCAAGGGCGAGACCGTGATCGACTTCCAGATCGGTTATGAATTCGGCCGCGGCCCGTTGAAGGGGCTGTCGCTGCTGTTCCAGGCGAACAACGTCAACAACGCCAAGTTCCAGCAGTACGTGAACGACCCGAAGGTCATCACCAAGACCGACATCTACGGCAAGACCTATTTGTTCGGCCTGAACTACAAGCTGTAATCCTGCGGTTCCGCCTGCGGGCGGACCAGCCATCCAGCCCCTCATCGACATGCTCGGCGAGGGGCTTTTTCATTCACGGCGCGCGGCCACAATCGCGCCAACCACCCTGTCGGCTAACACCATGGATGAACCCGCTACTGGCCCGCTGCAAACCATCGTCATCGTCGGCGGCGGTACCGCCGGCTGGATGACGGCCGCAGCACTCTCCAAAACCCTGCGCGGCAAGTTCAAGATCGAGTTGGTCGAGTCCGACGAGATCGGCATCGTCGGCGTCGGCGAGGCCACCATCCCGATGATTCGGCTGTTCAACCAGATCCTCGAGATCGACGAGAACGAGTTCATCCGCGCCACCCAAGCCACCTTCAAGCTGGGCATCGAATTCGTCAACTGGGGCGCGCTGGGGGACAGCTACATCCACGGCTTCGGCAAATTCGGCCAGCAGCTCTGGACCACCGATTTCCACCAGTACTGGCTGAAGATGTGGCAGGCCGGCAAGGCCCCTGATCTTGAGAGTTACTCGATCAACCGCATGGCCGCCCGGGCCGGCAAGTTCATGCGCGCGGCCAGCGATGTGCCGAACTCGCCGCTGGCCGAAATCATGCACGCGTTTCACTTCGACGCCGGCTTGTTCGCCAAGTACTTGAGCAAGTACAGCCAGGCCCGCGGCGTGCTGCGCCACGAGGGCAAGATCAGCCGGGTCTCACAGCGCCCGGGCGACGGTTTCATTGACGCCGTGGTGCTGGAAAACGGCCAGCGCATCGCCGGCGAGCTCTTCATCGATTGCTCGGGCTTCCGAGGCCTGTTGATCGAGCAGACCCTGCACACCGGCTATGAGGACTGGAGCCACTGGCTGCCCTGCGACCGCGCGCTGGCCGTGCCCTGTGAACATGGCCCCACCGGCACCCTCACGCCCTACACCCGCGCCACGGCACAGGCCGCGGGTTGGCAGTGGCGCATCCCGCTGCAGCACCGCATCGGCAATGGCTATGTGTATTGCAGCGGGCACATCAGTGACGATGAGGCCGCCGCCACCCTGATGGCCCACCTGGACGGCGCGGCCCAGGCCGAGCCCCGGCCGCTGCGCTTTGTCACCGGCAAGCGGCGCAAGATGTGGAATCGCAATGTCGTGGCCATTGGCCTGTCCAGCGGCTTTCTCGAACCCCTGGAATCGACCAGCATCCAGCTCATCCAGACCGCCATCGACAAGCTGCTGAGCTTCTTCCCGGACCGCGGCTTCAGCCGGCCCGACATCGATGAGTTCAATGCGCAGATGGATTTTGAGTACACCCGCATCCGCGACTTCATCATCCTGCACTACAAGCTCACGCGCCGCGACGACACGAGCTTCTGGCGCCGCTGCCGCGACATGGAGGTGCCCGCTTCACTGACCCAGCGCATGGACCTGTACCGCCGCCACGGCCGCATCTTCCGCGAGGCCAACGAGCTGTTCACACCCGTGGCCTGGCTGCAGGTGATGCACGGCCAGGGCCTCACACCCGAGCGCTATCACCCGCTGGTGGATGTGTACGGCGAGCGCGAGACGCTGGACTTTTTGCAGGGCATTGAAGGCGTGATCCAGAAGTGCGTGGCGGTGATGCCCACGCATGAGCGCTTCATTGCGGACAACTGCGCGGCGCCGAAGTGACCCTGGCGGCGGCGACCCTTCCTGCTTGCCGGCGCAGGCCTTCGCGGTGGGCGCCACCATGTAGGTTGGTGCTGTCGCTGGCCATGTCACTGGCCGTGTCGCTGGCCATGTGCTTGGTGCCACGCTGGGCGCATGGCGCCACTGAAGCAGCGGCGCCCACGCGAGCGCCGGTTGAGGCCTTCTTCCAGTTCCCCATCACCTATGGCGCGGCGCTCTCGCCCAACGGCCGGCGCCTGGCGCTGAGTGCGGGTACCAAAACACACCCGGCCCGGCTGGTGGTGCTGGATCTCCACACCTTGAAGTCTGCGGTCGTGGCATCGTTTGACGGCGAGGGCGTGGGCCAGTTTCGCTGGGTCAATGACGAGCGCCTGGTGTTCAACATTGCCAACTGGCGCGTCGCGCGCAATGAGGTGAGGCTGGCGCCAGGGCTGTTCGCTGTCGATCACGACGGCGCGAATTTTCGGCAGTTGGTGGAAACCACGCGCTACTTTGTCCGCGCCGCGCCCATGGGCCGCGAGCTGTTGCCCTGGAACACCCATTTGTATGACAGCGTCGGCAAGCAGGACGGCCCCGAGGTGTTTGTTCTCTCGCCCGAGCAATTCAGCAAGAGTCGCGCCGATTACATCCAATTGCAGCGGCTCAACACCCTCACCGGCCGGGCCGAACCGGTCGATGCGCCGCTGCACTCCTTCAGCTGGGTGATCGACCCTAACGGCCAGTTGCAGGCGACAACGACACAGTTGGAGAACCGGTCAACCGTGCAACTTCGCCAGGCCGATGGCAGCTGGCGTCAGATCACCGAGGGCGACAGTGTCGATGGCCTGCTCTTCATCCCGCGCCACGTCGGCCGCGATGGCGAGCTGTATGTCACCAGCCGCCGAGGCCGCGACACCACGGCGCTGTTCCGCTATGACAGCACGGCCGGCGCGCTGGTGCCCGGGGCGGTGCTGCAATCGAACGAATATGACATCCGCCCGCGGCCGGTGGCCACCGACAAGGCGCTGCTGGGCTGGCGCCTGGGCGTCGATGCCGAGGTGACGCATTGGCTCGATGCCGACATGAAGGCCACGCAGGCGCACATTGACACGCTGCTGCCCTACACCGCCAACCAAGTGTCTGTGGCGCGGCGCGCGACCACGCCCTATCTGCTGGTCACGGCCGAGGCCGATGTGCAGCCCACGCTGTACTACCTTTATCACGTCGAGACCCGCAAGCTCACCCGGGTGGGTGCCGCCCAACCCGAGATCGACCCGCGCCAGATGGGCCGCATGGAGATGCACCGCTACAAGGCCCGCGATGGGCTCAGCATCCCGACCTACCTGACGCTGCCACCCGGTGGCCAGAAGAAGAACCTGCCGCTGGTGGTGCTGGTGCACGGCGGGCCCTGGGTGCGCGGGGCCACTTGGCACTGGCAGCGCGAAGTGCAGTTCCTGGCCTCGCGTGGCTATGCCGTGCTGCAACCCGAGTTTCGTGGCAGCACCGGCTTTGGCTACAAGCACTTTCGCGCCGGCTGGAAGCAGTGGGGCCTGGCCATGCAAAACGACCTGGCCGACGGCGCGCGCTGGGCCATTGCGCAGGGCGTGGCCGACCCCAAGCGCATCTGCATCGCCGGCGCGTCGTATGGTGGTTATGCCGCCATGATGGGTTTGGTCAACGACCCCGAGCTGTTTCGCTGCGGCATCAATTGGGTCGGCGTCACCGACATTGACCTGATGTACTCGGCCTACTGGAGCGACATCTCCGACGAGACCAAGCGCTACGGCATGCCGCGCATGGTGGGCGATCGCGACAAGGATGCCGCCCAGCTCAAGGCCACCTCGCCGCTGGCTAACGCCGCGCGCATCACCCAGCCGGTGTTGATGGCCTACGGCGGTGCCGATCAGCGCGTGCCCCTGGTGCATGGCGAGAAGTTGCGCGATGCGCTCAAGGGGCATAACCCTCAGGTCGAGTGGATCGCTTACGCCGATGAGGGCCATGGCTGGATCAAGCCGGAAACGAACGCCGATTTCTGGAGCCGCGTCGAGCGGTTTTTGCATCAGCACATTGGCGCGCCATGACGGTGCAGGCGCTTTGGCAAGCTGCCCTGGCCGCGAGCCAGCGACCTGAGGCGGGGCGCCGCCGCCTTCTCCGGGCCACGCTGGCCGCGGGCGCTTTGGGCGCCACGGCCACGTCACCCCATGCCGCCCAAGCCCGCCAGCTCTCCATCTGGTACGACTTCAACGGATTGAGCGGCATGCGCAAAGTCGCGCAGCGCTTCACTCAGGCCACCGGCGTGCCCTGCCATGTCGAAGGCCCCGAGGACATGGCCACCAAGTTCCGCCGTGCGGCCACCGCTGGCAAGGGGCCGGATGTGTTTTTGTACGCCCATGATCAGGTCGGCGAATGGATGGGCGGCGGCCTGCTGCGGCCGGTAACGCCGAGCGCGCGCGTGCTGGCCGACACCAATCCGCTGGGCCTGGCGGCCTTCACTTCGGCCGGTCGGCTTTGGGGTTATCCCTTCAACATTCAGGCCATCAACCTGCTCTACAACAAGGCCCTGGTGGCCACGCCGCCCAGCACCTGGGACGAGGTCTTCGCGCTCGATGTGCAGCTGCAAAAGCAGGGCCGCCGGGCCATCCTGTGGGAGTACACCAATGGCTATTTCACCTGGCCGATCATGGCCGCGCTGGGCGGCTTCACCTTTGCGCGCCGGGCCGATGGCAGCTTTGATTCAGGCGTGACCGGCATCCACCACGCCGGCGCCGAGAAGGGCCTGGCCCTGATCCAGCGCCTGATCACCCAGGGCCTGATGCCCGAGGGCGCCGGCTACCCCGAGATGGAGGCCGCCATGGGCCAGGGCCGGGTGGCGATGGCCATCAATGGCCCCTGGGCCTGGGCCAAGCTGCGCAAGGCCGGCATTGATTTCGGCGTGGCGCGCCTGCCCACGCTGGAAGGCCGGCGCGCCGTGCCCATGGTGGGCGTGCACGGCGCCATGATCAACCGCAGCTCGCCCCACCGCGAGCTGGCGGTGGAGTTCATCGAGAACCACCTGCTGCAGCCTGAGGGCTTGCGGCACTTGAACGACGACGAGCCCATAGGCGTGCCGGCGAGCAAGACGTTTTATGCCGAGCTGGCCGCCGACCCGCGCCTGGCCGCCGTGCTGGCCTCGGCCGAGGACGGCCAGCCCATGCCCAACATCCCCGAGATGGGGCGCTTCTTTGCGGCCCTGAAAACGGCGCTGAGCAACGTCACCCAGGGCCGGCAAACGCCGCGCCAGGCGCTGGACGCCGCGGCGCAGCGGGTGTTGCAGCGGTGAGTTGGCTGTTGCCGCGCGCCCTGGGGGCGATGGCCGCCCTGGCCGCGCTCTATACCGTGGCCGCCGTCTACGCCACCGGCCAGAGCCTGCTGGCCGCCGTGCTGCTGGTGCTGCTGGCGCTGGCGCTGTGGGTCTATGGCTCGGCGCGCACGGTGGCCGCGCGCTACCTCTTCCCGGGCATCGCCGCGACGCTGGTGTTCGTCGTTTTCCCCATGCTCTACACCGTGGCCACGGGCTTCAGCAACCACAGCTCGCGCAATTTGCTTGATATGCAGGCGGCACGCGATGTCTTGCTCGACGACGCGTATGAGGTGCCGGGCCCGACCTGTGGCTTCACGCTGCACGCCGTGGGCGCCGAGCGCCGCGTCGTGCTCGATTGCCCAGGGCAGCCGCCCCTGCCGGCCGCCGCGTCCGCCGCGCCCGCCCTGCCCGCCGCCCTGCCCGCCGCCCTGCCCATCAGCGAGGTCATCGCCCACCTGCCCACGCTGCGCACACTGCGCCTGGCCGCGCCCGATGGCACCGAGCTGCGCCTGAAATCGCTGCGCGAATTTGCGCCCCTGCGGCCGGTGTACGCACAGCAAGCCGATGGCAGCCTGAAGCACCAGATCAGCGGCGTGGTGTTGCGTGCCAACCAGACCAGCGGCTTCTTCGAGACGGCCGATGGCCAGCAGGTCGCGCCGGGCTTTCGCGTGGGTGTGGGCTGGCACCACTTTCAGCGCATCTTCAGCGACCCCAAGTTCAGCCAGCCTTTCGCCCGCGTCTTCGTCTGGACGGTGGTGTTCTCGGCGCTCAGCGTGCTGGGCGCGGCCGCGCTGGGCATGCTGCTGGCGGTGCTGCTGAGTTGGGAATCGCTGCAGGGCCGCGGCGCCTACCGCCTGATTCTGTTTTTGCCCTACGCCGTGCCCGGCTTCATCTCCATCCTGGTGTTCAAGGGCCTGTTCAACCAGAACCTGGGCGAGGTCAACCTCATCCTGAACCAGCTCTTTGGCATCCGCCCGGCCTGGTTTTCCGATCCGCTGCTGGCCAAGCTGATGCTGCTGATGGTCAACATCTGGCTGGGCTTCCCCTACATGATGGTGCTGTGCAGCGGCCTGCTGAAGGCCATCCCGGCCGATTTGTTCGAGGCTTCGGCCGTGCAAGGCGCCGGGCCGCTGGCCAACTTCTGGCGCATCACCCTGCCGCTGGTGATCAAACCACTCACACCGCTGTTGATCGCCGCCTTCGCCTTCAACTTCAACAACTTCGTGCTCATCAGCCTGCTCACCGAAGGCCGGCCGGATTTTCTCGATGCCAGCGTGCCCGCCGGCACCACCGACATCCTGGTGTCCTACACCTGGCGCATCGCGTTTGAGGACAGCGGCCAGCAGTTCGGCCTGGCCGCGGCGCTGTCCACCGTGATCTTTGTGCTGGTGGCCGCGGTCACCCTGCTGCAGCTGCGCTTCACCCGCGCCGCTGAAGACGGGCGGCGCTGAAGACGGCGCTGCCCAGACCACGCCGCCCAGACACAAGCTAACTCTATTATCAAGCGGACACCCCACCATGCCCATAGTCCAAGGCCGATCCCAGCGCTGGCGCTTGCTGGCCGCGCACGCCTTCCTGCTGCTGCTGTGCGCGGCGGTGATCACGCCCTTCCTCATCGTGCTCTCGGTCTCACTGCGCCCGGGCAATTTCGCCAGCGGCAGCCTGATCCCCGAAAGCATCAGCCTGGAGCACTGGCGCTACGCCCTGGGCCTGCCCTCGATAGCCCCCGATGGCCGCACCGTGCACCCCGATCTGCCGGTGCTGCTGTGGCTGTGGAACTCGATCAAGATCGCCGCCGCCTCGGCCGTGGTCACGCTGCTGCTGTCCACCACCGCGGCCTACGCCCTGGCGCGAATGAAGTTTCGCGGCCGCCAGCAGGTGCTCACCGGCCTGTTGCTGATGCAGATGTTTCCGGCGGTGCTGGCCCTGGTGGCCATCTACGCCATCTTTGACAGGTTGGGTGCAGCCTTCCCGGCCATAGGCATCAACAGCCCCTGGGCGGTGGTGCTGGCCTATTCCGGCGGCATGGCCATGCACGCCTGGACGATCAAGGGCTATTTCGAGACCATCCCGTATGAGGTGGAGGAGGCCGCCCGCGTCGATGGCGCCAGCCTGCGGCAAACCTTCTGGCGCGTGCTGCTGCCCATGGCATTGCCCATCCTGATGGTGGTGTTCCTGCTGGCCTTCATCGGCGCCATCATTGAATACCCCGTCGCCTCGGTGCTGCTCACCCAGCAAGACCAGCTCACCCTGGCTGTGGGCGCCAAGATGTTCGTCTACCAGCACACCTACCGCTGGGGCGACTTTGCCGCCGCGGCCATCCTCTCCGGCCTGCCCATCACCGCGGTTTTCTTGCTGGCCCAGCGCTGGATGATCTCGGGCCTGACGGCCAGTGGAACCAAGGGTTAGGCAAGATGACCGAGACCACGACTCACCCCGAAGATTTCGATCACGTCCCCTGGTCGCGCCAGGCCGCGATCTATGAAGTCAACCTCCGCCAGCACACGCCCGAGGGCACATTCGTCGCCTTTGAGCGCGACCTGCCGCGCCTGGCCGCCATGGGCGTGGGCATCGTCTGGCTGATGCCCATCCACCCCATCGGTGCGCGTGAGCGCAAGGGCAGCCTGGGCAGCTACTACGCGGTGCGCGACTACACCGCGGTCAACCCCGAATTCGGCACGCTCGATGACTTCAAGCGCCTGGTCATGGCCATCCATGCCCTGGGCATGAAGCTCATCATCGACTGGGTCGCCAACCACACCGCCTGGGACCACGCCTGGACCACCGAGCGCAGCGCCTATTACAAAAAAGACGCGTCCGGCAGCATCTTCCCCGTCACCTTCAGCAACGGCCCCGAGCCCGAGTACTGGACCGATGTCGTGGCACTCGATTACGGCCACCCCCCGCTGTGGGACGCGATGATCGAGGCCATGGTCTTTTGGCTGCGCGAAGCCGATGTCGACGGCTTCCGCTGTGATGTGGCGGGCCTGGTGCCCACGCCCTTTTGGGAACGCGCCCGGCGCGAGCTCGATGCCATCAAACCGGTGTTCATGCTGGCCGAATGGAGCCAGCCCGAGCTGCACGCCAGCGCCTTTGACATGAGCTACAACTGGGCGCTGCAAGACGTGTTGCGCGATGTCGCCCAGGGCCGCGCCGGCGCCAGCGCCTTGGTGGCCTACCTCAACGCCGAGGCGCAGCGCTTTGCCCCCTCGGCCTATCGCATGAACTTCACGTCCAATCACGACGCAAATTCCTGGCATGGCCACGACGCCGAGGTCTATGGCCCCGCCTTCCAGGCCATGGCCGTGCTGACCGCCACGCTGCCTGGCATGCCACTCATCCTGGGCGGCCAGGAGGCGCTGCTCGACAAGCGCCTGGCGTTCTTCGAGAAGGACACCATCGATTGGAAGACGCGTGAGCTGCAGGCCTTCTATGCCGAGCTGCTGGCGCTGAAGCGCAAGCACCCGGCGCTGGCCAACGGCCAGTACGGCGCACCGGCGCAGGTGCTGGCCACAGGCAACGAAGCGGTGTTTGCGTTCTCGCGCACGCTGGGCGCTGATGCGGTGACGGTGGTCGTCAACTTGAGCGCTCAGCTACAAACCTGGTGTCGCCAAAACCTAACGTCTGATGCAGGCGACAGCTTGACAGGCTGGTCGTGGCGCATCAGTGCCGGGTAGTGCACGCTTTCGCTTCCGCTTCGGAGCGAGGCCGAGGGCATGGGGTTGCCGGCTCCCCCCTTTACCTACGGCAGCCGACAACCCAATGCCCTCGGCCCGGACAGATTTGCGCAGCTTGAACGAAGGCCTTCGCGCCGACGCCACGGTGCTGAAGGAGCGGCAGGGCGGGTTGCCGTGTTCTGCGGAGGTAAAGGAGGAGCCGGCGGCTGTTTTTGCCGGCGGCGGGGGACACGCAGCAGAACACGGCAA
>JAYSSS010000069.1:0-35589 GCA_043720415.1 Ideonella sp.
ATGCCGCGGTGAAGCTGAAGACGGAGGACTTCCGCCTGGTGCACCCGGTGGCCGATGCGGTGATGGTCTTCGTGACGCGCAAGGACTTGGGCGTCAACAACGTCGACGAGCTGATCGCGTTGGCCCGCAAATCGGCCGACAAACCGCTGACCTATGGCAGCGTGGGCATCGGCTCGCTCTACCACCTGATCCTCGAGAACGTGCAGGCGTCCACCGGCATCAAGCTCGCGCATGTGCCGTACAAGGGCAATGCGCCGCTGCTGCAGGACATCGGCGGTGGCCAGGTCGACTTCGCGGTGCTGGTCTACAGCGCCGCGATGGGCGCGCTGGCCGAACAGGGGCGCATGAAGGTGATCGGCCAGCTCGGCGCGCAGCGCTCGGAGCTGTTGAAGAACGTGCCGGCCGCTGGCGAGGGCCAGGCGCTGAAGAACTTCTCCTACAAGATCTGGACGGGGTTCATGGTGCCGAAGAACACCCCCGAAGAGGTTGTCACCCGCCTGCACGCGGCGATCGGCAAGACCCTGCAGGACCCGGCGGTGCGCGCGCAACTGGCGGCGCAGACCCAGGTCGCGGCAGCGCCGATGACGCTGGCCGAGTCGGCGAAGTTCTTCGATGCCGAGACCGCGCGTTATCGCGCCATCGCCAAGCAGATCAACCTGCAGCCGCAATGAGCCGCCGCCCGGCCGCTCCGAAGGCGGCTCGCACCGCAGTGCGAAGCACGGAGGTTTTTCAAGTGAGCGGGTCGTGACCTATCTGCTGCACGCGCTGCAAGCCCGGGCCGGTGAGTTCATCAGCCTGCGCCGCGACATCCACCGCCACCCCGAGCTGGCCTTCGAGGAGCACCGCACCGCTGCTTTGGTGGCCGACAAGCTCGAAGGTTGGGGCTATGCGGTCGAGCGCGGCATCGGCGGCACCGGCGTGGTCGGCACGCTGGCGCGTGGCAGCGGCAGCAAGCGCCTGGGCATCCGCACCGACATGGATGCGCTGCCGATCGACGAGGCCAGCGGCGCCGAATGGTCCAGCGTGCATCAAGGCGTGATGCACGCCTGCGGACACGACGGCCACACCGCGATGCTGCTGGCCGCGGCGCGCCACCTGGCCGAGCAAGAGGCCTTCGACGGCACCCTGCACCTGATCTTCCAGCCGGCCGAAGAAGGTGGCGGCGGCGCACTGCGCATGATGGAAGACGGCCTGTTCGAGCGTTTCCCCTGCGACGCCGTGTTCGCGATGCACAACATGCCCGGCATCGCGCAAGGCCGCCTGGTGTTGCGCGAAGGTGCGGCGATGGCTTCGTCCGACTACGCCACCATCACGCTCACCGGCATCGGTGGCCATGGCGCGATGCCGCACCGCGCGGCCGATCCTATCGTCGCCGCGGCCAGCATCGTCATGGCATTGCAAACCATCGTCTCGCGCAACATCGATCCGCTGCACGCCGCGGTGGTCACCGTGGGCGCGCTGCACGCGGGCAAGGCCAACAACGTGATCCCGGCCTCGGCGACGCTCGAGCTCAGCGTGCGCTCGCTCGACCGCAACGTGCGGGCCACGCTGGAACAGCGCATCAAGGCGCTGGTGGCGGCGCAGGCCGAAAGTTTCGGCGTCACCGCGCGCATCGACTGGAAGCCGGGTTATGCGGTGCTGGTCAATACGCCGACTGAGACCGCGTTCGCGCGCGAGGTCGCCGTCGAACTCGTCGGCGCCGAGCGCGTCACGCTGCAAGGCCCGCCGCTGACCGGCAGCGAGGACTTTGCCTTCATGCTGGAGCGCGTGCCCGGCAGCTATGTGCTGATCGGCAACGGGACCGGGCAAGACAAGGGCGAAGGTGGCTGCATGGTCCACAACCCGGGCTACGACTTCAACGACCACAACATCGCCGTCGGCAGCGCCTACTGGGTGCTGCTGGCCGAACGCTTCCTCGCCGCGAAGGAGCTGGCCACGGCGCGATGAAATCCCGACCCGGCAGGAGAGTGCCCCGTCGTAAGCCGGGGCCACCGAAGGCGCAAACTCCCATGCACGCTCAGGTTCCGTACTGCACACCACCATCGCCGTCTGGAGAGCCGTCACATCCGTGACGCACCGAAGGAGCAAGGCCCGGAGCGCAACGCCGGGCTGAATCTCTCAGGTACCGGGGACAGGGGGAGCGGCAAGCGAATGACGCACCTCGTTCGTCGCCATCCTTCTTGGAGCCCTCTCATGAAAGTCATCGTTCTCGGCGCCGGCCTGCTCGGCGTCACCTCGGCCTACTTCCTGCGCCAGCAGGGCCACGATGTGGTGGTGGTGGATCGCCAGGCCTCGCCGGCGGCGGAGACCAGCTTCGCCAACGGTGGGCAGATCTCGGTCAGCCATGCCGAGCCCTGGGCCAATCCGGGTGCGCCGCTGAAGGTCTTGATGTGGCTGGGCAAGGAAGATGCGCCGCTGCTGTTTCGCATCCGCGCCGACATGCGACAGTGGCTGTGGGGGCTGCAATTCCTGCGTGAGTGCACGCCGGCGCGCACGCGCCACAACATTGAGCAGATCGTGCGCCTGGGCACCTACAGCCGCGACATGCTGCAGCAACTGCGGCGCGACATCGGCATCACCTATGACGAGCGCGCCCAGGGCATCCTGCACTTCTACACCAGCCAGAAAGAGTTTGACGGCGCCGAAGCCCCGGCCGCGCAGATGCGCGCCCTGGGCTGTGACCGGCGCGTGATCTCGGCCGATGAAGCGGTGAGGCTCGAGCCCGCGTTGCGCCACATTCGCCCGCAACTGGCTGGCGCCACCTACACCGCAGAGGACGAATCGGGCGACGCCAACCTCTTCGCGCGTGAGCTCGTGAAGCGCTGCCAAGCCGACGGCGTGCAGTTCCTGCTGAGCCACACCGTGACCGCATTGCGTGAGGCCGGCGGCCAGATCGAGCACGTCGAGGCCACCGACAGCGAGGGCCGCTTCCAGCGCCTGCGTGCCGATGCCTATGTGCTGGCCATGGGCAGCCTGTCGCCGATCTATGCCCAAGCGCTGGGCATCTCACTGCCGATCTACCCGGCCAAGGGCTACTCGGTGACCATGCCGGTGAAGGACGCGGCGATGGCCCACCAGGTGTCGCTCACCGACGACGAGTACAAGCTGGTGTTCTCGCGCTTGACGACGCCACCGACGCCCGGTGCACCTGGCAGTGACCGCCTGCGCATCGCCGGCACGGCCGAATTCAACGGCTACGACCGCGACCTGAACCGCGTGCGCTGCGAGGCCATCGTCAAGCGCGTCGAGCAGCTCTTCCCCGGCGCGGGCGATGCCGAGCACGCGCAGTACTGGACCGGCCTGCGCCCGGCAACGCCGAGCAATGTGCCCATCATTGGCCGCAGCAAGCTGCCCAACCTGTTCCTCAACACGGGGCACGGCACGCTGGGCTGGACGCATTCCTGCGGCTCGGGCAAGAGCATCGCGCGCATCGTCAGCGGCTTGAGGCCGGAGGTGGATTTCGCCTTCAGCGGGCTCGGGCGCTAAGCCGCCGCCCAAGGGCCTTATCCTGTGGGCCGACACGCTGCCGCGGCTCACGCCCGAGGGCGGCAAGTCCTGAGCCACAAGGAGACGCGATGCAGTTTTATTTGAATGGCTACACACCCGGCGACCCGGACATCCACGCGCCTGCGCCGGGCGCCGAGCAGCGGCCCGCGGACGGGCCCGATGTGGTCGATGTGCTCATCGTGGGCAGTGGCCCGGCGGGCACGGTGCTCGCGGCCCAACTCTCAGGCTTTCCCGGCATCCGCACTCGGCTGGTCGAGCGCCGCAGCGGCCCGCTGCAGGTGGGCCAGGCAGACGGCGTGGCCTGCCGCACGGTGGAGATGTTCGAGGCCTTCGGTCTGGGCCAAAAGCTCGTGCGCGAGGCCTACTGGGTGAACGAGACGGTGTTCTGGCGGCCTTCCAAGCAAGACCGCTCGCGCATCGAACGCACCGGCCGCATTCAAGACACCGAGGACGGCTTGTCGGAGATGCCGCATGTCATCGTCAACCAAGCCCGGCTGCAGCAGTATTTGCTCGACCACATGCGCGCCTCGCCGACGCGGCTGGTGCCTGATTACGGCCTGGAATTCATCAGCCTGAGCGTCGAGTCGCCTGGCGCAGGCGGCAGCAAAAGTGACGTCGAGCACCCGGTCGTGGTCACGCTGCTTGATATCGTCAGCGGCGCGCAAAAGTCGGTTCGCGCCAAGTACGTCGTCGGCTGCGACGGCGCGCGCAGCGCCGTGCGTGAGGCCATAGGCGGCGTGCCGCGCGGCGACTTCGCCAACCACGCCTGGGGCGTGGTCGACATGCTGGCCACGACCGATTTCCCTGACATCCGCCTCAAGGCCGCGATCCAGTCCGCCGACGAGGGCAACATCCTGCTCATCCCGCGCGAGGGTGGCCACATGGTGCGCCTGTACGTCGACCTTGGCGAGATCGATCCGAACCAGCGCGAGGCCTTCCGCGAGAACACGCAAGAGGCTGTCATCGCCATCGCCCAGCGCGTGCTGCGCCCCTACACGCTGGACGTGAAGAACGTGGTGTGGTTTGCGGTGTACCAGGTGGGCCAGCGCGTCACTGACCGCTTTGACGACGTGCCGGCCGATCAAATCGGATCGCGCCTGCCACGCGTCTTCATCGCCGGTGATGCCTGCCACACGCACAGCGCCAAGGCCGGCCAGGGCATGAATGTGTCGATGCAGGACAGCTTCAACCTGGGCTGGAAGCTCATCTCGGTGCTGGAGGGCAGGTCCGCGCCCGAACTGCTGCGCACTTATTCCGCCGAGCGCCAGGCGATTGCGCAGGAGCTCATCGCCTTTGACAAAGAGTGGTCAAAGATCATGGCCTCGCCGCCCAAGGACGCCAGCCGCCCGGAGCTCGGCGGCGTTGATCCGGCCGAGCTGCAGGCCTACTTCGTCAAATCCGGGCGCTACACGGCGGGTGTGGCCACGCAGTACGCGCCGACGACGGTGCTGACGGCCGCGGCCACCCATCAGGCACTGGCCACCGGCTTCACCATCGGCATGCGATTTCACTCCGCCCCCGTAGTGCGCCTGGCCGACGCCAAGCCGATGCAGCTGGGGCATGCCGCGCGTGCCGATGGTGCTTGGCGTGTCTATGCCTTTGCCGATGTCGGTGGACAGCGCTTGCGTGAACTCGCCGCCTTTCTGGCGGAATCGCCGAATTCGCCGCTGCGGCGATTCACCCCAGCGGGCGCCGACATCGACAGCGTCATCGACTTTCGAGCCGTCTTTCAGCAGGGCCACCGCACGGTCGATGTGCAGACGCTGCCGGCCCTGCTGCTGCCGCGCAAGGGGCGCTTTGGTTTGGTCGACTACGAGAAGGTGTATTGCCCCGACTTCAAGGGCGGCCCCGACTTCAGAGGACGCGCCGACCACCCAGCGGGCACGGACATCTTCGATCTGCGCGGCATTGACCGAACGCAAGGTGTGATGGTCATCGTGCGGCCCGACCAGTACGTGGCCAACGTGCTGCCGCTGGACGCACACGACGCGCTCGCTGCCTTCTTCAGCCGCATCTTGCTGGATCGGCACACGCGCTAGACGGCAAGTTGGGCCGCAGCCTGCCGCTGCGGCGGTGGCCTGCTTTGCGCTCACGCATGTGTGTCAGATGCAGCCCACAAGCGCGCACCGCCGCTCCGTGCGGCTGAGCTGGGCCAAGCTGCGCAGTCGCGCGTTCGAGCTCGACCTGGAGCGCTGCCCAACCGTAGCCGCGCCGGCGAACCGGCGACAAGGGCCGCTGGAGTCGGAAGGCAATATGGGTTTGAAAAACCTGAGCTATCGAACGGTGGAGTTGTCGATGACGGATCTCGCTTCGTCGTCTCAGGACTGGAGGGCGGATTGGCATTGCCACGACGGCTACAGATCCGGTCGTCTGGCGAGGGTATTTGCCATTTGCCAATTGGCGCGCCTTCGACTCAACTGGGGTTGGGCAATTCGTTCAGTCCAAAACATCCAGGGAGCTTCACATGGCCGACACGATTCCTGGCAACACCAGCAGTTTTCAGATCCTGAGCGTCGACACCTCAGCCAGCAGCGCGATTGATTTTGCGGGCGACACCGATTGGTGGCGGGTGAGTCTGGTCGGTGGCTATGGCTATCGCGTATGGGTCGAGGGCTCGCAGCACTTCAATGGCTCCTTGGTCAACCCCTACCTGGCGGTTTACAACAACGTCGGCACGCTTCAGCTTCAAAACAACGACCGGGGCCTCGGCGAACTCGATGCCTACCTTTACGTCATACCCGGCACAGGCACCTATTTTTTGAGTGCAGAGGCGTGGGGCAATGCCACGACCGGCACCTACACCATCACGCTTCAGCGCGACACCTTGGACAGCACCAGCAGTGCGGCCAGCGTCAGTGTGAACGCCGAGGTCAGTGACCGCATCAATTGGGTTGGCGATATCGACTGGACAGCGGTGACTTTGACCGCCGGCGTCACTTACCAGTTCGACATGGTCGGCTCCGTCGCCGATGGCCAGTCGGGCGCATTCACTCTGGTGGACCCTTGGCTGGCATTGCGCAATGCAGTGGGCACGCTGCAAGCCGCGGACGATGACAGCGGTGTCGGTGCCAACGCGCGCATCACCTTTACCCCCTTGCTTTCCGGCACCTACTTTCTTGATGCACAAGAAGGCGGCATTAACGACATAGGCAGCTACCGCCTGATCGTCAACTCGTTCCCGGTGGCCGGGGCCATCACCATCGGTACGCCCACCACAGGCTCGGTGGATTTTGCAGGCGACACCGACGAGTACAGCGTATTCCTCACCGCCGGCACCACCTACACCATCACTTTGACGGGTAGCACGCTGATTGATCCGTTCCTTGAGGTGCTGGACTCTAGTAAGGCGGTGGTGAGTTACCTGGACGACAACGGGCTGAGCCTTGACCCTTCGCTGGCGTTCACGCCGTCCAGCTCAGGCACCTACTACTTGGCGGCACGGGCCTCGGGAAACACCGGAACCGGTAGCTATTCGCTGAACATCACTTCAGACGCCATCCCCAGCAACACGTCGAGTCTGCAGACCCTGGCCATTGGCACGTCAGCGACCAGTTCGATTGACTTTGCTGGCGATGCGGACTGGTGGCGAATGACGATGCTGCCGGGCTATGGCTATCAGATTTGGGTGGAAGGCAGTCAACACGCCTTCGGAACCTTGGCTGATCCTTTGCTCACGGTCTACAGCAGCGCAGGTGGGTTTCTCGGCAGTAATGACAATCGAGGTCTGGGTGAGTTCGATGCGTACTTGAACTTCTTTCCAGCTCTCGGGGGCACGTTTTTTATCAGCGCCGAAGAGTCCGGCAACAACGCCACAGGCACGTACACGATCACCGCGTGGCGGGACGCATTGGCCTCCGCGGCCAGCCTCACCAGCGTCGCCGTCGGTGGCAGCTACAGCGAGCGCCTTGGCTGGTCGGGCGATGTCTCCGATTGGGTCGCCGTCACGCTCAGCGCCGGCGTTGAGTACCAGTTCGACATGGTGGGCGACACCGTGACCGGCCTGACCTTGACCAATCCGTGGTTGGTGCTTCGCAACAGCGCTGGCCTCAGCCTGCGCACAGACAACGATTCGGGTGTCGACACCAACGCACGCATCGCCTACATACCCAGCGTTTCTGGCACCTACTTTCTGGACGCCCAAGCCTTTGACACCACCACCCAAGGCACCTACAAGCTGATCGTCAACTCTGGCCCGGTAGTGGGTGCTATCGCCCTTGGCGTGCCAGCCACGGGAAGCATCAATTTTCCTGAAGACACCGACCAATTCACGGTCAGCCTGACCGCCGGTGTGACCTACACCATTACGCTCGGTGGCTTGGGAGGACTCAACCCCTCTCTTGAAGTGTTGAGCGCCACCGGCGCTGTGATCGACATCGATGACGACTCCGGGCCGGGAAGCGATGCGGCCTTGACCTTCACCGCCACCAGTTCGGGCACGCACTACCTGGCGGCACGTTCATCGGGTTACGCCTCGACGGGCGACTACACGCTGAGCATCACCTCGGACAGCATCCCCGGCAACAGCAGCAGCCTGCAAAGCCTGGTTCTTGGAACCTCGAGCACCAGCAGCATCGATTTCAATGGCGATACCGATTGGTGGCGCGTCACCCTGACACCCGGCTACGGCTATCAGCTGTGGCTGGAGGGCAGCGCCTCCGGCCACGGCACTTTGGTCGACCCTTACCTCAGGGTCTACAACAGCGTGGGTGTGCAACAAGCCGCCAACGATGACCTCAGCTTGTCGTCGCTAGATTCCTACATCAATCTCAACTCCAACACCGGCGGCATCGTCTTCCTCAGCGCAGAAGAGTCGGGCAACAACGCCACCGGCAGCTACACCCTCACGGCCTGGCGCGATGCGCTGGCCACCACCGCCAGCGCCACCACGGTCAGCATCAATAACAGCTATAGCGAGCGCGTGGGTTGGCAGGGCGACAGCTCGGATTGGATCAAGCTCACGCTGAGCGCGGGTGTCACCTACCAGTTCGACCTGTTGGGCTCCACCGCCGATGGTGCGGCTGCCGGTTTGAGCTTGGCCGACCCCTGGCTTGCGCTGCGCGGCAGCAATGGGCTGGTGCTGCTCTCGAACAACGACTTTGGCCTGGGTGCCAACGCGCGGATCACCTACACCGCGGCCGTCTCGGGCACCTACTTTCTCGATGCACAGGAATACGGCGTTGACGCCTCGGGCGTGTACCGCGTGCTGGTCAATTCCTCCCCTGTCGCTGGGGCCATCGCCCTGGGCGCGCCGGTGGCAGGTTCGACGGATTTCGCGGGCGATGTCGACCAATACAGCATTTCGCTGGTCGGCGGCGTGACCTACAACGTGATCCTGAATGGCGGAACGCTGACCGATCCGTTTCTCGAATTGCTCGATGTTGACGGCGCGGTGCTTGATTCAGACGACGATTCCGGCCCAGGCTTGAATGCCTTGCTCAGCTTCACACCCAGCACTTCGGGCATCTACTACCTGGCTGCGCGGGCGTCAGGGCAAACGGCGACGGGCAGCTACAGCTTGAGCATCACCGGCACGGCGCCAACCGTGCCCTCGCTGTCGATTGCCGCGAGCAACGCCGACCGCGCCGAGGGCCACAGTGGCAGCACCGCATTCACCTTCAGCGTGACCCGTGGCGATGTCACCAGCGGCACGACCACGGTGAACTGGACCGTCAGCGCCAGCGGTGCTGGGCCTTTGGCCGACGCCAGTGATTTCGGCGGCACGCTGCCCTTCGGCAGCCTCAGTTTTGCGCCTGGCGAGACCAGCAAGACCATCACCGTCAATGTCAGCGGCGATACCGCGTATGAAAGCGGCGGCGTGGCCGAGAACTTCACAGTGCAGTTGTCGTCCCCGTCGGGCGGCGCCACCTTGGCTGCGGCCAGCGCCTTGGGCCACATTCAGAACGACGATGCCCAGGCCGCCGACGATTACAGCGCCGGCCCATCGACAGTGGGCGTGGTGCTGGTGGGATCGCAGGCCGCGGGCACGATCGAGACGGTCGGCGATGCCGATTGGTTCAAGGTGACATTGGCGGCCAACACGACCTATACCTTCGCCGCCACGGGCATCGGCACTCACAACCTGCGCGACCCATTCCTAACGCTCTACGCTGCAGATACGACCGAGCTGAGCGACAACGATGATGGTTTGCCCGGCTTCAATTCGATCTTCAGCTACACCACCGGCGTGTCGGGCGCTGGCACCTATTACTTGGGCGTGCGCTCGAACGCCAATGCCTTGGATGTGGATGTCGGCAGCTATGGCGTGTCGGCCACGGCCGGCACCAAGGGCAATTTCGACGCCGCCATGGGCGCCGGTGTGATCGATACCGACAGCGCCTGGAACACCTCGCCAGGCGCTGCCGTGGTCGTGACCTATGGCTACCGGTCAACGCCTGCGCCCTACAACTTTGACGACAACAACGCTGCGACACATGACTCCGATATCACCAGCTTCACGCGGCTGAGCGCGCTGCAGATCGCGACCATCGAGCAAATACTGCAGCTCTGGTCGGATGTGGCCAACATCAGCTTTCAGCGCATCAACCCGGCGGGCTACACCGACAGCGCGACCATGCTGATCGGCAACTATGCCGACGCCTTCGACGGTGCCGGCGCGTTTGCGAGTTATCCCGGTTCCACTGCATCGACCGCGAAGGCTGGCGACATCTGGTTGAACCTGGCCAATGGCATCTCTGCCACCTCCAACCCCGTGGGGGCGTATGGCTTCTCTACCATCGCGCACGAAGTGGGCCACGCGCTCGGGCTGTCGCACCCTGGCAGCTACAACGCCGCACCCGGGCTGGCCATCGCCTACGCGGCCGATGCCCAATTCCTGCAGGACACCGGTCAGTTTTCGATCATGACCTACTTCGATCAGGAGACCTCCGGCGGTGCGGATTTCTTGGGCAGCCTCGAATACACGCCGATGCTGTTCGACGTGCTGGCCATGCAGAACATCTATGGCGTCAACACCGGTACACGCACCGGTAACACCGTCTATGGCTTCGGTAGTACTGCCGGGTCGATTTACGACTTTGCGGCCAACCCTCAGCCGGTGCTGACGATCTGGGATGCCGGCGGCAGCGATACCTTGAACAGCTCGGGCTTCGCCAACAACCAGCGCATCGATCTGCGGGCGGGCTCGTTCTCCAACATCGGGGCGCTCACCTTGAACGTCGCCATTGCGCTGGGCGCAACGATTGAGAACGCAGTGGGTGGTACTGGCGTCGATACCGTGATCGGCAACGACGTGGCGAATGTGTTGACCGGCAACGCCGGCAACGACAGCTTGCAAGGCGGCCTGGGCGACGACACTTTGGTCGGTGGCACTGGCAACGACAGCCTGACGGGCGAGGGTGGCATCGACACGGCCAGCTACAGCGGTGTGCGCAGCGCCTATGTGGTCACCGCGATAGGCGGCGGCTTCACGATCAGCAGCGTAGCTGAAGGCACTGACACCCTGATCGGCGTTGAAGCTGCGCAGTTCTCAGATCAAACGATCTCGCTGGGCGCCAATGTGGCGCCCGCGTCCAGCCATGGCAGCGCCAGCCTCAGTGAAGACGCCGCGCTCAACGCCAGCCTACCGGCCGCCAGCGATGCCAATGGCGACCCCATCACCTACGCCAAGGCCAGCGACCCGGCGCATGGCAATCTAACCGTTGCGTCCAACGGCAGCTATGCGTACACGCCGGTCGCCAACTACTTCGGTGGCGACAGCTTCACCTTCACGGTGAGCGATGGCCAGGGCGGCAGCAACACCTACACGCAGACGCTGACGGTGACGGCGGTCAACGATGCGCCGGTGCTGGGTCTGCCCATCCCCGATCAGGCCGGCACGGCCGGTGCGGCCTTTGGCTACACGGTGTCTGCGGGCGCCTTCAGCGACGTGGACAACGCTTCGCTGAGCTACAGCGCGACGCTGGAATCCGGCGCGGCGCTGCCGGCCTGGCTGAGCTTCAACGCCGCCACGCGGGCCTTCAGTGGCACGCCGGCGGCGGACAACGTCGGCGCCATCAATGTCAAAGTCACGGCCAGCGATGGCAGCCTGGCTGTGAACGATGTGTTCGTGCTGACCATCGCTGCAGCGCCCAACCTCGCACCGGTCGCCAGCAATGGCAGCGCCAGCAGCAGCGAAGACAGCGTGCTCAACGCCAGCCTGCCGGCCGCCAGCGATGCCAACGGTGATCCCATCGGCTACGCCAAGGCCAGCGACCCGGCGCATGGCAACCTAACCGTTGCGTCCAACGGCAGCTATGCGTACACGCCGGTCGCCAACTACTTCGGTGGCGACAGCTTCACCTTCACGGTGAGCGATGGCCAAGGCGGCAGCAACACCTACACGCAGACGCTGACGGTGACGGCGGTCAACGATGCGCCGGTGGTGGCTCTGCCTTTGCCCGATCTGGCCGGAACCACGGGCAGCGCCTTTGCATACAGTGTGTTGGGCAACGCCTTCAGCGATGTCGACAACATCAGCTTGAGCTACAGCGCGACGCTGGATTCGGGCGCAGCGCTGCCTGCGTGGTTGAGCTTCAATACGGCGGCGCGGGCTTTCAGCGGCACGCCGTCTGCGGCCAATCTCGGCAGTCTCAACATCAAGGTCACGGCCAGCGACGGCAGCCTGTCGGCGTTTGATGTGTTCGCTCTGACGATCAGTGTGCCGGCCAATCGTGCGCCCACGGCCAGCCATGGCAGTGCCAACGTGGCTGAAGAGGCATCGATCAGCGGCAACCTGCCGGTGGCCACCGATCTGGATGGCGACACCATCACCTATGCCCGCACCAGCAGCCCGGCGCATGGCAACCTAACGCTGGGGTCCAGTGGAGCCTACAGCTACACCCCGGTGGCCAATTACTCGGGTGCCGATACCTTCAGCTTCATCGTCAGCGATGGCAAGGGGGGTAGCAACAGCTACAGCTTCAATCTCAATGTCACACCAGTGGTCGACACGATCAATGGCTCGGCGGGCAATGACAACCTGGTGGGCTATGCCGATGCCGATGTGATCAATGGCAAGGGCGGCAGCAACAGCCTCACCGGCTTGGGCGGCAACGACACCTTGTTGGGCGGCGCGGGCATTGATACCGCGATCTACAGCGTGCCCAAATCGGCCGCCAGCTATGTGGCCGCCGGCCTGGGCTGGTCGGTGACCACGCCGGCCGACGGCACCGATACGCTGTTCAGCATCGAGCGCCTCACGTTCACCGACACCTCGGTGGCGCTGGACATCCATGGCAGCGCCGGGGGCACGGCGCGCATCATCGGCGCCATCTTCGGCACGCAGTTCCTCAGCAACAAGGATTTCGTCGGCATTGGCATTCAACTGCTCGATGGCGGCATGCCCTTTGCCGATCTGGTGGCGCTGGCCACCAGCATCGATCTGTTCAAGAGCCTGGCCGGATCTAGCAACGGCGTGGTGAGCAACATGCAATTTGTCAACTTGATCTACCAAAACATCACTGGCGCCGCCCCCAGCACCACTGAGCTGGCCACCTATGTGGGCCTGCTGGACCGGGGTGATTACACGCAAAGTGCGCTGGCCGTCTTGGCCTGCAACAGTGAAGTCAATGCGCAGCACATTGATCTTGTGGGGCTGTCGCACACAGGCATTGAGTTCGTGCCACAACCGGGCGGGTGAGGCAGCTCATCCTCATGGCACCGTGTCGCCCGCAACCCCCTCTTCCACCGCACCCCACTCGCTATCCAGCCGCTGCATGTTCTCCAGCATCTTCAGCAGGTAGTGCAGCGTGTGCGTCACATCGTTGATCGAAAAATCGCCCAGGATCTGCTCGTAGTAAGCGTGGATTTTTGGCAGCGCCAGCTTGTGCCAGACATGGCGGCCTGAGTCGGTCATCGTGGCCACGCGCGAGCGCCGGTCGCGGCCGTCGGGCGCCACGGCCACGTGGCCATCGCGCTCCATGCGGCCGATGAGGCCCGACAGGTTTTGGCGACTCACCATCAGGTAGCGCGCCAGGTCGCCAATGCTCATGCCGGCATCGGCCTGGTCGCGGGACAGGGCCCCGAGAACCGCCCACTGCTGTGTCGTCAGACCCTCGGCCTCAACCGCACGGCTGCCGGTTTTATGCAACATATTGGCGCATTGATAGAGCCGGAAGAACAGCCTGTTGGCCATCTCGGTCTTCGTAGTCGAGGGATTTTTCATAGGTTTTTCTCTAGGAATCAGGGAGAAACGAATTCTTGCACCGGCCTTGATCCTCGTCTAATATACGTCAATATCTTTACATAGTTAAGCAGCCCGCTCGAAAGCTTGATAACACCTGTATGACTGCACCGCGGCTTTGCGTGTCCCCCACTTTGCCAATGAATGCTTGAGGAGAAAAAGGCATGAACTTCGAAGACATCTTGTACGAGAACCGCAACGGCGTGGCCTGGATCACGATCAACCGGCCGGAGAAGATGAACGCCTTTCGCGGCACCACTTGCGATGAGCTGATCAAGGCGTTGAACCTGGCCGGCTACGACAAGAACATCGGTGCCATCGTGCTGGCCGGCGCGGGTGATCGGGCGTTTTGCACCGGCGGCGACCAATCGGCGCACGACGGCAACTACGATGGCCGCGGCACCATCGGCCTGCCGATGGAAGAGCTGCACACCGCCATCCGCGATGTGCCCAAGCCGGTGATCGCGCGGGTGCAGGGCTATGCCATCGGCGGCGGCAATGTGCTGTGCACGATTTGCGATATGACGATCTGCTCCGAGAAAGCGCAGTTCGGCCAGGTCGGGCCGAAGATGGGCTCGGTCGATCCGGGCTACGGCACGGCACTTTTGGCGCGCGTTGTCGGCGAGAAGAAGGCACGCGAGATGTGGTATCTGTGCCGCCGCTACACGGGCGCGCAGGCCCAAGCCATGGGCCTGGCGAACATCTGCGTGCCGCACGATCAGCTCGACACCACCGTGCAGCAATGGGCCGAGGAGATCTGTGAGCGCAGCCCCACCGCCATCGCCATCGCCAAGCGCAGCTTCAACATGGACACCGCGCACCAAGCCGGCATCGCCGGCTTAGGGCTGTTCGCCTTGAAGCTGTACTACGACACCGACGAGTCGCGCGAGGGCGTGAATGCGCAGAAGGAAAAGCGCAAGCCCGAGTTCCGCAAACACATGAAGTAGCCGCGAGTGCGCCGGTGAGCCTGGCCTAATCACGGCTTCGAGCGGCCCTACGAGCAGGTGCTCGATCTCGGCGAGGGCCGGCCCTTCGCCCGTTGGTGTGTCGGTGGCACGGCCAACGTGGTGCTCAACTGCATTGATCGCCATCGCCCCACGGCACGCTACGAGCAGCGCGTGTTGATCTGGGAAGGCGAAGACGGCACGGTCTCGACCTGGAGCTTCGCCGATCTGGACCGCGAGCCCTGCCGCCTGGCGTGGGGCCTGCGCCGCCTGGGACTGGGCCCGGGCGATGTGGTCGGCATGGTCTTGCCCAACCTGCCGCAGGCGGCCGTGGCGATGCTGGAGGTCAGGGACGTCAAAGGCCTCATTGCCCTGGTCAAGTCCCAGCCGGGCAAGTTGAATTAGGCGTCCTCCGGCACCGCTACGCCGAAAGGCGCGGGCGCGGCACTTGAGAACGCCGAACTGTGGGCGTTGATCAAAGCCACAGGCGCCGCCGAAATACAGATCATTCTATGTATTTCCGATACACAAATCATATTGAGTAAAATGGAATTACAGATTATTCTGCGTATCTCAGCCCTCGCGCTCGCACCTGCTCATGCAAACCTTCCCCCTGCGCTCACCCGAGCAACTGCCGCAGCTTCTTCAGTCTTTTCGCAAGACCGCCGGCTTGACGCAAGCCCAGGTGGCGCTGCAGTTGGGCGTTACTCAGCAAACGCTCTCAGCCATGGAGCGCCGCGCCGACAAAGTCAGCGCCGAGCGCTTGATGCGCTTGTTGAGCATCCTGGGGGTTGAGCTGGTGCTGCGCCAGGCCGATCACGGTGAGGCGCTGCAGGTGAATGAGCCCCCCGCGACCTATCGCGCCAAGTGGTAGTCCATGCCCACCGCATCGCGCGCCAAGCGGCTTGACCTGTGGATGAATGGCGAGCGTGTCGGCACCTGGGGTGTCGGCAGCGATGGCGATGTGCTGGCTTATGACGACGCCTGGGTGGCCTCGGCTGTAGGCCGGCCGCTGTCGCTGTCATTACCGTTTCAGCCGGGCAACCGGGCGCATGTGGGCCCCAAAGTGCGGGCCTGGTTCGACAACCTGTTGCCCGACAGCCCGGCCATCCGCGAGCGCCTGGCGCAGCGCTTTCGGGCGGCCACCACCAACGCCTTCGACTTGCTGGCGGAGATCGGCCGCGATTGCGTGGGCGCCTTGCAGATCGTGCCTGCCGAAAGCGCGCCGGGCAGCATCAAGACACTGCGCGGCCGGCCTCTGGATGAAGCCGGCGTGGCGCGCGTGTTGCGCGCGGCCGTGGCACCGGCCGGCCTGGGCCGCATCGCCGCTGGCGGGCCGGGTGAGACAGGTACGGCGGCCGATGACTTGCGCATCTCGATGGCCGGCGCGCAGGAGAAAACCGCGCTGCTGTGGCACAACGCCGGCTGGTGGCTGCCCGCCGGGCCGACGCCCACCACGCACATCCTGAAATTGCCACTGGGCCGCGTCGGCAATCTGCAGCTCGACATGCGCGATTCGGTGGACAACGAGTGGCTGTGCGCGCAGATCCTGGCCGCCTATGGCTTGCCAGTGGCGCGCTGCCACCCCTTGACCTTCGAGGGCCAGCGCGTGTTGGCGGTGGAGCGCTTTGATCGGCGCTGGTCCGACAGCGGCCAGTGGCTGATCCGCCTGCCGCAAGAGGATCTGTGCCAGGCCACCGGCACACCGGCGCATGCGCGCTACGAGGCCGATGGCGGGCCAGGCATAGATCGCATACTGAGCGTACTGAATCAATCGCGGGCGCGCGCGCTGGATCGCCTGAACTTTTTTCGCGCACAGCTCATTTTCTGGCTGCTGCGTGCGCCCGATGGGCATGCCAAGAACTTCAGCCTGGCGCTGCACGCGGGCGGCGCGTTTTCAATGACGCCGCTGTACGACGTGATGTCCGCCTATCCGGTGCTGGGCAAGGGCGCCGCGCAGCTCGCACCGCAAAAGGTCAAGCTGGCGATGGCCTTGCGCTGCAAAAACCCGCACTGGCGCATGCACGATGTGCTGCGCCGGCACTGGCTGGAGGTGGGCCGGCGCAATGGCGTGGTGACCGACGATGGCCAGAGGCCGGAGCGGTTGCTGCAAGACCTGGCCGAGCGCACGCCTGAGGTGGTGCAACAGGTGGCCGCGGCGCTGCCCCAGGGCTTCCCGAGCCGGGTGGCTGAGCCGATCTTGAATGGCTTGGCGGCGGCGGCCCTGCGCCTGTGAGCGCGGCGCACGGGAAGGCAGCGTCTATTGCCGAGCAGTTCATGCACTGGCCCTCGATCAGTGAGCGAGCCCGCCAGACCCAAGGCGATGGTGGCGCTGGCCTGGCGTGGACCCGGCGCGGCGTACTTCGGGTTGTCATGCTTGGCGACTAAGCTTTGGCGTAATAGGCTTGTCCCTTGCACCAAAGCTTTGCGCTGAAGTCACGCAAGCCGTCGCGCGGCGTCTCGCACTGTTTCAAACGCCCGTCCTGAGCCCATTTCATCAAAGGAGCCGATCATGCGATTCACTTCCACCACCAGGGCGCTCATTGGCGCTGCCGCGCTCTGCCTCGGCCTGGCCGCGCAGGCGCAAAAGACCACCCTGCTGGTCTACACCGCACTCGAGACCGATCAGCTCAAGGCCTATCAAGAGGGCTTCAACAAGGTTGAGCCCAACATCGAGCTGAAGTGGGTGCGCGATTCCACTGGCGTCATCACCGCCAAGCTGCTGGCCGAGAAGGCCAACCCGCAGGCCGATGTGGTGATGGGCGTGGCCGCCAGCAGCCTGGCCTTGCTGAACAACAACGGCATGCTCGTGCCCTATGCGCCGCTCAACCTGGACGCCATCATGAGCCAGTACCGCGACAAGAAAAACCCACCGGCCTGGTTTGGCATGGATGTCTGGGGCGCCACGGTGTGCTTCAACACGGTGGAGGCGAAGAAGAAAAACATCCCCGCGCCCGAGACCTGGAAAGACCTGCTCAAGCCCGAATACAAAGGCCAGATCGTCATGCCCAACCCGGCCTCGTCGGGCACGGGCTTCTTTGATGTCACGGCCTGGTTGACGCTGTGGGGCGACGACAAAGGCAAGGGCGGCGGCTGGAAGTACATGGACGGCCTGCACGCCAACATCGCGCAGTACACGCACTCGGGCAGCAAGCCCTGCAACATGGCCGCGGCCGGCGAGTTTGTGGTGGGCATTTCGTTCGAGTACCGCGCCAACGCCAACAAGGCCAAGGGCGCGCCCATAGACCTGATCTTCCCCAAGGAAGGCCTGGGCTGGGATCTTGAAGCCTTCGCCATCCACAAGGGCACGAAGAAGCTCGACGCCGCCAAGAAACTGGCCGATTGGGCCAGCAGCAAGGACGCCATGCTGCTGTACGGCAAGAACTTCGCCATCACCGCCCAGCCCGGCGTGGCCGCGCCGCTGGCCAATGTGCCCAAGGACTACGAAGCCCGCCTGGTGAAGATGGACTTTGGCTGGGCCGCCGACAACCGCGAGCGCATCCTGGCCGAGTGGACATCTCGCTACAACGCCAAGAGTGAGAAGAGGTAGGCCCAGCCCAGCTCGCGCGACCCCGTGAACCCCTACCTCCGGCTTCAAGGCATTCACAAGAATTTCGGCAGCTTCACTGCACTGTCGGGTGTTGATCTCGATATTGCACAAGGCGAATTCGTCTGCTTTCTGGGGCCCTCGGGCTGCGGCAAGACCACCTTGCTGCGCATCATTGCCGGGCTGGAGCTGCAAAGCACCGGCCGCATTGAGCTGGCCGGCCGTGACATTTCCACGTTAGCCCCCGCCGATCGCGACTACGGCATCGTCTTCCAGTCCTACGCGCTGTTCCCCAACCTGAATGTGCTGGACAACGTGGCCTATGGCCTGGTCAACCGTCGCCAGGCGGGCGCGCAGATCAAGGCGCGGGTGGCCGAATTGCTGGCCATGGTGGGCTTGCCGGGCAGCGAGGGCAAATACCCGGCGCAGCTCTCGGGCGGGCAACAGCAGCGCATCGCGCTGGCGCGCGCGCTGGCCACGTCGCCCAGCCTGTTGCTGCTGGACGAGCCCTTGTCGGCGCTGGACGCCATCGTGCGCGTCAAGCTGCGGCAAGAGATTCGCGGCTTGCAGCGCCAACTGGGCGTGACCACCATCATGGTGACGCACGACCAGGAAGAGGCCTTTGCTGTCGCCGACCGCGTGGTGGTGATGAACCAGGGCACCATCGAGCAGGTGGGCACACCGATGCAGGTGTACCGCGAGCCGGCGACTTTGTTTGTGGCCGATTTTGTGGGGCGCATCAATGCCCTGCCTGCTACGCTGCATTCCGGTGTTGGCGGCGGCCATGGCAATGGCAGACCAGGCCCCGGCCAAGTGAAGATCGGCGAGCGGCTGTTTGAATGCCAGGCGCTGCTGGGCGAAGGCCTGGCAGCCGGGCGCGAATTGCGCGTCTACCTTCGCCCCGAAGACGTGCTGGCACGACCCATCGCAGCCGGTGACAGCAATGTCTTTGAGGCCGAGATCGACAGCATCGAGTTCATGGGCCCGTACTGCCTGGTGCGCGTCATGGCAGCAGCGCTGGGCGCGCACCGGCTCACGGTGTACCTGTCGCTGAACTACATCGCCGAAGCGCAATTGCAGGTCGGCAGCCGCCTGCCGCTGCGCCTGGCGCCCGAGCGCATGCGGGTGTTTGCGTGAACGCCCGGGCCGCCACACTGCCAACACCCAAACAGCGCGTCCACTGGAGCGCGCGCCTGGCCCACCTGGCCCTGGCCGGGGTGGCTGCGGCGCTGCTGGCCTTCCTGGCCGCGCCGCTCTTGGCCATCCTGCAAAAATCCGTGCAAAACAGCGACGGCCAGTTCGTCGCGGTGCACAACTTCATCGCCTACGCGCAGACCCCGGCGCTGCTGCAATCGCTGTGGAACAGCCTGTGGGTCAGCGCCCTGGTCACACTCGTCACGGTGCCGCTGGCCTTTGGCTTGGCCTATGCACTCACACGCAGCCGCATGCGTTTCAAAGGCCTGGCACGGGCCATCACCCTGGTGCCGCTGCTGGCGCCTTCGCTCTTGGCGGCGATCTCGCTGATCTACTGGTTTGGCAACCAGGGTGTGTTGAAGTCATGGCTAACAAGCATAGGCATTGACCAGATTTACGGCGCGCCGGGCATTGTCCTGGCGGAGATCTTCTCCACCCTGCCGCATGCGCTGATGATCCTGGTCACCGCGCTCACCGCCGCCGATGCCCGCCTGTATGAAGCGGCCGATGCCATGGGCACCAGCGCGCGGCGCAAGTTCTTCACCATCACCCTGCCCGGCGCGAAATATGGCTTGATCTCGGCGGCGCTGGTCACCTTCACCCTGGTCATCACCGACTTTGGCATCCCCAAAGTGATTGGCGGCAGCTTCAATGTGTTGGCCACCGATGTCTTCAAGCTGGTCATCGGCCAGCAGGATTTTCAAAAGGGCGCGGTGGTGGCCCTGCTGCTGCTGGCACCGGCGGTGCTGACCTTCGCCGTCGACCACTGGGTCAGCCGCAAGCAAACGGCGATGCTCACGGCACGTGCCGTCCCCTATCGCCCAAAGCACGCGCCCTGGTTTGACGGCCTGATGTCCTTGTACTGCGCACTTATCTGCGCCCTGATCCTGGCCATGCTGGGCATGGCGGTGTTCGCCTCCTTTGCCACCTTCTGGCCCTATGACCTGGCGCCCAGCCTGCGCCACTACACCCTCGGCCTGGTCGATGCCGAGGTGGGCGTGGCCTTCGTCAACAGCCTGACCATGGCCACTGGCACGGCCATCATCGGCACCGGGCTGGTGTTTGTCGGCGCCTACCTCATCGAGAAGAGCCCGGGCGCGCCGGCCAGTGGTGGCGGCTTCAGCGCGATCAACATCCTGCGCAGCACGGTGCGCCTGCTGGCCATGCTGCCCATGGCCGTGCCCGGGCTGGTGCTCGGCCTGGGCTACATCTTCTTCTTCAATGAGCCTGGCAATCCCTTGAACGGCCTGTACCACACGCTCACCCTGCTGACGATCTGCACCGTGGTGCACTTCTACACCACCGGCCACCTCACGGCCATCACCGCACTGAAGTCGCTCGACCCCGAATTCGAAGCGGTGTCGGCCTCGATGAAGGTGCCCTTCTACAAGACTTTCTGGCGCGTCACCCTGCCGATTTCCACGCCCGCGCTCGTGGACATTGCGCGTTACTTTTTCATCAACGCCATGACCACCATTTCGGCCGTGGTCTTTTTGTACTCGCCCGAAACCAAGGTGGCGGCGATTGCCATCCTGAACCTCGACGAGGCCGGCGAGATCGGCGCAGCCGCCGCCTGCGCGCTGTTGATTGCCGCGGCCAATGCCGTGGCCATCCTGGCCTTCATGGCCTTGTCGGCGGTGGTGGATGGGCGCACGCAGGCGTGGAAGCAGGCCTGAGGCCATGCCCCAGCGCAGACACACATTCGGTGTCGCGAGAATGCAGCTGACATGACCAAGGAAGCCACCGCCCGAATCAAGATCAACAAGCTGCTTGAAGCAGCGGGATGGCGCTTCTTCGCCGACGCCTGTGGCCCGGCGAACATCAGCCTTGAGCCCAGCGTCACGATCAGGGCAACTGAGCTGGATGCCCTGGGCGACAACTTCGAAAGGTCAGGTCGTGGCTTCGTCGACTTTCTGCTGCTCGACGCCAGAGGCTCACCACTACCGGTGTTGGAGGCCAAGGCAGAAGGCAAGAACCCACTCATCGGCAAAGAACAGGCCCGCAAGTACGCCCGGAATTACAACTGCCGCTTTGTGATCCTCTCGAACGGCAATTTGCATTATTTCTGGGACCTGGAAAGGGGCAGCCCGCACCTCATCACGTCCTACCCAACGCAGGACTCAGTCGGTGCCTACCGGCAGCTCACACCCAACCCCCAGCGTTTGATCGCAGAGCAAATTGGTGACGACTACATCGTCCTCACTCAGCGCCCCAATTACCACGCCGAGGCAAGCTGGAAGAACGAAACCGAAAGGCCCGCCTACGTTCAAGCCAACAAGCTTCGCTTCTTACGCGCCTACCAACGCAAAGCCATTCACAACCTTCAGTCCGCTGTAAAGGACGGCAAGGACCGTTTTCTGTTCGAAATGGCCACAGGCACGGGCAAGACGCTCACCGCTTGGATCGCCCAGGGCGAACAAGGCTGAATCGACGGCCGGCTTGAGCCGAAGGCGCATTGACATTCGCACCATCGCGAAGCCACACCTCACCAAGACAGCAAAGGCCCACCCCATGGACCGCGACCCCATCCTGCTCACCCCCGGCCCGCTCACCACCACGCTGCGCACCAAGCTGGCGATGCTGAAGGATTGGGGCTCTTGGGACAGTGATTTCATCGCCGTGACCGCCAGCGTGCGCACCCGGCTGCTCGACATCGTCCACGGCCACGGCACGCACACCGTCGTGCCCCTGCAGGGCAGCGGCACTTTCAGTGTGGAGGCCGCTGTGGCCACCGTCGTGCCCCGCGACGGCCATGTGCTGGTGCTGGACAACGGCGCCTATTGCAAACGCGCCGCGAAGCTCACGCAACTGATGGGCCGGCACGCCAGCCTGCTGAGCTTCCCCGAGCAAGAGCCGGTGTCGCCCGACGCGCTGGCGGCGCAACTGCAGGCCGATGCGTCCATCACGCACGTCGTGCTCATCCACTGCGAGACCGGCACGGGCGTCTTGAACCCATTGGCCGAAGTGGCCGCTGTGTGCCAGCGCCACGGCAAGGGCCTGATCGTCGATGCCATGTCCAGCTTCGGCGCCCTGCCCATCGATGCGCGGCACATTCAGTTCGATGCCCTCATCGCCGCCAGCGGCAAGTGCCTGGAGGGCGTGCCCGGCATGGGCTTTGTCTTCATCCGCAACACCGTGCTGCAAGGCTGTGCCGGCCACAGCCAAAGCCTGGCGATGGATTTGTACGACCAACACCAGTACATGGAGAAAACCGGCCAGTGGCGCTTCACCCCGCCCACCCATGTGCTGGTGGCGCTGTCCGAGGCCATCACCCAGTTTGTCGAGGAGGGCGGTCAGTCGGCTCGATTGGCGCGTTATGCCGACAACTGCGGCGCGCTCATCGAAGGCATGTCCGCCCTCGGCCTGCGCCCCTTCCTGCGCCCCGAAGTGCAAGCACCCATCATCGTCACCTTCCACGCCCCCGCCGACCCGCACTACGATTTCAAACGCTTCTACCAGGCCGTCAAACAGCGCGGCTTCATCCTCTACCCCGGCAAACTCACCGAGCTTGAAACCTTCCGCGTCGGCTGCATAGGCGCCATAGGCCGCAATGAAATCACCCAAGCCGTCAACGCCGTAGCAGACGCACTCAAATCCATGGGGTCAGGTCTTTAATATTAAGTCCAGCCCCAACTCCGACCCCAAGCACAGACGCAGCCACCGCTCTTGAAAACTTAATATTCAAGACCTGACCCCATCCAAAGGTAGACCATGGCCCAAGGCTCCAAGCAAGAACATCCCGCCGTCGCTGCGATTCGCCAGTCCGGCGCCAACAAGGTGAAGGTGGCGGTGAGTGACATCGACGGCATCTTGCGCGGCAAGTATCTGCACAAGGACAAGTTCTTTGGTGCGGCCGAGCCACATCCCAAGGGGGGCTTCGGGTTTTGCGATGTGGTCTTTGGTTGGGACTCGTCGGATCAGTGTTATGACAACACGACTGTCACGGGTTGGCAGCATGGTTTTCCGGATGCGCTGGCGCGGCTGGATCTGGACACGGCGCGGCGCGTGCCCTGGGATGGTGACGTGCCCTTCTTCCTGGGTGAGTTTGTCAATGCCGATGGCACGCCATCGCCGATCTGCCCGCGGCAAACGCTCAAACGCGTGTTGAAGCGCGCCGAGAAGCTGGGCCTCATGCCCATGGCCGGCATGGAGTTCGAGTGGTTCAACTTCACCGAGACGCCGCAAAGCTGGGCGGCCAAACAGGGCGTGGCGCCGCAGAGCATCACGCCGGGGATGTTTGGCTATTCGCTGCTGCGCATGGCCGACAAGCGCGAATTCTTCAATGCGCTGATGGACGAGATGCTGGCCTTTGGTGTGCCCATCGAGGGCCTGCACACCGAGACCGGCCCTGGCGTGTACGAGGTGGCAATCACCTTCAGCGAGGCGCTGGAGGCCGCCGACCGCGCCATCCTGTTCAAGACCGGCGCCAAGGAAATCGGCAAACGTTTCGGCATCATGCCCAGCTTCATGGCCAAGTGGAGCCAGGCGCTGCCGGGATGCTCGGGCCACATCCACCAAAGCCTGTCGGATGGCAAGACCAATCTCTTCTACGACGCCAAAAGCAGCCGCAGCATGAGCAAGCTGTTTGAGAGTTATCTGGCCGGCCAGGTGGCCTGCCTGATGGAATTTGCGCCGATGTTCTGGCCCACCATCAACAGCTACAAGCGCCTGGTCGATGGTTTTTGGGCGCCTGTCAAACCAAGCTGGGGGCTGGACAACCGCACGGCGAGTTTCCGTGTTATTTCCGGCAGCCCCAAGGCCACCCGCTTGGAGACACGCTGCCCCGGCGCCGATGTGAACCCCTACCTCGCCATGGCCGCGGTCATCGCCGCTGGCCTGCATGGCGTCGAGCAGGGCCTGAAGCTGACCACGCCGCCCATCACCGGCACCAATCAGGGCGCCGATGACATCCCCCGCGCACCGCGCTCGCTGATCCGCAGCACGCACAACTTCAAGCAATCCAGCATCGCCCGGGATTTTCTCGGCGACACCTTTGTCGATCACTTTGCCGCCACCCGCGAGTGGGAACACCGGCAGTGGCAGGACGCGGTGACGGATTGGGAATTGAAGCGGTATTTCGAGATCATTTGATCGCGCACCAACTGTGAGTGCGCCGAGATAAAGTAAGGCAATCTGTCAGTTCACCTTACGGAGCCGCCATGAGTGAAGTCGCCACGCTCACCAGCAAGAGCCAATTGACCCTGCCCAAGCTCGTGCGTGACGCCATGGGCGTGGGCCCGGGCGACAAGATTCGATTTGTGCCCACCAGCAGCGGCTTTCGAATCATCGCCGTCAGGGGCGACATCACCGAATTGCGGGGCATGTTCAAGGGCCGCCGGGCCAAGCCTTTGTCCATTGATGAGATGAACACCGCGATCTCCGAGATGGGCAGTACCTCAGCGCCACGCCGATGATCGGCATCGACACCAACGTCCTCGTTCGCTATTTCGCCGAGGACGATCCGGAGCAGACGCCGCTGGCCATTCGCTTTGTGGAGCGAACATTGACCCCAGCCACACCTGGCTACGTGTCGCTGGTGACCTTGGCCGAGTTGATCTGGGTACTGCGTACGCGCTATGCGGCTTCGCCCACCGAGCTGCGGCGCGCCTTGGCGCAGATGCTGTCCGACCCGCGCTTTGCTGTACAAGACGATCAGGCCGCATGGCTGGCGCTGGACCACTATGAACGTGCCGACGTTGACCTTTCGGACGCCCTCATCGCCGCCGTCAACCGCTTGCACGGCAGCTCGCACACCGTCACCTTCGACGCAAAAGCCGCCCGCATCCCAGGCATGACACTGTTGACCAGACAAGCATGAACATCACCCGCTTCGCCTTCCCCACCCCCATCCACTTCGGCGCTGGCGCGCGCAAGCAGGTCGCCGCCCACCTGCTGGGCCTGGGCCTCAAACGCCCCTTGATCGTCACCGATCGCGCCTTGGCATTGCTGCCGGTGACGGCGGAATTTCAAAGCCATCTGCAGGGCCTGCAGTGGGCCACCTTCGACGGTGTCTTCGGCAACCCGACCTGCGCCCAGGTGATGGCCGGGGCCGCCGCCTACAAGCGCCATGACGCCGATTGCGTCATCGGCTTTGGCGGTGGCGCGGCCCTGGATGTGGCCAAGGTGGTGGGCCTGATGGCCACGCACGAAGGCGATGTGCTCGAGTACGTCTGGGACCACCCGCAGGTGCGGCCCATCACCCATGCCCTGCCTCACTTCATCGCCCTGCCCACGACATCGGGCACGGGCTCCGAGGTCGGCCGCTCGGCCGTGGTCAGCGAGAACGACAGCCACCACAAGCGCACCATCTTCCACACCGCCATCCTGGCCAAGGCGGTGTTCGCCGACCCTGAGTTGACTCTGGCCCTGCCCCCGGCCATCACCGCGGCCACAGGCATGGACGCGCTCACCCACAACATCGAGAGCTACCTCTCGCCGGCCTACCACCCCTTGTGCGATGGCATCGCACTCGAAGGCCTGCGCATTGGCGCCCGCGCCCTGGCCACGGCGGTGAAGGAACCCGGCAAGCTGCAGGCCCGGGCCGACATGATGATGAGCTCGATGATGGGCGCCATCGCCTTCCAGAAGGACCTGGGCTCGGTGCACGCCTGTGCCCACGCGCTGGGCGCCGTGTGCGACATGCACCATGGCCTGGCCAACGCATTGATGATCGACACCGTTCTGGCCTGGAACCATGACGCCGTGCCGGCCAAGTTTGATGAGCTGGCGCATGCCGCGGGCGTGGCCGGTGGAGGCTTCGCCTTCATCGCCTGGCTGAAGCACCTCAAGGCCCAGGTCGGCATTGTTGGTGGGTTAGGCGCACGCGGGGTCACGGCTGAGATGCTGCCCCGGCTGGTGCCGCTGGCCTTGAATGACTTCACCGGCCAGACCAACCCCAGGCCGGCCACCGCGGCCGACTACGAGCGCTTGTTCAGGGCGGCCATGTGATGAGCACGCCCAACGCAAGCAAACCCCTGCTGATCGGCGTCTCGGCGCGCATCTACTACCCCGGCACGCCGGGCGCCGCCGACGCCGGTGAGACAGGCAACGCCGTGACCGGCGTGTGGACCAAGACCCTGCATTACCTGGAGCAATCGGTGGCGCACTGGATCATGCGCGGTGGCGCCTGCGCGGTGATGGTCCCGGCGGTGGATTCGAGCAGCCTGGTCACGCGCGACGACCTCAAGCTCAGCCACTACGCCGCCGCACTTGATGGCCTGGTGCTGCAGGGTGGCAACGATGTCGCGCCTGAGGGTTACGGCGAGACTGCGCTGGATCCGAAGTGGGCCGGGGACGCCATCCGCGACCGCTATGAGCGCGAACTGATAGCCGCCTTTGTGCAGGCCGGCAAGCCGGTGTTTGGCGTGTGCCGCGGCTTTCAGCTGCTCAATGTTCACTTTGGCGGCAGCCTGCTGCAAGACATCGTCACCCAGCAGCAGGGCGCGCGTGAGCACCGCGAGATTGGCCGTTATGAGCGCCACATGCACCGCATCCGCCTGGTGCCCGGCACACGCCTGGCGCAGCTCTATCCAGGCCTGCTGGAATCGACCGCCAACAGCATCCACCACCAGGGATTGAAAGATCTGGCGCCCGATTTCACGGCGGAGGCCCACTGCCCCGACGATGGCATCGTCGAAGCCTTCCGCTGGCGCGGGCCCAGCTATGTGGCCGGCGTGCAGTGGCATCCGGAGTTTCACGACCCTGCCGACACCGCCACCTTCGATGACGGGCCGATGCTGCAGGATTTTTTTGCCGCCGCACGCGCCGTGAAGGCCAACTCATGAACACCCTGACCATCCACAACCCGGCCACCGGTGAGCGCATCGCCGAGCTGGCCGCCGACAACGCCGCCTCGGTCGCCGCCAAGGCCGCCGCCGCCCGCGCCGCCCAGCCCGCCTGGGCGCGCGTGCCCATCAACGACAAGCTGGCCATGATGCAGCGCTTTCGCGCGGCACTGGTGGCCGAGCTGGAGACCTTGGCGCGCACGCTCACTTTGGAGCTTGGCAAACCCATCAGCCAATCGCGCAATGAGTTGAATGGCCTGTTGCCGCGGCTGGATTTTTTCCTTGAGCAGGCCGAGGGCGCAGTGCGCGATGAGCATGTCTTCGATGGCGGCGGCATGCATGAGCAGATCAGCCATGTGCCGCTGGGCGTGGTGGCCAACATCTCGGCCTGGAACTACCCCTATTTCGTCGGCTGCAATGTCATCGTGCCGGCCCTGCTCACCGGCAACGCCGTGCTCTACAAGCCCAGCGAGCACGCTACGCAGAGCGGCCAGCACATCACCCGCTTGCTGCACGGCGCGGGCGTGCCGGCAGAGGTGATGCAGTGCCTGATCGGGGCCGGCGATGTGGGCGCGGCCGTGCTGGCCCAGCGCATCGATGGCCTTTACTTCACTGGCAGCCACGCCACCGGCATGCGCATCGCGAGCGCCTTGTCTGGGCGGCTGGTGAAGCTGCAGCTTGAGCTCGGCGGCAAGGATCCGGCCTATGTGCGCGCCGATGCCGATGCCAAATCCGCAGCCCAGAGCCTGGCCGATGGTGCGATGTACAACACCGGCCAGAGCTGCTGCTCGGTCGAGCGCATCTATGTGCACGCATCGATCCACGATGCCTTTGTGGCGCACTTCCTGGCCACGGTGGCCGGCTTCAAAGGTGGCGACCCACTCGACGACGCCACCTACATCGGCGCCATCACGCGTGCCGCGCAGCTGGATGTGCTTGAAGCGCAGGTCACCGACGCCGTCGCCCAGGGCGCCACCCTGCACTGCGGCGGCCAGCGCGGCCCCGGCCCGGGCCAGTGGTTTGCCCCAGCCGTGCTAACAAACGTGAACCACGGCATGGCACTGATGCAGGAGGAAAGCTTCGGCCCCGTCATCGGCATCCAAAAGGTGGCCGGCGACGACGAGGCCTTGCGCCTGATGAACGACACGCGCTACGGCCTGACCGCTGGCGTCTACACCCGGGACGAGGCCGCGGCACGCGCGCTGCTGTCCCAGGTCAACGCCGGCAGCGTGTACTGGAATTGCTGTGACCGCGTCAGCCCGCGCCTGCCCTGGTCGGGCGTGGGCGATTCGGGCATAGGCCTGACGCTTTCAGTCGATGGCATATGCAGCTTCACCCGGCCCAAGGCCTGGCACCTGCGACATGGCTGAGGTGCCAGCTGCGCAGGGCCGGCCGCGGCTGACGCTGTTCGACCTGGACCACACCCTGCTCGACGGCGACAGCGATGTGCTGTGGTGCGAATTTCTGATGGGCCGCGGCGTGCTGGACCGCGCTGCATTCGCAACAAGCAACAACGACATGGAGCGTGCCTACAAAGCCGGAAGCGCCAGCGCTGCGGACTTTTGCGGCTTCTATGCCGCCACCCTGGCCGGGCGCAGTGCGCAGGCCTGGGCGCCACTGCGCCAGGCCTATATGGACGAGGTCATCGCGCCACGCATCCCGGCCGCCGCCCAGGCCCTGGTGCAGGGCCACATTGATGGCGGTGATCTGGTGGTGCTGACCACCGGCAGCAACCGTTTCCTGGTGGAGCTGACGGCCGCCCGCCTGGGGTTTGCGCACCTCATCGCCACCGAATGCGAGCTGGGCGAGCAAGGCTTCACCGGCCGCGTGCGTGGCACGCCCAACCTGCGCCAGGGCAAGGTGACGCGCCTGCAGGCCTGGCTGGGCGAGCGCGGCCAGCGCCTGGCGGATTTCGAATCCTGCGCCTACAGCGACTCGATCAATGACCTGCCCCTGCTCGAGGCCGTGCAGCATGCCGTGGTGGTGCATCCGGACGACCAGCTCGCCGCGATCGCCGCGCAGCGGGCCTGGCCGGTGATGAACCTGCGCGCCGCGCCGGCCTGATCCAGTGGCCAGCGCAGAGGTCGCCTGAACCTGCCGCCCAGCATGTACCAACGCCACTTCGGGCTGCAGGCCGAGCCCTTCTCCATCGCCCCGGACCCGCGCTTTCTGTTCATGAGCGAGCGCCACCGCGAGGCCCTGGCGCATCTGCGTTATGGCATGGCGGGCAGCGGCGGTGGCTTTGTGTTGCTCACCGGCGAAATCGGTGCTGGCAAGACCACCGTGTGCCGCTGCATCCTTGAGCAGGTGCCGCCCGATTGCAACCTGGCCTATGTCTTCAACCCCAAGCTCACCGTGCGCGAGCTGCTGGCCACGGTGTGCGCCGAGTTCGGCATTGCGCTGCCGGGGCCCGATGACTCAAACCGCTCGACCAAGCGCCATGTGGACGCGCTCAATACCTTCTTGCTGGCCGCGCATGCCAGTGGCCGGCGCAGCGTGTTGATCATTGATGAGGCGCAGCAGCTTTCACTGCAATTGCTTGAGCAATTGCGGCTGTTGACCAACCTGGAAACCAATGAGCGCAAGCTGCTGCAGATTGTCTTGATCGGCCAGCCCGAGCTGCGCCTCATGCTGGCCAGGCCCGAGCTGGAACAGCTGGCCCAGCGGGTGGTGGCGCGCTATCACCTGGGCACCCTCACGGCAGAGGAAACCGAGGCCTATGTGCGCCACCGGCTGGCGGTGGCCGGCATGGCCGGGGCGATCTGCTTTGATCGTGGCGCCCTGCGGCGCATTCATGCGCTCAGTGGCGGCGTGCCGCGGCGCATCAATGTGCTGTGTGATCGTGCCCTGCTGGGCGCCTATGGACAGGGCGCCCTGCGCGTGGGCGTGGGCATCGTCAAACAGGCAGGCAAAGAGGTCTTTGCGCAGGACTTAGCCTCGCGGCGCCGGCAAACGCAGGCGCGACTGGCCATGGGCGCTGGCGCCATGCTGGCCGTGGCCACGGTGGTGGCCGTGTTGTGGAGCAGCACCCGCGAGCGCATGGCGCCGCTTTCGGCATCGCGGTCGCCGCCGGCCCTGCCCGCGGCATCGGCGCTGCCTGCAGCGAGCACGGCATCCGTGCTGCCCGCCGTGGGCACGCCATCGGCGCCGTTGGCGGCCGCGGCGGCGACACCCGCTTCGGCGCCAAACGGCGCCGCCCCTGCTTCGGCGCCAAGCGCCGCCCCTGTGCCGGCGCCCACCCTGGCCGCACCGCCCGTGCTCGGTGCCCCGCAGTTCGCCGCGGCACTGGCGGCGGCGGCAGCAACCGACGAGACGCAGGCCTGGCGCCTGCTGGCCGGCGGATGGAAGCCGGTGCCACCTGAGGCCGCCCCCTGCCCCGCGCTGCAAGCGCAAGGTGTGTATTGCTTCAAGCGCCGCGGCAATCTGTCCTTGCTGCGCGCCTTGGATCGGCCCGCCATCTTGCCGCTGTATCTGCCGGGCTCGGTTGGTGCCATGCCACGCTATGCATTGCTGCGCGGTCTGAGCGATGGCCTGGCCGAGCTGCAGCTCGGCGAGCTGGCACTGCGCGTGCCGCTGGCTGTTCTGTCTGTGCATTGGCGTGAGGAATTCGGTCTGCTCTGGCAAGCACCGCCTAACGCCCGCATCCATGCGACCACAGGTCAACCCGTTGCGGTTGATGCGGCCTGGGTCGCGACGCACCTGGCTTTGGCACAAGGCGCAACACCTGAGCCGGCGCAGGGCATTGACGGTGCGCTCGGCGTGGCCGCTGGCCTTGCCAGTGCCCCAGCCGGCGGCGCTGCCAGCGGGTCAGCCCCCTCGCAGCCACAGGCGACGAATGACGCCGCCTCGATCAAGGCCCAGCTGCGGGCCTTTCAACGTGGCCACGGCCTGCCGGTGGATGGCCAGCTTGGCGCCGTGACCATGATGCGCTTGCAGCGTGCGGGCATTGATGATTCGCCGCGGCTGCGGCGCTGACCGCCGCACGCAGATCCAGACGCTGCCAACACCAGCACCGACACCAACGCCAACGCCATGTCCTTCATCCTCGATGCCCTCAAACGCGCCGAACATGAGCGCAGCCGCGGCGCCGTTCCCGACATCCATGCCGCGCCTTTGGCCCTGCCGGCGCAGGGTGCGTCGGCCATGCGCCGGCTGCCCGTTTGGCCGACCTTGGCGCTGGGTCTGGCCTTGGGTGCGGCAGCGGTGGCGGGCTGGTGGTACGCCAGCCAAGCGCCCGTCGCTCCAACCACGGCCGCAACAGTCGCCACCACGGTGCGGGCCGCAGCGCCGGCGAGCCAGGCCACGGCAGCGGCTACCGCAGCCTTGCCGGTGGTTGGCGCTGCGCACAAGCCCATGCCGGCTCCGATGCCGCCGGCACCAACGCCGCCAGCACCGACATCCCCCGCGCCGATCCTGTCCTCACCGTTGCCAGCCGCACTGCCGCCGCAGCCTGCGCCGCCGTTCCTGTTGCCTGCCGCCAAACCGGCCCTTGGCTCGGCGGCCCCCATTGCGGCCGGTGCGGCCCTGCCACCGGCTTCCGCCGACGCCGTGCTGGCCATGTCGGCGGCGCCCGAGGACGTGCGTCGCCAACTCGCCGGCTTGCGGCTCAGCGGCGCCATCCACTCGGCACGTGCCGCTGATCGCCTCTTGATCGTTGATGGCCAGGTAGCGCGAGAAGGTGACAGCGTCGCGCCGGGTGTCGTCCTCGAGAAAATCCTGCCGCGCTCGGCCATCTTTCGACTGCGTCAGTACCGCGTTGAGCTGCCGGTGTGATGTTGCGGCCGTCGATCTGCGCGCCGATCAGTAGCGCCCGCTCATCCCCGCCAGGCGCAAGAACCAGTAGGCCGTCCAGGCCACAAAACCGCGCTGCAGCACCGACCACCAGCCCTGGGCCACGGGCGGGCGCACGATTTCGGTGGAGGCCGACACGGCGGCCTGAAAGCGCAGTGCCAGGGCGGCGTTGAAGCCGGCGTCCTGGACGATGACGTTGGCCTCCAGGTTGAGCAGCAGCGACAGCGGATCGATGTTGCTTGAACCCACAGTCGCCCAGTGGCGATCGACGACGGCCACCTTGGCATGCAGAAAGGCCGGCGTGTACTCATAGACCTGTACGCCCGCGCCCAGCAGTTCGTCGTAGAGCACCTGTGCGGCCAGGGCGGCGAAGCGGTAGTCGGCCTTGCCTTGCAGCAGCAGACGCACACTGACACCGCGGCTGGCCGCATGGCGCAGCGCGCGACGAAAGGCACGGCCGGGATAGAAGTACGGGCACATGATTTCGACGCGCTCACTGGCCATCTGGATGGCATCGACATAGGCGCGCTCGATGGCACGGCGCTGGCGCAGGTTGTCGCGCACCACAAATGCCGACTGTATGGGCGGCAGGTCCTCATGGCCGGCAGCACGAGCAGCCGGTGTGAGGATGCGCAGACGCTCGAGCAGATCGCGCGCGCGCGACGCGGGTTCGGTACTTCGGGCCAGGCCGGCAAGTTCCTCGCGCCAATCCGCGCCCAAGGCGGCCCGCGTCCACATGGCGCGCGCCGTTTGCTCGACAGACTCGACCACCGGGCCTTTGACCTCGACGGCGAAATCCAGGCGCGGCAGCTCGGACCAGCCGTGGTTCATGTCGTTGCGGTCGTCGATGACATTGATGCCGCCCACAAAAGCAATCTCGGCATCGACCACGCACAGCTTTTGATGCAGCCGGCGCAACTGCCCGGGGTGCAGCAATCGCCACCAACGGTCCACCGGGCGAAACACCACAAGTTGCACGCCCGCGGCCTCCAGCCAGTGGCGCAGCGTGGGCAGGGTGGCCTTGGAGCCAAAACCGTCGACCACCACCTGCACGCGCACCCCGCGCCGCGCGGCGTCGGCCAAGGCTTCGGCCACGGTGCGCGAGGCCTCATCGTCGTGAAAGATGTAGGTTGCCAGCCAGATGTGCTGGCGGGCGCGGGCCATGGCGCCGCACATCGTCGCAAACAGTTCGTCGCCGCCGCTGAGCAGGCGCACAGCGTTGCCGCCCAGCATCTCGGGCCGGCGCTGCAAGGCGGCTGAGGCCATGGGCAGTGCGCGCTTCATGCTTGTTATTTGGTGTTGGGTGCGACGAAATTCGGTGCGCGACGGTCAGTCCAGCGCCAGCTCCACCACCAGGGGCAGGTGATCCGACATGCGCGCCCAGGCATTGCCACGCGGCACGCTGCTCGAGCGGCACTCCAGGCCACGGGTGTAGACGCGGTCCAGCGCAAACACCGGCACGCGCGAAGGGAAAGTGCGCTGCGACAGTGGCCCGCCGCTGCGCGCGCGGCGCAAACCGATGGCCGCCATCGGGCCATCCAAGCGCTCACCCCAATCGTTGAAGTCGCCGGCCACCAGCAGGTGCGCCTGTGCGGGCACCTCAGTGGTCAGGTACTCGGCCAGGCGCTCGACCTGGCGCACCCGGCCCGAGTGCATCAGGCCAAAGTGCACCACCACCACATGCACCTCATGGCCCTGCCACAACACCGGCACATGCAGCAGGCCGCGCTGCTCAAAACGGTGGTCACTGACATCGTGGTGGCCGACATCGCCAATCGGCCAGCGCGAGAGCAAGGCATTGCCATGCTCACCGTGCCGCGTCACCGCATTGCTGCGGTAGGCCACGGTGTAGCCCTCGGGCGCCAGGAAATCGGCCTGGCCGCCATCGGGCCAGCCCAGCAGGGTTTGCTCAAAGCGCAGGGCGTCGCGGCGGTGGTGCAGGCGCACCTCCTGCAAACACACCAGGTCGGCGTCCAGGGCCTCGATGCCCAGGCCCAGGTTGTGGATCTCCAGGCGCTTGCCCAGGCCCATTCCGCGCACACCTTTGTGGATGTTGTAGGTGGCCACGCGCAGCACATTGGCCTGCATTTGCGTGCTCGGCGCAAAGCGTGAGCTGGAGAAGTTGCGCAGGCGCATGCTTTTAGGCCACGAAGCGCGGCAGGTGCAGCACCGCCTCGGCATTGCTGGGCGAGAAGCAGCGGTCCGCCGCCTCACGCCAGGGCAGCCACTGGTGGCGCAGGTGTTCGCGCGGGCTCAGCCGCACTGTTGTGCCGGCAGGCACCGTGAGGCCGAACACATGCTCGGTGTTGTGGGTGACGCCGGGCGCATAGCGGCTGCGCCACACCGGATAAAGCTCATAGACATTGACCAGTTGCCAATCGCGCAGCGCGGCCAGGGGCACGGCGGCCGAGCCGATGGTGATGCCGGTTTCTTCCCCGACCTCGCGGATGCAGGTGCTGGCCAAGGGCTCGTCGATCAGGTCTTTCGAACCGGTGACGCTTTGCCAGAAGCCGGGCCTGTCGGCACGCTCGATCAGCAGCACTTCGAGGGCGGGCGTGTGGATCACCACCAACACGCTCTCGGGGATCTTGTGGGGCTTGGTGGACATCGCGCCAGTGTCGTCCAAGGCCTCAGCGCTTGGTGCAGCGCTTGGTGCAGCGCTGGCGCAGCCAGGCGGCGAAAGTGGCTTCGTCGATGTCGCCGGCGGCCAGGCCAAAGACGGCGATGGTGGCCTCGGCTTGTGTCGCCGTCAGCCGGGTGCCGTTCAGTCCAAGGAACAAGCCGACTGCGAGAAATGCCGCGCGCTTGTTGCCATCGACGAAGGGGTGATTCTTCGCCAGACCGAAGGCGTAGCTTGCCGCCAGATCGGCCAGGTCGGGTTCGCCATAGGCCGCCAGATTCGCCGGGCGGGCCATTGCAGACTCCAGCAATCCCTCATCGCGCAGTCCCGAGGCACCGCCGTGCATGGCCAGGCTCTCATCGTGCAGCAGGGTCAGAAGCTTGCGATCAATCCAAACCCACGTGGGTGAGTGGGCTTGGCCAGCCGCGCTCATTTGGCAAGCGCCCGAAAGGTGTCGCGGTATTCGCGCATGAATTCCCGGCCGATTTCGAGCTGCGCCTCAAAGCTGGGGTCCAAGGGCGACAAGGTCACACCATCGGGCATTTCGGTCACGTACACCGTGTCGCCCTTTTCCAGCTTCAACCGGGCCAGCACCTCCTTGGGCAGGATGACGCCAACCGAATTGCCGATCTGGGTGAGTTTGAGGGCGTGCATGGCGGGCTCCAGGAGGTTATAACCAATGTTATACCTGCCCGGAGCCCAAAGGCAAGCGCCGGCACTGGCCGACGCTCATTCAGTGCCTCAAGCCGCCGCCGCGCCGGTGTTGCGCAAGCGAATGTGCAGCTCGCGCAGCTGCTTCTCATCAACCACGCTCGGCGCGCCGGTCAACAGGCACTGCGCGCGCTGGGTCTTGGGGAAGGCAATCACGTCGCGGATCGATTCGGCCTTGGTCATCAGCGTGGCAATGCGGTCCAGGCCAAAAGCCAGGCCACCGTGCGGCGGCGCGCCGTACTGCAGCGCGTCGAGCAAGAAGCCGAACTTCAGCTTCTGATCCTCGGGCGAAATATTGAGCGCCGCAAACA
>JAYSSS010000070.1:0-10353 GCA_043720415.1 Ideonella sp.
CGCTGCTGCGCCAGGCGCGCGAGGGCGGCAGCTGGCACCTGCGCATCTCGCTGGCGCGCACGGCGCGGTGGCTGCGCACGATGGGCCGCTTATCCCGCGGCCTGGCCGCAACGAAGCCGTTGTTGAATGACTTCATGGAGAGCTACGCCTCGGGCTGGGGCGCGCTGCGCGCGATGCGCCACGCCGCGTTTTTGAGCCACACGCCGGCCGGTTGGGACCGCCCCTCGGTGCCACCGGGCACGCATGCGGCGCAGTGGCCTGTCGGCTGAAACTGTCGGTTAGGCGCTCGGCGCCTCGTCCTGCCGGCTGAAATCATCGGTGAGGTGAGCGACGCGCTGGCACCAGGCCAGCGCGAGCGGCGTTGGTTTTTTCGACGCAACCGCCGACCCAAAACCCGACAGGCTCCTGGTGCTGCGAATCGAAGGTTTCGATACAAGTGAAAGCGATGCATTCGTTCGTCAAGCCAGGCGCAAACCACAGGCATGGCTGCCAGGCCCCTCGTCGTTTGGTGTGGAACCCGACACTCGTGATCTGTGGTCGTAGTCGAGCGCGGCGGGCAGGTGGACATCGGCCTGATCGACCTCGGCGGCGTGCTGCCACAGATCAAGGGCGGCAAGCTGCGCGCCTTGGCGGTCTCCACCCCGAGCCGCCTACCCGAGCTGCCCGAGTCGCCCACCGCCGCCAAGGCCGGCGTGGGCGCGCTCACCAGTGCCAGGCAGGGTCTGTTCGTCCCTGCGGCCACGCCCAAGCCGGTGCTGCACAGGCTGCACGCCGCCTTGAACGCGGCCCTGGCCGAGCCCGAGGTGCGCGAGGCCCTGGGCAAGCTGGCGACGATCTTCACGCCAAGCAAATCGCCCGAAGAAACCCAGTTCCGGATGGCGGTCGGGGCGGCCCGCTGGGCCAAGATCATTACCGAATCGGGTGTGCGGCCAGAGTGACGTCAGCAAGATCGCCGATCATGGCGGCACCCTCACCGCACCGAGCCTGACCATGCCCCTGCCCGCCCCCGAATGCCCCCGCCGAGCCTCGCACCAACGTGCCATCACCGTGCGTTCATTTGCCCGCAGCGACGGCCTGTGGGACATCGAGGGCCAGATCACCGATGTCTGGCCCGAGCCGGTGACCAAAGCCGGCGGCATGCTGGCCGGTGGTGAGCCGATGCACTCGATGTCGCTGCGCTTGACGGTGGACCGCGGCGCCACCATCGTTGCTGTGCAGGCCGTCACCGATGCCGGGCCCTATGACCGGGCCTGTGGCGCGATCACGCCGGCCTATGAGCAACTGGTGGGCGTGAAGGTGGCACGCGGCTACCGCGACACGATTCGCCGGCTGTTCGGGCGCACGGCGGGCTGCACCCACATCAATGAGCTGGCCAATGTCATGGGCAGCGCCGTGCATCAGGCGCTGTGGGACGATCTGAAGTCGGCCGGCGACGAGCGCCCTTCCGCCATCGATGGCTGCCACGCGCTGAGCTCATCAGGCCCGCAGGTGGCGCACTTCTACCCGCAGTGGCACCGGCCGGCGGCCATCACCTGATCTGAGCCAGGCGCCGCGTTTGGCGCGCGGTGAGCCGCTCAATATCAGCGATATCGGCGGGGGAGAGTTTCGGCCCCGGCTTGCGGATCGCCGCCGAGGCGATCACGCCGCGTGCGGCCAGGATGTGTTTGCGCACCGCCAGGCCGATGCCGGCCTGCTGCTCGTAGCGTGACAGCGGCAAGTAGACATCGAACAGATCGTGCGCGCGTTCGACATCGCCCGCAGCGTGCGCGCTGCACACATCGACCATCATCTCGGGGTAGGCAAAACCGGTCATCGCGCCGTCGGCGCCACGGCTCAGCTCTTCGGGCAAGAACAGCCCGCCGCCATTGCCGCAGAGGATGGAGACGCGCTGGGCACTGGCTGTGGCGCCCTCGGTGGCACGCGTCGCCGCACGGATCACCGACAGCTTGCCCAGCCCCGGGCAATCCTCGTGCTTGAGCATCACGCAGCTCGGTGAATTTTTGATGATGCGCAGGATCACGCTGGCCGACATCTGCACCCCTGTCGAGACGGGATGGTCTTGCAGCACCCAGGGCACGGCCGTGCCCACCGTCTCTTGCACCATGTCGAAATAGGCCACGATCTGGTCGTCGGTGCGCACCGTGCCCGGCGGCGCCACCATCACACCGGCCGCGCCCAGCGCCATCACGCTGTCGGTCAACTCTTTCATGGGCGCGAATCCCGGCGCCGAGGCGCCTACCACCACGGGTACGCGGCCGTTCACGCGTGCCAGCACCTGCTTGACGTAGAGGCGCGATTCATCGGCGGTGAGCTTGGTGGCCTCGCCCATGATGCCCAGCACGGTCAGGCCGGTGACGCCGGCCTCCAGGCAGAAATCGACCATGCGGTCGGTGCTGGCCAGATCGAGCGCGCCGCTGTCGGTGAAGGGCGTGACGGTGATCAGGTAGACGCCGGTGGCGTTGGCGTTGAGTGCGGTCATGGGGCGGGGGTCCTCATTCATTCAATCAATTGGCTGGCGCGAACTTTCAACGCCAGCGGGATGGTCAGGTTCAGGGCCTGTGCGGCCTTCAGGTTGATCACCAGATCAAAGGCCGTGGGCTGCTCGATCGGCAGATCGCCGGGCTTGGCGCCCTTGATGATGCGGTCGATGTGGCTGGCGCTGCGCTTGTACAAGTCCGGGTAGTTGGGGCCATAGGAAATCAGGCCACCAGCGGTCACGAAGTCCATCGAGGCATAGATTGTCGGCACGCGGTGCTGCGCGGCCAGCTCGACGATGCGCTGGCGGTGGGCCTGCATCACGCCATCCTGGCCGACGATCAAGGCATCGATGCGCTTGGCCTTGAAGGCATTGAAAGCGGCTTCGATCTCGCCGCCGTCGCGCACGCCAATCAAGCTGGCCTGCAGACCCAGGCCGTTTGCGGCGGCTTTCACCTCGGTCCAGCGCGTCGCGAAGACCGGGTTGCTCACGTCGTACAGCGCTGCCGTGTGCCGCGCCTGGGGTACCAGTTCGCGCAGAATCTGCACGCGTTTGGCCGCCAGTTCGGTGACGATGCTGGTCAGGCCGGTGATGTTGCCGCCCGGGCGCGACAGGCTGGCGGTCACCATCAGCGGGTCGCCAATCGCTGCCATGACCACCGGGATGTTTTTCGTGGCGGCCTTGGCGGCAGTGGCTGCGAGCGTGCCGCGTGTGACGATCAGATCGACCTTGAGTTGCACCAGCTCGGTGGCCAGGCCGGCATAGCTTTCACCAGGCGCTTTGGGCGAGCGGTAAGTGAAGGCGTAGTGCTGTCCCTCGACATAGCCGCGCTCGCGCAGGCCCTGGCGCAGCGCCCCCAGGTTGTCGGCGTTTCCGGCCTCAGGCAGGGTCTCCAGGATGCCGATGCGCCACAGCTTGGCCGCCGGCTGGGCCTGGGCCACCAGGGGCGAGGCCAACACACCGCCCAATGCCGCATTGACCGTTCGCCGCCTCATCTTTCCCTCCTTTGCTTGCGCGAAGTATGCGTCGGCGATTGCGGCCAGCGCATCACGCCAACTTGACTTCCTTGCGCACAAACTGCACAGCCAGTGCCCCCGCGACCAAGCCAAAGCCAACGATGTCGGAGCTTGTTCCCGGGTAGACCAGGGCAAAGCCCGCCACGATGAACATCCAGCGCTCGATGAGCGTTGTTTTCTTCAGCGCCCAGCCCTGGAAGCCCGCAGCGATGGCCGCGATGCCCACGGCAGCCGTGAAGCTGACCCAGGCAATCGAGCCCCAGTTGGCAGCGGCCAGGGCTTTGGTCGATCCCATCAGCAGCAGCCCCTGGCCTTCGGGTGCGAGGACGAACATGAAGGGCACCAAAAACGCCGGCACGGTGTACTTCCAGGATTGCAGCGTGGTCTTGTAGGGGTCACCCCCGGTGATGGCCGCCGCCGCAAAGGGCGACAGCGCGGTGGGTGGCGAGACCTCGCTCAACACCGCGTAATAAAAGATGAACATGTGCGCCGCAAAGTCCGGCACGCCGAGCTTGATCAAGGCCGGCGCGGCAATCACCGCGCAAATGATGTAGGACGCCGTCACTGGCACCGCCAGGCCGACGATCCACACCACCAGCGCGGTGTAGATGGCGGTGAGCAGCAGCGAGCCGCCGGCATAGTCGATGACGATGCTGCTGAACTTCAAACCTAACCCGGTCAATGTGACCACGCCGACGATGATGCCGGCGCCGGCGCAGGTGGCCGCAACATTGAGCACGCCGATGGAGCCAGCCTCCATGGCCTTGACCAAGGGCGACTTGAACAGGTGCGTGACCAGGCTGCCTTTGCCCTGGAACAGCTCGTACGGGATCAGCGAGGTGTCGCGCCGCAAGAAGCTGGTGCACAGCGACACCACGGTGGCCCAAAACACAGACAGCACCGGCGAGAAGCCCCACATCATGAAGAACACGATGGACACCAGCGACAGGAAGTGAAACCAGTACTTGCGCGTCAGGTTCCAGACCGTGTCGACGGCCTCGAAGGCGGTGTTGCCCATGTTGTATTTCTTGGCGTCGATCTCGACCATCAAGAACAGCGCAAAGTAAAACAGCAGGGTCGGGATCACCGCCATCAGCAGCACATCCAGGTAGGAAATCTTCAAAAACTCGGCGATCAAAAACGCCGCCGCGCCCAGCACCGGCGGCGAGATGATGGCGCCTAACCCGCCGGCCGCCAGCAGCCCGCCAGCGGCGTTTTTCTCATAGCCCACCTTGGCCAGCATGGGGTAGGCCACAGCACCTAAGGTGACGGTGGTGGCGACACCTGAGCCACTGGGCCCGCCCAGCAAAAACGACGCCAGCACGACGGTGCGGCCAGCGCCGGTGGGCTTGCCGCCCATCGCCGAGAAGCTGAAATCGATGTAGAACTTGCCCGCGCCGCTGTACTGCAAGAAGGCGCCAAAGATGGTGAACAGGATGATCAGCGATGAGGACACGTCCACCGCCACGCCGTAGATGCCCTCCAGCGTCATGTACATCACGCCCACCAGGCGGCCGACCTCGTAGCCCTTGTGTGTCCATGGTGCGGGCAGCAGCGGGCCGAACACGGCGTACAGGATGAAGGCGAAGGTGATGGCCGGCATGATCCAGCCGCTTGAGCGGCGCATGGCCTCCATCACCAGCACGATCAGGGCGATGCCGAAGGCGATGTCCAGCGGCAGTGGCGAGGTGTTGCGGTCGGTGATGTCATCGCCGCCCAGGATGAGGTAGACCACCACGCCAATGGACGACAGCGCGGCGATCCAGTCCCACCACATCACGCGGTGACGAAAGCGAGCGCCGATGGGGAAGACGAGGAAGCACAGCACGAGCACAAAGCCCACATGCACCGGCCGCAGCGTCTGCGTGGGCACGATGGCGTAGGCGGTGTACAGGTGGAAGGCCGACATGACAAAGGCCACGACGATCACCAGGATACCCAGCCAGCCCTTCAACTTGTTGGCCGCACCCTCTTCCTGCTCGATGAATTCCTCAGCCTTTTTCAGGGCGTCGGCGCTGACGACTGACTCGGGCGCGGTGGGGGCGGGCGGTAAGGTCATGGGGTGAGGCAGGGGGTGCAGGCAGAAACAAAAAACCCCAGCTTGAGGCTGGGGTGTGCGGGGCGGTGGGCCTCAGTTCAGCTTCACGCCCTTTTCGGCAAAGTACTTCAGCGCGCCGGGGTGAAAGGGGATCGGCGAGGCGGCGGTTTTCTGGTTCTCGAGCTTGAAATTGGCCGCCTCTTTGTGCACCGCGACCAGGTCATCGCGCTTGTCAAAGATGGTCTTGACGATGCTGTAGGCGGTGGCGTCGCTCATGCTCTCGTGGGCGACCAGGATGTTCATCACTGTGGCCTGCTTGTTGTCGGCCTCCATGCCCTTGTAGACATCCTTGCCGATGGCGTCTTCAACGTACAGGTTGCCGTACTTCTTGTTCATCGCCGCCACGACTTCGGCGTGGTCGATCATCTTCAGCTTGGTGCCCGGTGTGTTTGCCAGGTCGGTGACGCCCGCCGTGGGCAGGCCGCCGACCCAGAAGAAGGCATCGATCTTGCCGTCCTTGACGGCGTTGACCGATTCGGCCACGCCCAGGCGCTCGCGCTTCAAGTCTTTGTCTTTGTCCAGGCCGGCGGCCTCGATCACGCGAAAGGCCATCACCTCGGTGGCGCTGCCGGGCGAGCCGGTGGAGACGCGCTTGCCCTTCAGATCGGCCATCTTGCTGATGCCCCGGCCCTCGATGGTGACCACATGCATGCGGTTGGGGTAGAGGATCATCAGCGTGCGCACCGGCACCTTGGCGCCCTTGAATTTGTCCTCGCCGCGGTAGGCATCCAAGGTGGCATCGGTCATGGTCAGGCCGATGTAGGGCTTGCCGCTGCCAATGAGTTTCAAGTTGTCGACCGAGCCGCCCGTCACTTCGGCCGTGGCCTGCATGCCGGGCACGTGCTTGGACAGCACCGAGGCCATGCCACCACCCAGGGGGTAGTACACGCCGCCGGTGCCGCCGGTGGCAATCGAGATGTTCTGCGCCTGTGCGCTAACGCCGATGGTGAGCGCGCTGGCCAGGCTGGCCAGCATGAGGGCAAGGCGGGAGGTGGTGGATTTCATGGGGGCCTTCGATGGGCAGTGACGGTGATAGCGGCGATGGTGCCAGCCGCAGGCGGGTGCGTCTGTACTGACTTTCCACAACGGCTGGGCCTGGGGTGCAGGCCTGGAGCCACGTTCAAGCCCGCAGCCTCAGCCTTCCCCCAGCCCCAGGTAAGCGCGGCGGATTTCCGGGCGCTGCATCAGCTCGGCCGCGGCGCCCTCGGCCACGATGCGGCCTTCTTCGACCACATAGGCGCGCCGCGCCAGTTGCATGGCCATGGCGACGTTTTGCTCGACCAGCAGTACCGAGGTGCCCAGCGCGTTGATCTCCCGGATCGCCCGGAACATATCCTGCACCACCAGCGGCGCCAGGCCCAGCGAGGGCTCATCGAGCAGCAGCATCGAGGGCTTGGCCATCAGCGCACGGGCGATGGCCACCATTTGCTGCTGGCCGCCGGAGAGCGATCCGGCCGCGCTGTGCAGCTTTTGCTCGAGCATCGGAAACAGCGCCAGCACCTGGGCCAGGGTCTGCTTGCGCTGCTGCTTGGCGGCGGCGTGGTAGCTGCCCAGCTCCAGGTTGTCGAGCACGCTCATGGCGGTGAACAAGCGCCGGCCCTCGGGCACCAGGGCGATGCCGGCGGCGCAGAACTGGTGCGCCGGCAATTGCGTGATGTCGCGGCCGTTGTAGTGCAGGCGCCCGGCGCTGGCGCGCAGCAGGCCGGCCACGGTGTTGATCAGCGTGGTCTTGCCCGCGCCATTGGGGCCGACCACGCAGACCAGCTCACCCGGCTGCACCGTGATCGACACGCCCCACAGCGCCGGCGCGGCGCCGTAGCGCACATCGAGTTGATGGACTTCAAGCATGTTCAGTGCCCAGTAGACGTCTGTGCCGCGCCCGAGCGCAGGCCCTCGGCCGCCGGCGGTGTGGCGATGCCCAGGTAGGCGGTGGCCACTGCGCTGCTGCGCATCACCTCCTGCGGCCCACCCTCGGCGATCAACTTGCCGTGGTTGAGCACGACGAGGCGGTCGGTCAGCGCCATCACGGCGTGCATCACATGCTCGACAAAGACGATGGTCGCGCCGCGATCACGGATCTGGCGGATCAGCGCCACGGCCTCGTTGATCTCGCCCGGCGTCAGGCCCGAGAGCACCTCATCGAGCAGCAGCAGCCGGGGCCGCGCCGCCAGGGCCCGGGCCAGCTCCAGGAACTTGCGCTGGTGCAGGTTCAGCTCATCGGGCAGGGCCTCGGCCTTGGCCTGCAGGCCGGTGAATTCCAGCCACTCCTGCGCCTGCATCAGGGCCTGGCGGCGGGGCAGGGCGGCGCCGCCAAACATGGCGGCCAGGGCGATGTTGTCGCGCACGCTCAAGTGGGCAAAGGGCCGTGGGATCTGGTAGGTGCGGGCGATGCCGCTTTGGGCGATGCGGTGGGCGGGCAGGGCGCTGATCTCGCGGCCTTCAAACACGATGCGCCCGCCGCTGGCCGGGTAGTGGCCGCTGACGACATTGATGAAGGTCGATTTGCCCGAGCCATTGGGGCCCAGCAGGCCGAGGATTTCGCCCTCGCGCACCTGCAGGCTGACACCATCGAGGGCCTGCACGCCCTTGAAGGCCTTGGCCAGCTTGTGCACTTCGAGCAGGGGCCGGCCCTTGGCTGTGGCAGCGCGGGTGGCCTGCACCTGCGGCGGCGTCGCCGCAGCGGTCAGTGCAACCGGCGGTGCCGCCGCAGCGGTCAGTACAACGGGCGCCGCCGCCGCGGCGATTGGCACACTGGCCGCATCAGCAGCGGCAATCGGCACACCCGGCGCGGCCACCCATGCAGGGCTGCGCTTGCGCCGCCACACATGGCCCAGGATGCCGTTGGGCAAGAACAGGATCACCACCACCAGCACCACACCCACGGCGGCCTTGCCGGCCACGGCGTGGTTGCCGGCGGTGAAGGCATACAGCAAGCAGGTGATGACCACCGCGCCCACCGCCGGCCCGGCCCAGTGACGGCTGCCGCCTAACACGCTCATCAATACAACAGTGAGCGGCACGGTGATGTTGAAGGTCTCGCCGACGGTGACGTAGTTGACAAAGAGCGCGTGGATGCCGCCGGCCAGACCGGCCAGCGCACACGAGATGGCAAAGGCCTGCAGCTTGTAGCGCAGCGTGGGCACGCCCAGCACCTCGGCCACATCCTCATCGTCGTGGATGGCGAACAGGCCCAGGCCGAGCTTGCTGCCGTGGATGTGCCAGGCAATCAGCAAGGTGCCCATGGCGGCGAGCAAAGACATGAGGTAAATCGACGAGGGCACCGTCGGCCCGAGTTTGGGGATGGCCACGCCGCCGAGTGACACCCCCGGCCCGCCATCGATGCGCGTGTTGAGGATGATGGTGGCCACGACAAAGGTGATGGCCAGGGTGAGCAGGGCAAACAGCTCACCGCGCACGGCCTTGACGCGAAACACCACCGCGCCCAGGGCCAGGCCCAACAAGGCGGCTGCCGCGGCGGCCACCGGCAGCGTCCACAAAAACGGCCAGTTCAAGTTGGCCGACAGGCCGGCCGAGGCGTACATGCCGACGCCAAAAAAAGCGCCATGGCCAAAGGAGAAATAGCCCGAGTAGCCCGACAGGATGTTCCACGACAGCGCCAGCACCGCCCAGTGGCACAGCAGGTACAAAAACGACTCATAAAACGGCGGCAGGCCCAGCCAGGGTACGGCCAGCAGGGCGGCGCCTAACCCCACGGCACAGGCGTGGCTCGCGCGCATCTGCATCGCTCAGCCCGCCTTGCCGGGCCGCAACAGCAGCACGACGATGAGCAGCGAGAACGACACGATGGGCGCCCACGAAGGTGAGGCCACCGCCATGGTGATGGCCTCGCTGACCCCAATCAACACGCCGGCCACCAGCGGCCCGAGCGCACTGCCCAGGCCACCCAGCATCACTGCGGCGAACACCACGCCCACCCAGGCAAATATTTGCGAGGGCGTGAGCGAGAAGGTCAGCGCCAGGCAAATGCCCGCCACGCCGGCCAGCGCCGCGCACAGCCCGGCCAGCAGCAGCGACAGGCCGCGCTGGTTGATGCCAAAGGCGGCGGCGATGGGCCCATCCTCGGCCATGGCGCGCAGCGCACGGCCCAGATCGGTGTAGCGCATGGCCGCCCAGATGGCGATGGCAATGGCCACCGCCAGCGCCAGTGTCACCAGCTCAGGCACCGGAAAGTACAGCCCGCCGACGCTGAATTTCTGGCTGTTGTAGGCCGATTCCAGCTTGCGGAAATCGGCCGTCCAGATGCCTTGAATGGCGCTTTCGATCACCACCGTGATGCCGAAGGTGACCAGCAGCGAATTGAAGGGCGTGATGGCAAAGCGCGCCAGCACCCACTGCATGGCCACGCCGATGGCAAAGAACAGCGGCGGGATGATGGCCAGCGCCAGCAGCGGATCGAGGTGCCAGCTGGCCGCCATCTGGTAGCACAGGTAGGCGCCCAGAAACACCAGGCCAAAGTGCGACAAATTGATCTGCCGCAGCAGCCCCCAGGTCAGCCCCAGGCCCAGACCGATCAGGCCATACAGGCCGCCGATGAAGATGCCCGAAAGGATGGATTGCAGCAGGAGGTTGAGGCTGGGCAGGGTCATCGCGGGATGGGGTGCGGTGGTGTGTGCGGCGAGGGGTGTGCCAGATGGGCGACGCTCGCATGAGCCTGCCCGGCCGCCCGAAAGGCGAATACCGCAGTGCGAAGCACGTAGGTTGCCTGATGAGCCTGCCCGGCCGCCCGAAAGGCGAATACCGAA
>JAYSSS010000071.1:0-34798 GCA_043720415.1 Ideonella sp.
TCGCCCTGCTGGGTGTCTTCGCCAACGCCGAATGCGCCGAACCACGACTCTTCAGGCTGGCCGCGCGGTGGGCGCCGCGAGGCGCGCCGTTCGCCCTGCCGACGTTCGCTGGGCGTCATGAATCCGGGTGCGCGCGCTCGAACGCGGTTCGGTGCGCTTCATCGCAGAAGACGCCGCCGCGCCCGGGCAGCGATTCGTTGCGCGGCAGGTGGGTGCCGCAGTGTGCGCAGGTCAGCATCGGCTCAGCACCGCCGGCAGGTGGGTCAGCGCGCCGCGCCGCCTTGTCGGCCACGCGCCGCTGCCCGGCCCGTGCGATCAACAACACGGCCACCACGATGACGATCAACAACAGGTATTTCATGCCAGTCCGAATCTAGCCGCACTTGCCCCACGAGCAGGCGCTACAGCATCACTTCCATCACGAATCGCGAACCCACATACGCCAGCAACAACAAGCCGACGCCGGCATACAGCCAGCGCGTGGCCTGCGGCCCGCGCCACCCGAACGTGCGTCGACCGGCCAGCAGGCCTGCGAATACACACCACCCGAGCAGCGACAAAATCGTCTTGTGGTCCCAGCGCCAGGGCGTGGCGAACCACGCACCGAGCAGCAGCGCAATCGTCAGCACCACGAAGCCGGCCGCCACGAACTGAAACGTCAGCCGCTCCAGCCGCATCAGCGGCATGCCCGACCGCAGCGTCGCGGGTGCACCGGGCCGCAGGCCGCGGATCTGGCGGTCGGCCCGGCCCAGCATGGCCGCATGCAGCACCGCCGCACCGAACAGGCCGTACGACGCGATGCCCAGAATCCAGTGCAACGGGGCCCAGATCGACCCGACTTGCGGTCGCGATTCACCGGGAAAGGCAAGTGCCAACGCAACCGCCAAACCGCCGAGCACGGCCAACGCGCGCCGCACGCCAACCAGCGGCAGAAAGCGGCTTTCGACCATATAGACCGCCAGCACCAACCACAGCGTGACCGACAGCGCCGGCGCAAAGCCGAAGCGCGCGCCCGCCTCGGGCATGCCGACCGACGCCGCGTCGCAGGCGATGGCCACGGCGTGCGCCGCCCAGCCCACGAGCAGCGGCACCCGCACCGCGCTTCCAGGGCGACTGGCGATCAGTGCCGTGATCGCATAGGCGATCAGCGCGACCGCGCTGGGCAGCACCACCGCGAGCGGTGCGCTCATCGAATCACCGCGAGCGGTGCGCTCATCGAATCACCTCTGAATCACGGGCCGATAAAATCATCGCCACAGTGTACTTTCGCGATCCTGCGCCACCGCAGTTCGCACGACCCCATGGCATCGACCCTGACCACCCGCTTGAGCCAGCTCGTGAAAACGATGCGCGGCCAGACCCGCATCACCGAAGACAACGTGCAAGACATGCTGCGCGAGGTGCGCATGGCGCTGCTGGAGGCCGACGTGGCGCTGCCGGTGGTGCGCGACTTCATCGCGCGTGTGAAAGAGAAAGCGCTGGGCGTCGAGGTGGTGGGTTCGCTGTCGCCGGGGCAGGCTTTGGTAGGCATCGTGAACCGCGAGCTGACGGCCACGATGGCCGGCAACGACATCGGCGGTGTCTCTGACATCAACCTGGCGGCGCAGCCACCGGCGGTGATTTTGATGGCCGGTTTGCAAGGCGCGGGCAAGACCACCACCACCGCCAAGCTGGCCAAGCACCTGATCGAGCGGCGCAAGAAAAAGGTGCTGACGGTCTCAGCCGACGTCTATCGCCCTGCGGCCATCGAGCAGCTCAAGATGGTGACCCAGCAGGCCGGCGCCGAGTGGTTCCCTTCGTCGCCCGACCAGTCGCCGCACGACATCGCCCTTGCCGCCATCGATCACGCCAGGCGCCACTACTTCGATGTGCTCTTGGTCGACACCGCCGGACGCCTGGCCATCGACGAAGTGCTGATGGCTGAAATACGCGACCTGCACGCCACGCTGAACCCCATCGAGACCTTGTTCGTCGTCGATGCCATGCAGGGCCAGGACGCCATCAACACCGCCAAGGCCTTCAAAGACGCCCTGCCGCTGACCGGCATCGTGCTGACCAAGCTTGACGGCGATTCGCGCGGCGGCGCGGCGATGTCGGTGCGCAGCATCACCGGCGCGCCGATCAAGTTTGCCGGCACCTCGGAGAAACTCGATGGCCTGGAGGTCTTTGATGCCGAGCGCCACGCCGGCCGTGTGCTGGGCATGGGCGACATCCTGGCCCTGGTGGAGGAGGTGCAAAAGGGCGTCGACATCGAGGCCGCGCAAAAGCTCGCCGACAAGGTCAAGTCGGGCGACGGCTTCGACCTCAACGACTTCATGCTGCAGTTGTCGCAGATGAAGAAGATGGGTGGCCTGGCCGGGCTGATGGACAAGTTGCCCAGCCAACTTTCGGCCAAGGCCGGGCAGGTGGACATGGACCGCGCCGAGCGCGATGTGCGCCGCATGGAAGGCATCATCCGCTCGATGACGCCGCAGGAGCGTCGCAAACCCGAGCTGCTCAAGGCCAGCCGCAAGCGCCGCGTGGCCACTGGCGCCGGTGTGCAGGTGCAAGAGGTCAACCGCCTGCTCAACCAGTTTGAGCAGATGCAGGGCATGATGAAGAAGATGAAGGGCGGCGGCATGATGAAGATGATGAAGCGCCTGGGCGGCATGAAGGGTTTGATGCCCTGAGGCCTGCGGCCGGAGCTGTCATCGCGCCAGCGCCCTTGCCCCAAAGCGCGGCCGATACAAGCCGACACGATTCACACGGCCTGCTCACACCAAAGCCGGCTGGCACGGCTTCAGACGGGCCGGCGCCGGTCGATCATGTCGTATGCCTGCTTTCGATCCTTCTTCCCCCGTGGTGCTGGCGCTGGTGGCCGCACTGTTGTTGCTGTGGCCACTGATCGCGCGGCAGCGAAAACGCAAGGCCACGCGACGCAAGGCGCTCGGCGCCGATTCCACATCGCTGCGCTTCGCGGCGCAGGCGGTGCGCGTGCTCAGCGTGGCCGAGCGCGAGGCCCATACCCTGCTGTGCCAGGCCATGCCGGGCTACCTGGTGCTGGCCCAGGTGCCGGTGACGCGCTTTCTGCGTGTCGAAACCAATCATGCGCAATGGGTGCAGCAAGCCATGGGGCTGAGCGCCGATCTGCTGCTGTGCAACAGCGGCTCGCGCGTGCTGGCTGTGGTCAGCGTGCGCTCGGCCAAGGCCAGCGAGAACAGCCGCCGCCGTCAAGACAAATTGACGCGTCTGCTCAAGGCAGCCAATGTCAGGGTGCTGTCCTGGAACGAGGATGCCCTGCCCGATATGGCCACGATTCGCACGCAACTGGTGCCGCTGCTGGTGGGCCATGCCTCGGCTGGCCACAATGCCGGGCCGAGCTCGCGCGCCATGCCGCTGATCCCGGTGGCCGAGGTCCTGGCCGAAGGCGACAGCCTGCACGACGACCCGTCGATGGAGCCCGTGGCCAGCGCCTTGTTTGACGATATGGAACCCGATCTGCCCTTGCCGAAAAAGCGCTGAAGTCGTGCTGGGCTAACCCAGTAAAGCATTGGCGAATTCGCGTGCATTGAAGGTCTGCAGATCTTCAAGTTTTTCGCCCACGCCGATGAAGTAGACCGGCACGGGCACCGCGGCAGCAGCACCCGGTGGCAGCCGTTCACGCCCCCACAGCGCAATCGCCGCCAGCACGCCGCCCTTGGCCGTGCCGTCGAGCTTGGTGACGATCAGGCCGGTGAGCTGCAGCGCCGCATCAAAGGCCTTGACCTGGGCCAGGGCGTTCTGGCCGGTGTTGCCGTCCACCACCAGCAGCACCTCGTGCGGCGCCGTGGCATCGGCCTTGGCGATCACACGACGAATTTTTCGCAGCTCCTCCATCAGGTGCAGTTGTGTGGGCAGGCGCCCGGCGGTGTCGGCAATCACCACATCGCGGCCACGCGCCTTGCCGGCACTCACCGCATCAAAGGCCACCGCGGCGGGATCGGCGCCTTCATTGCTGATGATCTCCACCCGGTTGCGATCGGCCCACACGGCGAGCTGCTCGCGTGCGGCCGCGCGAAAGGTATCGGCCGCGGCCAACAGTACAGTTCGCTCGGCCTCGGCCAGGTGGCGTGTGAGCTTGCCGATGCTGGTGGTCTTGCCGGCGCCGTTGACGCCCACGACCATCATCACCGTGGGCTGGTGCTGGCCCACCGTAAGTGCTTTTTCCAGCGGCGCCAACAGCTCGGCCAGCGCGTCGGCCAGCAGGGCCTTGACCTGCGCCGGCTGCGTCGCTTTGGTCTCTTTGACACGGCGCTTCAGGTCAAGCAGCAAGTGCTCAGTGGCCTTGACGCCGGTGTCGGCCAGCAGCAGTGCGGATTCCAGCTCTTCATACAGCGCCTCATCGATTTGCGTGCCGGTGAAGACCTGGGCGATGCTGCTGCCGGTTTTGCGCAGGCCGCTGCGCAGGCGGTCCAGCCAGCCTTGGCGCTGGGGCGGCGGGCTTACCGGTTCGGGCACTGAAACCGGTGCCTTGTCCTGCGACGGTGCGGGTGCGGGTGCCGCAGTTGCAGCGGGTACGGCCACAGGCGCAAGCACCGTGGTCACAGCAGTCACCGCGGACTCGACCGCGGGCGCGGGCGGCGCCTTCTTCCTGAAAAAGCTGAACATTCGATTCCGTGGTTGCGCCGCTCACTTCTGCGGCCTGGCTGCAGGCCGCGAGGGCGGCTGATGGGCCGCTATAATTGCGGGCTCAAGGCGCTTTAGCTCAGCCGGTTAGAGCGACGGAATCATAATCCGCAGGTCCGGGGTTCGAATCCCTGAAGCGCCACCAGACCCCGGCCCGAGCATCATGCTCGGGCCGTTTTTGTTTCCACAGCCCCTGGATGAACACCATGAATTGCTGTGTTTTGCAAGACCGTGCCACCCGCTTGTTGCGCTTGGCGCGCGCCTCGGTCGCCGCCCTGGCCGTGATTGCCGCAGCGGCTGCCACACCCGCTAGCGCGCAAACGACGCGTCCATTTCCGGCCACCGCCCTGCGCGGCACCCTGGTCGTGTTGCAGCCGCCAGAGATCACGCTCAACGACCAGCCGGCGCGCCTCTCGCCAGGCTCGCGCATCCGCGGCGAGAACAACATGCTGGCGCTCTCGGGCGCGCTGATCGGCCAGCAATTCGTTGTGCACTACACGCTCGAGCCCCACGGCCTGGTGCACAACGTCTGGATCCTCACCCCCGCCGAGATCGCCCGCCAGCCCTGGCCGAGCACCCCCGAAGAGCTGCAGCGTTGGTCCTTCGATCCCAGCAACCAGGTCTGGACCAAGCGATGAGCAAGAAGGTCTACATCCGCAGCTTCGGCTGCCAGATGAACGAATACGACTCGGCCAAGATGGCCGACGTGATGCACGCCGCCGAAGGCTATGAGCCCACGGGCGATCCCGAGCAGGCCGATTTGATCCTGTTCAACACCTGCTCGGTGCGCGAGAAGGCGCAAGAGAAAGTCTTCTCTGACCTGGGCCGCGTCAAGCACCTCAAGGCCAAGGGCGTGTTGATCGGCGTCGGCGGCTGCGTCGCCAGCCAGGAGGGTGCGGCCATCATCGACCGCGCGCCCTATGTCGATGTCGTCTTCGGCCCGCAAACCCTGCACCGCCTGCCCCAGCTCTTGCAGCAGCGCACGCAGCAGGGGCGCGCGCAGGTCGACATCAGCTTCCCTGAGATCGAAAAGTTTGATCACCTGCCGCCGGCGCGTGTCGAAGGCGCCTCGGCCTTTGTCTCGATCATGGAAGGCTGCAGCAAATACTGCTCCTACTCCGTCGTGCCCTACACCCGCGGTGAGGAGGTGAGCCGGCCGTTTGACGACGTGCTGGCCGAGGTGGCCCACCTGGCCACGCAGGGCGTGAAGGAAGTGACCTTGCTGGGCCAAAACGTCAACGCCTACCGCGGCGCGATGGGCACCGGGATGAACAAGACCGGCAACGGCGAGATCGCCGATTTCGCCCTGCTGCTGGAATACGTGCACGACATCAACGGTATCGAGCGCATCCGCTACACCACCAGCCACCCCAAGGAGTTCACCCAACGCCTGATCGACGCCTACGCGCGGCTGCCCAAGCTGGTGAACCATCTGCACCTGCCGGTGCAGCATGGCGCGGACCGCATCCTCATGGCCATGAAGCGCGGCTACACGGTGCTTGAGTACAAAAGCACCATACGCAAACTGCGCGCCATCCGCCCCGGCATCAGCCTGTCCACCGATTTCATCGTCGGCTTCCCCGGCGAGACCGAGGCCGATTACGACAAGATGCTGCAGTTGATCGAGGACATCGGCTTCGACGCCAGCTTCAGCTTTATCTACAGCCCACGCCCGGGCACGCCGGCGGCCAACTTGCAAGATGACACACCGCAAGCGCTGAAGCTGCAACGCCTGCAGCGCCTGCAGGCACTGATCGAGACCAATGTGCAGCGCATCAGCGCCAGCCGCGTCGGCACGGCGCAGCGCATCCTGGTCGAAGGCCCCAGCCGCAAGAGTGCGGCCGAGCTGATGGGCCGCACCGAATGCAATCGCATCGTCAATTTCGACGGCGGGCCGCTGTCCGCACGGCTCGTCGGCCAGATGATCGATGTGCGCATCACCGCAGCGCTGCCGCATTCATTGCGCGGCGAGGTCGTGCTGACCGAGGCCGAGCTGGCCTGCGCCGCCTAACTGCACCGGCTAACCGCGCCGCCGCCCAAACCCCACCCAACCCAGGGCCAGCGCGCAGGCCAGAACCATCCCCGCATAGGTGACCATGCGGCCATCTTGGCCAGTGAGGATCAAGCCAGCGATCAGCGCCGCGGCCGAGGCGCAGCAGGCCCAGCCGGCCAGGCGCAGGTAGCGCACAGCGCTCAATTCCCGGCGCCACAGCAGCTTGGCCAGCACCGCCGAAATCATCCCCAGGCCGATGGCCGGGGTGAACAGATTGAGCAGGTGCCAAAAGGCGTCAAGTGGTCCCATGGAAGCTTTGGTTAGGCGAGGTGACGAGCACCACGTGTTGCAGCCCAGGCGTTGCGAGCAGGGCGCTGCGCTGATTGCCATATGGCGTCAAACCCGAAAACTATAATTTGCCCATGCCCGTGTTCGCCCTCGGCCTGAACCACTTGACCGCGCCGCTGGACCTGCGTGGCCGCTTTGCGTTCACGCCCGAACAACTCTCACCGGCGCTGCAAACCTTTCGCCAGCGCTTGCAACGTGCGCTGCCCGAGGCGGCGCTGCTGTCCACCTGCAACCGCACCGAGCTGTATGTGGCGAGCGATGCCGCGCAGGCCCCCGGCCTGATCGCACCGGCCCTGGCCTGGCTGGCGCAGCACGGCGGCGTGAGCGCCGAGCAACTGCGCCCACACACCTATGTGCGCGAGCGGCACGAGGCCGCGCGGCACGCCTTTCGGGTGGCCTCGGGGCTGGATTCGATGGTGCTGGGCGAGCCGCAGATCCTGGGGCAGATGAAGCAGGCGGTGCGCGAGGCCGGCGCCGCGGGCACCCTGGGCACGACGCTGCATCAGCTGTTTCAGCGCTCGTTTGCCGTGGCCAAGGATGTGCGCACCAGCACCGAGATTGGCGCGCACTCGATCAGCATGGCCGCGGCCGCGGTGCGGCAAGCGGCGCAGTTGTTTGAGGACCTGCACGACATCAAGGTGCTGTTTGTCGGCGCGGGCGAAATGATCGAGCTGGTGGCCACGCACTTTGCGGCGCGGGCGCCCAAGCAGATGGCCATTGCCAACCGCACGCTCGAGCGCGGCGAAAAGCTGGCCTCGCGCTTTGGTGCGCAGGCCCTTCGCCTGGCCGATTTGCCGCTGCGTTTGCATGAGTTCGATGCCGTGGTGTCGTGCACCGCCAGCAGCCTGCCGATCATCGGCCTGGGCGCCGTGCGCAGCGCCTTGAAGACGCGCCGGCACCGGCCGATGTTCATGGTCGATCTGGCCGTGCCGCGCGACATCGAGCCCGAGGTGGCAACCTTGTCTGACGTGTACCTGTACACGGTGGACGACCTCTCGGCCCTGGTGCAAACGGCCGGCGAAAAACGCCAGGCCGCCGTGGCCCAGGCCGAGGCCATCATCGATGCCGGCGTGCAAAGCTTTGGCCACTGGCTCGATCAGCGCGCCAGCGTGCCACTGATCCAGGCGCTCAACGCGCAGGCCGACGACTGGCGCGCGGCCGAGCTGGCGCGGGCCCGCAAGCTGCTGGCCAAGGGCGCCGATGTGGACAGCGTGCTCGAAGCGTTGTCGCGTGGCTTGACGCAAAAGATGCTGCACGGCGCCATGGCCGAACTGCACGCCAGCGAGGGTGAGCAGCGCGCGCAGATGGCGGCCACGGTGACGCGGCTGTTCTTGCGCCAGGCGCCGCGCGACCCGGCGGACGACGGGCGTTAGCGGCGATCACCCTGCGCCTGCCCGCTGCCGCAGCCCCGCTGCGCGCGCTTCATCCGCCGTCCGCCTTGCCCCGCCGCCCCATGAAAGCCACCCTTCGCCACCAACTGCAGCGCCTCGTCATGCGCCTGGCCGAGCTCGATGCCCACCTGGCCGACCCCAAAGTCACGGCCGACATCAAGCGCTACCGCGGCATCGCCCGAGAGCAGGCCGAGGCCTCGGCGCTGGTCGCGCTGTTCAACCGTTATGAACAGCGCGAGGCCGACCTGGCCGCCGCGCGCGAAATGCTGGACGACGCCGCCAGTGACGCCGACATCAGCGACATGGCGCGTGAGGAAATCACCAGCGCCCAGGCCGACATGGACGCTGGCCTGGCCGCCATCCAGTCCGCCCTGCTGCCGCGTGACCCGGACGACGAGCGCCCGGCCTTTGTTGAAATCCGCGCCGGCACCGGTGGCGAAGAATCGGCCCTGTTTGCCGGCAACCTGGCGCGCATGTACCTGCGTTTTTGCGAGCGCCGCGGCTGGCGCAGCGAGGTCATGAGCGAGAGCGCCAGCGATCTGGGTGGCTACAAGGAGCTGGTGCTGCGCATCGAGGGCGAGGGCGTCTACGGCCAGCTCAAGTTTGAATCCGGCGGCCACCGCGTACAGCGCGTGCCCGAGACCGAATCGCAGGGCCGCATCCACACCAGCGCCTGCACCGTGGCGGTGATGCCCGAGCCGGATGAGGCGGCCGAGGTGACCATCAACCCCTCCGAGCTGCGCATTGACACCTACCGCGCCAGCGGCGCCGGCGGCCAGCATGTGAACAAGACCGATTCGGCGATCCGCATCACCCACCTGCCCACCGGCATCGTGGCCGAATGTCAGGACGATCGCTCGCAGCACCGCAACCGCGCCAAGGCCATGGCCGTGCTGCTGGCGCGGCTGCGCGACAAGGAGCGCAGTGAGCGCGATGCCAAGGAAGCCGCCACGCGCAAGGGCCTGGTCGGCACGGGCGACCGCTCGGACCGCATCCGCACCTACAACTTCCCGCAGGGCCGGCTGACCGATCACCGCATCAACCTGACGCTGTACAAGCTGGGCGCCATCATGGACGGCGAATTGGGCGACGTGGTGCTGGCGCTGCAGGCCGCGCAGGCCCAGGCGCAATTGGCGGCGCTGGAAAGTGGCACCTAAGCACCCCATGCAGGCGCCGGCCTTGGTGGCCCAGGCGCTGGTGCAGGCGCGTGCGCTGGGTGTGGACAGGCTGGATGCGCAGTTGCTGCTGGCCCAGGCCACGGGCCGGGCACGCACCTGGCTGATCGCCCATGACGAGGCGCCGCTGACAGCGGCCCAGGCGCAGGCCTTCATGGCCGCCTGCCAAGGCCGCGCCGAGGGTCGGCCGCTGGCCTATCTGCTGGGCGAGCGCGAGTTTCATGGGCTGATGCTGCAGGTCAACGCCGATGTGTTGGTGCCGCGGCCAGAGACCGAGGTGCTGGTGGATTGGGCGCTGGAGCTGCTGGCCACAGAGCCGAGCCCTCCCAATTCACCTAACTCTTCAACCCAGGTGCTGGATCTAGGCACCGGCAGCGGCGCCATTGCGCTGGCCCTGGCCCACGCCCGGCCCGCCCTGCAGGTCTGCGCCAGCGACGTGAGTGCACAAGCGCTGCGGGTGGCCGCGGACAACGCCCAGCGCCTGGGCCTGGGCATTGAGCTGCGCCTAGGCGCTTGGTGGGCCGCCGTGCCCGGCCGGCGCTTCGACCTCGTCGTCTCCAACCCGCCCTACATCGCACAGGCCGACCCCCACCTGCCCGCGCTGCGCCATGAACCCAGCGGCGCCCTGGTCTCGGGCCTGGAGGGGCTGGACGCCATCCGCGACATCGTGGCGGGCGCGCCACAGCACCTGCAAGCAGGCGCGTGGTTGTTGCTGGAACACGGTTGGGATCAAGCGCCAGCGGTGCGCGCGCTGTTGGCCGCAGCCGGCTTTGTTTGCTGCAGCACGCGGCCAGATCTGGCCGGCCATGCACGTTGCACCGGCGCGCGCTGGCCAGACCAGGGTTGAATTGGCCGGTGTACACGCGGCTTTTTCACACATCCTGATGAACACAAGCGTCAACACGCGGCGTACGATGGTTCGCAGAACTTGGTCGAAGTCTTCAATGAAAGGAGCCGGTCATGAGAGCCTCATCGATGGTCCTGGCTTTGGGTCTGATGGCTGCGCCTGGCGCCGTCATTGCAGAGGGTTTGTTGGCGCCGCCCACCGCGCTGGGTGGGTCTCGCTGGCAGATGCGCATTGAGGTCGAGACCACCTGGTTGCAATCCGGTGGGTCGGCACTTGGCCTGGGCGGCGGCGCCAACCAGCAGTCGGCGCGCTTGTTTCGCGATTACCAGCTCGACGCCTTGCGCCTTGGGCAAACCGGTGGCCTGCGACTGACCAGTGGCGTGTTGCTCAGCCAGCGCAGCGGCAGCTCGGCGGCGGACAGCGATTCGCGCACCGCCTGGCCCTATTTCGGCATCGGTTACCGCAGCGGCAGCCTGCGTGGCGATTGGGGGTTCAGCGCCGATGTTGGCATGGCGGCACAAAACGCGGGCTCCGTGCTGCAACTCGGCCGTGTGCTGGGTGGCAGCTCCAGCCTGAACGATGTGCTGCGCGAGTTGCGCTTGCTGCCCATGGTGCGCCTGGGCGTGAACTACAGCTTTTAGGCGGCACGGCGCGGCCGGCGTCGATTGGGCGGTGCGCGCCGGGTGTGGTGCGGAGCACAGCGCCGGGCCGGCCGCCAAGCCCCTAAAATCGCCGGCTTCGCAATCCACCGCCAGGCGCAGTCCATGAGCAACGTGCATCAAGAGATCGACGACATCGTCAAGAGCGGCCGCGTCGTGCTGTTCATGAAGGGCACTGCGCAGTTCCCGCAGTGCGGCTTCTCGGGCCGCGCCATCCAGGTGCTCAAGGCCTGCGGCGTGAGCGAGCTGAAGACCGTGAACGTGCTCGAAAACGACGGCATCCGCCAGGGCATCAAGGACTATGCCAATTGGCCCACCATCCCCCAGCTCTACATCGACGGTGAATTCGTCGGCGGCTCGGACATCATGATGGAGATGTACGAATCCGGTGAGCTGCAGCAGGTGCTGGCGCGCTGATCCTTGGTTGTTGTTGGGCCGGCATCCATCCGGCTCAATCCAGATCATTCCAGCTTTGGCCTTCTCAGCCCTGAAGCTGCCATTGCCGGCGCGCCGCAAACACAGCGTTGGGATAGTCCGGCTTGCCGCGGCTGCCGTTGTAGCGGCCCAGGGCCAGAAACAGGTCGCCGCGCTCGATGTCCAGGTAGTGGCGCAGGATGACGCAGCCAAAGCGCAGGTTGGTCTGCATGTGAAACAGCCGGGCGGCATCGCCATCGCCGATCAGCCGCGCCCAAAAGGGCATCACCTGCATGTAGCCGCGCGCGCCGGCCGATGAGATGACGTACTTGCGAAAGCCGCTCTCCACCTGAATCAGCGCCAGCACCAGGCCGGGCTCCAGCCCGGCGCGTGTGCTTTCGTACCACAGGGTTTGCAGAAACTCGACGCGCGTGCTGTGCTCGCTCTTGCGACGCTGCAGGCGCTCACTCATGGCGCCCAGCCAGCGCAGAAAGGCCATGCGCGCCTCGGTGTTGGCAAAGCTGGGCCGCGGCGGCGCGGCGCTGGCGATGGCCGCCGACAGCGCGCCGCGCACCGAATCGATGAGCGGCTCCTCGGCCTGGGCGCCGGCGCGGGCCGGGCCGCTTGCGCCCCAGGCCAGGCCGGCCATGGCCGCCGCGAACATGCGCGCGCTGCCCATCGGGGCCACAGCGGTCGCCGCCAGCAACAGCGCGCGGCGCTGTAGCGCGACGCTCATGCGGCCAAGCTCTCCTTCAGCCGCTGCTTGACCTGCGCCGCGGCCTCGGCCAAGGGCACGACGGTGGCCTGCGCCTCGCGCCGGCCTTGCAGCTCCACCGTGCCGGCCTTCAGGCCACGGTCGGAGATCACCAGGCGCTGCGGCGCGCCGATCAATTCCCAATCGGCAAACATCGCACCCGGGCGCTCGCCGCGGTCGTCCAGCAGCACATCCACGCCTTGCGCGACCAGCGCGTCGTGCAGGCCATCGGCGGCCACCCGCAGCTCGGCGCTGCGCTCGTAGCCGATGGCACAGATCACCACTTCAAACGGCGCGATGGTGGTGGGCCAGATGATGCCGCGCTCGTCGTGGTTTTGTTCGATGGCAGCGCCCAGGATGCGCGTGACGCCGATGCCGTAGCAGCCCATCTCAAAGGGCTGCGGTTTGCCGTGCTCGTCCAGAAAGGTCGCGCCCATGGACTCGCTGTACTTCTTCGTGCCCAGGTAGAACACATGGCCGACCTCGATGCCGCGCTGGATGGCGAGCACGCCCTGGCCATCGGGCGAAGGGTCACCGGCCACGACATTGCGGATGTCGACCACCAGGTCGGGCTCGGGCAGATCGCGGCCCCAGTTCACACCGGTGAGGTGAAAGTGCGCCTCGTTGGCGCCGCAGACAAAGTCGCTCATCAAAGCCACGCTGCGGTCGGCCACCACCTTCACGGGCTTGCGGCTGCCAATGGGGCCCAAATAGCCCGGCGCGCAGCCAAAGTGATCGGCAATTTCAGCCGCCGTGGCGAAGCGAAAGCCGGCCTTCAAGCCAGGCAACTTGCTGGCCTTGATCTCGTTGAGGCTGTGGTCGCCGCGCACCAGCAGCAGCCAGATCGTGGTCTGGGTGATGTCGCCGGCGGCGTCGCGCTCTTCGGTGGCCAACACCAGTGACTTGACGGTGCTGGCCAGGGCGATGCCCAACAGCGCGGCCACATCCTCACAGGTGCTCTTGCCCGGCGTGGGTGTCTTGGCCAGCACGGCGGTGGCGGCGGCACGGCTGGGCAACAAAGCCACGGCCTCGGCCAGCTCGATGTTGGCGGCGAAGTCGCTGGTGGGGCAGTAGACGATGGCGTCCTCGCCGGTGTCGGCAATCACCTGAAATTCATGTGAGGCGTCGCCACCGATGGCGCCGGTGTCGGCCGCCACCGCGCGGTAGCTCAAACCGAAGCGATCGAAGATGCGCTTGTAGGCCTTGAACATGGCCTCGTAGCTCTTCAAGGCCGAGGCCTTGTCGCGGTCAAAGGAGTAGGCATCCTTCATGGTGAATTCACGCCCGCGCATCACGCCAAAGCGCGGCCGGCGCTCATCGCGAAACTTGGTCTGGATGTGATAGAAATTTTTCGGCAGTTGCTTGTAGCTGCGCAGCTCCTGGCGGGCGATGTCGGTGATGACTTCTTCGCTGGTGGGCTGGATGATGAAGTCGCGGTCGTGCCTGTCTTTGACGCGCAGCAGCTCAGGGCCATAGGCCTGAAAGCGGCCGCTCTCTTGCCACAGCTCGGCCGGCTGCACCACCGGCATCAGCAGCTCAACAGCACCGGCGCGGTTCATCTCCTCGCGGATGATGGCCTCGACCTTGCGAATCACCCGCAGGCCCATGGGCATGTAGCTGTAGATGCCCGCACCCAGGCGCTTGATCATGCCGGCGCGCAGCATCAGCCGGTGGCTCATCACCTCGGCATCGGCGGGCGCCTCTTTGAGTGTGGAGATGAAGAACTGTGAGGCTTTCATGGGCGGCTGGATGGGCTCTGGAGCGCGTGGTGTCTGGGCTTGGGCGCAGCCTGAGGCCAGCCAAGGTGGGGTGTTTGATAACAATCAAAGGCGGCGGGGTTCAAGCGCGCCAGTGCACAGGGCCAAATGGAGCAAATGGGGGCCTTCGGGTAAGCGAGGAATCGCCTTCCAAAGGGGGCCGGTGCAATAATGATTTCAATTCAAAATTTGGGGTCCGATTATGCTCGACCGGGATGGCTTCAGGCCTAACGTCGGCATCATCCTGCTGAACTCCCGCAACCAGGTGTTCTGGGGCAAAAGGCTGCGTACACACTCGTGGCAATTCCCTCAGGGCGGCATTGATCACGGTGAGTCTCCGGAGCAGGCCATGTTCCGCGAACTGCACGAAGAAGTGGGCTTGCGCCCCGAGCACGTGCGCATCCTGGCGCGCACCCGCGACTGGCTGCGCTACGAGGTGCCCGACCACTTCATTCGCCGTGAGGCGCGCGGCCACTACCGCGGCCAAAAACAGATCTGGTTCTTGCTGCGCCTAACAGGCCGAGACAGCGACCTCGACCTGCGCGCCACGGATCATCCGGAGTTCGACGCCTGGCGCTGGAACGACTACTGGGTGCCGCTCGATCTGGTCATTGAATTCAAGCGCGGCGTGTATGAAATGGCCCTGGTTGAACTCGCGCGGTATCTGCCGCGCCCGGTGCACCACCACAACCGCTTCCTTCGCGGCGGCATGCGCGCGCAGCATGCCGATGAAGCACCGCCCGATGGTGAACATGGCCACCCACCTGTCACGGGGCATGGGCCGCTGGCTGACGCCGGCTCTGGCCCTTCACCCAGCCAGGGCAGTGGTGCTGGCAACCGCCCAGGCGAATGCGGCGGCAGTTGATGGGTTCAGGGCGGCACAGCCTCGCAAGCTTTCAGCCGGCAGCGTCGGCCTGCCCCCAGGGCAGCATCATCGTCAGCCACAGCAGCTTTTCGAACTCCGGCGCAAAGCGGTCGATGATGGCCTGTGGATCGGGGCACAGCGCACGGTCGGTGATCAGGCCAAATTGCACGCCGCCGGCGTAGCTCAGGATGCTCACGCCCACGCCGACGTGACCTGAGGCGGGCACCCAGAACATGGTCTGGCGCAGGGTCGATCCGCAGAACTTCAGTGGCACCGCCGGACCCGGCACATTGGTCATCACCGCCGTCGTTTTCTTGGCGAACAGGCCGAGCACGGCGTCCTGCACCGGCTTGATGAACAACCCCGCCACCGACAGCACGGCAAAGGCCAGCAACGGCTGGTAGCTGCCCTTCAAATCGCTCATGCGCTGGTGCACAGCGTAGACACGCTGCACCGGGTTATGGATGCCTATGGGCAGCACCAGTGGCGCCAGGCCAAAGCGGTTGCCCAGCCTCCAGGCCTGGTCCAGCGGGCGCAGGTTCACCGGCACCATGGCGCGGATTTCCTGGCCTGTGGTGTCGTCACCCTGGTCGCGTAAATAACTGCCTATGGCCCCGGCCACACAAGCCAGCAGCACATCGTTGATCGAGCAGCCCAAGGCCTTGCCAAGTGCTTTCACCGGCGCCAGCGGCAGCGGCTCGCTCCAGGACACAAGCTTTTGGCCAACAGGCATGCCCTTCAGGCGCGTGGCCGAGTCATCGGGCATCAGCGCCATGGCGGCCACGTCCTGGATCACCTGCAGGCCCGAGCGCGCCATGTCCATCGACCCCAACAGCGGCTGCTGCGGCCGCGACAGCATGTCGATGGACTTGGCGACACCGCTGCCGTACATGCCCATGGCCTTGACGGCGACATCGGTCAGGGGCTTGAGCACGGCGTCGGTGAGCCAGTCGCTGCCGCCCGCGGGGTCGGTGTCGTCGTCGGCTTGGTCGCGCCGACGGCGCTGCGGCGGGTCACTGCCACCGTCGGTGATGGACAGCATCACCGAGATCAGCGAGATGCCATCGCCGATGCAGTGGTGGATGCGCAGGATCACCGCACTGCCGCCCTCGTAATCCTCGACCAAATGAAACTGCCACAGCGGGCGGCTCGGGTCCAGCGGCGTGGTGGCCAGCTCGCCGCAGCGCTGCTGCAAGGCGGCACGCTGACGGTGCTCGGCCTTTGCAGCGCGTGTCGCCGGGGCGCTTCGTGATCGGGCCTTGGGCCGCGGCGCCGGCAGGGTCTCCGCCACCACATGCCGGTCGATATCGAAGTCTTCATCGGCCACCCAGCTGGCACCCATGGCATCGACCACCGCCTTTTGCCCAAAGCGCTCGTACTTCAGCAGCTTGTCGCCAATGCGCTCGCGCAGCGCCGGCAGGCTAACGCCCGGGGTGAGCAGCCACACGCCAACGATCATCATCAGGTTGACGTCGTTGTCCATGCGCAGCCAGGCGGTGTCGACGCGTGACATGCGAATGCTCTTGCCGGATGCTGGGCTGGGGGCGGTCATTGCTCTTCTCCTTCGCGCATCACGATGCTGCGATCACGATGCTGGGTAATATGCAGGCCTGCCCGCATTGTCACGTAACCCACGCGAAGGACACCCGCCATGGCCGACCACAAAGCCAGCTTCGATCAAGCCGTTGCCGACAGCAAAGCGCTGCCTGAAAAGCCCGACAACATGACGCTGCTGAAGATCTATGCCCTGTACAAACAGGCCAGCGCCGGCGATGTGGACGGCAAGCGCCCGGGCTTCACCGACATGGTCGGGCGTGCCAAATGGGATGCCTGGAATGGGCTCAAGGGCACGGCTGCGGAATCGGCGATGCAGGACTACATCGATCTGATCGAATCGCTCAAATAATGCGTTAGCAGGGCGCCCTCTGGCGCCGCCTGCGATCTCGCTGGCTGCAGCGCCGGGCACCTTGCCGGGTGCAGCGCCGGCCACCTTGCCGGGTGCAGCGCCGGCCACCTTGCCGGCGTCACAGCCGGCCCCACCAGCCGGCCCCACCAGCCGGCTACTTCGCAGCCTTTCTCGCCGCCTGTTTCACCGGCTTGGCCGCAGGCTCCTTCGCCGTCGCCTTCTTTGCCGACTGGGCCTGGCCCAGCAGGGCATCGAGGTTTTGCTCGATCTGGCCCTCGATGGTCTTGGCAAATGCGCCGAGCAAAAAGCCCAGCTTGGCCTGCAGGTCAAAGTGATCGGCGGCCACCGTCAGCGTGCCGTTCACGCCGCTGCGGGTGAACTGCACGGTGTCGCTGAACTGGCCCTCGATCACCGTGCACTCCATGTCGAATTTCTCTTCGACCTCTTCGGCCCACTGCCAGGCCACCTCGCGGGCTTTCTTCAAGCCCAGGCCGTGGACGCGGTGGATGCTGATGTCGGGCATGTTGGGGGCTCCTGGGGCTTGGTGATGACTTGGCAAGTGTTTGGGAAGAAAGAAAGCCGCCAGAACAGGTCTGGCCGGCGATTGAATCACTTCGCCGCAGCCAGCGCCGCCCGGCGCTGCTCTTTGGGCAGTGCGGCCAGGCGCTGCACCTCGGCATAAAAGCGCTTGAAATCGCTGCCCTGGGCAGCAAACAGGCGCTCGAATTCAGGCACCAGGCCGTCATAGGCGGCCTGTATCGAGAGTGAGGCGTTGTTCGCCCTGGCCATCCAGGCGTCGTAGCCGGAAATGCCACCCCAAGGGCCGAGCTTGGCCGCCTCGTGCTCGGCGCGCATTGCCGCCAGCGCCGCAGCCTTGGCCTGGCGCTTGGCGGCATCGGGCGTGTCGCTGGCGTAGATGGCTTCCAGCGTTTGCCTCGTGCGCAGCGTCATGGCTTTGAAGTCGGCGTGGCGGCGCTGGCTGGCGGCGTCGTCGGCCGCACTGCCTGAGGCCGCCTGCCAGCGCTGCACGCCCAGGCGCTCCACCGCCGTGGCAAAACTCTCGTTGAAGGCCGTGTCATCGCTGGCATAGGCCACTTGGTGGGCAAGCTCGTGAAAGATCAATCTGGCCAACTGACCCTCGGGCCAGCGGATGAAGGTGTTGAGCAGCGGGTCGCCGCCTAACCAATTGGTCCAGCCGAGGGTGGAGTAGGCCGGCACGCCGTAGACATTGACATCCAGCCCCTCGACGCGCAGCGACTCGCCCAGGGCCGTGGCCTGGGCTTGATCAAAGTAGCCGCGGTAGCCCACACAGCCCAGCACCGCAAAGCACCAGGTGCGCAGCGCAAGCGACAGCTCGGGCGTGGCCACCACATTCCACACCACCGCGGGCCGGCCCAGATCGGCATAGCGGCGGTAGCTGGCGTTGTCCGGCAGGTGCAGCTCTTTGACCGCAAAGTCGCGCACCTTTTGCGTCAGGCGCAGCCGCTCGCGCAAAACCTCGGGCGTGGCCGGGTCGAGCAGCCAATCGGGCACGGACCGGGCCAGACGCACCAACTCGAGGTGCCCACCCACCGATTGCGCGTAGTAGCCCGCCGAGCCGCAGCCGCTGACCAGCAGCAGGCCCAGACCCAGCATGGCGCCGATGGCCACGGTGACACCGCACCCAATGCGGTGCCTCACGCCGCCGGTCATGCCTGCGCAGCTGAGGCCGCCGCAGGCACGACGGGCGCCGCGGCCACCGGCTGCACCTCCACCAGACAATCGTAAAAAGTCGGCGCCCGGCCGATGTCGGTCAAGCGCTGGCTGGTGACTTCATTGACGTTGCTGCCGGCCACACCAAACTTGCGCCACCACACACCCAGGCCATGGACCACGCCAACGCGCGCGCGGGTGCTGAGGGCCGCCTTGCAGTGGTAGCTGCCGCGGTCATTGAAGATGCGCACCAAGGCGCCATCGGCAATGCCGCGCGGGCCGGCGTCGTCGGGATGAATCTCCAGCAGCGGCTCGCCCTCGATGCTGCGCAGGCTCTTGACGTTGACGAAGCTGGAATTGAGAAAGTGGCGCGCTGGCGGCGAGATCATGGCCAGCGGGTAGCGCCGCGCCAGCTCGGGGGAGGACTGCAGCGACTCATAGTTGGGCACAAAGTCGGGCACGCCCCAGCCCGGCACCAACACCTGGGCCCTGCCATTGGGCGTGAGAAAACCGCCCTCGGCAAAGGGCTGCTCGGGCACAGGCAGCTTGACCCAGCCCTGCTCATGCAGCGCTTGCACATCAATGCCAGCAAAGGCCTGGGCGGCGAGCTGCTCATCTGAATCCGCAAAGCACGGCTCATCGAAGCCCATGCGCGCCGCCAGCTCGCGAAAGATCTGCGTGTTGGCCTTGGCCTGGCCCAGTGGCGCGATCGCCGGCTCGTTGTTGACCACATAGGTGTGGCCATAGGACGCATGCACATCGCGGTGTTCGAGTTGCGTGGTGGCCGGCAGCACATAGTCGGCATGGTCGGCGGTGTCGGTGAGAAAGTGCTCCAGCACCACGGTGAACAGGTCCTCGCGGGCAAAGCCGGCGACCACCTTGGGCGACTCGGGCGCCACCGCCACCGGGTTGCTGTTGTAGACCACCACGGCCTCGACCCGGGGGCCAAATTCGGGTGAGCTGGGCCGCAACAGATCGTCTCCAATGGTGCTCATGTTGAGCGTGCGTGGGCGCCGCGCGCCAAGCAAATCAGGACGCTGCATTTGCGCGCTATTGCGGTGCGCATTGAACCAGCCCGAGCTCGACAGCAGCAGGCCGCCGCCACGCTGGCGCCAGGCGCCTGTCAGGCAGGGAAGCAGCGCGATCAGCCGCGCCGCATTGCCGCCGCCGCGCACGCGCTGCATGCCGTAGTTCAGGCGGATGGCTGCCGGGCGCGTGTGGGCGTAGTCACGCGCCAGTTGCGAGATGGCTTCGGGCGCCAGGCCGCACACCTGCGCCGCGCGCGTCGCCGGCCAGGCCAGGGCGCGCTCGCGCAGCGCCTCAAAGCCATCCACATGGCGGGCGATGTAGTCCTCGTCCAGCCAGCCCTGGGTGATGAGCTCATGCATCAGGCCCAGCGCCAGGGCGCCATCGGTGCCCGGCAGCAGGGCGATGTGCTGATGGCATTTGTCGGCCGTCTCGGTGCGCCTGGGGTCGATGCACACCAGGCGCGCACCGTCGCGTTTGGCCTCTTGGGCGAAGCTCCAGAAATGCAGGTTCGAGGCGATGGAGTTGCTGCCCCAGATGACGATGAGCCTGGCTGCGGCGTAGTCCTCCAGGTGCATGCCGACCTTGGCGCCGTAGGTCGCGGCCACGGCCTCGCCGCCGGCGCTGGAGCAAATCGTGCGGTCCAGCAGCGAGGCGCCCAGGCGATGAAAGAAGCGTCTGTCCATGCTTTCGCCCTGCAGCATGCCCATGGTGCCGGCGTAGCTGTAGGGCAGGATGGCCTGCGGGTCGCGCTCGGCGATCGCGGCCAGGCGTGCGGCGATGTCGGTGAGGGCCTCGTCCCAGCTCACGGCCTCAAAGCGCCCCAGGCCCTTGGGGCCGACGCGCTTCAAAGGTGTGAGCACACGTTCATCGTGGTAGCTGCGCTCGGCATAGCGGGCGACCTTGGTGCACAGCGCGCCGTGGGTGGGCGGGTGATCGGGGTCGCCTTGCACCTTGGTGACGCGGCCGGCTTGGACCGTGATCTTCAGGGCGCAGGTGTCGGGGCAATCGTGCGGGCAGGCGCCGCGCACCGTGGTCGTGCTGGGGAGGGGCTGCATGCGGCAACTATTGCACAGGCCACCCCCCCGGTTCCGGGTGGTGACTGTGGCAAGTACCTTTGTTTACACGCAATGCGGTGGGGACAATTTCGCTTTCCTATGGTTGCACTCGGCGACCGAGTCTCGCCCCCCATTCCACCGCTGACCGCAGCCCATGCTCAACTCCATCCGCCGCCGCCGCGCACTCAGCCACCTCGCCACCCTGGGTTTGCTTGGCACGGGCAGGGTGCTGGCACAGGGCAAAAACCGCATCGTGCTCGGCCAATCGGCGCCCACCACAGGCGCGGCTGCGCAGTTGGGCCTGCAGATGAATCTGGGCGCCAGCCTGCACTTTGACGCCGTCAATGCCCAGGGTGGCATCAATGGCCAGGCCATCGAGCTGCGGCTGCTGGACGATGGCTACGAGCCCGACCGCTGCCGCGCCAACACCCAGGCCTTCCTGCGCGAGGACGTGTTGGCGCTGTTTGGCTATGTCGGCACGCCCACCACGCTGGCCGCGCTGCCACTGGTCAATGAGCAACGCGTGCCCCTCATTGCGCCCTTCACCGGCGCGCAGGCCCTGCGTGAACCCTTGAGCCGGCAGGTGTTTCATGTACGCGCCTCGTACTACGACGAGACCGCACTGATCGTGCGCCAGCTCACCCATCTGGGCCTCAAACGCATCGCTGTGTTTCGCCAGAACGACAGCTACGGCCAGGCCGGACTTGATGGCGTGCAGCGCGCGCTTGCCGCGCAGGGCCTGGAGCCCGTGGCCATAGGTCTGGTCGAGCGCAACAGCGTCGATGTGGCCGCGGCCGTGAAGACCATCGCCGCCGCGCGCCCCGATGCCGTGGTGCAGATCAGCGCCTACAAGAGCTGTGCGGCCTTCATTCGCGCAGCGCGAGAGGCAGGCTACGGCGGCAGCTTCTTCAACGTCTCCTTCGTCGGCACCCAGGCCCTGGCCGATGAGCTGGGCAAGGAAGGCCGCGGCGTCATGGTCAGCCAGGTCATGCCCTACCCCTTCAGCACCACCACCGGCATTTCGCGCGAGTACCTCGATGCCGTCAAGCGCGCCGGCGGCAAGCATGTGCCCAACTACTCCAGCATGGAGGGTTATGTGGCCGCACGCGTCGTGGTCGAAGCCCTCAGGCGCATAGGCCGGGCACCCACGCGCGACGGCCTGATCGCCGCCCTCGAAACCATGCAGCGCTTTGACCTGGGCGGCTTCCATGTCAGCTTTGGCGCGCGAAGCCATGTCGGCTCGTCCTTCGTTGATCTGACCATGCTCACCGAGGACGGCCGCGTGCGGCGCTGAGCCGCCACCCACGCTGCGCCGCTCGTCCGCCGACGCACAGCCTGCGCGCCCCAGCCTGCGCCTCAATCGGCACCTCAATCGGCACAAGGGCGGCGCGTAGACTTGCCCATTCCGCTGCACCACCATCCCAAGCGTGATCGCAGCAGCAGCCGCCGCGCAGCCGCAGCGCGCACTCCCCCGAAAGGCTTCGCCATGCAACTCATCGAATCCATCCTGGCCGATGCCGCCAGCATCGCCACCCTGCGCCGCGACATCCACGCTCACCCTGAGTTGTGTTTTGAGGAGCAGCGCACCTCGGACGTCATCGCCAAGGCCCTCACCGACTGGGGCATCCCCATCCAGCGCGGCCTGGGCAAGACCGGCGTGGTCGGCATCATCAAGGGCGGCACCTCGACCCGGGCGTTAGGCCTGCGCGCCGACATCGACGCCCTGCCCATGACCGAGCGCAACCAGTTCGCCCATGCCAGCCGGCACCCCGGCAAGATGCACGCCTGCGGCCACGATGGCCACACCGCCATGCTGCTGGCCGCGGCCAAGCACTTGAGCCGGCACCGCAACTTCGATGGCACGGTGTATGTGGTGTTCCAGCCGGCCGAAGAGGGCGGCGGCGGCGCCCGCGAAATGATCAAGGACGGCCTGTTCAGGCAGTTCCCGATGGAAGCGATCTTCGGCGCACACAACTGGCCGGGCATGGCCGTGGGGCAGTTCGCGCTCAAGGCCGGGCCCTGCTACGCATCGAGCAACGAGTTCAAGATCACCCTGCGCGGCAAGGGCGCGCATGGCGCGATGCCGCACCTGGGCATCGACCCCGTGCCCGCCGCGTGCCAGATGGTGATGGGCTTTCAGACCATCGTCTCGCGCAACGTCAAACCCATCGACACCGGTGTGATCTCGGTGACCATGATCCACACCGGCGAGGCCACCAATGTCATCCCCGAGAGCTGCGTCATCGAGGGCACGGTGCGCACCTTCTCCACCGAGGTGCTGGATTTGATCGAGCGGCGCATGCAGGCCATGGCGCAGGCCACCGCCACGGCTTTTGAATGCAGTTGCGAGTTTGTGTTTGAGCGCAACTACCCGCCCACCGTCAACCATGAAGCCGAGACCGCCTTTGCCAAGCGCGTGCTCGGCGACGTGGTCGGCCCGGCCAATGTGCTGGACTTCGAGCCCACCATGGGGGCCGAAGACTTCAGCTACTTCTTGCTGGAAAAGCCCGGCTGCTATTTCATGATCGGCAATGGCGACGGCGCCCACCGCGACGGCGGCCATGGCCTGGGCCCATGCATGCTGCACAACCCCAGCTATGACTTCAACGACGACCTGATCCCCCTGGGCGCCACCGCCTGGGTGCGCCTGGCCGAGGCCTGGCTGGCCGCGCCACGCTGAAGCAACAGCTGCCCACCGCCATGCAGCACGCCGTTGATTCTTTCTCGCAAAGCTACGCCCAGGCGCGCCCCAAGTTCATCGCCGCCGCGCAGGGTGCCGGCCTGGATGTGCAGTCGCACACCCACCCCATGGTCGGGCGCGATGGCGAAACCCTGGCCATGGATGTGGTGCGCGATGGCCCGGCCGATGCCGCCGCGGTGTTGTTGCTTTCCAGCGCCTGCCACGGCGTGGAGGGCTTTTGCGGCTCGGGCGTGCAGGTGGCGCTGCTGCGCGATGCGGCCTGGCGTGAGGCGGTGCGCGCCAGCGGCGTCGCCGTGCTCTACGTCCACGGCCTGAACCCCTACGGCTTCTCCTGGTGGCGGCGCACGACGCAGGAAAACGTCGACCTGAACCGCAACTTTCACGACTTCTCCAAGCCCCTGCCGGCGAATCCGGCCTACGACGAAATTGCCCACCTGCTGGTGCCGGCGCAGTGGCCGCCCGATGCCGCCACGCACGAGGCGGTAACGCGTTATGTCAGCGAGCGCGGCCCGGCCGCCTGGCAAGCCGCCGTGTCTGGCGGCCAGCATGATCATCCGCAAGGCCTGTTCTACGGAGGGCGCAACCCCACCTGGAGCCAGCACACCCTGCGCCAGGTGCTGCGCGATCACGGCCGGCGCTGTCTGCGCCTGGGCTGGATCGACTTTCACACCGGCTTAGGCCCTAACGGCCATGGTGAGCGCATCTTTGCCTGCCGCGACGATGCCCAGGCCTTGGCGCGGGCGCGCGCCTGGTGGGGCGCGGACGTGACCTCGATCTACGACGGCTCGTCCTCATCGGCGATGTTGACCGGCCTGATGTGGCTTTGCGCCTATGAAGAATGCGCCCAGGCCGAATACACCGGCATCGCGCTGGAGTACGGCACGATCCCGATCAGCGAGGGCCTGACTGCCTTGCGCGCCGACCAGTGGCTGGAGAACCACCCCGAGGCCCCGTCCGCCCAGCGCCTGGCGATCAAGCAGCAGATGCGCGACGCCTTCTACACCGACACCGATGGCTGGAAGCAGCGCATCGTGGCGCAGGCCGAAGAGGCGGCGCGGCAGGCTTTGCTGGGCTTGAGCGGGTGAACGACAAGGGCTGAGGGGCCGCGCCCGCAGCGCTGCAGGCCGGTGCCGGCCTGCCCTAACGCAGCTGCCCTAACGCAGCCGCCCTAACAAGCCAGCGGTGGAGGCATCCAGCCCCGCCACATCCCCACTGGCCAGTCGCGGCAACAGGTCGCTGCACAGCGCCTTGCCCAGCTCCACGCCCCACTGATCGAAGCTGTTGATGCCCCAGATGGCGCCGCTGGTGAAGACACGGTGCTCATACAGGGCGATCAAGGCGCCCAGGGCGCGGGGGGTGAGCGCCTCCAACACCAAGGTGGTGCTGGGCCGATTGCCGGGGAAGCTGCGGTGCCGCGCCAGGGTGGCGGCGTCGATCTGGGTGGAGGCCGTCGGCGCCTTTTGCAGCAAGGCCTGAGCCGCCGTCTGCCCCCGCATCAGCGCCTGGCTTTGCGCCAGGCAATTGGCCAGGGCTTTGGCGTGCAAGGCAGGGTGGCCGTGGCTGGCCTTCTTCACGGCAATGAACTCCACCGGGATGACCTCCGTGCCCTGGTGCAGCATCTGGAAATAGGCATGCTGGCCATTGGTGCCGGGCTCGCCCCAGACCACCGGACTGGTGGCATAGGGGAGCGGCTGGCCGTCCACATCAACGCACTTGCCGTTGCTCTCCATCTCCAGCTGCTGCAGGTAGGCCGGCATGCGCTTCAGGCCCTGGTGATACGGCGCCACCGAGCGGCTGCTGAAACGATGAAAGTTGCGGTACCAGACATCGAGCAGGCCGAGCTGCACCGGCAGATTGGTCTCCAGCGGTGCCTGGGCAAAGTGCTGGTCCATGGCGTGGGCGCCGGCCAACAGGGCGCGAAAATTGTCGGCGCCGATGGCAATCGCTATCGGCAGGCCGATGGCGCTCCACAGCGAGTAGCGCCCGCCCACCCAATCCCAAAAGCCAAAGGTGGTGGCGATGCCGAAATCCGCCGCCGCCTTGAGATTGGTGGTGGTGCCGACAAAGTGCCGCGCGATGTCGCTTTCACTGAGGGTGGCGTCGCTGGCCAGAAACCACTCGCGCGCCACCGCCGCATTGGCCATGGTTTCCTGCGTGGTGAAGGTCTTGCTGGCGATGATGAACAGCGTCTCGCGGGGCTTGAGGCGGCGCAACACCGGCGTGATGTCGTGGCCATCGACATTGCTGACGAAGTGCAGGCGCAGCCCGGGGTGGGCGTAGGCGTCCAGCGCCGGCACCGCCATCTGCGGGCCCAGATCGGAGCCGCCGATGCCGATGTTGACGATGTCGCGAATGCCGCTGCGTTGGGTGTCGCGCATGGATTCGGCAAAAGCCAGCATGCTGTTCAGCACGCCATGCACCTCGTCGCTGAAGGGGCCAACCCCGGGCGGTGCACGCAGGGCCGTGTGCAGCACCGCGCGGCCTTCGGTGGTGTTGATGGCCTCGCCGCGCAGCATGGCGTCGCGCCGTGACTCCAGGCCGCACTCGCGCGCCAGCTCGGTCAACAGCTTGCGCGTCAGCAAGTCCCAACGGTTCTTAGACAGATCGGCAAACACCTCGGGCGCCTGCAGCGAGAAGGCCTCGAAGCGCCGGGGGTCGCGGGCGAAGGCCTCGCGCAGGTCCAGATCACGGCCATGCGCTTCGAAGTGGCCTAACAGCGCGGTCCAGGCGACGGTGTGGTCGCAGCGCGGGTGGGTCTTCACAAGCTGCCCCCCTGCACCACCGCCAGCCCGCGCGGGCTGAGCGCCAGCGTGGCGGCGTCGCCGGCGGCCCACTGCCCATCGACCTCGGGCGAGACGACAAAGATGCTGCCCAGCTCGCTGGCCAAACTGAGCTCCAAGGTGCTGCCCAGGTAGGCACATTTCTCCACCACCGCCGCCATGCCCTCGCCCCCCGGGCGCGACAGCCGCCAGGCCTCGGGCCGCACCGCCACCTTCACCCGGCCTGGCGCCAGGGCGCGCTGCGGGCGCACCTGCAGCGCGCCCAGCCGCAACAGGCCATCGCTGCCCACCTCGGCATCAAACAGCATGGCCTCGCCCATGAAGCCGGCGACAAACTCGCTGCCTGGCTGCTCATAGAGCTGCTGCGGCGTGCCGGCCTGGGCGATGCGCCCGGCGTCCATGACGATGATCTGGTCGCTCACCGCCAGGGCCTCGCTCTGGTCGTGGGTGACATAGGCCACGGTGAGTTTCAAGCGCTGTTGCAACTGGCGGATTTCCTCGCGCATGCTGCGGCGCAGGCGGGCGTCGAGGTTGGACAGCGGCTCATCAAACAGCATCACCGAGGGCTCGAGCACCAGCGCCCGGGCCACGGCCACGCGCTGCTGCTGGCCGCCCGAGAGCTCGCTCGGTGAGCGCGCATCAAAGCCGGCCAGGCCGACGATCTCCATCGTGGCGTGGGCGCGGCGCGTGGCCTCGGTCTTGCCCAGGCCCTGCACCGCCAGGCCGTAGCTGACGTTGTCAATCACGCTCATGTGCGGAAACAGCGCATAGCTCTGGAACACCATGCTCACGTTGCGCTCGGCCGCGCCCAGCGTCGTCACCTCCTGGCCATCGATGAACACCTGGCCGGCGCTGGGCGCCTCCAGCCCGGCAATCATGCGCAGCGTGGTCGTCTTGCCGCAGCCCGAGGGGCCAAGCAGAGTGGTCAGCGTGCCTTTGCGCACCTGCAGGTCAATGCCCTTGACGACGAGGGGCGAGCGCGCATCGCCATAGCGCTTGCTCACACCACGGAACTCGATGCCAATCTGTGAAGGGGCGGCGCCGTTGGACATGGTCGTTTCCTGTTATCAATGCGCTGCGGCGCGCCGGCCCAACTTGCGCTCGCCCACCAGCAACTGGATCAGCGCCGTGGCCGCGGACATCAGCACGATGAGCACGGTGCAGTAGGACAACGCCACGCCGTAGTCGCCATTGCCGACGCGGCCGATGATGTAGGTGGTGGCCAATTCGTTCTCGGCCGTGACCAAGAAGATCACCGCCGAGACCGTCGTCATCGAGCGCACAAAGCTGTACACCAGGGCCGCCACCAGGGCCGGCTTGAGCAGCGGCAGGACCACGCGGCGCAGCGTGGTGGCCGTGCCCGCGCGCAGCATGGTGCTGGCCTCATCGAGTGATTTGTCGAGCTGCTTGAAGCTGGCCGTGCCGGCACGCACGCCCACCGGCAAATTGCGGAAGATGAAGCACAGCACGATGATCAGGCCGGTGCCCGTCAGCTCAAACGGCGGCACGTTGAAGGCCAGGATGTAGCTCACGCCCAGCACCGTGCCGGGGATGGCAAAGGCCAGCAGCGCGGAGAACTCAAACGCCCGCTGCCCAACAAACTGCGTGCGCGCCAACAGCCAGCTGATGAGCAGGCCCAGCGCCGCGCAAATCGGCGCGGCAATGGCCGCCAGCTTGACCGTGGTGAACAGCGAGTTCCAGGCCGTGCCGGCCCAGACCAGGCCATGCGCGCCCCATTGCAAATCAAAGGCCGTGATCAGGTGTTTGAGCGTCGGCGTGTAGTCGCGCCCCCAGGTCTGCACAAAGCCGCCGATGAAGGCAAAGACATAGACCACCACGGTGAACGCCAGCCAGGGCCCGGCCACGCCCAGGCACAGCCGGCGCACGCGATCAGGCAGCGGGCTGGCCAGGCCGGCATCGCCCTTGCCCGAGAGCGTGGTGTAGCTGGTCTTGCCCAGCACGCGCTGCTGGATGAAGAACACCACCAGCGCAAAGCCGGTGAGGATCAGCGCCAGCGAGGCCGCCCTGCCCTGGTCGTATTGCGCGCCGACGATGGCAAAGAAGATGTCGGTGGACAGCACCGCGTATTGGCCACCGACGATGATGGGGTTGCCGAAATCGGCAATGCTTTCGATGAAACCCACCAGGAAGGCGTTGGCCAGGCCGGGCTTCATCAGCGGCAGGGTGACCGTGGTGAAGGTCTTCATGCGGCTGGCACGCAGGGTCTGTGCGGCCTCTTCCATCGACGGGCTGATGCCCTGCACCACGCCGCGCATGATCATGAAGGCAATCGGCGTGAAGGCAAACATCTGCGCCAGCCAGACACCAAAGAGGCCATAGAACCAGCGCGTGGCCGGGATGCCAAAGGCGAATTCGAGGAACTGATTCACCAGCCCGGCGCGGCCGAACAGCAGGATCAGGCCCAGGCCGACGACAAAGGGCGGCGTGATGATGGGCAGCAGGGCCAGGATGTTGAGCGGCTTGCTCAGGCGCCTGGCACCGCGCTCGGCATACAGGGCAATCAGCGTGCCCATGACGGTGGTGCCGGCGGCCGTGATCAGCGCCAGGAACAGCGTGTTCCAGGCCACGCCACAGCGCACGCCGCCGGCCAGGCAACCCAGGCCCCAGACGCGCTCATGGCCCAGGCGCTCGGCCAGCGCCGCGGGCGAAACGCCGCCGCCTTCATCCAGAAATGCGCCGATCAGGCTCTTGCCCACGGGCAGGGCCACAAACAACAGCAGCAAGGCACTGCACAGCACCACGCTGCTGGCCACGAAGACATCGCCCTTGAAGTGGCCGAGCCGGGCAATGCCCGCGCCCAGCAGCATCAGCAAGGCCAGCAGGGCTAACCCACCGCCCAAGCCGACGCCCAATTGCCCCACCGCCAATTCGCCAAACCAGTGGTTGAGGATGTCAAACGACCAGCCGCGCGCGCCGATGGCAAAGCCGCCGCCCAGCAGCCCGGCCAGGCCGACGGCCGCACCGGCGATCCACAGCCCGCCCTGGGCGCGGCCGGCGGGCAGCCGTGTGCCCAGCAGGCCCAGCAGCAGGCCGGCACAGACCATCCACAACCAGGGCTTGCCGTGGCGCAGCGCCTGCACCACGCCGCTGGCCGTTTCCACCCCGCCGAAGACACCGGGCATCGAGGCCAGCAGCGACAGGTTCTGCGGCAGGTACCAGGGCAGCAGCAGGTAAGCCGCCAGCCCCAGCAGTAGCCAGGCGCTGACACCGTGCTGGTGGCGCTGGTGGCGCTGGCGGCGCACCAGGCTCATCGCGGCAGCGAGTTGACTTCCTTCTCCCACTTGGCGATGAGGCGTTTGCGCTCGGCCGAGGCGCCGTACTTGGCGTAGTCGTAGTTGATGAACTTGATCTTCTTGAAGTCGGGCACGCGCGGGTCGACCTTGGCGGATTTGTTCGACGGCACCTGGAACTGCTTGGCCGCCGCACCCAGCTCTTGCGAGGGGCCAGTGAGCGACCACTCATAGAACTTCTTCGCCTGCTCCAGATTGCGTGCGCCCTTGATGATGGACATCGAGCCGATCTCCGCACCCGTGCCATCGGCCGGGGTGATGGTCTCGACCGGGAAGCCCTGCATCTTCTCGCCCGGGCCGTCGTGCACAAAGCTGATCGACACACTGGTCTCACCACGCGCCACGGCCTTGATGGGGGCCGTACCAGAACGCGTATATTGGCTGATATTTTTGTGCAGCGCCTTCATGTAATCGAAGGCCTTGTCCTCACCCATCAGCTGCACCAGGGTGGCCACCATGGTGTAGGCCGTGCCGCTGGAGGCCGGGTTGGCCACCTGGATGTCGCCCTTGTAGGCGGGGTTGAGCAAATCGGCCCAGGTCTTTGGGATGGGCAGCTTCTTCTTGGCCAGCAGCTCGGGGTTGTAGCCAAAGCCCAGGGGCCCCGAGTAGATGCCCACGGTGCGGTACTGCGATTGCTGCGCCTGCTGCTGGGCCCAAGGCTGCTGCTGCGGCAACTGCGCCGATTTGTATTCCATCGACAGGCCGCTCTCGGCGGCCTGCAGGTGCGGATCGCCCGTGCCGCCGAACCAGATGTCGGTCTTGGGGTTGGCGCGCTCGGCGATCAACTGCGCCAGGGCCTCGCCCGAGCCCTTGAGCGACATGTTGACCTTGATGCCGGTGGTCTTGGCAAAAACGGTCTGCATCAGGTTGCACCACTCGGCCTGCACCGAGCAGATGATGTTGACCTGGCCGGCGTCTTGCGCCTGAGCGCTGTGGCCGCCCAGCGTGGCGAATGCGGCCGTCAGGGTGACGGCGAGGTTGCGGCGTAAGGGGTGCATCAAGGGCTCCTGGATGACTGAGATTTCAGTGACGCGGGATGGTAGCCCGTGCACCCATCACACAAGCCTGGCCCGGAAGCGGGGAAACCCGGGAAAGAATGCACCATGAACCTGAGATCGCAGCTTCACCTTGGCCTGGCGCTGCTGTTCATCGCTGCGGCGGGCGCCGCCGGCGCTGCGACCTGGCGGGTGGGCGCCGGTGGGCCGCTGCCCACGGTGGCGCAGGCCCTGCAGCAGGCCGCCGATGGCGATGTCATCGAGGTCATGCCGGGCACCTACTTCGGTGATGTGGCCGTGATCACCCAGCGCCGGCTGACGATTCGCGGCGTCGGCGAGCGGCCGGTGTTTGTGGCCAACGGTCAGCACGCCGAAGGCAAGGCGATCTGGGTGGTGCGCGACGGCGCCATCCACATCGAAAACATCGAGTTCCGCGGCGCCCGCGTGCCCGACGGCAACGGCGCTGGCATTCGCTTCGAGCGCGGCCAGCTCAGCCTGCTGCGCTGCGCCTTCTTTGACAATGAGATGGGTGTGCTAACGGCCAATTTCGGCGACGCCACGCTGCGCATCGAGGGCAGCGAATTCGGCCAGGCGCCCCCCCACGAGGGCGGCCTGCACCACCTGCTCTACGTTGGCCGCATTGCACACTTCGAGCTCACCGGCAGCCGCTTCCATCAAGGCCACCTGGGCCACTTGATCAAGTCGCGTGCGCGCGTGAGCCTGATCACCGCCAACCGCATTGACGACGGCCCCTTGGGCCGCGCCTCGTATGAAATCGATCTGCCCAATGGCGGCCTGGTGCGCATCAGCGACAACACCATTGCGCGTGGCCCGCGGCCAGAGAACGCCACGCTGGTGGCCTTTGGCGCCGAAGGCCAGGCCTGGCCTGAGAGCGCGCTGACCGTGCAGGGCAACACCTTCGTCAACCCGGGCCCGGCCGCGGCCCACTTCGTGCGCGTGTGGCCCGACAAGCTGCCCGCACGCACGCCGGTGCTGTTGAAGAACAACCGCCTGCGCGGCCCGGGCCGCTTCTTGGCCGGGCCGGGTGCGGTGCTGCAGGGCAACGGCACGGCATCGGCTGGCGCACCGGCGCCGTTGCACATCAGCGGGGCAAGCAGGCCTTAGTTCCACCGCCAACACGGCCGCCGCGGTGCTGTAATCGATCAACACCCACGCCCGCGAAAGGCCCCATGTCCTTTGACCTCGTGTTGTTCGGCGGCACTGGCGACCTGACCTGGCGCAAGCTCATGCCCGCCCTGCTGCAGGCCTGGCGCCACGGCACCCTGCCCCCCGGCGGGCGCATCCTGGCGGTGGCCCGCGACGAGCGCAGCGACGCCGAGTACCGCGCCTTCATCCGCAGCAAGTTTGCCGATGTCGAAGCCGCCAAGCAGCCCAGCGACGATGAGTTCACGCGCTTTGCCGAGCTGCTGCACTACCGGCGCATGGACCTGTCAAAGCCTGAGCACTATGCCGGCTTGAAGGATTGGTTAGACGCCCGCGGCGCGCAAACCGTGGTGCTCTTCCTGGCCACCAGCCCGCACCTGTTCACGCAGATCTGCGCGCAGTTGGGTGCGGCCGGCATCAATGGCCCGCAGGTGCGCGTGGTGCTGGAAAAACCCCTGGGCCACGACCTGGCCAGTGCGCGCGAGATCAACCGCACGGTGAGTGCCTCCTTCACCGAGCACCAGGCGCTGCGCATCGACCATTACCTGGGCAAGGCCGCGGTGCAGAACCTCTCGGCGCTGCGCTTTGGCAATGCGCTGTTTGAGCCGCTGTGGCGGCGCGAGAGCATCGCCAACATCCAGATCACCCTGGCCGAAGGCCTGGGCGTGGGCACCCGCGGCGACTACTACGACACCACCGGCGCGCTGCGCGACATGGTGCAAAACCATGCACTGCAGTTGCTGACCATGATCGCCATGGAGCCGCCATCGACCCACGATGCCGACGCCATCCGCGACGAGAAATTGAAGGTCTTGAAGTCACTCAAACCCTTCACCGCCGAGACCGTGGCACGCGATGTGGTGCGTGGCCAGTACCGCGCCGGCAGCATTGGCGGCAAGGCCGTGCCCGGCTATCTGGATGAGCAGAAAGTGCCCGCCGGCAGCACCACCGAAACCTTCGTGGCGCTGCGTGCCGAGGTGCAAAACTGGCGCTGGGCGGGCGTGCCGTTTTACCTGCGCACGGGCAAGCGCCTGGCGCAGGCGCAGGCGCACATCGTCGTCAACTTCCGGCCGGTGCCGCACACCATTTTTCCGGGCTCCTCAAGGGCGAACAAGCTGGTCATCAAGCTGCAACCCGAGGACGGCCTGGAGCTGCACCTGCTGGCCGCCAAAGGCAGTGGCCAGGGCGAGATGCTGGCGCCAGTGTCACTCGATCTGGATTTCGACAAGGCCTTCAGCAGCGAGCGCGTGGGCGCCTATGAGCGCTTGCTGATGGACGCCATCGGCGGCCGGCTGAACCTGTTTGTGCGCAGCGATGAGCAAGAGCAGGCCTGGCGCTGGGTGGAGCCCGTGCTGCAGGCCTGGCGCACCGACCCGAATGGCCCGCGCGGCTACGCCGCCGGCACCTGGGGCCCGCCCGCGGCCAGCGCCATGGTGGCGCGCGATGGCTTCAATTGGGACGAGGAAGAGTAGGCGGCGCTCAGGCCAGGCGCAGCAAGGCCTCAACGCCATACAGCCGCGCCAGCTGCGTCAGCTTGGGCGGCGCGCCGATGATGTCCAGCGGCTTGCCGGCGGCGGCCAACATGCGCCGGCATTGCAGCAGCACGGCGATGGCGGCGCTGTCGAGCGTGCGCAGGGCCGAGGCATCGATCACCGGTGCGGGGGCGGCACTCAAGGCCGCCTCCAGGCTGGCCAAGGTGGCCTTGGCCTCGGCCATGGTCAACACCTCTGGCAGGGCCAGGCCGGCGGTGTGGGTCGCAGCGCTCGCCGGCATGGCGTCTCAGCCCTTGGGCGCGGCCGCCAGCGCCTTGTTTTTCTCGGCCAGACGCGCAATCAAGGCGTCCAGGCCGCCGGCGTTCAGGTCCTTGGCGAACTGGCCCTTGTAGGCCTCGACCACCCAGAAGCCGCCGACATTCACGTCGTAAATCTTCCAGGCCTCACCAGCCTTTTCCAGCCGGTAGTCCAGCTGGATCGGGTCACCGCGGCCGCGCACTTCGGTGCGCACCACCAGGTCGCCATCGGCGCCGGCGTTGCGCAAGGGCTTGACACTGACGGTCTGGTCTTTCACCTGGGTCAGGGCGCCTGAGTAGGTGTTGACCAGCAGGGTCTTGAACTCTTCGAGCATGCGCCGGCGTTGCTCGGCCGTGGCACCACGCCACTGCGGGCCGACTGACATGCCGGTCATGCGATCGAAGTTGACATGCGGCATGACCTTGGCTTCCACCAGGGCGCGGATGCGGCCGACATCACCCGCTTGGATGGCCTTGTCGGCCTTGACGGCATCGAGCACATCGGCGCTGAGCTGGCGCACAAAGGCGTCGGCGGCCACCGCTTCGGCGGCAAAGGCGGTATTGGGCAGTGAGGCCAATGCGGCGCTGAAGATCGAGGCGGTCAGGGCGGCAATGGCATGGCGTCTGAACATACAGGCACTTCCTTGAATGCGGCGGGATGGCCGCGTCGGGCGGTAACGCGCGATGTCGCGCTTTGGTTCACTTTAATCTTGGCATGGGCGGCCTGGCGCTCGGATCCTCGGGCGGCTCGCCGTCATAGATCTGGCTGCGGCGGCGCGCCAGATAGGCATCGCGGACGAAAACGTACTTGTCCAAGGCAATGTCGTCCAAAAGCTTGGAGGCATTGAGCAGGGACACGCGGGCATTGAGGGCCTGCACGGCGGTGGCGCCAAATCGGTCACGCGGCTCGCGCAGCGCCAGGCGCCCGGGTGAATATTGGTTGTCAATCACGCGCGCCAAACCATCGCGCACCGTGGTCGGCCCCAGCAAGGGCATCACCAGGTAGGGCCCGGTACTGACGCCCCAGCGGCCCAGGGTCTGGCCGAAGTCCTCGTAGGAGTGGCGCTCCAGGCCCAGCTCCTCGGCCACATCGAGCAAGCCGCCCAGGCCGAAGAGGGTGTTGGTGGCCACCCGCATGCCCATCTCAAGGGCCGGCTGGGGCTTGAGCTGAAGCACCAGGTTGGCCGCAGACCAGACGTCGTAGAGGTTGCCAAAGACATTGCTCACACCGGCTCGCGCCCACGACGGCAGCACCGCCGCATACAGCTGCGCCGCGGGTTTGATGGCCACCACATCCACCACTTCGTTGAAGGCGAACATGTTGCGGTTAAAGCGCTCCCAGGGGTCAGAGCGCGCCGTCGTGGGCCCGCTTTCGGCCGCCGTGCCGCTGCGCGCGCCGGGCATGACGGAGGCGCAGGCGCCCATCAACGCCACCAGGGGCACCAAGAGCAAAAGCATCCCACGTCGCTGCCAGGTGTTCATTTTTTTCCTCCACTTTCCGAGCCTGCCTCGGCCGCTTTGCTGAACAG
>JAYSSS010000072.1:0-34774 GCA_043720415.1 Ideonella sp.
GATCAGGTGCTCCAGCACCAACAGCAGCACCGCGCCGAGCGCGCCGCCCCACAGCCGGCCGACGCCGCCGAGGATGACCATGATCATCAGCGTCCCGGACTGGGTCCAGTGCAACAGGTTCGGACTGACATACTTGCCGTGGCTCGCGAGCAAAGCGCCCGCCAGGCCGCCCGCGGCGCCGGCGATGACGAAGAGAATCAGTTTGTAACGGTACACCGGGAAGCCGATCGCTTCGGCGCGCGTCTCGTTCTCACGGATCGCGGCGATGACCCGGCCGAAGCGCGACGGCACGAAGCGCGCCAGCGCCACCAGCATGGCCACCAGCACCGCCAGCGTCACGTAGTACAGAACGTGTCCGTTCTTCAGGTCGAGCGCGAAGCCCTCCATGCCAATGATCGAACGCGTGCGGATGTTCAGCCCTTCGTCGCCGCCATAGGCCTTGATCGAGTTGGCCAGGTAGAACAGCATCTGCGCAAAGGCCAGCGTGATCATGATGAAGTACACGCCGCGGGTGCGCAGCGAGATGGCACCGATGACAGCGGCAAACAACGCCACCACCGCGCAGGTGACCCCCAGGTGCACGAAACCCGAGCCGCTGCCCTCATGCAGCAAGATGCCCGTGGTGTAGGCGCCCAGGCCCAGAAAAGCCGCGTGCCCCAGTGAGACCATGCCGCCGTAGCCCAGGATGAGGTTCAGGCTGGTCGCGGCCACGGCGAAGATGACGATGCGGCTGGCCATGCTGAGATAGAACTCCAGCCCCAGGGCCTGCAGCAGCCAGGGCAGGGTGGCGGCGCCTAACAGCGCGATCAAGGGGACGGCGATGCCGTGCCAAGGCCGCCGTGGTGGCGCTGGCGGGGGTGTTGGCTGGCGGGGCTGTGCCGGGCCCTGCCGCAGCGCTGGCCCCGGCCCGCGCTGGGTTTCGTCGTCACTCATGGCGCGGCGGCTCGCCTCAAGCCCGCACCGGAAACAGCCCCTGCGGCCGCCACACCAGCACCCCGGCCATCAGCACATAGACCGCGATCGAGGCCAGCGCCGGCCCGGCCGCGCTGGCCCACTGCGGCGGCAGCAACTCACGCAGGCCCTGCTGCAAAAACGTGCGGCCCACCGTATCAACCGCGCCCACCAGCAGCGCACCAATCAAGGCCCCGCGAATCGAGCCGATGCCGCCGATGACGATCACCACAAAGGCCAGGATGAGGATGTTCTCGCCCATGCCCACCTGCACCGCCAGCAGCGGGCCCAGCAGCCCACCGGCCACCGCACACAGCGCCGCGCCCAGGCCAAACACGCCCGTGAACAGCCAGCGCACATTCACGCCCAGGGCCTCGCAGATGGCGCGGTTGGAGGCCCCGGCGCGCACCAGGGCGCCGGCCCTGGTTGTTTGCACCAGCAGATACAGCAGCAGCGCCAGGCCCAGGCCCACGCCGATGATCAGCAGCCGCCAGGCCGGGTAGGGCAAGCCCGGCAGCAACTGCACCGGCCCGGCCATGGCCGCCGGTGCCGACAGCGGCAGATCGGCGCCGAAGACCATCTTCACGCCATCGTTGAGCACCAGGATCAGGGCATAGGTGGCCAGCACCTGGCTCAAGTGATCGCGCGCGTACAGGCTGCGCAGCAAGACCACTTCGAGCGCCATGCCGATGAGTGCGGTGAACACCACCGCCAACGCCAGCCCGATGGCGAAGGAGCCGGTCAAGCCCGTCCACCACGCCGCCAGAAAAGCCCCCACCATGTACAGCGAGCCATGCGCCAGGTTGATCATGTCCATGACGCCAAAGACGATGGTCAGGCCGGCCGCCAAGAGAAACAGCATCAGGCCGAATTGCAGGCCGTTGAGGGTTTGCTCGATGAGCAGCAGGCCGGTCATGCGATCAAGTCTGGCTAACGCGAATGATGAGCGCGTACGCCGGCCTCACTTGGCCATCGCACAGTTCTGCACGTAGGCGTCGCCATGGTCCTTCAGGATCGGCTCGTTGAAGGATTTGTTGATGAGGCCGCCCTTGCCGTCGCTGCCCACGGTGCGGATGTAGTAGTTCTGGATCGGGTACTGGTTGGTGTTGAACTTGAAGGCGCCGCGCACAGAATCGAATTTGGCCGCGCGCAAGGCCTTGCGCACGGCGGCTTGATCTTCGAGCTTGCCTTTGACATCGCGCACTGCGGCGTGGATGAGCTGCGCGGCGTCATAGCCCTGTGAGGCATACAGCGTGGGCACGCGCTTGTATTCCTTTTGAAACTCGGCCACGAATTTCTGGTTGGCCGGGTTGCTGAAATCGGGCGACCAGTGGGCGGCGTTAAAGAGGCCCGCCATGGCCGCACCCACCGGGTTGATGACATCCTGATCGGCCGAGAAGCCGGGCAGCAGCAGGGTGACATCCTTGCCCAGGCCGGCGCCGACAAACTGCTTGATGAAATTGATGCCCATGCCGCCGGGCAAGAAGATGTAGAGCGCTTGCGCCTTGGCCGCGCGCACCTCGGCCAGCTCAGCGGCGTAATCAAGCTGGCCGAGCTTGGTGTAGTTCTCGCCCAGCACCTGGCCCTTGAAGGTGCGCTTGAAGCCGGCCAGTGAATCCTTGCCGGCCTGGTAGTTGGGGGCGATCAGGTAGACGCTTTTCACCTCGCGCTGGTTGGCGAAGGCGCCCGCGGCCTCGTGATAGGCGTCGTTGGGCCAGGACACGGCGTAAAAGAGCGGGTTGCACTCCTTGCCGGCCATGGACGAGGGCGCGGCGTTGGCGCTGATGTAGATGGTGTTGTTGTTCAGCGCCTCGGGCAGGGCGGCGAGCATGATGTTGGAGAAGACCACGCCGGTCATGAAATCGACCTTGTCGCGCTTGACGTTGCGCTCGAAGAGGCCGCGCGCCACATCGGGCTTGAATTGATCGTCGCTGACGATCACCTCGGCGGGCAGGCCACCGAGCTTGCCGCCATTGAGTTTGACGGCGAGCTGAAAGCCATCGCGGATGTCCACGCCCAGCGCCGCCGAGGGGCCGGAGAGCGTGCTGACGAAGCCGATCTTGACCTTGTCGGCGGCTTTCGCGATGGGGCTGGCGGCGGCCAGCAGTGCGGTGAAGGCACTGGCGGCCAAGGCCTGCATAAATAAGTTAGGTTTGTTGGATTTCATGATCTGCTCCTGCGGTGATCGGGGATGAACGGTGGGCCTCAGACCCACACCTGCAACACATAGTCAAACGGTGCCTGGCCATTGAACAAATCCACCCGCTGCAGGCGGATGCGCCACTGGCCATCGCTGCCACGCACCAGGTGGTGTTGGTAGCGGCCGCCGAAGTGGCGCACGTCGTCGCGCCGCAGCTCCATCATGTGAAAGCGCGAGCGCACGTGGATGTCGTTGCCACTCACCGACTCGATGGCCACATGGCTGACGAGGTGGTTGGTCTCCCACATCGGTGCCTGCGACCAGGCGTTGGGGTGGCTGACGCGGCCCTTGCGGATCTCCATGATGAGCTTGTCCTCGGCAAAGATCGAGGCCGTGCCTTCCCACTCGGTTTGCTCGGGCGCGGCGGGCATCCAGTACACGCCCTGCTCGTCGAACAAATCGATGTAGGCCTGCCACTGCTTGGCGTCCAGCAGCTCGGCCTGGTGGTAGAGAAATTGTTCGATCTCGCGCTGCCATTGCAGCGGCACATTGAGCAAGCCAGGGCGCGTTGTTGGCGTGGCAGCCTGGGCGCCCGCCGCCAAGGCCTGGGCGGCCTGCAGCGCGCGGGGGGAATGGTCGGGCGCCACGGCCTGGGCGCCGGTGGGCGTGGCCGCCGCGGCATCGGTGGCGCCTGCGGCGATCACCACATCCTGGGCCAGCAGGTGCTCGAAATCGGGGCCGGCGCTGGGGATGGCGGCGGCTTGGGCAGGGCCAGCAGCGGGGGTTTGATTTGCGCTCACAAGGTCGCTCCGTTCACAGGATAGGTGCCAGGTAAGTCAACCAGGCCTTGAACTGGTTGCGCATCACGGCCTCGGAGGTGCCATGGTTGGAATAGGTGACGCCGTTTTCCTCACGGTCATCGCCATACCAGCGGTGAAAGCTCACCCAATCGCCGCCATTCGATGTCAGGCCCCACTGGCCCTTGGTCCAGTTCTCCAGGTCATCGGCGTTGATCATGGTGGCCGGTGAGTTGACCAGGTTGTAGTACCACAGGCTGCGCCGGTAGATGGCCTCGGGCGCACCCTTCAGGCGAAAGTGCCAGATCTCGGACAGTGTTTTCGTCGCCGAGATCGGCCGCAGGCAGCGCAGTTGCTGCAGCGGCGATTGCACCGACAGATACGGGTAGACCAACACATGGTGGATGCTTCGCGACAGGTACTCCTCGGTCTTCTCGGGGCCATAGGCTGCCACCAATTGCGCCTCGTAGGCCTGGGAGTCGGGGTCTTGTGGGCGCAGGCCCATATAGGCCTTCAGGATGCCGTGGCCGCGCGGGAAGTTGATGGTCTGCACGCTGTCCCATTGCTCAAAGCTCGACGCGAAGGTGGACAGGTAGTGGTAGTGCAGCGGCGCCGATCCGGTCTCGGCCTTCAGGCGCTTTTCTACCCTTCCAGCGGCGATGCCGGTGGACTGGTGGGTGACCGAAGGGTGCAGCGAATCGAGCTGGTTCTCCATGAAGAACTTCCAGTTCGAGTGCTGCACCACGCGGTGGCAAATCGGCACCACCTCGACCTCGCCCAGGGGCGAGCGATCGCACATGTCGTCAAACGCAATCTTGGCCTCGCCCAAAAAATCCAGCAGGCTGGGGCCATCGCCCACCAGGCTGGCAAACACGAAGCCGCGATAACTGCCCACCCGAGCGGCGCGCTTCATGCCGCAATCCGGGTTGTCACGCGTCATGCGCGTGGCCTCGTAGCCCTTGGCCAGCGGGATGGCACGGACGCGGCCATCGAGGTGAAAGCTCCAGGCGTGGTACGAGCAGACAAACGCGCTGCCGGTGTTGCCGCGCAAATTGCCCACCAGTTGCACACCGCGGTGCGGGCAGCGGTTGTAGAGCACGCCCACCTGGCCATCCATCTGGCGCACCATGATCATGGGCTGGCGGCCGATGGTGAGCGCGTGGTAATCGCCCGCGGCCTTGACCTGGGATTCATGGCCGCAGTACACCCAGGTGCGCTCCCAGATGCGTTCCATCTCCAGCTCAAAAATGGCCGGGTCGGTGTAGGCGGTCTTGTGCACGCGGTCGGGCTCGACCAGGGCTTGAACATTCATCGGGGTGTCTCCGCGCCCGCCATGCCGGGCTGGGTTTGAGTCTACGGAGTCAGCGGCTGCGGGTGAACCCGCTGTGACCCTGAGTGCGGCAGTGGCGCTGGCACAGGCGCTGACACGGCCTGCTCCTCGGTTGTCGCCCGGCGCAGCTCACGGCGCTGGCTCAGGTCGTACCAGCGGCCGCGGTGCACGGTGGCGGTGTTGTCCCACATCACCAGGTCGCCCACACGCCAGTGGTGCTGGTGCACGAATTGCCGCTGCGTGGCGTGCTCGATCAAATCCATGATCAGCATGCGCCCTTCGGCCAGGCTCACGCCGACGATTTCGCAGGCGTGGATGCCAACAAACAAGATCTTGCGGCCGCTGCGCGCATCGGTCTGCACCAGCGGCCAGATGGCCGGCGCGATGGCCTGGCGCTGGGCCTCGCTGTAGTTTGTGTCGCCGAGTAAAAAGCGCGAATGCAGGGCGTAGTGCACGGCTTTCAGGCCGCGTATCTGGTGCTTTAGCCAATCGGGCAAGTGGTCATAGGCCAGGCGCAGATCGGCAAACTCGGTCTGGCCGCCAAAGGCCGGCACGACTGCCGCCGACAGCATCGAGTATTTGGCCCGCGTTCGCTGGAAGGAGGAGTCGCTGTGCCACAGCTGATTGGCCACATTGCCGATGATCTTGGCGTGGTCGCGCGCGGCCACGCTGCCATCGACCAGGACGTTAGAGATGTCGGCCAGCTCGGCATGCTTGAAGCGGTGCGGGCCGCCCTTGAGCTTGCGCAGGCCCAGATCGAGGGGGCCGAATGATTTGGCGAAGGCGATCTGTTGATCCTCGGTCAAGGGCTGGTCGCGGAAGACCAGCACCGCATGCGTATCCATCGCTTGCTCGATGGCGTGCACCTGCTCCGCACTGAGGGGCTGGCGGATGTCGATGCCACTGGCCTCGGCGGCCAGCGGCTGCAGGGGCTTGAGTTGCAGTGTGCTCATGACGCGAAGCCCAAGGCCACCAGCAGCGTGCGCACGGTGATGAAGATGAGGATGAGCGAGCCCAGCGTCCACAGCGTGGCGCGGGTGTCGTGTGTGCGCTCCGTGAGATAGGCCAGGAAGTGCAGAAACCTGGAGGCTACATAGCCGTAGAGCAGCACTTGAGCCAGCAGCAGCGGCGGCTGCGTCAACACATAGAGAAAGCCCGCCACCAGGAAGAAGGGCAGGTTTTCCAGGTCGTTGTGGTGAATGCGCCGGATGCGCTCGACGCGCTCATCGGGCTCAAGCTGCCTGGCGTGTGGCAGCGGATTGAGTGGCGTCTTCTTGAGGTCCTCCGGCGACCGGAACCCGCCCTTGACGGACATCATTCGCGCCACCGTCAGCCACGACATGCTCACCGCCTTCAGGATCATGAGTGTGGCGGCGACGGCGTAGGTGGCGAACAGCGGGTCTTGCAAGCTCAAGGGATTCATGGGGACTCCTGGTCGTGGATTTTTGCGGACGGCATCGGGTGCGCGAAGCCAAGGATGCCGGCCACAGGGTTTGACGCTCAACAGTTTGCGCGCATCCGGCGACGGCAGCGGTGTCAGGGCCATCGTGCATCCGGCGTGCCGCGCGCTGCAAACTTCGGCCGCGTGGACACTGCGGGACTGTGCCACCCCACCCCAACACACTGGCTGCCGGAGACCCTGACCATGACCACACCCCTGAATCGCCTTGCCGGAAAAGTCGCCATCATCACCGGGGCCGCATCGGGCATCGGCCACGCCACGGCGCGCTTGTTTGCCGACGAGGGCGCCCTGGTGATTGCGGTGGACCGCCCGGCCAGCGCCATTGCCAGCGCCCACCTCGGCCAGCCGCGCATCGTCGCCCTGGCGCAGGATGTGACCGCGGTCGAGGCGCCGGATGCCATCGTCGCCACCGCGCTGCGCGAGGGCGGTGGCCTGGACATCCTGTTCAACAACGCCGGTGTCGCCGCCAATGCGCTGGGTGAGCTCACCACCGACGAGCAATGGGACAGCACCTTCGCCGTCAATGCCCGCGCGGTGTTTCGCGTGTGCCGCGCGGCCATCCCGGCACTGCGCCAGCGCGCAAGCGCCACCGGGCGCGGGCGCATCATCAACACCGCCTCGGTGATGGCAGAACGCACCGACATCGGCCTGACCGCCTACACCGCCAGCAAGCATGCCGTGGCCGGCATCAGCAAGACGCTGGCGCTGGAGCTGGGCAAGTACGGCATCACGGTGAACTACCTGCTGCCTGGTGCCATCCACACCGGCATGACGGCGGCCAGTTTTGAAGGCGACAAGGTTCGTGCCGTGTGGGCCAAGAAGGCCGCGCTGCGCCGCCTGGGCCAGCCCATAGACATGGCGCGCGCCGTGCTGCTGCTGGCCAGTGACGAGGCCGACTTCATCACCGGCCATGGCCTGGTGGCCGATGGCGGGCTGACCTTGCGCACCTGAGCCGTGGGCGACATCGGCGAGCCCGGGCTTGCGTCTAGAGTGGTTGTCCGACGCGCGCGTCCCTGAGCGCGCTCACACCCGGAGCCACGTGCATGCCCGACCTGTCAACGCTGGCCACCCCCGTGGCCCACCCCAAGCTGGATTCGACCGCCCTGCGTGCGCGCTACGAGCAGGAGCGCCAACGCCGCCTGCGCCGCGATGGCAATGCGCAGTACGTCGAAATTGCGGGCGAACATGCCCACTACCTGGACGACCCCCACGCCCTGCCCGGCTTCACCCGCGAGCCCATCGAGCGCGATGTCGAGGTGCTGATCGTCGGCGGCGGTTTTGGCGGCCTGCTGGCGGCCGCACGGCTGCGCGCCCAGGGCATCGATGACCTGTGCATTGTCGAGAAGGGCGGTGATTTCGGTGGCACCTGGTACTGGAACCGCTACCCCGGCGCGGCCTGCGATACCGAGAGCTACATCTACCTGCCCCTGCTCGAAGAAACCGGCTACATGCCGGTCTCCAAGTACGCCCGTGCGCCCGAAATCCTGGAGCACTCGCGCCGCATCGGCCGCCACTTCGATCTCTACCCTTCGGCGCTGTTCCAGACCGTGATCACCGGCATGCGCTGGTGCGAAGACACGGCGCGCTGGCTCATCTGCACCCATCGCGGCGACCAGCTTCGCGCGCGCTTCGTGGTGCTGGCCGGTGGGCCCCTGAATCTGCCCAAGCTGCCGGGCATCCCCGGCGTGGACAGCTTCAAGGGCCACAGCTTCCACACCAGCCGCTGGGACTATGCCTACACCGGCGGCGATTCATACGGCCACTTGAGCGGCCTGGCCGACAAGCGCGTGGGCATCATCGGCACCGGTGCCACGGCGGTGCAGTGCGTGCCCCACCTGGGCGCGGCAGCCAAGGAGCTGTTTGTCTTTCAGCGCACGCCCAGCTCGGTGGATGTGCGCAACGACCAGCCCACCGACGCGGACTGGGTGAAGTCTCTGCAGCCCGGCTGGCAGCGCCAGCGCATGGACAACTTCACCACCGTGATCTCCGGTGGCCGCTTCGATGTGGATCTGGTCAACGATGGCTGGACGGACATCATCGCGGGCATCCTCATCACCACGCGGCGCCAGGCGGCAGCCGGCGCCACCGCGGCCGAAATCGAAGCCCTGATCCAGCAGGCCGACGACCTGAAGATGGAGCGCGTGCGCGCCCGCGTGGATGCGGTGGTACGCAACCCCGCCGCCGCCGAGGCGCTGAAGCCCTGGTACAGCCAGTTCTGCAAACGGCCCTGCTTTCACGACCAGTACCTCGACACCTTCAATCGCCCTAACGTGCACCTGGTGGACACCCAGGGCCAGGGCGTGGAGCGCATCACCGAGCATGGCGTGGTGGTGGCCGGGCGCGAGATCCCGCTGGATTGCCTGATCTTCGGCACCGGCTTTGAAGTGGGCACCGATTTCACGCGCCGCCTGGGCTTTGAAGTGACGGGCCGCGACGCGCTCACCCTCACCGACAAATGGAAGGGCGGCGCCTCCACCTTCCATGGCTTGTTCACCCGCGGGTTTCCTAACCTCTTTGTCATGACGACACAGCAGTCCGGCCAGAGTGCGAACTTTCAACACATGCTCGACGAGCAATCGCACCACATCGCCCATGTGCTGAGCCAAGCCAAGGCCCGCGCCCTGCGCACACTGGAGGCCAGCGCCGAGGCCGAAGACGCCTGGGTCGCCACCATCCTGAAGTACGCCCTGATGCGCCGCGACTACCTCGCCGCCTGCACGCCCGGCTACTACAACAACGAAGGCCAACCCAATGCCCGCATGGAACGCAACTCGCAGTTCTGGCGCGGCCCCATGGCCTTCATCCGCATGCTCGACGAATGGCGCCGCGTCGGCACCCTGCCCGGTCTGGAAGTCAAACCTATGGGGTCAGGTCTTTATTATTAAGTCGCCACTCACGGCGAACGACATGCCAGGAACTGCTGGCTGTGTGGCCTCAACGGCCGCCGCGACATTTAATATTAAAGACCTGACCCCTTGTTTTCACGCGCCGAGCCGGCCACCAGATCAAAGCGGAACAGTCGGCATTCAATCGGCCCGTTCCACATCGGCACGCGCTGGCTTTCCTTCAGGCGCAGGGCCTGGGGAAGCTTCATGTCGGGGCTGAGCACCCAGCTGGTCCAGCCGGGGTAATTGCGCTTCCAGTGTGTCGCCAGTTGGCTGAAGAACTCGGCGCCGCTGGCGTCGCCCTCGAAGGCCTGGCGCGGGCCGCCACGGTGCGGGGCACCACCCTCGCGGTGGTCGGTCGGCTCGTTGTGCGCGCCCACGCGTCGACCCTTGGGCTCGATGCGCTCCCCCTCGCGTCGACCCTTGGGCTCGATGCGCTCCCCATACGGTGGGTTCATCACCACCACGCCGCGTTCGGCCGGTGGCATGCGCTGCAGGGCGTCGACGGTCTTGAATTCGATGGCCGATTGCACGCCGGCGCGGGCGGCGTTGCGCTGGGCGAAATCGGTCATACGGAAGGACACATCGCCGGCAAAGATGGGCACCGCTGGCGCATGCTGCATCGTGCGCGCCTCGGTCTTCAGGCGTTCCCAGGCGTGCTGGTGGGTGCGAAAGGGCAGCATCTTCTCGAAGGCAAAACGGCGCTGCAGGCCGGGCGCGATGCCGCAGGCAATTTGGGCGGCCTCGATGGCGATGGTGCCGGCACCGCAGCAGGGGTCGAGCAGGGCGCCGTCCTCGGCCCGGCCCTGCCAACCGGCGGCGGCCAACATGGCCGCGGCCAGGGTTTCCTTGAGCGGCGCCTCGCCCTTGACATCCTCGCGCCCGCCTTTGGCATCGCGCCAGCCGCGCTTGAACAGCGCCTCGCCCGAGGTGTCGGCATAGAGCGTGGCGTGGGTGGCGGACAGAAACAGCGTCAGCGGCAGATCCGGCCAGCGGGTGTCGATGCTGGGGCGCTCGCCGGTGGCCTCGCGCAGCACGTCGCAGACCGCGTCCTTGACGCGCAGCGTAGCGAAATTCAGGCTGCGCAGCGGTGAGCGCTGGGCATTGGTGTCGATGCGGAAGGTTTGCTGCGGCGTCACCCAATCGAGCCACGGCACCTGGCGCGCCAAGGCGTACAGGTCATGCTCGTCCTGATACGGCCCATGGGCCAGCGGCCAGAGCACGCGCTGGCCGAGACGGCTGTGCAGGTTCAGGCGCATGGCGGCTTGGGCATCGCCGTGGACCACGACACCGCCACGGGCGGTGTCTACCAAAGGCGCACCGCCACGGGCGGTGTCTACCAAGTGCGCACCGCCACGGGCGGTGTCCACCGGCTGCCCCGGCCCCGCCAGGATGCGCCGGCACTCATCGGCGAGCAAGGCCTCCGTGCCCGCCGCGCAGGGCATGAAGAGCGCGGCCTGCAATGCCGATGTCCCCATCACGCGTAGCCTGCCGGCGTGGCTGGCGCCCACGGCTGAGGCCACCGCCTGGGGTGGAGGGCCGGGCCGGGCCTTGGACGCGTCATTCGGGTGTTGGCTCACAGTGCCTTTCGCAGATTGGCGGGTGCAATTTTCATCGCCTCGCGGTATTTGGCCACGGTGCGCCTGGCCACCGTGATGCCTTGTTCGGCCAGCATCTCGGCAAGCTGGCTGTCCGACAGCGGCTTCTTCGTGCTTTCGGCATCGACAAATTGCTGGATCAAGGCGCGCACCGCCGTGCTCGACGCATTGCCGCCGGCCTCGGTGTTGAGCGAGCTGCCGAAGAAATGCTTGAGCTCAAACGTGCCCATGGGGGTGGACATGTACTTGGCGGTGGTGACGCGCGAGATGGTCGATTCGTGCAGGCCCAGCTCATCGGCGATCTCGCGCAGCACCAGCGGTTTCATGGCGATGGCGCCATGGGTGAAAAAGGCCTTCTGGCGCTCGACGATGGCCTGCGAGACACGCTGGATGGTGTCAAAGCGCTGCAGGATGTTTTTCATGAACCAGCGCGCCTCTTGCAAACGCGTGGCCATGCCCGCAAACGAGCCGCCGCGCTGGCCGCGGATGGCCTGAGCGTACAGGTCGTTGATGCGCAGCTTGGGCGCCAGATCGGAGTTGAGCACCACCTTCCAGCCGCGGCCGCTTTTTTGCACAAAGACATCCGGCACGACGACATGGGCCTGCGCCCGCGAGAACTGCCGGCCGGGCTTGGGCTCGCAGCTCAAGATCAGGGCCTGGGCCTGGCGCAGCAGCTCTTCGCTGGCACCGGTGAGCATCATCATGCGGCGCGTGTCGCGGCGCGCCAGCAGCTCCAGGTGGCGCGTCACCAGGCGAACGGCCAGGCCGCGCTGCGGTGCACGTGGGCGGGTACGCAACTGCAACACCAGGCATTCCGACAGGTCGGCAGCGCCCACGCCCGTGGGCTCCATGCTCTGCAGCCACTTCAGCGCGCAGCGCAGGCGGTCCTGCATCTCCTCCAAAGCTTGCGCGTCGCCCGCGTCGGCGAGCTGCTGGGCGATGTCGTCCAGCGTGTCGGCGAGGTAGCCGTCCTCGTTCAGCGATTCGATCAGCACCATCACCGCGGCGGCGTCTTCGGGCGACAGGCGCATGCCCAGCAACTGCTGGCGCAAGTGGTCTTGCAGCGTGGGGCCGGCATCGGCGTCGTCGGCGGGCTCGAAATCGCTGTCGCCGGGGTTGGCGCTGGCGGCGTTGCCCGGCAGCTCACGGATGCCGTCGAAATCATCGCGCTCGGTGCCGTTCTCCCAGTCGTCGCGCTCAGGCGTGCCGAAGTCGGCGGCGTCGATGGCCGCCGGCTCCTCGGCGCCACTGTCGTCGCGCTCGGCCTGCACAGCGTGTTCGCGCTCGCGCGAGGCATCCGCCACCGAGCCCACGCGCTCCAAGCCCAGGGCGGCGGCCGAGCCTTCGTCTTCGAGCTCAAGGAAGGGGTTTTCTTCGAGCATCTGCTCAACCTCCTGGTTGAGCTCAAGCGTGGACAACTGCAGCAAGCGTATCGATTGCTGCAGCTGCGGCGTCAGCGCCAGGTGCTGCGACTGGCGCAGTTGGAGTGAGGGCTTGATCATGGACGCGTCGATAACGCGCTATTCACCGGTTCAGGACTCACATCCTGAAGTGCTCGCCCAGGTACACCCGGCGAACATCGGCATTGGCCACGATCTCGTCGGAGGTGCCCTCGGCCAGCACGGTGCCATCGTTGATGATGTAGGCGCGGTCACAGATGCCCAACATCTCGCGCACGTTGTGGTCGGTGATGAGCACACCAATGCCGCGCAATTTGAGGAATCCGATGATGCGCTGGATCTCGATCACGGCGATCGGGTCCACGCCGGCGAAGGGCTCATCGAGCAGGATGAAGCGCGGTTGCGTGGCCAGGGCACGGGCGATTTCGACGCGCCGGCGTTCACCCCCTGAGAGCGACAAGGCCGGCGAATCGCGCAGCTTTTCAATCGACAAATCGTGCAGCAACTGCTCGAGCTTTTGGCTGATGGCGGCTTCAGACAGCGGCCGGCCGCTGGCATCGGTCTGCAGCTCAAGCACGGCGCGGATGTTCTCGGCGACGTTGAGTTTGCGAAATATCGAGGCCTCTTGCGGCAGGTAGGACAGGCCCATGCGCGAACGCTGGTGGATGGGCTTGTCGTGCACCGGCACGCCATCGATGTGGATCTCACCGGCATCGGCGCGCAACAGGCCGACCACCATGTAGAACGTGGTGGTCTTGCCCGCACCATTGGGCCCGAGCAGGCCCACGACCTCGCCGCCACTGACCGCCAGGTGCACCTCTTTGACGACACGCCGCGAGCCGTAGGATTTTTGCAGGCCCGTCACCTCCAGCCGGCTGGGCTTGGGGATGGGGTGGGCGCTGGCTTGCGCCTTGCCGCTGGCTGCCATCGGGGGGTCGCCTGGCCTTGGATCGGCCGTGCCTGGCGCCGCTGTCGAACTGCCGACCAGCAAGCCGGCGGCCAGGCTCACCGTCGGTCCCCCAGGGCGGTGCTGGGGCGCAGGGCCGGCGTCGGGCGAGTAGCCCCGGCGGCACCAGAAGCCGCTGCCGAGGCTGGCTCGCGCGGCGCCAGCACCGCGCGCTGGCGGCCACCGGGGTTGGTGGCGGTGGGCTTGCCGCCCTGCACGGTGAATTCTTCGGCGACGCTGTTCCAGATGATGGTCTCGCCCTGCACCTCGTCGGCGACGACACCGCCGCGCATGCGGCGCACCAGCGAGCGCCCTTCGAAACGCAGCACGCCGGCACGGCCGTCGTAATCGATGCGCAGCGCCGTGCCCTCGACGTATTCATCCAGGCCGTCGCGCTTTTGGCGGTAGTGCGCCAGCTTGTCGGCGCTGCCGGTGGCCGTGGCCATGCGGTGGCCATCGGGGGTTTCGCGCAGCTCGACCTTGTCGGCCTTGATCAGCATCGTGCCCTGGGTGATGACCACATTGCCGCTGCATTGGCTGGTCTGCTTGGCCAGGTTGACCACGCAAGGCTTGCCGGGATCGGACTCCAGCACCATGGGGCGGCTGCGATCGGCCTTTTCGGCACCCGCGGCGGCGGCGCCCATGCCCAGCACCAAGGCCAGCAAGCGGGCAGTTTTGAGCATCGGTGAGGGCGGTGTCATTGCGGCACAAATCTTGCTGGCCATTCTAGGGGCACGCTATGTGGTGAACCCGCTGCGCTGGGCGGATTCGGCACAAGGCCACACAGCGGCTGGGTGTGCGGCTGGATGTGCGGCTCTGTGTGCAGCTTTGTGTGCGGCGCAGGACAGGCGGCGCGCGATCGGCCGCGGTCTATCCCCGCTTGGCGCGCTGCGCCAGCCACTCCACCACCTGCAGTGCGCGCTCGGGCGTGCCGGCCGTGCTGGGCGAGGTGGTGAAGCGGCCGTGCACGGCCAGCATGGGCACGCTGTCCACCTTGTAGGCCTGCAGCAATTGGCGCGCCTGGTTGATTTTGGTGGCCACGCTGAAGCTCTTCATGGCGTCGAGCAGTTTGGCGCCATCGACACCATGGGCCGTGGCCAGGGCGCTGATCTCGCCGTCCTTGTCCAGGCGCTGGCGCTGGCCATGCATGGCGGCAAACACTTTGCCGTGCAGGGCCGGCACCTGGCCCAGGGCCTCGATGCCGAAGTACAGCTTTTGGTAAAACTCTTGGGGCACCGAGAAGGCCACCGGGATGCGCCGGAAGTGGATGTCCGCGGGCAGCGCCTTCACCCAGGCTTCGAGCACGGGCTCGAACGACGCGCAGTGCGGGCACCAGTAGCCGAAGAATTCAAGCACCTCGATCTTGCCGCTGCTGGCCACGGCCACGGGATCCTTGAGGCGCAAGAAATCCTTGCCCTCGACAGGCCCGCCCTGGGCCAGAGCCGGGCTGGCCAGCCAGGTGCTTGACAGGATGCTCAGGCCCAGGCCGGCGGTGCCGGCGCTGCCCAGGGCCAGGCTGCCCACTTGCTTGGTGAAATCGCGGCGCTTCATCGGGTGTCCTCTCAAGGTGGCGCGGGCCGGTGCAGGCCCAAAAATTGACTCATCGTTCCACGCGCACCAGGTTGGCTTCAATCTTGGCGTCGCTCAAACGGGCTTGTGAGGCCTCTGCGTCCTCACGCCGATCAAACGGGCCCAGTCGCACCCGGTACACGGTGCGGCCGGATTGCTCACGCTCGGTGACGCGGGCGTCCAGCCCCAGGATGGCCAGTTTGGCCCGCTGTTGGTCGGCGTCCTCGGCACGGGCATAGGCCCCGGCTTGCACGAAGTAGACCAACGCCTCAACCGCCTTGGCGGTGGACTTGGCCGCCGAGGCCGCCCCCTGGCCGCTGAGGATGGCGGCCGGATCGCGGGCATGGCGTGGTGACGATGCGGCTGCGGTGCTGCCCACGGCGCCTTGGTTGGCTGTAGCGGGCGCCGGCGCAGCGGCCGACGCCGCCCCAGTCGCCTGCCTCGAGGCCTCGCCCACCACACCGCTGGCCGCCGCTGACGCTGGCCGCGCCGGGTTTTTGCCGGCCAGTGGCGCGTTCGGGTCCCAAGCCTTGTTGCGCTGAGCCTCGGCGGCGTCTTGATCGGCACCCCGGTAGGGCACCTTGTTGACAAAAGGCACTGGTACTTTGGTGATGTACAGCGCCACGCCCAAGGCCAGTGCCAGGCCAATGAGCAATCCAACGATCAGGCCCAGGGTGAAACTGCCGCGCTGACCGAAACCACTTCGTTGCTCGCTCATGTCACTGCCCCGTTTTCGGTCGCCTCGCGGGCCATGGCCTGCGGCGCACTCACGCCCATCATGTCCAGCGCATTGCGCAGCACCTGGCGCGTGGCGCCCAGCAAGGCCATGCGCGCGCGGGCCAGGGCCGGGTCATCGACCAAAAAGCGCTCGGCGGCGTAATAGCTGTGCAACGACGCGGCCAGGTCGCGCAGGTAAAACGCCACGTCGTGCGGCGCCATGTCGGCCGCAGCGCGGCCCAGCAGGTCGGGGTAGGCGGCGAGCAAGCGCATCAGCGCGGTCTCGGTGGGGGCGACCAGCAGCGACAGATCTGGCAGCACCGTGCCCGAAGCCGCAGCCGTCTGCTTCTCATGCTGCGCCAGCACCGAGCAGATCCGCGCATGGGCGTACTGCACATAGAACACCGGGTTCTCGTCATTGGCCTTGAGCGCCAGGTCGACATCGAAGGTGAACTCGGTGTCGGCCTTGCGGCTGATCAGGAAAAAGCGCACGGCGTCGCGGCTGGTCCAGTCGATCAGGTCGCGCAGCGTGACATAGCCGCCGGCGCGCTTGGAGATCTTCACCTCCTGGCCGCCCTTCATCACCGTGACCATCTTGTTCAGCACGTAATCGGGCCAGCCCGAGGGCACGCCCAAGCCGACGGCCTGCAGGCCGGCACGCACCCGGGCAATCGTGCCGTGGTGATCGGTGCCCTGCACATTGATCACCTTGTCAAAACCGCGCTGCCACTTGTTGATGTGATAGGCCACATCGGGCACAAAGTAGGTGTAGCTGCCGTCACCCTTGCGCATCACCCGGTCTTTGTCATCGCCGTAGTCGGTGGTCTTGAGCCACAGCGCGCCTTCACTCTCATAGGTCTTGCCCGCGGCCACCAGGCGCGCCACGGTGTCTTCGACCTTGCCCTCACGGTACAGGCTGGATTCCAGAAAGTAATGCTGAAAGCGCACGCCAAAGGCCTGCAAATCCAGGTCTTGCTCATGGCGCAGATAGGCCACGGCAAATTGGCGGATCGAGTCGAGGTCGTCGGCGTCGCCACTGGCGGTGAACTCGCGGTCATCGGCGTGCACCGTCTTGCGCGCCATGAAATCAGCGGCGATGTCGGCGATGTAGTCGCCGTTGTAGGCATCGGCCGGCCAGCCATCGTCGCCGGGCTGCAGGCCCTTGATGCGCGCCTGGGTGGAGGTGGCCAGGGTGGCGATCTGCACGCCGGCATCGTTGTAATAAAACTCGCGCTGCACGGCCCAACCCTGGCTCTCGAACAGCCGGCACATGGCGTCGCCCAGCGCGCCCTGGCGGCCATGGCCCACATGCAGCGGGCCGGTGGGGTTGGCCGAGACAAATTCGACCATCAGCTTGCGGCCATTGGGCGCTTGCAGGCCATAGTCCTCGCCCGCGGTCAGCACCTCTTGCACCACAGCCTGGCGTGCGGCGGGCTTCAAGCGCAGGTTGATGAAGCCGGGGCCGGCGATGTCCAGCGCCTCGACCCAGCGCTGCACCGCGGGCTGGGCCTGCAGCGCCTCGATCAAGGCCGCCCCCAGCTCGCGCGGGTTGCGCTTGAGCGGGCGCGACAACTGCATCGCCGCGGTGATGGCGAAATCGCCATGCGCGGCCTGTTTGGGGGACTCAAAGGCGGCGCTGAAATCAACGCCCGGGGCCAGTTGCGACACCGCGGCGCCCAGCGCCGCGAGCAACTCCTGCTTGGCTTGGATCATGGGGCGGGATTCTAAGGTTGGGGGGGGTGTGGCACCGCCGGGCTTGTGGGCCCACCGCACAGACCGGCTCAAGCCGCCGCGTCGCGCTGCCGACAACAAGGCCACCCATGTCTGCGCGCCAGCCCTTTCAAACCCTGCAAGTCCCCGGTCACGACCCCGATCTGCCCGACCGCATCGGCAAGTACCGGGTGTTGGCTCGCCTGGGCGAGGGTGCCACCAGCGAGGTCTTCCTGGCGCAGGACGAGTTCCACAACCGCCATGTGGCCATCAAGCGGGTGCGCAAGACCATGCTCGGCGGGGGCTATGAAAACCGCTACCGTGCGCACTTTTTTGCCTCTGAAGCCGCGCTGGCGGGCAAGCTGAAGCACCCCAATGTGGCGCACATCTACGACGCCGTCGACGACCCCGAGGCGCCTTTCCTGGTGATGGAGTACGTGCGCGGCGTCACCCTGCGCCGTCATTGCCGTGCGGACGCCCTGCTGCCGCTGGCGCAGATCGTCGAGATCGGCTTCAAGTGCGCGATGGCGCTGGACTATGTCTACCGCCAGGGCCTGATCCACCGCGATGTCAAGCCGGCCAACATCCTGGCCCTGGTCGAGCGCGACGACATCGTCGACATCAAGCTCACCGACTTTGGCAGCGCCCTCGATACCCTGTCCGATCGCACCCAGGTGTACCGCGTGGGCTCGCTGGCCTATATGTCGCCCGAGCAGTTGGACGGCAGTGCGCTCGATGCCCGTGCCGACATGTTCTCGCTGGCCGCGGTGCTGTACCACCTGGTGGCCGGCCGCGCCGCCTTTGATGCCCAGCAGCAGCCGGCGCTGATGCACCAAATCTGCAACCTGACGCCACCCAGCCTGCTGCCCCTGCGCGAGGGCGTGCCCGAGCAGATGAATGCCATCTTGCAGCGCGCCATGGCCAAGCGGCCCGAGAATCGCTACGACAGTTGGGACGCCTTTGCCCAGGACTGGTCGGCCCTGGTGGCCAGCGGCCAGGTGCCACGCGGGCCGCTGCAGGAGGTGCTGGATTCGGAGCGCTTCAACCTGCTGCGCACGCTGGACTTCTTCACCGGCTTTGGCGATGTCGAGCTGTGGGAGGTGGTGCACCGCGCCGATTGGCAGCGCCACGGCTTTGGTGCGGCGCTGTACCGCAAGGGCCAGGCCGGCAACACCTTCCACATCATTGCCCAGGGCCAGGTGGAGGTGTACCGCGACGGCCAGCGCGTGGCGCAACTGGGTGCTGGCACCTCGGTGGGCGAGATGGCCTACCTGGCGCCTAGCGAAGAGCTGCGCATCCACGCCGCCGATGTCATCTGCAGCGCTGCCACCACCACGATTGCCTTCACGCCGCGCACGCTGGAGTGCCTGGGCCCGGGCACGCGCCACCTGTTTGACGCGGCCTTCATCAAGGTGCTGGTGCGCCGCCTGCACTCGGCACACGAGACCCTGGCGCACCCGCGCCGCATCCTGTAGCGCAGCACCTGCGGGTTTAGCCTAGTCGCTGCCGCGCCGCACCCGGCGTTGTGCCCATTGCCGCCGTGTGAGCGCAGTGCTCCAATCGGCCGCGGCCGCTGGCCCCCGCCAGCCGGTCGTGCCCCACACCAACCGAGGAAGAGGATTCGCACCATGATCAAACAGTTCAGCATCGCCCTGGCCTCCCTGTTCCTGTGCGCCGGCATGGCGCAAGCCGCCAGCCACGCCGCTGCCGCACCCGCAGCACCGGCCAAGACCGCGCAGCAAAGCAAGATGGGCGATTGCAACAAGGACGCCGGTGACAAAAAGGGCGACGAACGCAAGGCCTTCATGAAGACCTGCTTGTCTGGCAAGCCCGATCCGGCGGCCGCCTGCGAAAAGGCCGCCGACGAGAAGAAGCTGCACGGCGCAGCCAAGGCCAGCTCGGTGAAGAAGTGCGTGGCCGACGCCAAGTGATCTGATCGACCTTCGGCAGCTTGCAGCCCCCTTGCGGGCCCTGCAACCCAAGCCGCAGTACACGGGCCGCCAGCACCCCAGGGTGTTGGCGGCCTTTGTTTTTGGCTGTGCCTGCGGTCGGGACGGATGGCCTGGCGCGCGCCTGAACTCACACCTGGCGCCGCCGCGGCACGGTCGCCAGCCCGGCCAAGCCAAGCCCGACCAGCAGCACGCTGGCCGGCGTGGGCAAGGCACCTGCCGTCTGTGTGAAGGGCGTGAAGGCGTCGGCCGCGAAGCTGAGCGTGGTCTGCCCGTCACCAAACTGCCAATCGGCACCATTGCCCGTGATGCCCGGCGCGGTGGGCACCGACAGCAGCATCGAGTAGTGCTTGCCCATGCTGTCGATGTAGCCCGTGAAGGCCAGCAATTCGTCCAGCGAGAACAGCTGGTTGAAGTTGGCGTCCTCGTAAGTCAACGAAAACGCGACGTTGGCGAAGCCCGGGTCCGGCGGCAGCATGTCGGTGGTGGCGTCGATCAAGTAGATCGGCGCCGCGCTGACAGCCGCCGCCGTGCCCAGGGTGGCCAGCATCAGGCTGGCCTTGAAGAGTGGTTTCATGGTTTTGCTCCAGTGGGTTCAAGGTGGGGGAGATGGTCGTGCGTGTTCACCGTGCGTGGTCACCGTGCCTGTTCAGCGCGCGCCCGGCAGCGGCGTGGGCAGGTACGGGAAGGCATTGGGCAAGGGCACGGCGGCCTGGTCCACCGCGTCGTGCAGTTTGAACGCCGTCGTGCCCAGGGGCACCTTGCTGGGGTTGCAATCCAGCCCGAAGCCCAGCGCGTTGGCGTGCCCGTTGGCCATGCACAAGCCACCCATCACGGCCACCAGGCTGATGTCCACCACGTCATCCTTGGGCCGGCGGCCATTGGGATAACCCGCAAAGTCAGTGCCCCCAGACAGCAGGCTGCCGACGATGGCCAGGCGGTTCTGCTGCGCCAGCGGCACCGCGGCGATGGCGGTGTTCAGACGCATCATTTCCGAGCTCACCACGCCGGCCGGTTGGTTGACGCCAGGGATGCCGGTCAGGAAGGTGGTGACCAGGTCGGTGCGCGGGAAGTTGGTGGGCGCCGTACCCGGGATGGCCAGGGCAATTTCCAGCAAGGCCGGAAGGGTCGGGTTGGTCACATAGCTGGCGAACTGGCCGTCGTTGCGCGGGCTCGATGCATTGAAGCGGTCCTTGTCGGCCAGGCCGATGACGACCTCGTTGACCAGCGGCATGCCCAGCCGTGACACCTGCACCCAGGCGCCACCCACCGACACATTGGTCTGGTGACCACTGGGTGGGTTGGGGTTGAGCAGCTGGCTCTGGCGCATGCTGGCGCTGGTCCAGGCGCCGATGACCGGCTCGCTGCCCTGGGTCAGGCAGCTCTTGTGCACTTCAATGGCCAGGCTGGTGACATTGCTGTCCTGGATGGAGTTGGCCGCCGCCGCATTGATCAGGGTCGGGTCGGTGATGACGCCCAGGGGCGCGTTCACCAGGTCAAAGATCGGGCCCAGGTTGACCGCAAACGACTCTTGCCGCTGGCCCACAAAGACGCGGCCGGGCGTGGCGCAGCCGGGGATGTTGACGCTGTAGATGTGCTGATTGGCATAGGCCTCATAGGCCGCCGGGTTGCCCAGGGTCTTGGTGCCGATGTAGTCGGACGGCTTGTCGAACACCGCGCCGCCGCCGGCCTTGGTGACGGCCGCCACGCTGCCGCTGCGGCGGTCACCGCGCACCAGGTTGAGGGTGAATTGCTCGTTGACGTTGAGGGCCGCGGCGTTGGGCGAGGACACCCCACCGGCCTGCGTCAACGGGATGCCGACCATCAGGTTGTTGATGGGCAGCTTGATGTTCTTGAAGTTGTTCTTAAACTGGAACTGGAAGCTCAGGTCTTCCCGGGCGTCGCCGTTGTTGTCGATGTGAATCTCGTACAGCGCATTGGCATCCATCTTGAAGTAGTTGGGGCCACCGTAGGGCGCCTGCAGCGGCTGATAGTTGGCGATCAAGGTGACAAAGCCGGCGCGACCCGGCTCGTAGCTATTGAAGGCGTACAGGTCGGTGCCGTCCACCTTGGGGAACAGCGCAATGCCGGGCGCCTCACGGTGGCTGGAGGCCCACGCCGGCGCAGCGGCCAGGGTGGAAAACAAGGCCGCGGCCGCTGCGGCACTCAAGGTCAAACCGCGCAGCAAGGGGCCGCTGGTGGGACGCGCCGGGGTGCCGGCAAGGGTAGTTCCGGAGGTATACATGTCGATTCCTTCTGGGGTTGAAGGGGCTCGTTCACCACCTGGTGGGCTCACCCCGCCGCGCAATGCCTGCGCTTGCATCGGGGATCTACGCAGCCCGCTACGGATGGATGCGGCCACGGGGCCAGACCCCCCTGAATCGGGGGGGGCGGGCGACAGGCTCAAGCATTGAGCCCGTCACGACCGGTCACGACCCGCCACAACCCATCGCGACGCAGCGCACCGCGAAGTGCGCCCTCTTTATGCCGCGCTGCCCAAAGCGGCCGGCACCTGGCCAAAGGCGGCCGGCCCACGCCAATAGGCCGCGTCGCCATAGCTGTGCTTGAGGTAGTCGATCCACAGGCGCACGCGCAGCGGCAGGTGTTTGCGCTGTGGCACCACGGCAAAGATGCCATTGGGCGGCGCGGCAAAGGCCTCCAACACCGCCACCAGGGCGCCGCTGGCGATCTCGCGTTCCACCTCCCAGGTGCTGCGCCAGGCCAGGCCCAGGCCCTGCAGGCACCAGGCGTGCAGCACCTGGCCATCGCTGCAATCGATGCGCCCGCTGGGGCGCAGGTGGCTGGGCTCACCCTCCACCGTGAAGGCCCAGCCGCGGGTCTGGCTGGCGTCCGATGACAGCGTCAGGCACTCGTGGCGCTGCAGCTCGCTGGGGTGTTGCGGTGTGCCGGCGCGGGCCAGATAGGCGGGTGCGGCCACGCACAGCCGGCGGTTGTCGGCCAGGCGCACGCTGACCAGGCTGGAATCGGGCATGTCACCCACGCGCACGGCGCAATCAAAGCCCTCGTGGACGATGTCCACCACCCGGTCCGACAGGTTCAGCGACAGGCCCACATCGGGGTGCAGCGCCAGAAAGCCCGGCACCAGCGGGGCCACATGACGGCGCCCGAAACCGGCCGGTGCGGTGACGCGTAAGTGGCCACTAGCTTTCACGCCGCCTGCGCTGACGCTGGCTTCGGCGCTGACGATGTCGGCCAGGATGCGCTGGCAATCCTCCAAAAAGGCGCTGCCTTCGTGTGTCAGGTTGATGCGCCGGGTGGAGCGGATCATCAGCTTCACGCCCAGGCGTTCTTCGAGGGCATCGATGCGCCGGCCGATCACCGCCGGGGCCACGCCCTCGCTCGCGGCAGAGGCCGTGAGGCTGCCCTTGGTGGCCACGGCAACAAAGGATTCGATCTGTTTGAGGCGGTCCATGGGGCGATGATTACACGCGTTGCGGTCATCAATCAACCGCGCGCGCCACCATTAATGGCAGCCGTGGTTCGTAATAGAGTGCCGGCCATGAGTGAAAAGTCCGCGGCTGCCGTGCCCGCCCCAGAACCTTCAGCCGCCGTCAACGGCCCTGCCGCAGCCCCAGAGGCGGTGCTGTTCGATGCCTACGGCACGCTGTTCGATGTGTACAGCGTGGGCCTGCTGGCCGAGCAGATGTTTCCCGGCCAGGGCGAGGCGCTGGCGCTGCTGTGGCGCGACAAGCAGATCGACTACACGCGGCTGTGCTCGATGAGCCAGCGCTACCGGCCGTTCTGGGAGCTCACACGCGCCGGCCTGCGGTTTGCCGGCCACAAGCTCAAGCTGGCCATGGGCAGCGAGGCCGAAGACCGGCTGATGAACCAGTACCGCCACCTCTCGGCCTTTCCGGAAAACCGCGAGGTGCTGCAGGCCCTGAAAAGCCGCGGCATCCGCGCCGGCATCATCAGCAATGGCGACCCCGACATGCTGGCCGTGGCCATCAAAAGTGCCGGCTTCCAGGACCTGATTGACCCCGTGCTCAGCGCCCACAGCGTGCAGCGCTTCAAGACCGATGCCGCCGTGTATGGCCTGGGGCCCACCACGCTGGGCCTGCCGGCGAAGAAGATCCTGCTCGTCTCCAGCAACTGCTGGGACGCCATCGGCGCCACCTGGTTTGGCTACACCACGCTGTGGGTGAACCGCGCCGGCGCGCCGATCGAGCAGCTCGGCATCCAGCCCACGCGCACCGGCAGCAGCCTGCGCAACACCCTTGATTTCTTTCCGATCCACTGAACTTGCCCCAGGACACACGCATGACCGCAAGCACGACCGCAAGCACAACCGCAAGTACGACCGCAAGTACGACCGCACGTACAAGCCGCCACAACCTTGAAATCGCCACCGAGCTGTTCCGCTTCATCGAGGACAAGGCCCTGCCCGGCACGGGCATCCCCAGCGCGCATTTCTGGCAAGGCTTTGATGCCATCGTGCGCGACCTGGCACCGAAGAACGCCGCCCTGCTGGCCGAGCGTGATCGCCTGCAAACCGAGCTCGACACCTGGCACCAGGCCAACCCCGGCGCCATTCAAGGCAAGCTGGCCATGCGCCGCTACCGCCAGCATCTGCAAAAAATCGGCTACCTGGTGCCGGTGCCCGAGAAGGTGAAAACCACCACCCGCAATGTGGACGCCGAGCTCGCCCTGCAGGCCGGCCCGCAGCTGGTGGTGCCTATCACCAATTCACGTTATGCACTGAACGCCGCCAACGCCCGCTGGGGCAGCCTGTACGACGCGCTCTACGGCACCGATGTGCTGCCCGAGACCGATGGCGCCAGCAAGGCCGGCGCCTACAACCCCGTGCGCGGCGCCCAGGTGATTGCCTATGTGCGCCATGTGCTGGACCGCTGCGCGCCGCTGCAACACGGCTCGCATGTGGATGCCATCGGCTACCGCGTCGCCAGCGGGCAACTGCAGGTGGCGCTCAAAGATGGCCGCAGCTCGCCGCTGGCTGATGGCGCGCAGTTTGTCGGTTATCAAGGTGCAGCCAAAAGCCCCTCCTCCATCCTGCTGGCGCACAACGGCCTGCACCTGGACATCCGCATCGACCGCAGCACGCCCATAGGCGCCACCGATGCCGCCGGCGTGTGCGATGTCGTGCTGGAAGCCGCGCTGTCCACCATCCTCGATCTGGAGGACTCGGTGGCCGTGGTCGACGGCGCGGACAAGGTGCAGGCCTACGGCAACTGGCTGGGCATCCTGCAGGCCACGCTGACCGAATCCATCACCAAGGGCGGCGTCACCTTCACCCGCGGCCTGAACCCGGACCGCCAGTACAAGGGCGCCGATGGCGGCAGCGTCACCCTGCACGGGCGCTCGCTTTTGTTCCTGCGCAATGTGGGCCACTTGATGGGCAACCCGGCGGTGCTGTTTGGTCAGGGTCAGGGTCATGGCCGAGGCCAGGGCCAGGCGCTGCAGGAAATCCCCGAGGGCATCCTCGACGCCGTGGTCACCACACTGATCGCCATGCACGATCTCAAGCGCCGCGCCGGCAAAGGTGCCACACGCGCTTCGGGCATCCGCAACTCACGCACCGGCTCGGTCTACATCGTCAAACCCAAGATGCATGGCCCGGCCGAAGTGGCCTTTGCCGCCGAGTTGTTTGGACGCGTCGAAACATTGTTAGGCCTGCCCGACAGCACCGTCAAGCTGGGCATCATGGACGAGGAGCGCCGCACCAGCGTGAACCTGAAAGCCTGCATCGCCGCCGCTGCCAGCCGCGTGGCCTTCATCAACACCGGCTTCCTGGACCGCACCGGCGATGAGATGCACACCGCCATGCACGCCGGCGCCATGATCCGCAAGGGCGCGATGAAGCAGACCGCCTGGATCCAGGCCTACGAGCGCAACAACGTGGCCGTGGGCCTGCAGTGCGGCTTGCGCGGCAAAGCGCAGATCGGCAAGGGCATGTGGGCCATGCCCGACCTGATGGCCGCCATGCTGCAGCAGAAGATCGTTCACCCCCAGGCCGGCGCCAACACCGCCTGGGTGCCCAGCCCCACCGCGGCCACGCTGCACGCCCTGCACTACCACCAGGTGGATGTGTTCAAGGTGCAAAAGCAACTTGAAAAGGACGCGTCCAAACTGGCCAAGGCCGGCACCGGTTCCGCCGCTGACGACGCTCGCCTGAACGATCTGCTGACCATCCCCGTGGCGACGAACACGAACTGGTCGGCCGCCGACAAGCAGCAAGAGCTGGACAACAACGTGCAAGGCATCCTGGGCTATGTGGTGCGCTGGGTCGATCAGGGCGTGGGCTGCAGCAAGGTGCCCGACATCCACAACGTCGGCCTGATGGAAGACCGCGCCACCCTGCGCATCAGCAGCCAGCACATCGCCAACTGGCTGCTTCACGGCGTGCTCACCAAGGCCCAAGTGCGCGCCAGCTTCAAGCGCATGGCCAAGGTGGTGGACAAACAAAACGCCGGCGATGCGCTCTACAAGCCCTTGCTGGCCAACCCGGACGGCGCGGCCATGCAGGCGGCGCAAGATCTGGTGTTCAAGGGCCTGGTGCAGCCCAGTGGCTACACCGAGCCACTGCTGCATGCGTGGCGGTTGCGGGTGAAGGCGGGGTGAAGGCGGGGTGATGGGCGGCGGCCCGGCCAGGGTGGCGCCACGGCGCAGGCATTCATTCGGATGTCGAAGCGATTCTCTGGACAAATGTTCAAACGAATTGCACATTTGTCCATCGAATGGATAATGCCGCATGCTCGCTCGCCACGCCGCCGCCCACCTTGCCGATCTGGCGCGCTGGTACCCGGTGGTGGCCATCACCGGGCCGCGCCAATCGGGCAAAACGACATTGGCTCGCACCGTGTTCGCGCAGCTGCCCTATGTCTCATTGGAAGATCACGATGTACGCGCCTCGGCGCTGGCCGATCCGCGCGGCTTTCTGGCGCTGTACCCCGAGGGCGCTGTCATCGACGAAGCCCAGCACGCGCCGCCACTGTTTGCCTACCTGCAAACCCGCGTCGATGAAGACCGCCTGGCGGGCCTGACACCCGGGCGAGACGGCAGCAGACGAGCAAGCAGCCTCTGGGTCTTGACAGGCTCGCAGCACTTCGGCCTGATCGAAGCCATCACCCAATCGCTGGCCGGGCGGGTGGGCTTGATGCACTTGCTGCCGCTGTCCCTGGGTGAGCTGCAAGACGCCCTTGACCCCATGGCAAATGCGGCGCTGCCGGCCTTGTTGTGGCAGGGCCTGTACCCGGCGGTGGTGGCCAGCGGTGTGCCGCCCACGGTTTGGTATGCGGACTACGCAGCCACCTATGTCGAGCGTGACTTGCGCCAGGTGGTGAACGTGCGCGATCTGGCGCCGTTCCGCACCTTTTTGCGCATGTGTGCAGCGCGTTGCAGCCAGCAGCTGAACCTGAGCGCATTGGCGGTGGATTGCGGTGTCACCACCAACACCGCGCGCGCCTGGATCTCGGCACTCGAGGCCAGCTACATCGTCTACCTGCTGCCCCAGCACCATGTGAACTACGGCAAGCGCCTGGTCAAGGCCCCCAAGCTGTACTTCTACGACACAGGCCTGGCGGCCTGGCTGGCGGGCATCCGCAGTGCGGATGAGCTGGCGTTGTCATCACTGCGCGGCCCCTTGTTCGAGACTTGGGCGCTGGCCGAAACCATCAAGGTGCGCAGCAACTTCAGGCTCGCACCCAGCATGCACTACTGGCGCGACAAGACGGGCCTGGAGGTCGATCTGCTGCTCGATGCCGGCACCACGCTGAGCCCGGTGGAATTCAAGGCCGGGCAGACGGTGGCCGCCGATTGGTTTGAACCCCTGACGCGCTATCAAACCTTGCACGCCGAGCGTGGTGGCGATGGCCCGCGCTTATTGCCACCGAGCCTGGTTTACGGCGGCGAGGAGCCGCGGACGCGCTCGGGCTTGGCCGTCCAGCCCTGGCGCCGGTGGCCGGCGGTGGTGCGGCGCTTGCTGGATGCGCCCACACTTGATCAGCCGATGCGCTGATGTGGGCCTGGGTTAGTGGCCACGCACTGGCCGCGCGCTTCCAGCAGGTTTGGCACGACTGGCATGGCCTGGGCGGATTGGGGCCTTGCCGCAGCAGCGCCTCGTAGGTGCTGTTGCTGGAGGAGGCACGCAAGCTCGTTGCGCGCCTGTGGCGGCAACACCGCCCTCGCTCTCAGCCGCCACGGCGGCTGGCGTGAGGGCAATCAGCACCCGGGGTGCCAGCGCACACTTTCATCGCCCACCCGCCGATCAACTGGCAATGACACCACAGTGTGCGCTGGCGTACGGACAAGGCGCAGGCAAGGGGCTACAAACGTCCACTTGCGACCCTGCCGCCCATCCCGACCATGCACCGCTTGTCCCCCGCTTTGCGGTCGCGCCTGTTCTCCGCCCTCGGGCGAGTACCAGGTGTGTCAGGCGCGCCGGGGCTTGGCCAGTACCGATATGGGTGCGCCACCGAAACTTCGACGATGCCCAATCTTTCCTATCTTGCCCTGAGCGAAGGCTTCGATGGCCCTTGCCAAATGGGCGGCGGGTGCCTGCCTTGCGTACAGGCGATCGAGTTGATTGGCCGCTTGTTCCAGACTTTTGCCGCCTGCCGTGCCGACACTGGCCGCAGTGAGCAGCTCAACCTCGCCTTCGAATCTTTGCGTGCCAGCCTGCGGCGCCAACTGCTGCTGGATGAAGAGCTCCTGCTTCCCACACTGTTCCAGGCCCTCAGCGGCCACCACACCGGGGGCGGCCCGAGCGACATTGGCCGGGCTTTGTTCGAACATGTGCGCGCCGATCACGCCGGTTGCCTGGCCTTGCTGGCGCAGCTTGAGCAACCAGCGCCGGACGACGAGAGCCTTGGCTGTGGCCAGTGGCGCAACTCGGTCGTCGCCGTGCTCCAGGCCTATGTGCTGCCGCACTTGTGTGAGATCACCACGTTGTTCCCCCACCTGGCGGCCGCCGGTGTCGACGTGCCGGCCTTGCACCAGCGCATGGCCGAGCGGCAGCTCGAGTTGAGTCGGCAAGGCCAGACCTCGCCAGCCACCTGACCGGGCCCGCCCAGGGCTGGGCGCACTCACAGCCAGTACTCCCAGGCGCCGGCGAACAATTCCTTGACACGCAGGTCCAGGCCGCGTTGCTGCCAGGTGTCGAGCGTGATGGCCTGCGACGCAGCCAGGTCCTTGTCGAACATGACCTGCACCTGGCTGCCGAACTCGGCGCCGAGCACCACGGCGTTGAGCTCGTGGTTGTGCAGAAAGCTGCGCCAGTCGAGATTGGTGGACCCCACCGTGGCCCAGACACCATCGATCAACGCCGTCTTCGAATGCAGGATCACGCCGCGGCGCTCGTAGAGCTTGACCCCGGCGCGCAACAGCCGGTCGTATGAACGGCGCCCGGCGTGGAAGACCAGCCAGGAGTCGGTCTGACCGGGCAGGATGAGCCTGACATCGACGCCGCGCCTGGCCGCGGCCTCAAGGGCCAGAAGCAACTGCGGGTCGGGCACGAAGTAGGCGTTGGTGATGCGCACGCTGGTCTCGGCGCTGCCGATCACCGACAGCAAGGTGGCGTAGATCTGGCTGTAGGGCTCTTCGGGCGAGCTGCCGATGGCGCGCACCACATGCCGGCCGACGTTTTGCAGCACTGGAAAGTAGGTCTTCTGCGCCAGCGTGGGGCCCTTCTGTTGGTCCCAGGTGGTGAGAAAGAGCTTCTGCAACTCGGCCACCACCGGGCCACGCAATTGCAGGTCGGTGTCGCGCCAGGCCGGGCCGAGCGCCTCGCTGCCCTCGGTCCCCGCCGCGGGCCGTGCGCGCGAGCCGGATTTGAAGGAGCCGCCCGAATACACCCCGCTGATGTTGATGCCGCCGAGAAACGCAATGCGGCCGTCGACGATCAGCAGCTTGCGGTGGTCGCGCTGGTTCAATTCCCAGGTCTTGCGTGCCGCCAGCGGGTTGATCGGGTTGAATTCGAGCACGCGGATGCCGCTGGCTTGCAAACGCTCGAAAAAGGCCACCGGCGTGCCGAAGGTGCCTGCGCTGTCGCGAATCAGGTTGACTTGCACACCCTGCGCTTGCTTGGCGATCAGGGCCTGTGCAAAGCGCTGGCCGACCTCGTCGTCGTCGAGGATGTAGGTCTCCATGTTGATGTGGTCCCTGGCCGCGCCGATGGCCGCGATCATGGCCTGGTAGGTGGCTGGGCCGTCCTGCAGCAGGCGCACTTCGTTGCCGATGGTCAGCGGGCTGCCGACGATGGCCTCCTCCAGCGCCAGGTGGCGCTCGAGGACGTCGGTTGGCCTGCCGCTGCTTTTCAGGCGATCAAGCACAGCCTTGCTTTGCGCCGCGGTCAAAAGCCCGCGCGCACCTTCCAATTGCACCGCGGGGCGCGACGGGCGCGCCAGGTCGGGGGCAAGGGTTGGCAGGCTGGTGCAGCTCGCCAAGGCCAGGGCCGCGCTGCACAGGCCCAACGCCAGCAGCTTCACGGCTTCACCCACGCGCACCAGGCAAGGCCCGCTCGCGGCGCCAGGTCTTCGACAGGCGCAGCCACGGTGAAACCGGCGAGCCAGTGAACGGGAGAGCGGCGATGCTGTACATGGCAGGGGGTGATCGGCGCACTCAGTCTGGGCTGCACAGCGCCTGGGGTCTGTCGGCGGAGCCCGAGATCGCCGTAGGACGACAGGCCCTCTGCCGGCGGGCCGCGCCGGCCGAGTGTGGTGGCCAGGCAGGACGGCCAGACAGGGTGGCCAGACATTGCGACCGAACATTGCTGCCAAGAGTGCGCTGACTGGGTTGGGCGCCGCACAGACGCCAGCCTGTCGCGGCCCTATGTTGGCCGGCAATGACCCAACGCAAGGCCCGCATGCAAGCCCTTCAACCGCCGCTGTCGCCGCGCGTGCGCCGGTGGCACCCACTGGCCCGTCTGGCGATGGTCTTCGCGCTCACCGCGGGGCTGCCGGCGCTGGCGCAAGATGCGGCGTCACTGAAGGCCCGCCACGAGGCGCTGCGCGTGGCCCTGGCCGGCAATGCCTTTCAACGCCCGCTGGTGCTCGAGTCGAGCGAGCGCGAAGACAGCCTGCAGGGCGACATCTACGCGCGCATCGACCAACCGATGGCCCTGGTCGCCCCCGCGCTGACGGGCCTGGATCACTGGTGCGAAATCCTCATGCTGCACCTCAATGTCAAGCAGTGTCGGGCCGGTGACGCCAAGGCCAACGACGCCTTGCAGTTGATCGTCGGCCAGAAACACGATCAGCCGCTGGACCAGGCCTACCGCTTGGGCTTCGCCTACCGCGTGGCGGCCTCGCGGCCGGACTATCTGCAGGTGCAGTTGACGGCGGACGCTGGGCCCCTGGGCACTAGTGGCTACCGCATCGTGCTCGAGCTGGCGGCCCTGGATGAGCGGCGCAGCTTCCTGCACCTGTCGTACTCGTATGGCTTTGGCGTGGTCGCCCGCGTGGCGATGCAGGCCTACCTGGCGACCATCGGCCGCGACAAGGTCGGCTTCAGCGTCCTCGGGCGCAAGCCAGACGGCCAGCCGGTGTACATCGCCAGCACGCGCGGCGTCGTCGAGCGCAACACCATGCGCTACTACCTGGCCGTCGAGTCCTACCTCGGCGCGTTGTCGTTGCCGCCGGCACAGCAGTTCGAGCGGCGCCTGGCCGACTGGCATGCCGGCGTCGAGCGCTATCCGCGGCAACTGCACGAGCTCGATCTCGGCGAGTACCTGGCTTTGAAACGCGCGCAACTGCGGCGCCAGCAAGCGCCGGGCGGCTAGTACTGCGTGCCACCAAAACGATGACAAATGAAATCGATGGATTCGTTCGCCAGGCTAGGCGCAAACCACAGCGATGCCCTTTGGCATCGCGCGGATTTGCAACGACGCATGGCGATCGAAGGCGCGATTTCATGTCATTGTTTTGGTGGAACGCAGTACTAGGAGCCTGTGGGCGCCGGCCTACACAGCGGCGCGCCTCGCGCCGATGGCGCCGCTACAGCGCTGCGGCGAAGCTGACTTGCCGCGATACCCATGCGGTGCACTTGCGGCGCGCCTTCGCGCCCACTGGCAACCTGGAGAAACACCATGCTCTACACCATCGCTGTCGTCCTGCTCGTCCTTTGGCTGCTCGGCCTGGCCACGTCATTCACCGCCGGCGGTCTGCTGCATCTGCTGCTCGTCGTGGCGATCGTGATGGTGGTGTTCCAGGTGATTTCCGGTCGCCGCCTCGGCTAGCTGGCTTTTCGGCTGGGGCTCGTCGACTGCAGTTGGCCGCAGCCGGACAGCCGTTCAACAGCGCTTGGGCACGGGTGTCAATCGCCGAGCAGCTCCCCCACCGGCTTGAGGTCCTCGACGCGGTCGCACACGGCCTTGATCGCCAGCAAGATGGGCATACCGAGAAACAGCCCCCACAGGCCCCACAGCCAGCCCCAGGCCAGTACGCCGGCGAACACCGCCACCGGGTTCATGCGGCTGGCCTTGCCCGTCAGCCAGGGCGTGAGGATGTAGCCCTCGACGCTGTTGATGAACAGCGCCACGCCGCCGATCAGCAGGGCCATCTCGAAGCTGCCGAACTGCACGAAACCGAGCAAGGCCGAGCCGCCGGTGACGACGATGCTGCCGAGGTAGGGGATGAAATTGAGCACGAAGGCCGCCGCGCCCCACACGCCGGCGTTGTTGACGCCCAGGAAGAGGAATGCCAGCCAGGTCGCCACACCGACCAGTGTGCTGGTGAGCATCTGCACCATCAGGTAGCGCTGGATCTGGGCGTTGATCTCGTCCAAGGCCTGCAGCGTGAGCTTTTTCTGGCCGAAGGTCGGACCTGCGATCTTGACCATCTTGCGCCTGAAGGTGTCGCCCGAGGCAAGCAGGAAAAAGGCCACGAAGATGACCACGGCGGTTTGGCCCAGCGCCGACATCAGGCCAAGTGCGCCGGACCAGAGGTGGTCCTTGACGTTGAAGCGCGGCTTCTCGATCTGCACCTTGGTGACGCCGCGTGCGGGCGCCGGGCTGGCGCTGGCGTTGTCCTCGGACGCGCGCTCAAGCTCGCTGGCGGCCTTTTGCACCGTTTCGATGGCGGCCGTCGGGCCCTGGCGGCGCTGGCCTTCGAGGCCGCGCCTGAGCTTTTGCGCTGCTGCTGGCAGGGCTTCGACCATGGCCGTGGCTTCGTCGCTCAAGGTGTAGGCGAGCGTGCCAATGCCGCTGACGATGGTGGCCATCAGCAGGGCCGCCGCCAGCCCGCGCGGCAGCCGCCAATGCACCAGGCGGTTGACCAGCGGGGTCAGCGCATAGCTCAGCATCAGGCCCAGCAACAGCGGAATGAAGACGGCGCCGGCCCATTGCAGGACATAGATGCTGCCCAGCACCGCCACCACCACCAGTGCGGTGCTGCGCATGGCCATTGGCGCTGTGGGCAAGGTATGCAGGGGCTCGGACGGCGTGGTCAACAAGGGCGCTGCGGGGTCGTCTGGCACCGCTTCCAGAGCGGCCTCGGTGTTGGCTTCATTGGCGGCGCGGGCTTGGGCCTGGTCGGGGGGATTCATGGTGTCTGCCTCACGGCAAGTGCCGCCCTCGTGTGGACGCCGACTTTGAGCGCGGCCAGGTGCACGGTCTGTGTGCCAGCGCACACAGCCAGGCGAAGGGCCTTGCGCGTGGGGGCGACCATGATTGAAGGCCCGTCGCGGGCCCAGTCCAGAGCAAGTGAGCTTCTGTAGGACATGCACTACGTGCGCCAGCGATCTGGTCCGCTGTATGCCCCGGCGGGGCCAGTCCAGACTGAGCACCGAAGGCCAGGCCCAAGGGCATGGCGCGCGACGCGATCAAACCACTGCAAGGGACCTCATGATGACGAAGGACAAAGCCGAACCCAACAACGCCGGCCCGGTGCTCACCACCAACCAGGGCGTGGCCATCGGCGACAACCAGAACTCGCTCAAGGCCGGTGCGCGTGGCCCCGTGCTGCTCGAAGACTTCATCCTGCGCGAGAAGATCACCCATTTCGACCACGAGCGCATCCCCGAGCGCATCGTGCATGCGCGCGGCTCGGCAGCGCACGGTTACTTCGAGGCCTACGACGCACTGCCCGAGCTCACCCGTGCGGCGCCCTTTGCCGCCGCCGGCAAGCAAACGCCGGTGTTCGTGCGCTTCTCCACCGTGGCCGGCGAGCGCGGCTCGGCCGACACCGCGCGCGACATTCGCGGCTTCGCGGTCAAGTTCTACACCGACGAAGGCAACTGGGACCTGGTGGGCAACAACGTCCCGGTCTTCTTCATCCAGGACGCGATGAAGTTTCCCGACCTGATCCACGCCGTGAAACCCGAGCCGCACAACGGCATGCCGCAGGCCGGCTCGGCGCACGACACCTTCTGGGACTTCGCCTCGCTCTCGCCCGAGACCACCCACACCCTCATGTGGGCCATGTCCGACCGCGCCATTCCGCGCAGCCTGCGCATGATGCAGGGCTTTGGCGTGCACACCTTCCGACTGGTCAATGCCCAGGGCCAGTCGAGCTTCGTGAAGTTTCACTGGAAGCCGCTGCTCGGCACCCATTCGCTGGTCTGGGATGAGGCGGTGAAGATCGCTGGCGCCGACCCCGACTTTCATCGCCGCGATCTGTGGGAGGCGATCGAGGCCGGCGAGTACCCCGAATGGGAACTGGGCCTGCAGGTCTTCAGCGAAGAACAGGCCGAGGGCTTCAGCTTCGACGTGCTCGATGCCACCAAGCTGATCCCCGAAGAGCTGGTGCCGCTGCGGCCAGTGGGGCGCATGGTGCTCGATCGCAACCCAGACAATTTCTTCGCTGAAACCGAGCAGGTGGCGTTTTGCACCGCGCATGTGGTGCCCGGCATCGACTTCAGCAACGACCCACTGTTGGCCGGGCGCATCCACTCCTACGTCGACACCCAGATCACGCGCCTGGGCGGCGCCAACTTCCACGAGATCCCGATCAACGCGCCGCTGGCCCCCGTGCACAACAACCAGCGCGACGGCCTGCACCGGCAGGCGATCCACCGCGGCCGGGTCGCCTATGAGCCCAATTCGCTCGGCGGCGGCTGCCCGTTCCAGGCCGGTAGCGCGGGCTTCGTGTCCTTCCCACAGCCGGTGCAGGAAGACAAGGTGCGCGGCAAGCCAGAGAAGTTTGCCGACCACTACACCCAGGCCACGCTGTTCTACAACAGCCAGACGGCGGTGGAGCAAGCGCACATCGTGGGCGGGTTCCGCTTTGAACTGAGCAAGCTCACCGTTCCGGCGATCCGCACGCGCATGCTGGCCTCGCTGGTGAACGTGTCGCCGCAACTGGCGGCCGCAGTGGCCAAAGGGCTGGGCATGCCGGTGCCCGAGGCGC
>JAYSSS010000073.1:0-10262 GCA_043720415.1 Ideonella sp.
ATCCAGAGGCTTGCAGCCCTGTGCTCACAGCAGCACCTCCCCGTGCTCGGCGGCCAGCGCCTGCACCGCGGCCACAAACACCTCGGCCCGGTGCTGGTAGTTGCGGAACATGTCGAGGCTGGCGCAGGCCGGGCTCAGCAGCACGGCATCACCCGGCTGCGCCTGGGCAAAGCACCAGGCGGTGGCCTGCTCCAGGCTGGTGTGGTGCTCGCAGGGCACCTGGCTGGACGCGCCGCCCTGGGCCAGTGCGGCGGCAATGGCGCCAGCATCACGGCCAATCAAGGCCACGGCGCGTGCATAACGTGTTATCGGCGCGACTAAGGGTGTGAAATCCTGACCCTTGCCGTCGCCACCCAGGATCACCACCAGCTGCCCCGGCGCCTTGTCGGCGCCCAGGCCATCGAGCGCGGCCACGGTGGCGCCAACATTCGTGCCCTTGCTGTCGTCAAAGGCTTCAACCTCGCCAATGCGGGCGATGAACTGCACGCGGTGCGGCTCACCCGCGTAGTCGCGCAGGCCATGCAGCATGGGTGCCAGCGGGCAGCCCACGGCCTGGGCCAGGGCCAGCGCCGCCAGGGCGTTGGTGGCGTTGTGGCGGCCACGGATGCGCAGGGCGTCGGCGGGCATCAGGCGCTGCAGGTGGATCTCTTCTTCGGCCTCGGGGGCACCGGCAGCAGCACCTCCCCTGGGGCGCCGCTTCACCGTCTCATCGGCTTCGAGGGCGCGCACCAGCCAGCTCATGCCGCTTTCGGTGATCAGGCCGTAGTCGCCCGGGCGCCGCGGCGCGCCTGCACCAAAGCGCAGCACATGGCGTGCCAGCGACTTGGCCGGGCGGCCGCGCTCGCCTTTGACGACGGTGGGCGCCGGCACCATGGCCTCGACCAAGGCATCGTCGCGGTTGATCACCAGCGTGGTGCCCGCGCCAAACACCCGGGCTTTGGCCGCGGCATAGGCGGCCATGCTGCCGTGCCAATCCAGATGGTCCTGGGTGACATTGAGCACGGTGGCGACATCGGGCTCGAAGCCCTGCACACCGTCGAGCTGGAAGCTGGAAAGCTCCAGCACCCAGAACTCGGGCAGCGCCGCTTCGGCGTCCACGTGATGCGCTGCCAAGGCCTCGCGCAGCGTGTCCAGCAGGGTCGGCCCGATGTTGCCGGCGCTGGCCACGCGCTTGCCGGCGCGGGCGATCAACTGCGCTGTCAAAGCTGTGGTCGTGGTCTTGCCATTGGTGCCGGTGATGGCCACCACCTTCGGGTGATAGGCGCTCTCGGCCTTCAGATCAGCCAGGGCGCGGGCGAACAGCTCCAGCTCACCGGCCACGGCCAGGCCGGCGGCACGCGCCGCGGCCAGCAGCGGCGCGATGCGCTCGTCGTGCGGCGCCAGGCCCGGGCTCTTCAAGATGAGTGCGAACTCGGTGGCGCGCTCGGGCGGCAGCTCGCCGCTGATCAAGGCGGCCTGCGGCAGTGCCTCTGCCAGGGCCTGGGCCTGAGGCGGCGCGGGGCGCGAATCCCAGACCGTGACCACAGCGCCATGCAAGGCGCACCAGCGCGCCATGGCCAGGCCGGAATGGCCCAGGCCCAGCACCAGCACTTTGATGTCAGCGAGATGCTTCATGTCGCCATCAGCGCAGCTTCAGGCTGGCCAGGCCGATCAGGCACAGCAGCATGGTGATGATCCAGAAGCGGATCACCACCTGGGTTTCGGTCCAGCCGGATTTCTCGAAATGGTGGTGCAGCGGCGCCATCTTGAACACCCGCCGGCCGGTACCGAAACGCTTTTTGGTGTACTTGAACCAGCCCACCTGAATCATCACCGACAGCACCTCGGCGACGAACACCGCGCCCATGATGCCGAGCACGATTTCCTGCCGGGTGATGACGGCGATGGTGCCGAGTGCGCCGCCCAGGGCCAGCGCCCCGACATCACCCATGAAGACCTGCGCCGGGTGGGCGTTGAACCACAAGAACGCCAGGCCGGCACCGGCCATGGCGCCGCAAAAAATCAGCAGCTCACCAGCGCCAGGGATGTAGGGAAATAACAGGTATTTGCTGTAGACGGCATTGCCCACGATGTAGGCGAAGATGCCCAGCGCCGAGCCCACCAGCACCACCGGCATGATGGCCAGGCCGTCCAGGCCATCGGTGAAGTTGACAGCATTGCTGCTGCCGACGATCACGAAGTAGCTGAAGGCAATGAAGCCGAACACGCCCAGCGGGTAGCTCACCGTCTTGATGAAGGGCAGCATCAAGTCGGCCTTGGGTGGCAGGTGGTTGGAAAAGCCACTCTGCACCCAACGGATGAAGAGCTCGAGCACGCGCAAATTGGTGGTCTCCGAAACACTGAAGGCCAGGTACAGCGCGGCGATCAGCCCGATCAGCGATTGCCAGAAGAACTTCTCGCGCGAGCTCATGCCCTCGGGGTTTTTGTGCACCACCTTGCGGTAGTCGTCCACCCAGCCCACCGCGCCAAAGCCGAAGGTGACCAGCATCACCACCCAGACGAAGCGGTTGCTCCAGTCGAACCACAGCAGGGTGGCCACAGCAATGCCGATGAGGATGAGCACGCCGCCCATGGTGGGCGTGCCGGTCTTGGCCAGATGCGCCTGCACGCCATAGGCGCGCACCGGCTGGCCGATCTTCATGGCGGTGAGTTTGCGGATCACCCAAGGGCCGAAGGCCAGGCCGATGAGCAGCGCCGTCATGGCCGACATCACGGCGCGGAAGGTGAGGTATTGGAAGACGCGCAGAAAGCCCCATTCGGGGAATTGCTGCAGCAGCCACTGGGAAAGGCTAAGCAGCATGTGACGCGTCCTGATGGGGTTGATGGCTGGGCGCGGCCTGCAGCGCCGCGACGACGCGCTCCATGCGCATGAAGCGCGAGCCTTTGACCAAGGCCGAGGCGCAGTCCGGGGCCTCGCGCAGCGTGCCGATCAAGGCCTCGACCGTATCGAAGTGCGAGGCGCCGGCACCAAAGGCCTGCGAGGCGGACAGGCCCAGCGGGCCTGCCGTCCACAGCCGCTCAATGCCCTGGGTGCGCGCGAACGCGCCGACCTCGGTGTGAAAGGCCGGGCCTTGGTCGCCGACCTCGCCCATGTCGCCCAGCACCAGCCAGTGCGGGCCGGGCAGGCCGGCCAAAAGAGCGATGGCCGCGCGCACCGAATCCGGGTTGGCGTTGTAGCTGTCATCGACCAGGGCGACGCTGGCGTGCTGTGTGCGGCCGGCGCGCTGCCAGGTGCGCAGCGCCGAGCGCCCGGCCACGGCCTGAAAGCCTTGCAGGCCGGTGACGATGGCCGCCAGCGGCGCACCGGCGGCCAGGGCTGCCGCGCAGGCCGCCAGGGCGTTGTGCAGGTTGTGGGCGCCGGCCAGGTGCAGGTGGACATCGGCCGCGCCAGCGGGCGTGCGCAGGCGCAGGGCCCAGTGGGCGGGGGTGGTGGTGGTGGTGGTGGTGGTGGTGGTGGCGCCAGTGGCAACGGCGGCAGGACCACCTGCGCTGTCACCTGCGCTCACCCAGCGCGCCTGCGCCGTCACATCGGCCAGGGGCTTAGCTTCTTGTTGGGCGGAGAAGCTGATGCAGCGGCGCGCACCGGCCAATTCGCGCCACACGGCGGCTTGCGCATCGTCTGCCGGGAACACGGCCACGCCATCGTCCGGCAAGGCAGCGATGGCGGCGCCGTTTTCCTGCGCCACGGCCTCGACGCTGGCCATGAATTCCTGGTGCTCACGTTGCGCGTTATTCACCAGGGCCACCGTGGGCTGGGCGATGCGCGCCAGCACGGCAATCTCACCGGGGTGGTTCATGCCGAGCTCGAAGACCGCGGCGCGGTGCTGCGGCTGCAGGCGCAGCACGGTCAATGGCAGGCCGATGTGGTTGTTCAGGTTGCCGGCCGTGGCCAGGCTGCCCTCACCGCGGGCACCGCCGCACCAGGCGCGCAGAATGGCTGCGAGCATCTGCGTGACGGTGGTCTTGCCATTGCTGCCGGCCACGGTGATCACCGGCAGGGTGAAGCGGGCGCGCCAGGCCTGGGCGAGTTGCTGCAGGGCCAGGCCGCTCTCAGTCACCTGCAGGCCAGGCAGGCCGGCCTCGGCCAGGCCGCGCTCGGCCAGCGCCGCTACGGCCCCGGCGGCGCGCGCCTGGGGCAGGAAGTCATGGGCGTCAAAGCGTTCGCCGCGCAGGGCGACGAACAGATCGCCCGGGCGCAGGCTGCGGCTGTCGCTGTGCACACGGGCGATGGCGGTGGCGCCGTCGCCCACCAGCACCGCTCCGGGCAAGAGGCTGGCAGCCTGGGCCAGGGTCATCAGCGTGGCCGGCGCCGCGGTGTTGTGGGCAGCAGCGGCAGCGCGCTGGGCCCTGGCGCGCAGACCGATCAAGGCCTCGTCGACATCAGAAAAAGGCAGCTTGGCGCCGGCCACCTCTTGCACGGTCTCGTGGCCCTTGCCGGCGATGAGCACAACGTCGTGGTCGGCGGCCTGCTGCAGCGCCCAGGCGATGGCGGCGCGGCGGTCCAGCAGCATCTGCGGCATCGGTGGCACAGGTGCCGCAGCTTGTGCAGGCGGTGCGGACTGCGTCGGCGGCGTGGTCAGAGCAGGCAGCGTTGCTGGCGCTGCCGCCATGCCCAACGCAATCTGCGCCAGGATGGCCTCGGGCGCTTCGCTGCGCGGGTTGTCGCTGGTCAGCACCACGGCATCGGCCAGGCGCTGGGCGATGGCGCCCATCAGCGGCCGCTTGCTGGCGTCGCGGTCACCGCCGCAGCCGAACACGCACCACAGCCGGCCACCGCGTTGGCGCGCCATGGGCTGCAGCGCGGCCAAAGCTTTCTCCAGCGCATCGGGGGTGTGGGCGTAGTCGACCACCACCGCGGGCAGGGTCACATCACTGGCCAGCGGTCCTGGCGCCACCGCGGGCAGCACCACCGGTTGCATGCGCCCGGGCACGGGCGTGAGTTGCGGCACCACGGCCACCGCATCCACCAGAGGCACGCCCGCGGCCCGCAGCCCACCCAACACGACCAACAGGTTGCTGGCGTTGTAGTCGCCGATCAGGCTGCTGCGCAGCGGCTGGGCAACACCGCGCTCCACCACGTCGAAGGCCAGCCCCCCATCGACATAACGGATGTTCTGCGCGACCAATCGTGCCGCGGTGGCAGTGGCCACAGACACCTTCCACACATCGAGGCCGCGGCCCTGCAATTCCAGCGCCAACACAGCGCCATGCTCATCATCCACATTGATCACCGCCGCGCGCAGCCCGGGGGTATCAAACAGCGCACGCTTGCAGGCCCAGTAGGCGGCCATGTCGCCGTGGTAGTCCAGATGATCGCGGGTGAAGTTCGTGAACTGCGCCACCGTCACCGGCGTGCCGGCCAGGCGCTGCTCGGCGATGCCGATGGACGAGGCCTCGATGGCGCAGGCCTCGAAGCCGGCGTCCACCATGGCGCGCAGCGCGGCCTGCAGCGTCACCGGATCGGGCGTGGTCAGGCCGGTGGACTGCACGGCGCCGGGCTCGCCGATGCCCAGGGTGCCGACCAGGCCGCAGCGCCGGCCCAGCAGGGTGAGGGCCTGCGCCGTCCACCAGGCGGTGCTGCTTTTGCCATTGGTGCCGGTGACGGCCAGCATGTGCAGCGCCGCGCCGGGGCGGCCGTGAAAGATGGCCGCCACCTCGCCGCTGGCGGCCTTCAAGCCCGGCAGTGTGGCCACGCGCTCATCGCCGGGCAAGTTGAAGGCGGCGGCGCCTTCATGTTCCACCAGGCAGGCCACGGCGCCGGCCTGCAGGGCTGCAGCCACATAACGCCGTGCATCGGTGGCCTGGCCGGGCCAGGCGATGAAGCCATCGCCGGCCTGCAGCGCGCGGCTGTCGCTGCGCAAGGCGCTGCAGGCGCGCGCACGCAGCCACTGGGCGGCGGCCTGGGCGTTGGGCAGGGTGATGGGCACGGCTAGAAGCTCTCGCGCACGGCCGGCAGGGCCTTGGCCACGACCTGGGGTTTGACGTCGACATCGGGCGGCACATTCATCATGCGCAAGGTCTGCTGCACCACCTGGCTGAACACCGGTGCGGCCACGGCGCCGCCAAAGTAGGCGCCATTGCGCGGCTCATCCAGCAAGACCGCCACCACGATGCGCGGCTTGTCGATGGGCGCCATGCCCACAAACCACGAGCGGTATTTGTTGGCGGCGTAGCCCACGCCTTCGCCCTTCTCCTTGTGCTTGTGCGCCGTGCCGCTCTTGCCACCGACCGAATAGCCCATGGTCTTGGCTTTGGGCGCGGTGCCGCCGTCATCGGCCGCCATTTGCAACATGCTGCGCATCTCGCGCGCCGTGGCCGCCGACATGACGCGCAGGCCCGGCGCGGGCTGGTCTTGCTTGAGCATGCTCACCGGGATGACCTCACCGTCGCGGGCAAAGGCGGTGTAGGCCCGCGCCATTTGCAACAGCGAGGCCGACAGGCCGTAGCCATAGGCCATGGTGGCCTGCTCGATGGGCCGCCAGCTCTTGTAGGGGCGCAGCGTGCCGGTGACGGCACCGGGGAAATTGATCTGCGGTTTTTGGCCATAGCCGACATTGCTGTACAGCTCCCACAGCTCGCGCGGCTGCATGCGCATGGCGACGCGCACGGTGCCGATGTTGCTGGATTTCTGGATCACCTCGCGCAGCGACAGCGAGGCATGCGGGTGCGAATCTTTGATGGCGAAATTGCCCACCACCACGCTGCCGGGCGCGGTGACCAAGGTCTCGTCGAGCCTGGCCTTGCCGGTGTCCAGCGCCAGGGCCACGACAAAGGGCTTCATGGTCGAGCCGGGCTCGAAGCGATCGGTCAAGGCGCGGTTGCGCAACTGCTCGCCGGTGAGGCGGCCGCGCTCGCCCGGGTCGTAGCTGGGGTAGTTGGCCAGGGCCAGAATTTCACCCGTGGTGGTGTCCAGCACCACCACGCTGCCGGACTTGGCCTTGTGCTCCAGCACCGCATCGCGCACCCGCTGGTAGGCGAAGAACTGCACCTTGGCATCAATGGCGAGCTCGATGTCGCGACCATTGGCCGGATCGACGGCGTCGCCGATGTCCTCAACCACCCGGCCCAGGCGGTCCTTGACGACACCGCGCGAGCCATTCTTGCCCTGCAGATCGGCCTGAAATCCGAGCTCTATGCCCTCCTGGCCGATGTCGCGGATGTCGGTGAAGCCGACCACATGAGCGGCCGATTCGCCCTCTGGATAACGCCGCTTGTACTCACGCGTTTCGTACAGGCCCTTGATGCCCAGGGCCTTGACCTGGGCCCAGGCGGGGCCGTCGGCCTGGCGGCGGATCCAGGCGAAATTGGCGCTGCCGCTGGCCATGCGCGCGTCAAACTCCTTGGCGTCCATCTTCAGCAGCGCCAGCATCTGCTTGCGCTGATCGGCGCTGGCCACAAAGTCCTTGGGGATGGCCCAGATGCTGGGCGCGGGCACGCTGCTGGCGAGCAAAGCGCCGTGGCGGTCCAGGATGCGGCCGCGGCTGGCCGGCACTTCCAGCGTGTGGGCAAAGCGCTTCTCGCCCTGCTTCTGGAAGAACTCCGCGCCGATGATCTGCACATAGGCGGCACGGCCCAGCAGGCCCGCAAAGGCCAGGCCAACCAGCGCCACGACAAAGCGGCTGCGCCAGTTGGGCGTGGGCGCGGCCAGCAGCGGGCTGGTGGCGTAGTTCACGCCCTTGGTACCGGCCTGCACGTGGCGAGCGGCACGGCTGTGGGTTTTGCCCAGCGTTGGCAGCTTCATCGCGCCACCCCTGAGGCCGCGGCCTTGGCCCCATTCAACGCCGGATCCACCACGCGGTGGGTCACCGCCGGTGTCGGCGTGCGCATCTCCAGTCGCTCGCGCGCGGTGCGCTCCACGCGCAAGTTGGTGGCCTGGCCTTGGCGCTCAGCCTCCAGCCGGGTGTGCTCACCGGCCAGGCGCAGGGCCTCGACCTCGGCTTTGTGAATGGCGGCGAACAGCCGGCGCGTGTCATACGCGGTCTTGATCAGCACCAGGCTGCTGGCGATCACCGCCAGCAGCAGCAGCAGGTTGAGCTTGGTCATGCGACCCCCCTGCGGCTGTGGCGTGGCGCGCTGGGCACGGCGGTGCGCTCGGCCACGCGCATCACGGCCGAGCGGGCACGTGGGTTGGCACGCAGCTCGCCCTCGCCGGGGCGCACCCGGCCCAGGGCGATCAGGCGCATGGCCTTGGGCGGGGCCATGGGGGCGCGGCGATCGACCACATCGCGGCTCTCGCGGGCAATGAAGGTCTTGACGATGCGGTCTTCCAGCGAGTGAAAGCTGATGACCACCAGGCGGCCACCAGGCGCGAGCAGATCGAGCGCGGCGTTCAGCCCTTGTTCAAGCTCCTCAAGCTCGGCGTTGACGTGAATCCGAAGAGCTTGAAATGTGCGCGTTGCAGGGTCCTGGCCCGGCTCGCGGGTTTTGACCGCACGAGCCACGAGCTCGGAAAGCTCGGCCGTGGTTCGAACCGCACCCCCGCCTTCGCGGCGAGCCACAAGCGCCTTTGCAATCTGAACAGCAAACCGTTCTTCGCCGTAGTCACGTATCACCTCCGCGATGCGGCGCTCGTCCGCGTGGGCCAAAAATTCCGCGGCGGTGTCACCGCGGCTGGTGTCAATGCGCATGTCCAGCGGCGCATCAAAGCGAAAGCTGAAGCCGCGCTCGGGGCTGTCGATCTGCGGCGAGCTCACGCCCAGATCGAGCAGCACGCCGTGCGCAGCACTGATGCCCAGGGCGGCGAGTGATTCGCGCATGGCGCCAAAACTGCCGTGCAGCATCTGCAAGCGGCCATCGCCGCTGGCCAGGGCACGGCCCACGGCCACGGCCTCGGGGTCTTTGTCGAAGGCCAGCAGCCGGGCATCGGCGGGCAGGCGCGACAGCAGGGCCCGGGCATGGCCGCCGCGGCCAAAGGTGCCATCGATGAACACGCCTGCGTGGGGTGCCGCCGCACCCTCTTCGGGCGGCGGCAGCAGGGCATCCACCGCCTCTTGCAGCAGCACGGCGGTGTGTTGCCTGACCGCAGGTGCTGCGTCTACAGCACTCATCAGAACACCTGGCCCAGTATGGATTCGGGCAGGGCCGAGGCCAGCACCTTGGCTTCTTGCGCGGCATGGCGCTCGGCGTCCCACAGCTCCAGGCGGTGGCCCATGCCGACCAGCATCACATTGCGCGTCAAGGCGGCAGCGGTGCGCAGCTCGGGCGGGATCAACAGGCGGGCGCCGGCGTCGATCTCGACATCCACCGCACTGCCCAGGAACAGCCGACGCACGCCGTCGGAGCTGAAGGGCAGGCCAAGCAGTTTTTCGCGAAAGGCGAACCAGGCCTGGCGCGGAAAGACCAGCAGGCAGCCCTCGGTGTGCTTGGTCAGTGTGAGCTCGCCATTGCCCAAAGTGGCCAGCATGTCGCGGTGGCGCGCAGGCACGGTGATCCGGCCTTTGACATCCAGCACCAGCGCTGAGCTTCCTTGGAATGCGATTTCGGGCACGATGCGGCACTTTTCTCCACTGACAGTCACTTTATCTCACGGCCGCCGCTGTGGTCAACGAAGTCACAAAAAAAATCAACAAAATCAAGCCCTTAGATCGGGGCAGGAGGGCCGAAAAGTGTGAAAAGCTTTTAAAAATATGGACTTGCAGTGGCCTTCTAAAGCGTTGGCTGAGAAATTCTTGGCAAGCGGGCCTTTTCTTGATCCCCTGCGGGCTGGCTTGACGGCCACAGGCAGCCACAGGCGGCCACAGAATTTGCCTTGGTGGCACCCCAGCCTCAGGCCAGGATTCAATTTCTGATCGGCCCTGAAGCCCGCGCGTGGGGCTGCCCCGCGGGGCATTCACCACGGGGCATCCACCAACTTGACAGCAGGCGGCCGCTGGCCTTCAATCGCTATCGTTCAACATGCAGGATCGACGTTCCGCATAGAGAAACAGTCTTGGGGCCCGACCACAGCGCAGATATTGATGCCGTTCGCGCCCCCCCAGTGCGGCATGCCGCATTTCACCGCGGCCCAAGTGGCCGCATCCCGTCGCGGCCCAAGTGGCCGCATCCCGTTGCGGCCCGGCAGGCCGCATCCCGCCGCGGCCCAACAGGCCGCTCCACCGTTCCCACCGCAGCTGAAGATTCCCCCGCCATGGCCCGCAACAACACCGTCAAAGCCGACCTCAACGCCCCCGCCATCACCGAGCAGTTGGCGCGCTTTGCCATTGAGCACCCCGCCACCGGCTGGAGCGCCGCGGTCGATACCGAGGCCCACCGCAGCTTTGCCA